>JBLNDL010000103.1:0-12702 GCA_050261575.1 Sphingomonadaceae bacterium | reverse complement strand
GGGAGCCACTTCCGGGAGGACTACCTGCAGAGGGACGACGCCCGATGGCGCAAGAGCATAGTCGTCCGTCGGAGCGACGACGGCATCGCCCTCGAAGAGGTGACCCTGCCCAGGCTGGCGTGATGCTCCGCCACAGTGGTCTCGGTGGGCCAGGAAACGTAGGTAAGGGGTAAGCCCTTGCCGCGCCGAACGCCGCCCGGGGGCGGCGGGGGTTAAACCCCCGCCCTACGTCTCGCAACCACTGTTGCGAAGCAGCGGTCGACATCGGACGGATACTGTATCAGGGAGACGAGACGAATCATGGCAACGGAGCCTAGAGGCATCGACTCGGTCGAGATAGGACAAACGGTGTATGTCAGCAAGACCGTCGGAGAGAGCGACGTCTACCTGTTTGCCGGCATCACCGGCGATCTCCACCCCAACCACGTCAACGAACAGTACATGAAGGACACCCGCTTCGGGAGGCGCATCGCCCACGGGGCCCTCATGGTCGGCTATATCTCCGCCGCCTCCACCAAGCTACTGGCGTCGGTGTCCTCTCCCTGCGTGAACTACGGCTTCGAGCGGATCCGCTTCATCAAGCCCGTCTTCATTGGGGACACCATAACGGTGGAGTACAGGATCGTCGAGAAGAATCCCGAGAAGGACACCGTGTACGCCCAGGTAACCATCACCAACCAGAAGGGTGAAGTGGTGACGTCGGCCGTCAACCTGCTGAGATTCGTCTAGGCAGATCCCAACTACCGAGGATTGAGAGTTCTGGAGATGACCAAAGTGATCAGCTTCGCCGAGGCCGTGGGGAGGATAGCGAGCGGCAGCACCATCACCATATGCGCCTCGGCCGGGATGATGGTTCCCGAGAAGACGCTGGCGGCCCTGGAGGAGCGGTACCTCCAGACGGGAGAGCCGAACAACCTGACCGTCTTCTTTCCCATCGCCATCGGCGACCGCATCAGCATACCCGGGCTGGATCACTTGGCCCACGTGGGGATGATCAAGCGGCTCATCGGCGGCTCCTACGTCCTCGGCCGCTCCGACGGCAGCGGCAACAAGATCGCCCGGATGGTGCTGAACGACCAGGTGGAGGCCTACAACCTGCCCCTGGGAACCATGTTCCACATGCTGCGGGATACCGCCGCTGGGAAGCCGGGGACCTTCACCGAGGTGGGCCTCGACACCTTCGTGGACCCGAGGATCACGGGGGGCAAGCTGAACCGGGTCACCACGGAGGATCTGATCGAGGTGGTGACCCTGGGCGGCCGGGAGTATCTCTGGTACAAGCCGGTGCCCATCGACGTGGCGATTATCCGAGCTACCACCGCCGATGAGAACGGAAACCTCTCCTTCGAGCACGAGCCTGGAACCCTGGGTATCCTCTCCCAGGCGACCGCTGCGAAGAACAACGGCGGAATAGTCATCGCCCAGGTCGAGCGGGTCACCACCGACGGCCGGCTCAACCCCCACATGGTCAAGGTGCCCGGGGCCATGGTGGATGCCGTGGTGGTCGACCCGGATCAGATGCTGGGCACCCAGATACCCCGCGACCCTGCCCTCTCGGGCGAGACCCGGCGGCCTCTCCACGAGTTCGAGCGGATGCCCTTCGCCGTCAACAAGGTGATAGCGCGCCGGGCAGCCATGGAGTTCAGGCCTGGGATGATCGTCAACCTGGGGTTCGGCATACCGGGACACATCCCCCAGATAGCCATCGAGGAGGACATCGCGGACCAGGTATGCATGATCATCGAGCAGGGATCGTGGGGGGGCATCCCGGTTTCCGGATTGGCCTTTGGCGCCTCCGCCAATCCCCAGTCCATCATCGACTCCGGTTCCCAGATGGACTTCATCGACGGCGGTGGCATCGACCTGGCCTGCCTGGCGTTCGGCGAGGTGGCGCAGGACGGGACCATCAACGTCAGCAAGCTCGGGAAGCTGATCCCGGGCTGCGGCGGGTTCATCAACATCGTCCACAACGCCCCCAAACTGGTCTTCTGTGGCTACTTCACTGCTGGGGGGCTCGAGGCGGAGGTCGTGGACGGGGAGATGGTGATACACAAGGAAGGCCGCTTCCGCAAGTTCGTGCGGGAGGTGGAGCAGATCACCTACCGAGGAAGATCCATGGTGGCGAGGGGCAAGGACGTGATCTTCGTGTCGGAGCGGGCGGTCTTCAGTCTGATCCCGGACGGACTGCAGCTTATCGAGGTGGCGCCCGGCATCGACGTGCGAAGTCAGATCCTGGATCTCATGCAGTTTCCCGTGGTGGTGTCAGGGGAGCTCAAGCAGATGGACGAGAGACTATTCCGGCCGGAACCGATGGGGCTGGGGGTCGGCTACTCTTCGGCTCAACGGCCGAGTCTGGTGGTGGAGAGATGAACAAGGGGGTGATTCTTACTATTGAAGACGGCGTGGCCCGGATCGACATCAACAACCCGCCCCTCAACATCCTGGACCTCTGGGTGCGCCAGGAGTTGATGCGCTGTTTCGAGATCCTCAAGGACAGCGACCAGGCGAGGGTTCTGGTGCTGAGGGGAACGGGCGGGAGGGCCTTCTCCGTGGGCTCCAACGTCCGGGAGTTCCCTTTCGATCGAGGGCGCGCTGGGGGACGCGATAAGGTCGTCTTCGAGCAGAGGCTCCACGACCTGCTGGAGGGTCTTCCTCAAGTCACGATCGCTGTCCTCGACGGTTACGTGCTGGGTGGCGGCTGCGAGCTGATGATGCCCTGTGATCTCCGAATCGCCTCCGACAGAACCGTGCTCGGCTTCCCCGAGGTGAAGATCGGAGGCTTCCCCTGCTCGGGCGGCACCCAGCGGCTGCTCCGATTGGTGGGTCCCACGGCGGCCAAGGAATTGCTGCTGTTCGGCGAGCAGATCACGGCCCAGCGGGCCGAGCAACTGGGGCTAGTAACCCGTGTGGTACCAGTTGAACAGCTAGACCAGACGGTGGAGGAGATGGTCCAGAAGCTGGTCCAGCTCCCCTGGCAGTCGCTGATCGCCTGCAAAAGTTGCGTCAACGCTGGGATGCTGTCTCCCCAGGAGGGTGCCCGGGCAGAGGTGGAGTTCTTCACCGCGATATTCCCGACCCACGACATGCGCGAGGGGATCAGGGCTTTTCTGGAGAAGCGTCCGCCGGTGTTCGACCACAGCCGGGCGCCTCTCCAGAGAGAGGTGTAGGCAGGTCCCATCATCAAGAGAGGAGCCTGCGGGATCGGAGAGGCCGGCTTCATTCGACCCGACCCGCCGGTAGCGCACGACCACAGTGAATGCGATCGGTGTCATCCTGAGCAACATGGCTATCATCCTGAGCGACAACGAAGGATCTCCACGTCGAGGAGATGCTTCGCCACGCTCAGCATGACAGTATGCGTCGCCTTCTCTGTGGCGCACCAGTAGTGGAAGCGCACAGGGCATCGAAGGAGATCGAACGGAAAGGAGGAATGCCCCGAACGGGGGGAACGAGCTCTAGGCCTTCGTAATCGGAGTCAAGAAACTGGAAGGGAGATTGCTCGATGAAAAGCGCGACAAAGGCATTCGCACTGTTGGCGATCTCGTCCCTGATGCTTCTCACTCTGGTTGCCTGCAGTGGGGCCCCCGCTGCACCCGCCGCGTCCACCGGGGCAGCAGGCAAGGAGCAGCCCAAAGAAGCTCCCAAAGATGTGATCAAGCTGAAGATAGGCCACGACCAGCCTGACAAGCACCCCTACCATCTGGGGGCCGTGTTCTTTGCTCAGAAGGTAACCGAACTGACCAACGGCAGGGTGCAGGGCACCGTGTTTCCCAGCGCCCAACTGGGTAACGAGCTGACCATGCTCGATAGCCTGAGGCTGGGAGACCTCGACCTCTCGGTCTCCGCGGCACCCAATGCCTCAACCCACGTTCCCGAGTTGGGCTTCTTCAGCGTGTCCTACCTGTTCGACAGCAAGGATCACTTCATCAAGACCATGACCGATCCCGGTTTTCTGGGTACAGTCCAGGAAAAGGTAGCCGCCCGCAACATCGGCTTCAGGCCTATCGCCTTCATGACCGCGGGTCTGCGGAGCATATACAACAACCAGCGGCCCATCAAGACGGTGGACGACCTGAAGGGTCTCAAGATGCGGGTGATGGCCTCCCCAATCGAGTCGCGAGTGTGGCAGACCCTGGGAACCCTGCCTACCTCCATACCGTTCGGCGAGATCTACACGGCGATGCAAACCGGCGTGATCAACGCGGCTGAAGGTGCCCCCGTCAGCTACGTCACCTCCAAGCACAACGAGGTGGCCAAGTATCTGAGCCTCTCCGAGCACCAATGGCTGGTGTCCGTGCTGTGGATGTCGGATAAGACCTGGAACAAGCTGCCCGATGACGTAAAGAAGGCCGTTACGGAAGCGGGGCAGCAGATGACCAAGTACGAGATCGAACTGAACGCCAAGGCGGACGACGACGCCGTGGCCGAGGCGAGCGCCAAGAACTTCCAGGCCAACAAGGTGGAGAAGGACGGCTTCAAGCAGAAGCTGGCGAGCCTACAGAAGGATGTGGCGGGCGAGCTGGGCATGGAGAAGGCGCTCGACATCATCAGCAGCCTGGGCAAGAAGTAGCCGATAAGCGGAGTAGAGCCCCGGTTCGGGAGTGGAGGCGAGGGTCCCTGGATTCCGCCCCCTCCACTCCCAGCCATCACCTCTTCAGTGGGGGAACAAGATGGACAGCAACGCCAAACTGCTCGCGGCCGACCTGATCGAGAAAGTGGAGACCGCCGTCGCCGGCGTCGCGATGGGGGTCCTCCTTCTCGCCATCTTCGTCGACGTCTTCTCCCGTACGGTCGTGGGCAATCCCATCCTGTGGATGCAGGAAGTCTCGATGTTCTCCTTCATGTGGTTGACCTTCATGGGGGCTGCGGTCGCGGTACGAAGGAATTCCCACTACCGCATAGATCTGATCAAAGGCTTGCTCAAGTCGCCCAGGGCCGTAGCCGCCCTGCAGTGGACGGTGCTGCTGCTGAGTCTCGTCTTCGCCGCCATCCTGGCCTACCAGGGGGTGGGGTTTGCTGAACTGGGTCTGAAGAGGGTCTCCAGGCCATCGGGCATTCCGCTCATCATCGCCTTCAGCGCCCTTCCTCTATGCGGCTTCAGCATGTGCTACTTCCTCGTCGAGCGGTTCCTCAAGAACAAGGGGTAGGAGAGGAGAGGGCAGTTGGAAAACTCGACTCTAACGGCGATACTCTTCGTGCTCTTCTTCGGCATGGTCTTTCTGGGCGTTCCCATCGCCTTCTCCCTGGCCCTCGCTGGGCTGATAGTGGCGGTCCTGGCCGGCGTCTCCTGGACCATGATGGTCCAGCAACTGTACGCCGGTATCGACAGCTTCTCCCTTCTATCGATCCCCCTCTTCATCCTGGCGGGGGAACTGATGGGCACCGGCGGCATCACCGAGAGGTTGGTAAGCTTTTCCAGGGCACTGGTGGGCCACGTGAGGGGTGGGCTGGGGCACGTGACGGTCATGGCGGAGATGCTGCTCTCCGGCATCTCTGGCTCCGGCACCTCCGATGCGGCGGCCCTGGGCGGCATCATGATTCCGGCCATGGTGAAGGAGGGCTACCCAGCCAAGGTGGCGGCAGCCATCAACGCTGCCTCCACCACCATGGGGCCCA
Organism: Sphingomonadaceae bacterium; assembly: GCA_050261575.1. Classification (GTDB taxonomy): domain Bacteria; phylum Chloroflexota; class UBA6077; order UBA6077; family UBA6077; genus JBLNDL01. The sequence goes on along the minus strand of JBLNDL010000103.1, from coordinate 7,086 downwards.
TCATCCCGCCCAGCATCATGATGATCGTCTACGGGGCCTACGGCAACGTCTCCATCGGCGCCCTCTTCCTGGGTGGCGCCCTGCCCGGTCTGGTGGTGGGCATCGCCCAGATGATCACCATCTACTTCTACGCCAGGCTCGGGCTCACCGGACAGGTCCAGTCCAGGTTCTCTCCGAGAGCAGTGGTGCACGAGGGGATGCGCTCCTCTCTGGCCCTGATCGTCCCGATCATCATCATAGGCGGGATTGTGGCCGGCTTGTTCACCGCCACCGAGGCCGCCATGGTGGCCTCCGTCTACTGTCTTTTCCTGAGCGTACTCGTCTACAAGGAGATCAAGGTGAGGGATCTGCCAGCCATCTTCAAGGGGAGCGCCGTTACCTCCTCTCACCCCTTGCTCTGTGTAGCGGGCGCCGGGGTGTTCGGCTGGATGCTGGCCTACCTGCAGGTTCCGGGGATGGTCGCCGAGCTGGCCTCGGGCATCACGGGGAACTCCATCCTCACCCTCCTGTTTGTCGCGCTCCTGTTTACCATCCTGGGCACCTTCATGGACTCTATACCGGCTATAATCATCTTCCTGCCCATCGTCAGCGTGCTCGGCGAAGTGGCGAAGGTGAATCCGATACACATGGGGGTCGTGGTCACCACCGTGCTCTCCTTCGGGCTGATGACCCCGCCCTACGGCCTGACCCTCCTGCTGAGCGCGGACCTGGCGAAGGTGAAGGTGGAGCAAGTGATGGGAGTGCTGCTGCCATTCTACATCTCGCTCATCATCACGATCCTGCTCTTGATCTTCAATCCGGATCTGGCCCTATTCCTTCCTCGTCTGTTGATGCACGTTGGGGGCTAGTTCGCCGGGGGTTACTCCTGCAACCCTGTTGGCAGGCGAGATGAGCTTCGACACCGGCCGAATTGCGGGGGTCTCCCCTTTTCACGTCGATCTCGGTGGTTGATTCAGGCTCTGCCCCTTCCACCAACACTCGCAGTCTGACCATCTATACGGAACAGCCCCCTGGGTCGCTCGAAGTGCTCACACATCTTCAATCGTCCCAGGGGGCTGTTCTTTTCGCTACCCTCGACCACCCCTCGAAGTTCGGGGTGTGTCATGCCTCCTTTTCCCCACCACGCGGGGTCGCACAACAAGAGGCAAGCTGTTAGTACCATTAGGCTATTTACTGCGGGGCTTGCAGTCGTATATCCTCACCGCAATGCTACGCCTCGTGGCGTCGAGTTTCCCTCGTTCTTGAGTCTAGTAGCTGAGTCTATCAGCTTGCGCCACGGGTCCAACACACCCTCTTAGCCCGTCAATCACCTGATGATTCCGTGCGACGTGCCCCAGGTCGCGCTTTGCCGCCAGGCAAAAGTCAGGTGTTAGGGAGTCTCATACATCTCCACTGTAGGAAAGGAGCTTGGAGTAATGACCAATTCCAGACGGCGAGGCCCGTGGGGACGGCGCATAGGCGCGATCGTCGCGGGAATCGCTCTGCTCTGGCTGCTAGGCGCCATGGCGATGTCGGTGTCGAAGGCCGATGCCCAGGCCAACGTTCTTTGGTCCGGCACGATGGAAGCGGGAAACCTGTCCGAGTGGAGCGTCGGAGGAGGAGGGGGGATCTTCAACAGCGGCACTGGTACGGCGGTCGCCTCGACCGACGTGGCGCACGGCGGCCGCTACTCGGCCAAGATGACGATCACCAACGCATCCGGGACCAGCCAGGCCGTGCGCCTCTTCCGCTGGGCCGAGCCCAGGGCCAACAGCTCGGCGTACTACAGCGCCTGGTTCTACTTCCCCCAACGTTACAGTGGCATGAGTTGGTGGAACGTCTGGCAGTGGAAGAGCAAGCTTCCCAACGGCGCCAACGATCCCCTGTGGATCCTCAACGTCGGCAATCGATCCGATGGCCAGATGAGCTTCTACCTCTACGACTGGATCAACCGCCGAAGCTACAACCAGTCGGCGGTCGCCATTCCCGTGGGGCGGTGGTTCCACGTGGAGGCCTACTACCGGCAGGCCACCGACAACACGGGGCAGATCACCTTCTGGCAGGATGGCGTTCAGATCCTGAACGTGACTGGGGTGGCGACTAAGCGTTCCGGTGACGAGACTCACTGGAGCATCAACAACTACACCGACAGAATCAGCCCGTCGACGGCGACCGTCTACGTAGACGACGCGGCGATCAGCAGCTCCAGGATGGGGCCTGGGGGAAATACTCCTGCTCCGACCGCGACCACGAAGCCGGTGACGGCGACGCCGGTGGCGACTAGCGTGCCCGTGACGGCGACGCCGGTGGCGACGAGCGTGCCAGCGACTCCGGCGCCAGGCAGCGGCAAAAACTACTACGTCGACAGCCTGTCCGGCTCCGACTCGAACAACGGCACCTCCCCCTCTACGGCCTGGAAGACCCTCTCGGCGGTCCAAAGCCGCACCTTCTCGCCCGGGGACACCATCAACTTCCGGAGAGGGGCAAGCTGGAACGGCGGGCTCACGATCCGAAGCTCTGGGGTGGACGGCAAGCCTATCACCTTCAGGGCCTATGGGACGGGCGCTCGACCCGTGATCAGCAACTCCGGTGCGAGGTCCGGTAGCGCCGTTCGTATCGAGTCCGACTACGTGGTGGTTCAGGACTTCCTGGCCCGCGATGCACACGAGGCCGGCATCTACATCGCGAGCGGCGCCGATCACAACGTGGTGCGCGACAACGAGATAACCAACGCGGGCACCGGGGTGTTCGTCAAGGGGCAGTACAATCTGGTGACTGGCAACTACGCCCACGACCTGCGCATGATCACGAACACCTCCGGGGGCGATGACGACTGGGGCGCGACGGGCATCTGGATTGAGGGCTCCAACACCGAGGTTTCCTACAACCGGATGATCAACTGTCGAGCGCCCAGTTACGACTACGGCTACGACGGCGGCGCCGTGGAGCTCTACGGCCAGGTCAGCAACGCCAACATCCACCACAACTACTCGCGTGGGTCCAACGGCTTCATCGAGGTCGGGGGCGGCTCCGCACGGAATATCACCATAGCCTACAACGTATCCGATCGGGACTACAGTGCCTTCACCATGCTGCATCTCTCTGGCAACTTCGCCAGTGCGGTGAGCAACTTCAAGGTGGAGAACAACACCATCGTGAAGACCACCAAGGAGTGGAAGGTGCTCGACTTCGGCGGGGAACCCAGCCCCAGCACCTACATATTCCGTAACAACGTGGTCTACACTCAGACGGGAGTGTCCAATCGCTCCAACTTCACCCACACCAATAATCTCTACTACCTGTACAACGGTGCGACTCTAGGGTTCTCTCTGGGGCCGGGTGAGAAGCAGGGCGATCCTCTCTTCGTCAACATGGGAAGTGGCGACTATCACCTGCGGTCCGGCAGTCCCGCGATCGACGCGGGGGCCAGCCTGGGATACAATCGGGACTTCGACGGCGCTGCGGTGCCCGCAGGCAGAGCCCCCGACATGGGTGCGTTCGAGTACTCGGGTGTCGTGCCGGCGGCTCCCTCGCCCACGTCCACTAAGGCGCCGGCCACCCCAACACCGACGGCCAGCCCCACGAGCGTTCCCACTTCCGTGCCCACCACGGTGCCGACGGCCACGCCCACTCAGCCACCTGCCGCTACCTCATCCCCGACACCGTCACCCACCAGCGTTCCATCCGGCGGGCAGGAGTTGCTGGGGAACGGCGGCTTCGAGAGCGACCTGAGCAAGTGGGACCTTCCGCCCTGGTTCGCCAAGGCCGTCGGCGTGACGAGGTCTCCGGTTCACTCGGGCTCCAAGGCCCTGGCATTCGAGGGGAAATCCAATGGAGCCTACGTGCAGCAGGAGGCCTCGGCATCGCCTGGCCAGAAGGTCAACCTCTCCGGCTGGGTGAACGTGACGCGGCGAGACGGTGCCTCGTCGATGATCGTGGAATTGGTGGCGCGGCATCAGCACAACGGCGACCTGAAGGTCTTCCCCATCGCCGTCGTATCCGACACTACCGACGGGTGGATCCAGATCGGCGGTTCCGCGATCATGCCGGATAGAACCGCCCGGGTGAGGGTCCGCATCCGGTTCCCTAGTCTGAACGGAGCCTTCTACCTGGACGACCTGTCGCTTCGGTAGCCCCTTCTCCGCAGGAGTCTCCAGTTCGGTGGCCTGTCCGAGGGCCGGAGAGCGCTATGGCGAGCGAGCCATGGCGCTCCCCGGCCCTCGTTTCCCTCACACAGTCCAGGCTTTCCCCCTTCCAGGGCAATTCTACACGAGAACGTGTCTCCGATCTGGCACCCCACGTGCAGGAGTTCTGCCGGTAGTTGGTTGAACAGGGGCACTCCGTATTCGAAGTGGTAAGGGTTGGGTTGTAGATGACTCGTTCTCGAAGAACCGGTCGCTGGCGGGTTCTCTTGCCGGCGGGGATGGCCCTTGCGGTCGCGCTCGGTGGCTGGTACGTATCCATCCTGCTCGGGGGCTCGCGTGACTCTCCGGCTGGCCAGGCCGGACTCCTCTCGACGTCTCTCGTCGACGAGGCCGGCCTCGTCCCAACGCCTCTCGCCGAGCGGGTCGCGTTTGCTCCGGTGCAGAAGGCACAGCGCTGGGAGCACCCGAGGATTCTGTTCTCTGGCTCGGATGTGTCCAGGCTGCGCGCACAGGCCGCGACCACGCATGCCGAGATCTGGGCTCCCATTCTGGCATCTGCCGAGGGGGAGCGCCGGACCCCCATCCCGCGCATGCCCGCGGAGGGCGACCTCGACGGGTTCCGCAACGCCGGCAACCGGCTGATCGTTCTAGCCTTCGCCTACGTGATCACCGGCGATCCCGCTTACCTGGACCTCGCCCGTCGCCACCTGTTTGCCTACGCTGGGTGGCGCCACTGGGGCGACGAGAACGGGTACGGGGAGCGCGATCTCGGGTTTCACCATCTCCTTCTCGGGAGCGCCATAGCGTACGACTGGCTGTACAACGATCTGTCCCCCGAGGACAGGTCCGTACTCCAGGAGAAGCTCGCTCAGAGGGCACAGGAATCCCACGAGGCGAGCGTATCCACCGCCGGCGAGTGGGGCAGTTGGTGGACGCGGGCGTACATCCAGAACCATAGCTGGACCAACCACAGCGCGTTGGGCGTGGCGGCCCTCGTCCTGGAGGGGGAGGACGCCCGCGCAAGCCAGTGGTTGGAGGATGCCGTCTCCCACCTGGCCAAGGTGCACTTCCTCCTCGAGGGGACCGCCGACGGAAGTTGGCACGAGGGGATCCCTTATCAGGACTACGGCAACGCGATGATGCTGCCCTTCGTCGATAGTCTGCGAAGGCTGAAAGGCCTGGATCTCGTTCCCCATACCTACCTTCGGAACCACATCTACTGGAGGGTCTACAACAGCCTGCCGGGCTCCAAGCGGTTTGCGCTCTCCTACGCCGACTTCGACTGGGGGTGGGAGGTCCCTTACGGCCCGGCGGGCACCCTGCGCTTTGCCGCGCGAGAGTATCGGGACGGATGGGCCGAATGGATGGCCCGTGAGATGGCGGCGAACGCCGGTCGACCCGCCGGCGTCTACTTCGCGCCGTGGTACGTGTTCGAGTTTCTCTATTACGACCCGTCCGTGGGCACGAGGAGCCCCGAGGAGTTGCCATTGTCCCGCACCTTCCCAGACCTGGAGGGTGTCGTGTGGCGAACCGGCTGGGGTGAAGACGACCTCGTCTTTGGCTTCAAGACGGGAGCCCCGGGCGGCAGGTTCGCTTTCGACAGGTGGACCAACGGTAAGCAGTATCCTTTCGACCCGTCCGTGGGTTTCGAGAAGTTCAACACCGGCCACGACCACGACGACGCCAACAGCTTCTTCCTCTATAGGGGCAAGACCGACCTGGCCTCGGAGGTGGTGGGCGTCGGGCTAACGGGGACGGGGTACCACAACTCCGTGCTGATCGACGGGCAGGGACAGTACCGGGCGCCGGAGACATTCGGGCCACACGAATACTTCGGTGAGGATCCGTCCCTGTTTCACGGGACGGACGGCCGGCTGGAGCGGGTGGGCGAGACCCGGGGCTTCAGCTACCTGGTGGGGGACGCCACGCGCCGATATCGGTTCGCAGATCCCAGCGATGGGAAGCCGGCCGGCCAGATGGTCGACGAGTTCAGGCGCTACGTTCTCTTCGCCAGGCCGGATTACCTCGTGATGGTGGACAGTCTTCGAGCGCCATCGCCCCGAGGATACGAGTGGGTATCCCATTTTGGCGGCCCGGTGGCAGTGGAGGGGGACTGGGTGAAGGGGAAGGCCGGCGCTGGGCAGCGGCTGGGGGTCAAAGTGGTGAGTCCAGCCCAGTTTGCCGCCACCACCGGCGACGACGGCAAGCCCTTCGTCCGCATCAGCCCGACGTCTCCGGCCACCGATCTCCGGTTCGTCACCGTCCTCTACCCCACGGACGAGGCGGACTGGGGGAGCAAGCCGGAGATCACGACCCTCGGCGACACCGGCAGGGTCACGGGGGTGCGGGTGCGGCTGAACGGCGTCCAGGATCATCTGATCGGCTTCCGGATGGAGGGGGTCGAGGGCATCGGGGACTACGTGCTGGATGGCCGGGTGGCGAGCGTGGCCAAGGGCGAATCCGGGGATCTGCACCGGCTGTTCCTGGGGGATGGAAGCCTGCTGGCCGACGGCCAGGGCTCCAGGCAGTTGATCCGTGCTCCCGGCCCGATCGAGGCCGTCGAGGTGGAGTACCAGGGCTCGGCATTGCAGGTCTTCGGGCAGGGGTTGAGTGGGGTGAGCGTCTACGCGCCTGGGGTGGACGCTGCCCAGGTGATGGTCAATGGCCTCCCCTCCACGGCGCTGAGAGATGGCGACTACTTGGTGTTGCCGTGAGTCCACTCCGCGGGAATGGGACTCACCTGCGCCATAGCCCGCTCGAAGGACAGCGCCGTTGGGGCGGCGACGTCTCGTCCAGCGAGGAGGAGGCACGCCGTCCAAACACCCACTGATTCACGCGGGTAGCGGTTGCCGGAGACGTGGGAGCCCGGACCGGTTCCTGGAAGGTGGGCTCGACCGGGGCAGGGCAGGGGGGGCCCCCGCCCCCCCCCGGCGCCCCCGCCCCGCCGCCCGGGGCCTTAACA
>JBLNDL010000102.1:0-5526 GCA_050261575.1 Sphingomonadaceae bacterium | reverse complement strand
CCTTGTTGTGGTGTATAATTTTTTTTGTTTTTTGTGTTTATTGTGGGGGGGCCCGCGCCGGGGCGGGGCGCCCCGCACTACGTTCACCCGGTGGGTCGCTATGCAACGTTATCTCCTGCGGCGGGTTCTCTGGATAATCCCTGTGCTTTTCTTCATTTCCCTCATTACCTTCGTCCTGATGCACTCCGTGCCCGGCGGACCATGGGACCGGGACAAGAAGCTGGCTCCCCAGGTGGTGGAGAACCTCAATCGCAGGTACGGATTGGACAAGCCGCTGCACGAGCAGTACGTCACCTTCCTGGCTAACGCCGTGCAAGGCGACCTCGGGGTCTCGTTCATCTACCAGGACCGCAAAGTGACCGACGTGATTAGGGAAGGCCTGCCCGTCACGGCGGCCCTGGCTGCCTCGGCACTGTTCGTAGCGATGGCCATCGGCATCCCCCTGGGAGTGCTGGCGGCCATACGGCAGAACTCCTGGGTGGACTACGTCTGCCTCTTCTTCGCTACCGTAGGAGCCAGCGTCCCCAACTTCGTCACGGGCATCGTGCTGATTATCCTCTTATCCGTCACCCTGCACCTGCTGCCCACCGGCGGCTGGGGGACCTGGCAGAAGGTGATCATGCCCGCACTCGCCCTCGGCCTCTATCCCGCGGCGCTCTTAGCCCGAATGACCCGTGCCAGCATGATCGAGGCGATCAGGCAGGATTTCGTCCGCACCGCACGAGCAAAGGGGCTCGTGGAGAACGTCATCCTGTGGCGTCACATCTTCAAGAATGCCCTGATTCCGGTGATCACCGTCCTCGGCCCCGCTGCGGCTGTCCTGGTTACTGGATCCTTCATCATCGAGAGCATCTTCGCCGTGCCCGGCATCGGCAAGTTCTACATACAGGGAATCTTCGCGCGGGACTACGGTCTCCTGATGGGGACCACTCTCTTCTACGCGGTAGTGATCGCCCTGGCCAACCTGGCGGTGGACATTCTGTACGCTTTCGTCGACCCGCGCATTCGGTACCAATAGAGGAGCCTATCGTGTCGATCGCAGCCGCTCGATCGTTGGAGACCCCCGCGCTACCGCGAAGACAGGCGAGCCTGTGGGGAGATGCCTGGCAGCGCTTGATCAGCAACCGGATGGCCGTGCTGGGAGGTATCGTCGTCATCGCCCTCCTGCTGATAGCCCTATTCGCCGACCTCATCGCCCCGTACAGTCCCACGAAGCAGGACTACGCCGCGATCTTCCAGCCTCCCGGTGGGAAGTACATCCTGGGCACCGACAACCTCGGCCGCGACCAGCTCTCCCGACTCATTCACGGCGCGAGGGTGGCCGTAGCCGCTGGCATCTTCTCCCAACTGGTCATCGTCGCCATCGGCGTCCCTATCGGCGCCATCGCCGCGCTCGCTGGGGGCAAGATCGACAATCTCCTGATGCGCTTCACCGACATCGTTTACGCCTTCCCGGATCTTCTGCTGATCATCCTCCTGTCCACGGCCCTGCGCGAGCACCCACTCCGAAGCATCGGTGGCGGGCTGCTGATCATCTTCTTCGCCATCGGGGTCGTGAACTGGGTCAACCTGGCACGCCTCACCCGTGGCCAGATCCTCTCCCTCAAGGAGAGAGACTTCGTCGAGGCCGCACGTGCCTTGGGGGCGCGCAACCACGACATCATCTGGAATCACTTGATCCCCAACGCCCTCGGCCCCATCATCGTTTCCGTGACCTTCGGCATCCCGCACGCCATCTTCACCGAGGCCACTCTCAGCTTCCTGGGCCTGGGAATCACTCCCCCCAACCCAAGCTGGGGCTCGATGATCCAGGACGGCTACCAGGCCATCTTCGCCTACCCGCACCTGGTGCTGTTCCCTGCCGTTGCCATCGCGGTCACCCTTCTAGCGTTCACCTTCCTGGGCGACGGGTTGAGGGACGCGCTAGACCCTCGGATGAAGTGATGCGAGTAGTCGACTGCCACACCCACATCTTTCCACCCGAGGTCGCAAGGCGGCGGGAGACCTTCGCGGCGCTTGACGATTACTTCGCCGAGCTGTACGGCGATCCCTGCGTCAGAATCGCCACCGCGGAGGACCTCCTCGCCGAGATGGACACCGCGGGGGTCGACGTCTCGGTGGTGTGTGGCTTCGGCTGGAGCGATCCGGCGCTTTGCTCCATGCACAACGACTACCTCATCGACTGCATCCACCGCCACCCCACGCGCCTGGCAGGCCTGGCGTCCGTGCAGCCCCTCCAGTCCGAGCGCGCTCTCGCGGAGGCGGAGAGATGCTTGGCGGCAGGCATGAAAGGTGTCGGCGAGTTGATGCCGGAAGGGCAGGGCTTCCGGCTGAACGAGCTTCATCGCCTCTCGCCCTTCTTCGAGTACGCCGCTCGCCGGGGCTTCCCCGTCATGACCCACGCGAGCGAGCCGATGGGCCACCACTACCCTGGCAAGCAGACGGTGACGCCGGAGACCATCTGGCCCCTCGTGCAGGCGTTCCCGGAGGCCAGGTTGATCCTGGCACACTGGGGCGGTGGTTACCCCTTCTACGAGTTGATGCCGGAGGTCCGCCGCGCCTCCACCAACGTGTACTACGACTCGGCGGCCTCTACCTACCTCTACGATCCACAGGTCTTCCTCCACGTGGGGAGGATCGCCGGCTTCGACAAACTGCTCTGGGGCAGCGACTACCCCGTCCTGCGCCAGGCCCGCTTTCTTGGAAAGGTGCGAGACTTGCCCATTGAGGAGCCCGATCTGCTGGCGGTGCTCGGCGGTAACGCGGCTCGTCTGTTGGGGATCTAGGAGGCATGGGTGAGCCAAGACACGACCAAACTCCGGCTCTTCACCGCCCTGGAGTTGCCACAGCCCTGGCGAGAGGATCTGGGCCGCGTCAGCGCCGAGCTCGGAAGGGTCGGCGCCGGTGACGTGAAGCCCGTCCCGCCCGATCTGATGCACCTCACCCTCGTCTTCCTGGGCTACCAGGATGCAGGCTCCCTCTCCCGCATCGAGGCGGCGCTCTACTCCGCCGCATCCCAGGTGCCGCCCTTCCACCTCACCCTGGGACGCGTCGGCTGCTTCGGCCAGCCCCATCGACTGCAGGTCGTATGGGTCGGACTGATGACCGAACCACCCGAACTCCAGCAACTCCATCAGGCTATCGCCCTCCAGTTGGAGATCATGGCCATCCCTTTCGACCGCAAGCCCCTCGTGCCCCACATCACCCTGGCGCGGATGAGGCGCGCCTCCGACCGGAACACCTCACGACAGGTGTACGCGACCATGCAGAGGCTGTCGGTGCCCACCGGAGCCTCGACCGAGGTCACGGAGTTCGTCCTGATGGAGAGCATACTCAGCCGTTCAGGCCCGCAGTACCAGGTGGTCGGGCGATTCCCCCTCACCGGGCGGCGAGAGAGTGCTTTCTCACTGTCACCGTGAACCGCAGGCGAAGAGTCTCCACGTAGCAGAGCGAGAGCTTCCCCCACGAGGAGAGGCTGCGCCAACGCCCGGCATGACAGGTGTAGCGGTGCCGCCGCGAGGATCACGCCACGCTTGCCACCACGGTCTGGGCAGCTTTGGGGAAGCCCTGCCAGACGAGTACCCAACCCTGCCACAAGGTTGCTGCCGTGTGGTATAGTGTCCGCCGGTGTGGACCCATCCGAACCGGAAGTCCTCTTCATCGGATCCCCTCCCCGAGGCCACCATCCTCCGGAAGACGAATCTCGCTCGGCGCTTCTGTGCGGTCGGCTCGGGGTGATTTCGGAAGGACGAAGCATGCTTGTACCGGTCGCCGTCGCGCAGCAGCCGTCGGAGACGTCCTCGAGACCCTCCATCGAGCTGGAGCTGGCAACGCCTGCCTTCTCGGGCCCCCTCGCCCTGTTGCTCGAACTGATCGAGAAGCGACGCCTCCCGATCACGGAGATCAGCCTCGCCGAGGTGGCCGATCAGTACCTGGAGCGGATGCGCACCATGGTCGGCCTGGACCCCGATCTGCTCTCGGACTTCCTGGTGATCGCTGCGAGGCTACTGGTGATCAAGTCGAGGGAGCTGCTGCCTTCCCCGCCCCCTGTGGCCAACGACGAGGAGGACGTCGCGGAGCAGTTGCGTCAGCGGCTGCTGGAGTACCGCATCTTCCGCGACGCGGCCGAGCAGTTGAAGCAGCTGGAGGAGACCGGCCGGCGCAGTTACCAGCGGCAGCCTTCAGGATCCGCTGGGCCCCGGCCCGAGCCGCCGCTGGCACCGATCGAGCCCGAGGCGCTGAGGGATGCGATGGTGAGGATGGCCAAGGCCCTCCAGCCAGAGAGCCGACGCCTGGAGCTCGCTCCCAGGGTCTCCGTCCAGGAGAGGATGGCACACCTGATCGCCTGTCTCACATCCAGTGGCTCCGCCGTCTTCTCCGAGGTAGGGGGGACGACCGTAGAGGAGATAGTGGCAACCTTCCTCGCGCTGTTGGAGTTGCTCCGCCAGCACATCATCGAGGCCGTGCAGGAGACGGCGTTCGGGGAGATTCGGTTGTCGCTGGCAGCGAGTGAGGCCACCTAGGAAGCGCCCAGGCCGTGCGCGCGCCAGCGCACGCCCCCTTCGACTGCGATGGCAGGGGGACAAGCCCCCGCCCTGCTACTACGTTCCCACAGACATGAGGGCAGGGACCTGCCCCCTTCCACTGGCGCCCTTGTGGGGGCTGACCGCTGTGCTCGCTCGCGTTACGAGCCATCGCCGTACGCCGTCGAGTTCGCGGAACGGCGCGCTGAGGTCGTTACGACGAGTCGGCACCACGGGCGGAGCGGCGAAGGCACGACGAATCAGCGAGAGACCGCTCGATCTCTTTCTGTCTTGGTGTCTTCGTGGTTCCGCTGGCCGAGGATCCGCTCCACCTCCGCCGCCCACACCCCCCAGTTCCACCTGGCTCGGGTCTCCGCGCGAGCCACCTCGGCGAGGGCAGCCCGCCTGGCAGGGTCCCTCAGCAGTTCCACGGCGGCCTTGGCCATCGCGCGGCTGTCTCCCGGCGGCACCAGGATCCCGGTGCGCCCGTCCGCCACGTACTCCTCGGCCTGGCCAACCCGATCGGCCACCACAGGCACCCCAGCGGCGAGCAGTTCCACCAGCTTCATCGGGCATTTGGTTCGATTGAGCAGAGTGTCATCCAACAGGTAGAGGGCGAGATCCGCCGCGCGAAAGTAGGCGGGCAACCGATCTGGAGGCACCCACCCGGCGAACACCACCTGCTCACCGATCCCCCGCTCCTCCACGAGCCTTTGAAACTCCTTCTCCTCGCCCTCCAGCCCCCTGCCGACCACCAATAGATAGGTGTCGGGCACTAGCCGAAGGATCCCCTCGTAGGTGTCCACGAGGCGAGCGGGGCGGAACTCCACGAAGCGGGTATAGGCTAGCACTACCGGACCCTTCCCGATCCCCGCGGCTAGGGGCGAAGCACATGCCCAGGCAACTGCGTCGCCCCGGCCGCCCGCGGCGCAGGGGTCGACGAGGGCCGGCGCGCCGGGGGCCAAGGCGGTGGGTTGGTAGACCACCCCCCCCGCGCCGGCCC
>JBLNDL010000101.1:0-11225 GCA_050261575.1 Sphingomonadaceae bacterium | reverse complement strand
TCGAAGAACCCGCGCGACAGCGATTCCGGATCGAGTGTGGCCTTGCCGGGCTCGATGGCCGGCGGTGGTTATCCACGAGGGGGGTGGATGTCAAGTCTGGCAACGGTCTGCCTCCGATGGTTCATCTGGCACGTTGTGTGAGGAAAGGTGCTCATCGGCCTGGATTCTGCCGAAAGCGCCGATCTTGCAGGGGCGTTTCTGGTGCAAGGCGGGGCTGGACCTTGCAGAGCCCGCTCGACACCGGGGGATCGTGGCGCCCCCCGCTGGGAGGAGAATGGCGATGCTTCTGCTGTCACAGCTTCTGGGCACACCCGTCAGGGACGCGGGTGGCGAGAGGATCGCCGCTCTGAGCGACCTGGTGGGCCGCTGGCGGCGCGACCACCGGCTGGTGGTCGGGGGGCTGGTGGCCCGGGTGGGCAGGCGTCCGTTCTTCGTTCCCTGGCAGCAGGTGGTCGAGCTGGATCGAGCAGGTGTGAGGCTCTCCTCCTACCAGGTGAACTTCCAGCCTTTCGGCCGCCGGCCGCAGGAGATACTGCTCGCCGGGGACCTCATGGATCACCGCATGATCGACGTTCGGCGCCGAAAAGTGATCCGCGTCAACGACGTGGTGCTGGAGTGGATCCAGGAGCGCCTCGCGGTGGCGGCCGTGGATGTGGGGTTCGCGGCCCTCCTGCGCCGGCTGGCGCCTCGGTGGCTCGCCTCGGCCTTCGGCGGGACCGACCTGGTGGACTGGGCGGACGTGGAGTGGCTGCCCTCCGAGGCGGCGCCCGAGGTGAAGGCGACGTTCCCTCTGCTGGCCCGGCTGCATCCCGTGGAGGTGGCCCACATCGTGGACGAGCTGCCCACGCGCCAGGGGGCAGACATCGTGGAATCGCTGGAGGACGAGGACGCCGCGGAGGTGATCAGCGAGCTGTCCGAGGAGCACCAGGCGGGAGTCCTGCGGAACCTGGACGAGGAGCGGGCCGCGGACATCCTGGAGGAGATGGAGCCGGACGACGCGGCCGATCTGCTCGCCAAGCTCGACCCGGAGGACGCTGGCGACCTGCTCCACCGGATGGAAGACGAGGAGGCCAGGGACGTCCAGGCCCTGATGGAGTACCGCGAGGGCACTGCGGGTGGGCTCATGACCAGCCGCTTCGTGGCTGCCCCGCAGAACTGGACGGTCTCCCAGACCCTGGGGCTGCTGCGGCGGATGGAGGACCGGCCGGAGACCGTCACCCACCTGCTCGTGCTGGAGCGGCCAGGGAGCGACCGGCTGGTCGGCATGGTGTCGCTGCTGGACGTGGTGGTGGCGGATCCAGGGGATCGGCTGAGCCGCTTCATGGCGCGGGACGTGCCCACCGTGGGACCGGATACCGGCACCTCCGAGGTGGCTCGGAAGATGGCAGAGTACGACCTGCCTGTCATGCCGGTGGTGGATGACGAGGGCAGGGTACTCGGCATCGTTGCCGCGGACGACGTCGTGGAGGAGATGCTGCCCGAACGCTGGAGGCGTCGGCTACCGCGGCTGCTCGGATGAGAGTACCAGCGGAAGAGGAGCCAGTCCAGATAGCGGGGGAGACTCCGCCCCGTCCGAGAGCCGACAGGCTCCGACAACTGCTGTTCTACCTGGGGCTCATGGGGCCCGGGCTGATCGCTGCCATCGCTGGAGTCGATGCCGGTGGGGTGGCTACCTACGCCTCCGTCGGCGCCTCCTACGGCTACCAACTCCTGTGGGCCCTGGCCCTCATGACGGTGAGCCTCTCGCTCGTGCAGGAGATGTCCACCCGCCTGGGGGCGGTGACTGGGCAGGGGCTGGCCGATCTGATCCGCGAGCACTTCGGCATCCGCTGGACTGCGGTCTCCATCTTGACGCTGCTGGTGGCGAACGGCGCTACGGTGGTGTCGGAGTTCGCCGGTGTGGCTGCCTCCATGGAGTTGCTGGGGGTGAGCAAGTACATCTCCGTTCCCCTGGCAGGCATATCCATCTGGGTGCTGGTGGTGTGGGGCTCCTACCACCGCGTGGAGAAGGTCTTCCTTCTCATGACCCTGGTCCTTCTCGCCTATCCCATCACCGTCTTCCTGGTCGCTCCCGACTGGAGCGAGGTTGGCCGGCACATCCTCTCGCCCTCCTTCCATCTGGAGCCTGGTTATCTCTTCACCCTGATGGCCATGCTGGGCACCACCATCACCCCCTACATGCAGATCTTCGTCCAATCGGCGACGGTGGAGAAGGGGGTGGATCTGGAACACTACGGCTGGGAGCGGGCAGACGCCTACCTGGGGGTCCTCTTCTCCAACACACTCGCCTTCTTCATCATCGTCACCGCGGCCGCCACCCTCCATCCGCAAGGGATCACGGTCGAGACGGCGGCGGACGCGGCCCAGGCATTGACCCCCCTGGCGGGACCGCTCGCGGGGGTGATCTTCGCCGTCGGCCTGCTGGGGGCGTCGCTTCTGGCCGCGGGTGTGCTGCCCCTGGCTACCGCCTACCCCATCAGCGAGGCGCTGGGGCTGGAGAGAGGGGTGTCTCGCACCTTCCGGGAGGCTCCGGCCTTCATGGGGATCTTCACCGGGCTGATCGTCCTGGGGGTGGCCGTCACTCTGATACCGGGTCTTCCGCTCATCCCGCTGCTGATCCTGGCCCAGGTGGTGAACGGGATCCTGCTTCCCATCATCCTGTTCTCCGTAGTCCGGCTTGCCGGCAGTCGGGAGGTTCTGGGCAGCTACGCCAACGGGCCGGTGTACGCGCTTCTCGGCTGGATCACCGTGATCGTCGTGTCGGTGTTCTCCGTGGCCCTGGTGGTGGTCTCGGTGGCGAGCGCGTGGGGGATCGGGGGGTGAGGGGCGCGGGGATGGGGGGACGGGGGAGTCGGGGATTCCCTCTCCCAGAGGGAGAGGGTCAGGGGGAGGGCTGGGGTTCCTTCACCGCCGCCGCCACCAGCGATCGCCCGCTGCCCCGCAGCGCCGGCAGGTGGAGGGCAAGGGGGGCTAGGCGGATGCTGGCGGCGCGCGCCAGGCGGCCCCTGCCCAGGTACGGGAACAGGGTGTAGAGGTGGGTTGCCCGGAAGCCCGCGGCCTCCAGCGCGGATCGCAGCGAAGCCCGGGTGAACAGGCTGACGTGGGTGGGGTCGTAGAACAGGCTGGGGTCGGGATGGGCGGCGTTGGGGGTGACCAGCGCCAGGACTCCCCCTGGGCGAAGCACCCGATGCCACTCTCTCATCGCCTCCAGCGGGTAGTGCAGGTGCTCGATCAGGTGCTGGGCCACGATCGCGTCGAAGCTTCCGGCCCGGAAGGGCAGCGACTCCACCCTCGCGCCCAGCACCGACGCCCGCCCGCCCAGTCGGGCGAGGCGCAGTCCCTCGGGGGAGAGGTCGACCCCCACGGCGAGGCGGGCGCGCCTTTCCAGGCGGGCGAGGAGCTCTCCACCTCCGCAGCCCAGCTCCAGCACTCGGGCATCGGGGGAGAGTCTCGCAAGCTCCAGCAGCGATTCGGCCTCCCGGCGGAAGTCGGGCCACCCTTCGCGGCTGCGGTAGTACGCCTCGTCGTAGTGCGGTTTCAGGCCTGCCATAGCGGCCACTATGCTATCATAACGCGCGTTTTTCGGGGGGGTGTCTCCGCGGGGCAGCGACTTCTCGTCGCCACGCTCCAGCTCAGGTGGCCGCAGGGCAATAAGCGCGTGATGCGGTATTGCCATCACCGTCCCATCGGTAGGGGCCGTGCCCGCGAGGCGAGCGAGCACAGCCTCGCGGGCACGCTCGCGTCACGCTGTGCGCGCCCCCGTCGCCTGCGCCCGGCTGGGCGGACACGCAGGTCCGCCCCTGCAGCCGCCCGCGGTCCCTGTGCGCGCTGCGCGCACAGAGAGCAGGCAGTATCTCACTGCGAGCGGATCCTGCAGCCGCCCGCGGTCCCTGTGCGCGCTGCGCGGCGATGTGCAGCACCCGTTATAATGGTGCGCGACCCACCATCTCCGGAACCGGAGCTTGCCGAAGATGGCCACTCTCAAGAGCGTACGCGATCGGGCGAAGGCAGCCGCGGCCGCGGGCGAGTATCCCCTGGCGCTGGAGTTGGCCGAGCTGATCCGGCGGCACTCCCCCCACGACGTGCGGACCACGGGATTGCTGGGGCAGATCCACCTGGCGTGCGGCCGCCGCCTGGAGGCCCGGGAGTGTTTCGCGGAGCTGCTCGAGGTCGATCCGGAGAGCCGCCTGGCCCGCTCCGGGCTTGCCCTCATGGAGGAGGAAGACGGCGACCTGGACCAGGCCCTCGACGATTTCGAGAGGGTGTTCGCCCTGGACAGCTCGAACCGGCAGGTGGCCGAGGAGATCAGCCAGCTCCACGCCCGGCTGAGCCACACCCGGCCGGCCGACGCGGCGCTCTCGCAGCACGCCATCGCGCGGCGCTTGCTGCGAAGGAAGCAGTACCGGCGGTCCATCCCCTTCTTCGAGGACGCGTTGCGAGGCCGTCCGGCAGCGGCGGAGATCGCCGTGGGGTTGGCTCAGGCGCTGTGGCTCTCGGGTCGGTTGGAGGAGGCCGCGGAGGTGGCGGAGAAGGTCTTGGTGGCCCACCCCGACTGCCTCAAGGCTCTGGCGATCGTGGCGGGCGCAGCCTTCGTGCGAGGTGAGGCTCGGTGCCTCGACATCCTGCGCAAGACCGCAGAATTGGAATCGGGCAACACGGTAGCTCGTCGGCTCTTCCTGCAGGCAGGGTTGCCCTTTCCCAGGGTCGGAGAGGAGCCGGAGATCCCCGAGAGGGAGCTGTGGGAAGCGATCGGCCGGCTGGGTCCTGCGGAGACGATCGGGGTGGCGGGGGCGAACGTGGAGCCTTCGCCGGAGGACGAGGAGGACGAGGGCGAGGACGGGGACTACTGGGAGGATGAAGCGGAGGAGCCCGAACTCTTCGGTCTCCCGGAAGACCAACTGGAGGGTGAGTGGGTGAGGGGCAGGGGGAGTCCCGCGGCCTCGGAGGGCGCCGACCTGCAAGGGCGGCTCGCCCAGTGGCAGGCCGGGGACGTGCTCGTCCGTGCAGGGCAGTTGAGGCGAGCCGTCGAGCATTACCTGGCCGCCCTGAAAGGTGAAGGACAGAGGGCTGAGGACTGAGGACCGAGTGCCCAGCATCCAGCACTCGGTCCCGATAACTGGCATTGAAGGAGAAAGATGGAACGTACTCTGGTGATCGTCAAACCCGACGGTGTGCAGCGGGGCCTGGTTGGCGAGGTGTTGAAGAGGTTCGAGGCCCGCGGGCTCAAGATGGTGGGGCTGAAACTGATGGCGGTTAGCCAGGAGCTGGCCCGGCGCCACTACGCCGTCCACGCTGGCAAGCCGTTCTTCGGCCCCCTGATCGACTACATCACGGCCTCGCCGGTGGTGGTGGCGGTCTTCGAAGGGAAAGACGCCGTGGCGGCGGTGCGGGCCACGGTGGGGGCCACCAACCCGGTGCAGGCCTCGCCGGGGAGCATAAGGGCCGATCTGGCCATGGAGATCGGCCGGAACCTGGTCCACGCCTCGGATTCGGCGGAAAACGCCGAGGCCGAGGTGGCCCTCTGGTTCAAGGAAGAGGAACTGGTGAGGTGGAGCCGAGACGTCGACAGGTGGATCTCGGAGTAGGGCTTCCGCGGGCGGTGGGCGTGTGCGGTGCGCCCACCGCTACTGGAGGAGCACCTCGAACCGCACGCCTTCTTCCCTGTGCATCAGCCTGTCCAGGATGGATCTGACGATCAGAGTGGGGTCGCCGCTCGCCCGGGCTGCCAGGACCGACCCGAGGAGGAATCCGAGGGCGATGCCGATGCCCAGTCCGGCGCCGAATAGCGGGCTCCGCCTATTGTTCACGGGGTGATGCTCCTTTGCAGCTTTCAGCCGCTACGCGATGCGGAGTACCGGCACTGCCTGTGACCAGATCTTCTCCAGCCGGTAGAAGTCGCGAGCCTCGGGGGAGAAGACGTGTACTACAACGCTGCCGTAGTCCAGCAGCACCCAGCCTGAGTCTGGACGCCCCTCCGTCTGCAGCGGCTTCACCCGCTCTTCTCGCGCCAGGGTCTCCACGATGTCGTCCGTGATGGCCTTGATTTGCCGCTCGCTGGTGCCGCTGCAGATGACGAAGTAGTCCGCGATGAGGGATACGTCTCGGAGATCGAGCATGACCACGTCGACAGCCTGCTTATCAGAGGCGATATCGACGATCCTTCTCGCCAGCGCTTGGGGTTCCAGTCGGCCGATCCTCCTCTTCCTCGTTCGATGCCCGGAAGCGGATTATAGCATCGGTTGGCCGCACGCTCAATTGGGGTGAACCCGTTCATGGGGACGGAGCGCGGCAGGAGCCCACGAGCTTCTCGACCTTCTCCATCAGGGCGTCCAGGTCGAAGGGCTTATCCAGTACGTCGCTGCAGCCGGCGGCCTTGGCCTTCTCCTTGTCCTCGGTCCGGGTCAGGCCGCTCAGCGCGAGGATGGGGGTGCCGTCGAACCTCGGCTCCGCGCGCATCTGCGATGCAACGGTGAAGCCGTCGATGCCCGGCAGCAGCAGATCGAGCACCACCAGGTCGGGAGAGATCTCGGCCACCTTCTCCAGTGCTTCCTCGCCAGTGGAGGCGAGGGCAACCTCGCAGCCCAGCAGATCCTCCACCACCATTCTCTCTACTTCTTGGATGTCAGGTTCGTCCTCGACTATCAGCACCTTTTTTGCCAAGGAAGCGGGCCTCCGCATTTGACCATTGGGATATCCCAGCAGACTCTGCAGGAATCGGTCCATCGGAATGGTACAAGGTTTGCCCTCCTGAGGCATTTCCTGTGACATTTCGAGGGAGGCCCGAGCATCACTCGCCTAACTGATCTGGCGCTCCGGAGGGTGATGGCCACCCTGCTGCTGGCCACGGCGGTGCTGGTGGGGGGAGGCCTGGCAGCGACGCGGCTGAAGGTGGAGATGATGCCGGACCTCAACTTCCCCATCGTCACCACCATAGTCGCCTATCCGGGCGCCTCTCCACAGGACGTGGTGGACCAGGTCACCGAGCCGGTGGAGCAGGCGGTGAGCGGCGTGCCGGGGCTGAAACGGCTGCAATCCACTTCCGCCGAGGGGCTGTCGGTCGTCGTCGCCGAGTTCGAGTTCGGTCGGGACACCAAGGAGGCCGAGGCGGACATCCAGTCGGCCATCTCCGGGGTATCGCTGCCCCAGAACGCCCAGCCGCCGAAGACCGCCAGAGTCAACCTCAATGACCTGCCGGTGGTGCAGATCAGCCTCTCAGGCCGGCTCCCCCTCTCGGATCTGAGGCGGATCGCCTCCGAGAAGTTGGTGCCCGAGCTGAGCCGGGTGGAGGGGGTGTACTCGGTCGACCTCCTGGGTGGGGAGGAGCAGCAGGTGAGCGTGGTGCTGGACCCGGAGAAGGCGGCGCAGAAGGGGATCTCTCTCCAGCAGGTGGCCAGCCTCCTCCAGGCCAATAGCCTCGCCCTGCCGGGAGGCAGCGTGGAGGTGGGCGGCCAGACGATCCCCGTGCGCACCCTGCACCAGTTCCGCGATGTGGCGGAGGTGGAGGAGATGGTGGTGGGGGCGGATCGCGGCGCAGCACCCTCCGGCCTGGCCGGCGGCGCCCCTCCGGTGGCGCCATCTCGGCCGCCTCCCGCGACTTCCAGCCAGCCCGCCTCCCAACCCGGCCAGCACGTGGTGCAATCGGGGGACACGGTGAGCGACCTGGCACGCCGGTACGGCACCACGGTGGAGGAGATCGCCCGGGCCAGCGGCCTCGCCGACCCGGACAGGATCTACCCCGGCCAGAAGCTGGTGGTCCCAGTGCCGCGGACCTCGCCGTCGCAGCCGCCCGCCCAGCCCTCGGGCGGCAGCCGGCCGGCCGGCGCGCAACGTTCCCTGGAGCCACTCCCGCAGCCGCAGCAGGTCCCTACGGTGAAGCTGAAGGAGATCGCCACGGTGGACGTGGTGCCCTCCACCTCGGGCGGCATCTCCCGCACGAACGGCCGCCCCAGTGTGCTGGTGATGGTGAGCAAGACCCAGGAGGCCAACACGGTGCGGGTGGCCGTGGGGGTGATCGAGAAGCTCGAGGAGTTGAAGGGGCAGTTGGGGGAAGAGGTGGAGGTAGCTGTGGTGGCGGACGAGTCGCGGTACGTGGAGGCTTCTCTCCGCGGGCTGACCCGCGAGGCCGTGCTTGGGATGCTCTTCGCCGTGCTGGTGATCTTCGCCTTCCTCTGGAGCCCGCGAGGCACGCTGATCTCTGCGGTATCGATTCCCCTCTCCATCGCCCTTGCGCTGGCGATCATGGACTGGCAGGGGTTCAGCCTCAACGTGATGACCCTGGCCGGGCTGGCGGTCGCGATGGGGCGGGTGGTAGACGACAGCATCGTGGTGCTGGAGAACGCCCACCGGCACGTTCAGAGGGGAGAGCGCCCCGAGGTGGCAGCGCGGGCCGCCACGGCCGAGGTGGCGATGCCGATCGCGGCCTCCACCGCCACCACCGTGGCGGTCTTCCTGCCGCTCGGGTTCATCGGGGGCATCATCGGACAGGCGTTCCGCCCGTTTGCCCTGACTGTCACCTTCGCCCTACTGGCCTCGTTGCTGGTGGCGCTCACCGTGGTGCCGGCGCTGTGCCGGCTCTTCCTGCGCCCGCCGCAGGGCCAGGAGGGCGAGGAGCTCCCTCTGAGGATGCGGGACGTGTGGGACGAGCCGGTGGCGCGGGCGGGAGCGGGGGCCACGGCCGAGGCCGCCAACGGTGGGGCTCGCAGGCCGGAAGGCTCCTGGCCCCTGCGGAGCTACACCCGCCTGCTGCGGACGGCGCTGGACCATCGGGCCGCCACGCTGCTGCTGGCGGCGGCCCTGTTGGGAGCCAGCCTGTCGCTCATTCCCAGGATACCCACCTCCTTCATGCCGTCCGACGAGGAGAAGCGGCTGATGATCCAGGTGGTGCCCGCGCCCGGAGCGAGCAGGGAGACGGTTTCCCTGAAGGCCGCGGAGGTGGAGCGGGTGCTCGGCGAGACGGCCGGCGTGGCCCTCCACCAGACGACTCTGGGCGACGAGACCGGCGCGCTGTCCTCCCTGCGGACGGCCCTGGCTGGCCAGGGGGCGGGGACGGCCACCATCATGGTGAGGCTGGAGGACGGGGCGGACCTGGAGTCCACCGCCGCCGAGTTAAGGGAGTCGCTGGCGAGCATCCAAGGAGACAGCCGCATCAGCGTCACCGGCCAGCAGTCGGCGGGGACCGCGCGGATGCAGGTCACGGTGAGCGGGCAGGACTTGGAAGTCGTGGAGAGGGTGGCCGAGGAGGCCGAGCGCGCGATACGGGAGATCCAGGGGCTGGAGAACCTCTCCGGCGATCGGACCAGATCGGCCTCCGAGATCGCCATCCAGGTGGATCCCGGCAAGGCAGCCGAACTGGGTCTGACCACCGCCCAACTGGCGACGGAGATCCGCGGGATGATCGCCGGGCAGACGGTGGGACAGATCACGCAGGGCGGGGTGGATCTGGACATCCGGCTCTCGGTTCCTCGGGAGGCGGTGGAGAGCCCGGAGAAGCTGGGGAAGCTGCCGTTCGGGACTCCCAAGTCGGCGCCCCTTTCCGATATCGCCCGAATCAGCCAGGAGACTAGGCCCGTCCAGATCACACGGGTTGCCCAGAGCCCGGCGGTCAACCTCACCGGCGACATCGTGGCTGCGGACACGGGCGCGGTGTCCCGCCAGGTCAAGGAGCGGCTGGAGTCGTTGAGGCTGCCGAGTGGGGTATCGGTGCAGTACGGTGGGGTGATGGAGCAGATGTCCGAGGGCTTCTCCACCATGGCGGTGGGGCAGCTCGTGGGGGTGGCGCTGGTGTACCTCGTGATGGCGCTCTTCTTCGGTTCGCTGCTGGAGCCGCTGGTGATCCTGCTCTCGCTTCCGCTCGCGGCGGTGGGGGCGATACCCCTGCTCTACGTGACCGGCCGAACCCTCAGCATGTCGGCAATGATAGGGCTGCTGATGCTGATAGGGATCGTGGTGACCAACGCGATCGTGCTTCTGGACTTCGCGCGCCGGACG
Organism: Sphingomonadaceae bacterium; assembly: GCA_050261575.1. Lineage (GTDB taxonomy): Bacteria > Chloroflexota > UBA6077 > UBA6077 > UBA6077 > JBLNDL01. The sequence continues at coordinate 1,238 of JBLNDL010000101.1, read as the reverse complement.
ATGCGGGACGGCAGGGATCCGCGCAACGCGCTCGTGGAGGCCGGACGTGTGCGGGCGCGCCCGATCCTGATGACCGCCCTGACGACGATCCTGGCCTTGATGCCGCTGGCGCTGGGGTGGGAGAGGGGGTCGATCATCGCCGCGGAACTGGCCACGGTGGTGATCGGCGGCCTGTTCACCTCCACCCTCCTGACGCTGGTGGTGGTGCCGGTGGCCTACAACCTGGTTCGGCGGCGCTGAGCGGGCCGTTCCGCGAGCCCCGTGGCATAGAGTGGGGCTCGCGGTGGATATCTCCCGAGGGGCAAAAGGGTGTATCATCGAGTACCGTGTTACTTCGTAGTGCAGAGCCGGCAAGGACTGCGTAAGGAGGAGGCCCCATGGTAGATCTGTCCGCCGTGAGCCCCAGCGAGTTGTGGCAGCTTATCCGGCGAGGCGAGTTCCGGCGAACCACGGCCGGCGTGTGCCAGGGGTACGCGCAGGCGAACTTGGTGTTCCTGCCAATGGAGTACGCATTCGACTTCCTGCTGTTCTGTCAGCGGAATCCGAAACCGTGCCCGGTGCTGGACGTGACCGAGCCGGGCGACCCCCATCCCCCGCTTGCGGGGCGCGAGGCCGACCTGCGGACCGACGTGCCTCGCTATCGCGTGTATCGGGAGGGGCGCCTGGCGGACAAGACCACCGACATCCTCTCCTACTGGCGCGACGATCTGGTGGGCTTCCTGCTGGGATGCTCCTTCAGCTTCGAGCGGGCCCTGGCGGCCAACGGCATCCCGCTGCGCCACATCGAGGAGGAAGTGACGGTGCCCATGTACATCACCTCTCGCCAGTGCGTCCCCGCGGGCGTGTTCCACGGCCCGATGGTGGTCTCGATGAGGCCAATCCCTCACGAGCAGGTGGTTCGGGCGGTGCAGGTCACCAGCCGATTCCCGTCGGTCCACGGCGCGCCGGTGCACGTTGGGGATCCGGCCCAGATCGGCATCAAGGATATCTCGAAACCGGACTTCGGCGATCCGGTCACCATCAAGGAGGACGAGGTTCCGGTGTTCTGGGCGTGCGGGGTGACTCCGCAGGCGGTGGCGATGCAGAGCAAGCCGGAGTTGATGATTACCCACGCCCCAGGTCACATGTTCGTGACGAGTATAAAAGACGAGCTGCTGGGGGTGGGGGGGGGGGGGGGGGGCGCCCCCACCCACCCCACACGCCCCCCCGCCCCGCGGCGCGTGGGGGGCGGCCGCGCC
>JBLNDL010000100.1:0-4041 GCA_050261575.1 Sphingomonadaceae bacterium | reverse complement strand
CGACGCGCGGCCCCGGGGTCCTGGTGTGTGTGGCGTGCCCTGTGAGGGCCGCCCGGGGGTTACGCCGGGGGGGACCTCGGCATTTGGCGTTCTCGCCCGGGCAAGCTTCCGATGCATCGCGGCACCATGGGACTTGGGTCAGTCCGTTCCGACCAGCGACGGTTGGTTCCACGCAGTCCAGCCGAATCATGCACGATAAGGAGGCAGCATGGGCAGCTCGAACAGGGTCAGTCGTCGGTGGTTCCTAACACGGGCATCACTTGCGGTGGGTGCAGCGCCACTACTGCTCTCGACGGCGTGCCAGCAGTCGGCACCGGAACCAACAAAGGCTCCGGCGGCGCCGGCGACGCAGGCTCCTGCCGCGGCGGCCACCACAGCGCCTGCAGCGGCGCCCGCTCAGGCGCCGTCCAAGATCGCGGGCACGAGCCTCGCGATCCTGCAGGGTTCCTACTTCGACCGGGCCTGGCAGGACTTCGCCAAGAAGATGTTCGAGGACTGGGGCGCGCAGAACAACGTCAAGGTGACGGTGGACTTCCTGGCGTGGCCTGACCTGCAGCCGAAGATCGGCGCTGCCATCCAGGCCGGAGGCATCGACATCGTGGAGATGTGGCCGGGCTGGAACTACCTCTACCAGAACAGCCTCGTCGATGTGACCGACATCGCCAAGGAGGTGGAGCAGGCCGGCGGCGGCTGGGAGGAGTACGTCCTCAACTCCGCACCAGTCGGTGACAAGTGGTACGGGGTGCCCCACGGTGAGTCGGGCGGGCTGCTCGTCTACCGCATCAGTTGGTTCAAGGAGGCGATCGAAGCCCTCGGCATGACGAAATTCAAGCCCGAGGATAGCTCCACGATGGACATGACGTGGGACGAGTACTTCCAGATCGGCGCCTGGCTCAAGAAGAACAAGAACAAGCCCTTCGGCCAGGCCCTCGGCCACAGCACCGGCGACCCGCCTGGCTTCGCCTACCCCTACATGTGGGCCAACGGGGCGATGGAGCGCGAGAAGGACCAGAAGACTGTGGCCATCAACAAGCCCGAGTTCCTGGACGCGCTGAAGAAGTTCCAGCAGGCGTGGAAGGACGCCTACGTCGAGGCGGGCACCTCGTGGGACGACGCCGCCAACAACAAGGCGTATCTGGCCGGCGAGATCTCGTCCACCTACAACGGCTCGAGCATCTATTTCACCGCCAAGCGGGACTACAAGGAGATCGCCGCCGACACCAACGCCATGCTGTTGCCGAAGGGGGCGAAGACCGGGCAGCGGTTCATCCGGCATGGGACGCGCCAGCTAGGGATCCTGAAGAACTCCAAGAACGTCGAAACGGCCAAAGCCTTCCTCAGGTGGTTCTTCAGTGACAAGCCGTACGGCGACTGGTTCCGCATCCACGCTGGCTACATGACGGGCAACACCAAGAAGTGGGCTGAGGACCCCATGTGGGTGCAAGACCCCAAGGTGACCGCCTACCGCGACGTCCCGAAGTACGGCCGGGTGGATGGCTACGCGGGACCGACCGACTCCAAGGCGGCCGAGGTGTACTCCAAGTACATCATCGTCGACATGTACGCCAAGATCGCCTCGGGCACCGACCCGGAAACCGCGCTGAAGGACACAGAGGCTCAGTTGAAGCGCATCTACGGCGGTTAGGAGCCGTGCAAATACCCGCGGTATGAAGTGCCGTGACAGTGGCGGGGGCAGCGTGCATGGCTGCCCCAGCCGTCAAGACAATGCCCACACACGTGGGGGCGCATGTGCGCCCCCACGGTGGCGATAGGAGATTAGCACCGTGAGCCTCCTGGGATCATCTTCTTCTACGGCCGAGGCGGGTAGCGTTCGCCCACGCCCGGGTGGCCTTGCCCGACCGAGGCTTCTACTCGAGAAGGAGACCAGCCTCGGCATCATCCTGATGCTGCCTGGTGGACTGCTGCTGCTTGCCTTCATGGGCTACCCATTCGCGCTCGGCATCTGGCTCTCGCTCACCGACACGATGATCGGCATGTCGGGCAGATTCGTCGGCCTCGAGAACTTCTCCGAGCTGCTGAGCGACCAGATCTTCATGCAGACGGCCCGCAACACCTTCCTCTACGCCGTGGTGACGGTGCCCTTCAAGGCAGTCCTCGGGCTGGGGCTGGCCCTCGTGCTGAACAACAGGATACCGTTTCAGAACTTCGTGCGTGCTGGCGTGCTGCTTCCCTGGATCGTGCCGACCGCGCTGAGCACACTGGGCTGGCTGATGCTGTACGACGGTATCTTCAGCCCGTTCTCCTGGGCGCTGAAGAACTGGGGCGTGATCGATACCAACATCAACTTCCTGGGCGATCCCAGCCTGGCGCTCATCTCGGTCATGGTGACCAACATCTGGCGGGGCATCCCGTTCTTCGCGGTCACGATCCTCGCCGGGTTGCAGGCCGTGCCGGCGGAATTGCACGAGGCGGCCGCCATCGACGGCGCCGGCCGCTGGCAGCGCTTCCTCAACGTGACGGTGCCCGTGATCAAGGGAGTGACCCTGATCGCGACGCTCTTTTCGATCATCTGGACCTTCGCGGACTTCCAGTTGATCTACGTGCTGACGAGGGGCGGCCCGTACAACTCCACCCACATCTTCGGAACCTACGCATATCAGATCGGCACGGTCTCGGCGCAGATCGGCATGGGGGCGGCTATCGCGCTCTATATGTTCCCGATCCTCGCCTTCTTTGCGATAGTGCTCCTCGTCTACCTGCGAAGGGAGGTGCAGTGAGATGGTCGGTAGGGGTGGCCTCGGCGCACGGATCGTAAGCGTATACCTGCCGCTGGTGGGGTTTCTGGTCTTCCTGCTTTTCCCCTTCTACTGGATGATCATCACGTCGTTCAAGCGCGACGTCGACATCTTCGTCCTGGAGTACAACCCGTTCTGGATCCAGTACTTCACCCTGGAGAACTACAGGTTCCTCTTCACCGGGACCGCCTTCCCCGAGTGGGCGAAAAACACCATCATCGTCGCCACCGCGTCGACTGCGATCTCGCTCCTCTGCAGCATTCTGATCGGCTACGCACTGGCCAGGCTGCGCTTCCCCGGCAGCAACTTCCTGGGCGTCGGCATCTTCCTCGCTTACCTGGTGCCGCCGACGCTCCTCTTCCTGCCGCTGGCACAGGTCATCGCGCGCTACGAGCTGTACAACACCTACTGGGCGTTGATCTTCACCTACCCGACGCAACTGATCCCGTTCGCCTCCTGGTTGCTGATGGGCTACTTCCGCACGATCCCGAGGGAGATCGAGGAGAGCGCCATGATCGACGGCGCGAGCCGGCTGGGGGCGCTGGTGAAGATCATTCTGCCCCTGGCGCTGCCAGGCGTGCTGTCCGCGGCCATCTTCTCCTTCACCCTGTCGTGGAACGAGTTCCTGTACGCGTTGATCTTCATGTCTTCGGGACCAATGAAGACCATCCCAGTCGGCACTGTGAGCGACCTCATCCGCTCGGACGTCTTCCAGTGGGGAGCGTTGATGGCGTCGGCGGTGCTCGGCTCGCTGCCGGTGGCGTTCATCTACTCCTTCTTCGTCGACCAGTACGTCTCCGGCCTCACGGCCGGCGCTGTAAAGGGATAGCAGGAGGCCGCATGGCTCAGGTAGTGTTGGATCACGTCACCAAGAAGTTCGGCTCCGTCACCGCCGTCAACGATCTTTCCGTCCACATCCGCGACAAGGAGTTCCTGGTGCTGGTGGGCCCCTCCGGCTGCGGCAAGACCACCGCCCTCCGCATGATCGCCGGCTTGGAGGAGGTTACCGCCGGCAAGATCTTCATCGGTGACCGCCTCGTCAACGACGTATCCCCCAAGGATCGCGACATCGCCATGGTGTTCCAGTCCTACGCTCTCTACCCACACATGGACGTCTACGACAACCTCGCCTTCGGTCTCAAGATGCGCAAGGTGCCCAAGGTCGAGATCGACCGCCGGGTGAAGGAGGCGGCTGAGATCCTCGGGATCGGGGATCTTCTCTCCCGCAAGCCGAAGCAGCTATCCGGAGGGCAGCGCCAGCGCGTGGCCCTGGGTCGGGCGATCG
>JBLNDL010000099.1:0-48677 GCA_050261575.1 Sphingomonadaceae bacterium | reverse complement strand
CCATGGACATGACGTACAGGGTCACCATCGTCAGCACCCTCCCTTTCCTCGAATCCCAGTCGATTCTCGTCGGCGTCGATCAGCACCACCGCCGAGGCTACCGGAATCGGCGCCCCCCCCGGGCGCGCGACCCCCCGCCGGGCACGCCCCGGCCCCCGCCGCCCCCGATTCCGGTAGCCTCGGCTGTGGTGCTGATCGACGCCGACGAGAATCGACTGGGATTCGAGGAAAGGGAGGGTGCTGACGATGGTGACCCTGTACGTCATGTCCATGGAGGGCTTCGCGGGAAAGACGGTGCTCTGCTTGGGCCTGGCAAGGAGAATGGCCAGCGAGGGTTTGAGTGTCGGATACATCAGGCCGGTCACGGCTGCGGTCAGGCAGGTCGAGAGCGCTCGAACCTGCGCGGCTGTGATGAAGCGATCATTGGGGCTGACGGAGCCAATGGACGTCCTGACCCCAGTGGTGATCGACGGGGAGGTCCTCGAGTGGATCCTGGCGGAGAAGACCGGGGACTTCACCCACAAGGTCGCCGAGGCCTACAGTACCGCCTCCGCCGGGAAGGACGTGATGGTGGTCGAAGGGGTGGGAGGATTGGCCGCGGGTTCCATGGTTGGGCTGGACCCGAAGACCATCGCCGAGATGGTCGACGGCCACTGCCTCCTGGTGATGCGTGGCAGCAGCGAGTTGATGGGGGATAACATCCTCCTCGCCAAGAAGTGGTTCGGCGAGAGGTTCCTCGGGGTAGTGCTGAACGCCGTCCCCCAGAGCATGCTGGAGTTCGTCACCGAGTCCCTCACCCCGTTCTTGAATCGCAGGGGTGTAAAGGTCTACGCGATTATCCCCGAGGACAGGATGCTCATGGCAGCCACCGTGGGCGACCTGGTGGCCCGGTTGGGGGGCAGAGTGATCTCCGGCCAGGAGCACATGGACGAACTGGTGGAGAACGTTATGGTAGGTGCCATGAGCGTCGAGAACGCGCTCAACTACTTCCGGAGGAAGCCCAACAAGGTGGTCATCACGGGAGGCGACCGGCCCGACATCCAATTGGCGGCGCTGGAGACCTCCACCAAAGCACTTGTATTGACAGGTAACCTCCATCCCAGTCCCTTGATCCTAGGTCGGGCAGAGGAGTTGGGCGTCCCGGTGGTGCTGGTCCAACAGGACACCCTCGCCGCGGCCGGTCTGGTGGAGCAGGCCTTTGCCGAGGTTCAGTTCCACGAGGAGAAGAAGGTCAAGCGTTACGAGCGAATGCTGGAGGTCCACCTCAACTACGAGGAGCTCCGGCAGGACCTGGGCCTACCCCCCAGTAGGCAGGGATAGGGTCTAGGGACCGGGAATCTGGGATCGGAGACAAGGGTCAGGGACCGACGAGCCAGGAGTGAGGACTGAGGACCGAGGGCTGAGGGTGGGCATTGCCTCAGTTCTCACTCCTCGGTCCTCGGCCCTGCGGCTTCCCCCGACCCTTTGTTATGGATACGGAATCCTAGTGTTATAGGAGTGAGGCGTATATGTCTACTATCACCGACGTGCTGGCGAGGCAGATCCTAGACTCCCGGGGAAACCCCACCGTTGAAGTCGAAGTCATCCTCGAAGACGGGACCATGGGTCGGGCAGCAGTCCCCTCAGGAGCCTCGACCGGCGCTCACGAGGCGCTCGAGCTGCGAGACCAGGACCCCACTCAGTTTGGCGGTGCCGGCGTCCTCAAGGCCGTGGAGAACGTGAACGACATCATCGCAGAGGAGCTGGCCGGCATGTCCTGCCTCGACCAGGCCGACATCGACCAGTTGATGATCGAGCTGGATGGGACACCCAACAAGAGTAAGCTGGGGGCAAACGCCATGCTCGGCGTCTCCCTCGCCTGCGCCCACGCCGCCGCGAGCTTCCTCGACGTCCCGCTCTACCGCTACCTGGGCGGGACGAACGCCCGTGTGCTGCCCGTCCCCATGCTCAACATTCTGAACGGCGGCAAGCACGCTGAGAACTCCACCGACCTGCAGGAGTTCATGATCCTGCCGGTAGGTGCCCACAGCTTCGCCAATGCACTGAGGATGAGCGCCGAGATCTACCAGGCGCTTAAGAAGGTGCTGAAGGGCAAGGGGATGAACACCAACATCGGAGACGAGGGCGGCTTCGCCCCCAGCCTCGGCTCCAATCGTGAAGCCGTGGAGTTGATCCTGGAGGCGATCGAAAAGGCCGGATACAAGGCCGGAGAGCAGGTCTTCCTCGGCATCGACGCCGCTGCTACCGAGCTGTACGAAAACGGCGTATACCAACTGAAGCGGGAGGGCCGCAGCCTCTCCTCCCAGCAGATGGTGGAGTTCTACGCGGACTGGGTCCGCCAGTATCCCATCATCTCCATCGAGGACGGCCTCGCAGAGGACGACTGGGAGGGGTGGGCGATGCTGACCAGGGAACTGGGAGACCGGGTGCAGATCGTCGGCGACGACCTGTACGTCACCAATACCGGCCGGCTCAAGAGGGGCATCCAGGAGAAAGCCTCCAACTCGATCTTGATCAAGCTGAACCAGATCGGCACGCTGACGGAGACGCTTGAGGCCATCCAGATGGCCCAGCGTGCCGGCTTCACCGCCGTGGTGTCCCACCGCTCGGGAGAGACCGAGGACACCACCATCGCCGACCTCTCTGTGGCCGTGAATGCGGGTCAGATCAAGACGGGGGCCCCTGCGCGGAGCGAACGGACCGCAAAGTACAATCAGCTACTGCGGATCGAGGAAGAGTTGGGGGACGTCGCCGTCTACCCGGGGTGGGACGCCTTCTACAACATCAAGCGCAGCTAGCCCAGAACTTGCAGGGGCGGCTAACTGGTCGCCCCTCTCCTGTACCCAGGAACCGCATCTTTGTAGGAGCGGGGCGCCAGGTTGGCGCGGCCTGCACTGTAGGGAAGGAAAGGAGTATCCATGGCAGTCAAGATCGGTATCAACGGGTTCGGTCGCATCGGTCGACAGTCGCTGAAAGCGATCATGGAGCGACATCCGGCTGAACTGGAGGTAGTGGCGGTCAACGATCTGACCGACACCGCGACCAACGCACACCTGCTGAAGTACGATTCCACCTACGGCATCTTCCCGGGCGAGGTCAAGGCCGAGGAGAACGCCCTCCTGGTGGACGGCCACCGAATACAGGTATTCGCCGAGAGGGATCCCGCCAAGATCCCCTGGGGGCAGCTCGGCGTGGACATCGTCATCGAGTCCACCGGCATATTCACCGATGCCACCAAGGCTAGAGCCCACCTGGACGGCGGCGCAAAGCGGGTGATAATCACCGCCCCGGCGAAGAACGAAGACATCACCGTGGTGCTGGGCGTCAACGAGGAGATGTACGACCCGAGCAAGCACTTCATCATCTCCAACGCCTCCTGCACCACCAACTGCCTCGCCCCCGTGGCAAAAGTGCTGAACGACAACTTCGGGATCGTCCGCGGGTTGATGACCACAATCCACTCCTACACGAACGACCAGCGGATCCTGGACCAGCAGCACAAGGATCTGCGGCGGGCCCGCGCGGCGGCCATCAACATGATCCCGACCTCGACCGGCGCCGCGAAGGCCGCTGCCCTGGTGATCCCAGAGCTGAAGGGCAAGTTCCACGGCATCGCCATCCGGGTTCCAACCGCCACGGTGAGCATCATCGACCTGGTGGTGGACGTCAACAAGGAGACGACGCCGGAGGAAGTGAACAACGCCATGAAGGCCACGGCGGCAGGGCGCATGAAGGGGATCCTGGAGGTTACCGATGAGCCTCTGGTCTCCTCCGACTTCCGCGGCAACCCCGCCTCCTCCATCGTGGACGCCCTCTCCACGATGGTAATGCAGGGCACCATGGTCAAGGTGATGAGCTGGTACGACAACGAGTGGGGTTACTCCTGCCGGGTGTCGGACCTAGCGGCCTACATAGCCGGGAAGTAGGGCCATGAACAAGAAGACCGTTCGCGACGTGGATGTGGCGGGCAAGACGGTCCTCGTCCGCGTGGACTTCAACGTGCCCCTGGACAAACAGGGGCACGTCACCGACGCCACCCGCATCGAGGCGGCACTGCCCACGATCCGCTACCTGCTCGAGCGCAACGCCAAAGTGGTGCTCATGAGCCACCTAGGCCGCCCGGAGGGAAAGGTGGTGGAGTCGATGCGGATGGCCCCCGTCGCCCGTGAACTGGAGCGACTGCTGGGGCAGCCGGTTAAGGTCGCCCCGGACTCCGTCGGCCCGGAAGTGGAGAAGATGGTCCGGGATCTGAATCCCGGCGAGGTGCTGCTGCTGGAGAACCTTCGCTTCCATCCGGAGGAGGAGGCCAACGACCCCCAGTTCGCGAAGCAACTCGCGGCGCTCGGCGATCTCTATGTCAACGATGCCTTCGGCACGGCCCACCGTGCTCACGCTTCCACCGAGGGAGTGGCCCACTATCTGCCCGCCGTGGCCGGGTTCCTGATGCAGAAGGAGCTGGACTCCCTGTATGGGATCCTGGAGAACCCCGCGCGGCCCCTCGCCGCCATCATCGGGGGAGCGAAGGTCTCCACCAAGATCAAGGTGCTTCGCAACCTACTGGATAAGGTGGATACCCTTATCATCGGCGGCGGGATGGCCAACACCTTCCTGATGGCCCAGGCGATCGACGTTGGCAAGTCCCTGGTAGAGGACGGCATGCTGGACGTGGCCAGGGAGCTGATGGCGCAGGCCAAGGCCAAGGGCATCGCCCTCGGTCTCCCAGTGGATGTGGTGGTGGCCGAGCGCTTCGATGCCACCGCCCCGTCCGCAGTGGTGGACGTGAGGCACGTTCCCACCAACTGGGTGATCATGGACATCGGCCCCAGGACAGTGGAGGAGTATCGAAAGCTGCTGGCCCCCGCCCGAACCATCTTCTGGAACGGCCCCATGGGCGTCTTCGAGATGCCACGCTTCGCCGAGGGAACCAAGGCGATAGCCGATATCCTGGCGAACAAGCAGGATGCGGTCACCGTGGTGGGCGGTGGCGATTCGGTCGCCGCCGTGGAGCAGATGGGATATGCGGATCGCATGACCCATATCTCCACCGGGGGTGGGGCTTCCCTCGAACTGATCGAGGGCCGTACCCTTCCCGGCGTCGCGGCGCTACAAGACAAGTGACACGAGTCCTGAGTGCCGAGTCCTGCGCTGCCACCACTCAGGACTCGGCACTCAGGGCTCAGGACCGAGAAAGCCGAGAATGACACCAAACATACAACCAGTGGTCTTGATCGTCATGGACGGCTGGGGCATTGCCCCGGCTGGTCCCGGCAACGCGGTAGACCTTGCCAAAACCCCGGTAATCGACTCCCTCTGGAAGAAGTATCCCCACACGACCTTGGAGGCATCCGGGACCCGCGTGGGGCTTCCGGCAGGCCAGATGGGCAACTCGGAGGTGGGGCACCTGAACATCGGGGCTGGGCGAGTGCTGTACCAGGACATCGTTCGCATCTCGATGGCCATCCAGGACGGAAGCTTCTTCCGGAATCCGGCCTTCCTTCAGGCTATCGAGCACGTCCAGTCCAGGGGATCCAAGCTGCACCTGCTGGGCCTCCTCGGCCCGGGTGGGGTTCACAGCCACGTGGACCACCTGTACGCGCTGCTCGCCCTCGCCGCCCAGCACCATCTGCCGCAGGTAGAGGTGCACCTCATACTCGACGGACGCGACACCCTGCCCACGAGCGCCCTCGAGTACACCAAGGAGCTGGAGGAACGGATCCGGGAGCTGGGCACCGGCAGGATAGCCACGGTCTCGGGCCGATACTACACGATGGACCGCGACCGTCGGTGGGATCGCATTGAGAAAGCGTACCGGATGATGGTGTACGGCAGGGGCAACAGCGGTCCCTCCGCTCAGTCCATCATCCGGGCATCCTACGACTTGGGGATCACCGACGAGTTCCTCCATCCATCGGTAGTGTGCGAGACCCCAGAGAAGGGCCGGGAGTCGCTCATCTCCGACCACGACGCCCTGATCTTCTACAACTTCAGGACGGATCGCACCAGAGAGATCACCCGTGCGCTGGTAGTGGACGAGATGCCTTTCTTCGACCGAGGTCCCAAGCTGCAGGACCTGCTGGTGGTCACCATGACCGAGTACGAGGAGGGTCTTCCGGTCACCGTGGCCTACCCCACGGAGAACGTGGACAGGGTTCTCGCCCAGGTGTTGAGCGAGAACGAGATCCGGCAGTTCCACACCGCCGAAACGGAGAAGTACGCGCACGTGACCTTCTTCTTCAACGGCGGTCGCGAGGAGCCCTTCCCTCTGGAGGATCGGCTGCTGGTGCCGTCGCCCAAGGTGCCCACCTACGACATGCAGCCCGAGATGAGCGCCCCTCAGGTGTGCGAGGTGGTGCTTAACGTCCTGAAGGAGCGCGAGCACCCATTCATCGTCGTGAACTTTGCCAACGGCGACATGGTTGGCCATACGGGGGTGATCCCTGCCGCCATCAAGGCCGTGGAAACGGTGGACGGCTGCGTGGGGCAGATCGTCGAGCAGGTGCTGAAGCAAGGTGGGATCGCCCTGGTAACGGCGGACCATGGCAACGCCGAGATGATGATCGATCCCGAGGCAGGCGGCCCCTTCACCGCCCACACCACCAACCTCGTTCCATTCATGCTGGTGGGGGAGCAGACCAGGGGGGTCGATCTCAGGGAGGGTGGTGCGCTGTGCGACATAGCGCCTACCATCCTGGATTTGATGGGCATCCCGCAACCGAAGGAGATGACGGGAAAGAGTCTGATCGAGGACTGAGTGCAGCCGTACCGGTAGGGCGGTGGCGCTGTGCCCGCTCGCGTCACGCTGTATGCGCGCCCAGGGCTGGCACACGGGTCTGCCCCCACCGTCGTTCCTGAGGCCAACCGATTGCGTGCCCTCGGTCCTCGTCGTGGGAGGTAGGAGTTTGGCACGAACACCCATCATTGCCGGCAACTGGAAGATGAACACTACCCTGCGGGAGGCGGTGGCCCTGGTCGACGCCATGAGGCCTCGGGCGGAGGCCATCCAGGGGGTGGAGACGGTGGTTTGCCCTCCCTTCGTGTCACTGGCGGCAGTGCGAGACCACCTTCAGGGCAGCTCCATCCTCGTGGGTGCTCAGAACATGCATTTCATGGAGAAGGGCGCGTACACGGGGGAGATAAGCCCCCTGATGCTGCGGGGTCTCGCGGATTACGTCATCATCGGCCACAGCGAGCGTCGGCTCTACTTTAGAGAGACCGACGACCTCGTGGCCAAGAAGGTGAAGGCGGCCCTCGACCACGGTCTCAAACCGATCATGTGTGTGGGCGAGAGGCTGGAGGAGTACGAGGCTGGCCTGACCGAAGAGGTGGTGACCCGACAGGTCAAGGGCGGACTGGCGGGACTGCAGAGCATCGAGGGCCTCGTGATAGCCTACGAGCCCGTGTGGGCCATCGGCACCGGCAAGCCCGCGACCGGCGCCGGGGCGAACCGGGTGATCGGCATCATCAGGCGGGTCGTGGCCTCCCTCTTCGGGGAGGATGCCGCAGCGCAGATGAGGATTCAATACGGGGGCAGCGTGACCCCCGACAACATCGCGGAGTTCATGGGGCAGCCGGAGATCGACGGCGGCCTCGTCGGCGGCGCCAGCCTGAAGGCCGACTCCTTCGTCGAGATCGTCCGCCTGACGGCGGAAGCTAAGGCGTAGAGGCAAGGGATGAGGGCCGGCGCAACCGAGATCCCCGGCCCTCACCCCTCAGTCCTGTACCCTTGGCTCCAGCCGATCCGTCAGCCTATCCGTGAGGCGCAGATAGGCCAGGGTCCAGTAGTTCCAGAAGAAGCTGTTGGCCACGGCGCCCATGATCCAGGCTGCGATGATCAGCGCCAGCACCGCCGCGACGAGGTAGGCGATCGAGGCCACCGATACGCCCGTGATGGCGAAGAGCGCGGCAGCCACCACACCTAGCGGGATCACGATCACCACTACCCCGATGGCGATGGCGATGCCAAATGCGAAGGCCAGCGCCAGATTGATGAGCCACACCAGGGCGCTCGTCCCGAGGTGGGATCGCACGAGACGGAGGCTGATCCCCAGCGCGTCCACCGGCCCCACGTCCTCCACCGCAATGGCCCTCTGTGCAAAAGCCACCACGACGCTCAGAGCGATGAAGACCGGAATCGAGATCAGCGAGGTCAGGGTCGCCACGAGCCCCGCCGCCGCCGTCAGAATGGTGCGCGAGGGATCGGCGGGGAACTGCGATGCCGCGAAGGTCAACCCCCAGAAGAGCGCAACGACCAGTCCAACGGCGATAGCGAGGGCGATGAAGAGCAACCAGAGGAAGAGATAGCGCCAGAACAATCGGACGCCGGCGCCCCACGCGGCGCCGAGGGTGGTGGGGCGGTCCAAGGCCAGGTCGGCGGTAGCCCGGGCCATCGCGCCCTGAGCAAGGAGGGACAGCACCGCCGCGACCAGCCCCAGCAGTGCTGCCAGCACCGCTACCACCAGCACCACGTCCAGGTTGGCGCTGAACCACCGCTCGCCGAAGCGCAGGGCCCCTTCCAGGTCCGGAGAGACCCGGCGCATCTCCTCCGGCCCCGTCCGCCATTGCATCCCTGGTCCGCCACCACCGATGGGGGAGCAGGAGCCGACGGTGCTGGAGGCGAACAACCCCAGCACCCACAGGAACCGGTGCCGCCACGTTAGCATCCATGCCCGGCGGATCAGGCTGCCGTACTCCATCGCGCCCCCTTCCCCCGCACCGTTGGTGATCGACCTGCGCAAGAAGCGAGCCTCAAGCAAGCATCACTAGGTAGAGTGCGGGTCTCCCGCCAGCGATACCTCCTCAGATCGCCTCGACCACCCGATACTCCTCCTCGCTCGCGACGCCGAGCCCCAACTCGATGCAGCGGGTGATGAAGGGCATCTTCCAGACGGGTGCCTGAAGCATGTTGTCCCGTGGATAGGACTTCAGCACCTTGAGACACTCCGCGTCGAGAGCGATCTGGTCACCCGAGGCGATGATCAGCCCAGGCTCTACCGCCTCCCCCTTTACGGGCCCCTCGGTGACGAAGGCCTTCCGGCCATCCACGATGATCAGATCGGGCCGAATCGGCAGGTTTAGCTCGGCCAGCTTCAGGTACATCGGCTCGTGTGGCTTGCCGCCTCGGAAGTCGGCATGGAGGTAGACCATCTCCCGCGGGTGAGTGAGGCCGACGACCAGCTTGAGGCTCACAGTATAGCTGGCGAGGAAGTGGTGCTTCAGGCAGGGCAGGTAGACGATCTTATCGAACTGCTTGAGCGCCTTGGGGTAGGCTACCTTCTTCCACCACCGCGCCTCCTCCCCCAGCCGCACGTCCATCCACGGTCCGGGATCGAAGTCGATCACCTTCAACCCCATCTCCTTCGCCGCGGAAAAAACGCCCAGCTTCTCCAGCACCGCCGAGGTCGGCATAGCGGGCCATCCGGAGCGCTCCCCCAGGGTAAGGTCGGTGATGCCCTCCTCGCGCAGCAGCTCGACCACCGCGGCCAGGAAGGGGAGATCGGTAGCGGCTGGCAGAGGGTCGGGGCTGTTGAAATTGGCTTTCAGCAGCACCCTGTCGCCAGGTCGCAGCGCACGCCGCACCCCTCCGACGAGGTCGACGGCCTGCTTGACGGCCGCCTTGAGATCACGATCGACCGTTGAGACCTTGGAGACGAGGGCCCGGCCGTCGCCGTCGGTGTAGACGTTGGCCGGGCGGTGGCGCCAGTCGTTCGTCTCCTCCACCACCCGCTCCATTCGAAGCAGATCATCCCACTTCATGAGTCGCTATCCTCCCAGCAGTTTTGTCGATCCGTTTGCCCACCGTGAACCCAGGGGGACAGGTCATTCCCGATTGGCCCCACCCTGCTCAGGTGCCTCGCCCGAACGGTCTCTCCATCGGGTGATCTCAGGTTCGCCGGCATCAGGGAAAAGGCAGATGACCGAATAACGAAGTCTGGCATGACGCGGGTGATGGTGACTTGGAGCCCGCCCCACATCCTCTGCGACGTGCGCTTCCACACGGACCCTCAAGCACATTGTAACACGCGCGCCCGACGCATGATCTCTACCAAGATACACGATGTACCGGGGCAAGCCGGCAAATCGGGTCAGGGAACCTGCTCTCCCAGTGTGCCGTACCTGTTGTGGCCCCCGGGTTCTATGCTACAATCCCCAACCGCCCGCTTGGGGTCTGGAATCCAGGTGAGCTACTCCCTTCTGGAGGTGACGCTGGTGGACCAGAAGGCGTTCTGGGTGGGACTCAGCCTGGTGCCGGGCATCGGCCCGGCGAGGTTCCGCCGCCTGGTGGAGAGCCTTGGCAGCCCCGAGGCGGCGTGGAAGGCCCGGCCGGCCCTGCTGGCCGAAGCCGGCCTGGACCGTCGCACCATCGAATCCCTGGTCGCAGCCCGACCGCGGATCGACCTGGCCAGAGAAATGGAGAAGCTCCAACGGCTGGGAATCCGGCTGCTCACCCTGGATGATCCCGACTATCCGCCGCCCCTCCGCAACATCGCGGACCCGCCGCCCGTGCTCTATCTGAAAGGGGATCTGCTGGCCACCGACGAACTGGCAGTAGCCATCGTCGGGACCCGAGTGCCCACGGTCTACGGAAAGCAGGTAGCGGAGAGCTTCGCTCGAGGCCTCGCCGATCAGGGCGTGACGGTGGTGAGCGGCCTCGCCCGAGGGATCGATAGCTGCGCCCATCGGGCAGCGCTGGAGGCGGGAGGTCGCACCGTCGCGGTGCTGGGCAGCGGTCTTGATATAATCTATCCAGGTGAGAATCGCAGGTTGGCCTCCGAGATCGCGGAGCGAGGGGCCCTGGTGAGCGAGTTTCCCCTGGGAACCAAGCCCGACGGAGTCAACTTCCCGCGCCGAAACCGGATCATCTCTGGCCTGTCCCTTGCCAGTGTTGTTGTGGAAGCCAAGGAGACCAGCGGCGCACTCATCACCGCCGAGTTCGCGCTCGAGCAGGGGCGCGACGTGTTCGCGGTACCCGGCAACATCTTCAGCCCAACAAGCCATGGGCCGAATAGACTGATATCGGAAGGCGCGAAGCCCGCCTGCAGCGTCCAGGACATTCTGGAGGAGCTGCACCTGGAGACGGCCGCGGAGCAGCGAGACGTCCGGAAAGCGGTCCCCGAGACCGAGACGGAGGCAGAGATCCTCTGCTGTCTCAGCCACGAGCCGCTCCACATCGACGAGATCAGGCGCTCGGTCTGCCTTCCGATGTCCGTGGTATCCAGCGCCCTCACCATGCTCGAGTTGAAGGGGCTGGCACGTCAGACCGGCGGAATGAACTACGTTAGAGGATAGGCGACGTGGCGAAAAAGCTTGTGATCGTGGAATCGCCTGCCAAGGCCAGGACGATTCAGAAGTTTCTGGGGAAGGAGTACTCCGTCGACGCCAGCATGGGGCACGTCCGCGACCTGCCCAAGAGCGAATTGGGCGTCGACCTGGAGCACGATTTCTCCCCAAAGTACGTGATACCTCGCGACAAGAGGTCGGTGGTCAAGGAATTGAAGGATCGGGCAAAGGCCGCCGATGCCATCTTCCTGGCCACCGACCCCGACCGCGAGGGTGAGGCGATCGCGTGGCACCTGGCGACGGCCATCGGCGCGGACGACAAGCCGATCCGTCGCATCGAGTTCCACGAGATCACCAAGGAGGCGATCCAGAGGGCCGTCAAGGCCCCCCGCCAGATCGACATGAAGCGGGTGGATGCTCAGCAGGCTCGGCGTATCCTCGACCGGCTGGTAGGCTACAACCTCAGCCCGCTGCTGTGGAGAAAGGTGCGCCGAGGCCTCTCGGCCGGCCGCGTCCAGTCGGTCGCCGTGCGGCTCATCGTCGAGCGAGAACGGGAGATCGAGAACTTCAACCCGGTGGAATACTGGACGGTGGAAGCCGAACTGGCCAAGAAGCTCGCCAGGATCGGCCGCGGAAAGCCAGCCACGTTCCGGGCGACCCTGGTGCAGGCCCTGGGCAAGAAGCCCGAGCTGGCCAACGAGGAGGACTCGAAACGTGTGCTGGCCGACCTGGAGGGAGCGGCGTATCGGGTCGCCGACGTGCGGGTCAAGGAGCAGGCGCGCACCCCCGCCGCTCCTTTCACGACCAGCACCCTGCAGCAGGAGGCGGGGCGCAAGCTGGGCTTCACCGCCAAGCGAACCATGGCGGTTGCACAGCAACTATACGAGGGCCTCGACGTGGGCTCGGAGGGCAGCGTGGGCCTGATCACCTACATGCGAACCGACTCCACCCAGATAGCGGAGTCGGCGGTCAGGGAGGTGCGCGGCTTCATCCAGGAGCGCTACGGACCCGACAACGTTCCGGAGGCTCCTCGTGTTTACAGGACCAAGAGCAAGCTCGCGCAGGAGGCCCACGAGGCGATCCGGCCCACCTCGGTGTTCAGGGAGCCGTCGAAGATCAAGCAGCACCTGAGCGCCGATCAGTTCAAACTGTACGACCTGATCTGGAAGCGCTTCGTCGCGTGCCAGATGGCTTCGGCCAGGTACGAAGTCACCACGGTGGATGTGGAAGCGAAGGGCGCTCAGTCCAGCGGCGACTACCTCTTCCGGGCCACAGGATCCCTGGTGGTGTTCCCGGGCTTCCTCTCCGTGTACCGTGAGGGCCGAGACGACGAGGAGCAGGACGAGGACACCCAGAAGCCGTTGCCGGAGCTTGCGACGGGAGAGGATCTGCGACTGGTGCGGCTGTTCAGCGAACAGCACTTCACCCAGCCGCCAGCGCGCTACTCCGAGGCCACCTTGGTGAAGGCGCTGGAGGAGAGGGGCATCGGCCGGCCCAGCACGTACGCCCCGATTATCTCGACGATCCAGGAGCGCGGCTACGTGGAGCGAGTGGACAAGAGGCTCTGCCCCACCGAGCTGGGCTGCATCGTCAACGACCTCCTGGTGGAGAACTTCCCGGAGGTGATCGACGTCGACTTCACCGCCAACATGGAGGAGAAGCTGGACGGGGTAGCCTCGGGCGAGCAGCCCTGGGTACCCGTGGTCCGCGCCTTCTACGAGCCCTTCAGGCAGGACCTGGACAAGGCCGGCGCGAGCATAGAGCGGGTGAAGATCGAGCCGGAGCCCACCGACGAGGTGTGCGAGAAGTGCGGCAAGCCCATGGTCATCCGCATGGGCCGCTTCGGGAAGTTCATGGGGTGCAGCGGCTTCCCAGAGTGCAGGAATGCCAAGCCGCTCCTCAAGAAGATCGGCGTGGCATGCCCCGAGTGCGGCGCCGACCTGGTGGAGAGGCGTACGAAGCAACGGCGCACCTTCTATGGATGCAGCCGCTTCCCCGAGTGCAAGTGGACCTCCTGGCAGAGGCCACTGCCGCAGCCCTGTCCGCAGTGCGGTGGGCTGATGGTGGAGGTCGGGAAGGGAGGCGCGCGCTGCGTCCGCTGCAGCCCGGCCGAACCGGAGGGTGCGAGCACCGCCGCCGAAACGGCGCCGGTGCTGGCAAAGGGCCGGGCCACCAAGACCGCCCGCTCGACCAGGAAGCGCACGGCGTAACACAGGCCCTCACCCCGTGAACGTGCCTAAAGGCACGTTCACGGGGTGAGGGCAGCCTCTCCGAAGAGAGGGAACGAGGAGGTCCATATGGCAGTGGCCCCACGCATCGCCAAGCTTCGGGAGACGATGGCGACGATCGGGGTGAACGCATTCCTCATCTCGCAGCCCGAGTCGAGACGCTATCTGAGCGGCTTCACGGGACACGATCACCCGCCGATGGATTCGGCAGGGTATCTCCTCATCACTGAAGCTCGCAACCTCCTGCTGACCGACGGCCGAACGGTGGAACAGGCCGAAGAAGAGGCTCCCGACTACGAGGTGCTGCGGATCGAGGAGAAGCTGGCGGCCACCTTGAGCCAGATCCTTCCGGAGCTTGGGCTGTCAAGGATCGCCTTCGAGGGCAACCACCTGACCTACCGCACCTTCGAGGAGCTCAGAGGGGTTGTCGATCCCAACGCGATGCTGGTCCCGACCTACGATGTGGTGGACCTCCAGCGAGCATCGAAGGATGCGGAGGAGCTGGAGGCCATTCGAGCTGCCGTGGCGCTGGCGGACAAGGCATTCACCCACATTCTCTCAATCGCCAGACCGGGGATCACTGAACGGGAGCTGGCCTGGGAGATCGAAGCCTTCCTTCGCAGGCACGGATCCGAGGGGGTTTCCTTCGACCCAATCGTGGCTTCTGGCCCCAACGCGTCCAGACCCCACCACGTCCCAGGGGATCGCCCCCTGCAGACGGGCGAGACCATCATCATCGATTGGGGAGCCCGGGTGAACGGCTACTGCTCCGACATCACCCGCACGATCGTCCTCGGTGAGGCAGACGATCGATTGAAGGAGCTGTACAAGGTGGTCCTGGACGCGCAGACCAGGGCAGAGGAGCGGATTCGGTCGGGAATGGTGGGGAGGAAAGCCGACGCCCTCGCCCGAAAGGTGATCGGAGCCGCCGGACTCGGTGAGCAGTTCGTTCACTCCTTGGGCCACGGGGTGGGGCTAGCCATTCACGAGGCTCCGAGGCTCAGTCGAACGTCGGAAGACGTCTTGGAAGACGGAATGGTGTTCAGCGTGGAGCCTGGGATCTACCTGCCTGGATGGGGGGGTATCCGGATCGAGGATCTGGTAACCTTGCAGGGCGGCAAGCCAGTCGTGCTGACGCGGTCGCCGAAGCAGCTAGAAGCAATGGAGGTATAGAATTGATCAACGTTGGTGACATCAAGAAGGGCATAATCATCGAGCTGGACGGCCAGCTTCAGCAGATAATCGACTTCCAGCACATCAAGATGGGGCGAGGAAGCGCCCAGGTGAGGCTGAAGTTCCGCAACGTGCGGACAGGCCAGATAACCGACCGGAGCTTCCAGGCGACCGAGAAGTTCCAGAGGGTGCGGCTGGACCACAGGACCGTGCAGTACCTGTACAGCGATGGCGACCAGTATCACTTCATGGACACCGAGAGCTTCGATCAGATCGCTCTCACCCGAGACCAGTTGGACGACGCAGTCAACTACCTGAAGGAGAACGTCACGCTGGAGCTGCTCAGCTACAACGATCAGCCGATAGGCGTGGAACTCCCCATCACTGTGGATCTGAAGATCGAGCATACCGAGCCAGGCTTCAGGGGCGACACCGCCACCGGTGGCACCAAGCCGGCAACCCTGGAGACCGGCCTCACGGTCCAGGTTCCCCTCTTCGTAAACCAGGGCGAGACGATCCGCGTGGACACCCGCACCGGGACCTACCTGGAGCGCGTCGGGTAATGGCTCGACCGCTGAACCTCGATGGCATCGATCCCGAAGAGTTGGGCAGACTGATGGATCTGCTTGCCGCCAGCGACGTCGAGGAATGCGAGATCCAGGAGGGAGACTTCTGGGTGTCGCTGCGACGGTCGGTGGCCCGTGCGCAGCCGTCGGAATCGGCACCGGCACCGACCGTCGAGGAGACAGGCGAGGAGGAGCCGCTCGTCGTTCTGGCTCCAGCGGTCGGAGTCTTCAGGCGATCGGAGAAACCCTCCGACCCTCCGAAGGTGGAAGTGGGGACCCGGATCGAGCCCGGCGACGTCGTGGGCTACATCGAGGTGATGATGGTGCCCCACAGCGTGTCCTCCAACGTCGCTGGGATCGTCGAGGACTTCCTGGTGGAGAGCGGCCAGCCCGTCGAGTACGGGCAGCCGATAGTCAGGCTATCAGCTATCGGCCATCAGCTATCGGGCTGAGCAGGTATCTCTGGCTCGTATCGGATTCCCTGGCTGGAAACCTATACCGTATCGAGAGACACCTGTGGTCCCAGAGGACTGACGGCTGATAGCTGATCGCTCGTCGAGCGAGGTTGCACTTGCAGATCTACGAGGTCGGCCAGATCACAGCCTACATCAAGCAGCTCATGGACTACGATGAGCTGCTGGCCGACCTGTGGGTTCACGGGGAGATATCCAACTTCTCCCGCTCGCCCTCCGGACACCTCTACTTCACCCTGAAGGACGGCCAGTCCCAACTGAGGTGTGCCCTGTTCCGAGCCTCGCAGCGGAGGCTCGGGGTCGAGCTCTCCAACGGCCTCAGCGTCCTGGTCCACGGCCGTGTCTCGTTCTACGAGGCTCAGGGGAGCTGCCAGCTTTACGTGGACTCCGTCCAGCCGGAGGGCGTGGGACTGCTCTACCTCCAGTTCGAGGCGCTTAGAGCCAAGCTGGAAGCCGAAGGACTGTTCGCCCCCGAGCGCAAGCGACCGCTGCCCACCTATCCTCGGCGCATCGGACTCATCACTTCGCCGACCGGGGCGGTCATCCACGACTTCCTGACCATCGTAGGCCGCCGCTACCCCTTGGTGGAGATCGTCTTCGCTCCATCCTCCGTCCAGGGAGACACAGCGCCTGGTGAGGTGATAGCCGCGCTCGAGATGCTAAACCACTACCATCTCGAAAGAGCGCCCCTGGACCTCATCGTCATCGCAAGGGGTGGCGGATCGATGGAGGACCTCGCCGCATTCAACCACGAAGGGCTTGCCAGGGCCATCTTCGGCTCCGTGGTGCCGGTCGTGTCGGCAGTCGGCCACGAGACCGATTACACCATCGCGGACTTCGTCGCCGACTTGAGAGCACCAACCCCATCCGCAGCGGCAGAACTGGTTACGCCCAATGTGCTAGACTGCCGCATGCAGATAGCGGACCTCAGGCGTCGCCTTGTGCGGGCCCTGCGAGACAGGCTGCAGGAGTCGGAAAGCATCCTGGATCGGGCCAAACGGCTCCTGGATCGCCACTCACCGGAGGTCGAGATCGCGACCCGCCGACGCGGCGTCGATGACCTGATCGAGCGGGGACACCGTTGCCTCGCCCACAGGCTCCAAGTGACCCGCGAGCTTCTCCGTGGCTCCGCGCTCCGGCTGGAGGCGCTCAGCCCCTTGCAGACCCTGGAGCGCGGCTATTGCCTCTGCGAGAACCTGGGAAAAGGGGTGCTCGTCCGAAGCCATCGTCTCGTGGAGCCGGGGGACCCGCTGAGGATCAGGGTTGCCGATGGAACCATCCGGTCGACGGCCACCTCGACCGAGGGTTCGGAACCCACGGAGCATGGGCAGGCGGCGGAGGTGGTGGCACCATCGCCAGTTTCTGCCAGGTTGGGCACCGTGTCTGCGCCAGCCAGGACGAACCACGGCACAGCGTCTTCGAGTCGTGAGGAGGGCTAGCCATGAACGAACAACTCCCTCTCGACAACCTCTCTTTCGAGGAGGCATTCGAGAGACTCCAGACCACCATCCAGACCCTGGAGGAGGGCGGTCTACCTCTGGAAGCCAGCATCGAGCAGTTCGAGTTGGGGATGAGGTTGGCTAACCTCTGCACCTCGAAGCTGGACCAAGCAGAGCTGCGGGTGAGTCGGCTTCTGGCCAGCGGTGAGTCGGAGCCGATGGGCAGCGAGTGACGAGTAGCCGCTCGTCACCCACCACTGACGCCTGAGGGTGTTTGCGTTGGACCTTCTCGAGAATCGCATCTTGATCGTCTCGTTCGTGGCCTGGGCGGTCGCCCAGGTCCTCAAGGTGCTGGTCATTCTCCTCCGAGAGCACAGACTCGACCTCTGGCGGTTGGTCAGCGCCGGAGGGATGCCCAGCTCCCACTCTGCCCTGGTGGCTGCACTGGCCACCTCGGTGGCCGCTACCGACGGGGTGAAGTCCACCGCCTTTGCTCTGGCAGTGGTGTTCGCCGCCGTCGTGATGTACGACGCTGCGGGCATACGGCAGGCAGTGAGCATCCAGGCACGCATCTTGAACAGAATGCTAGATGAGTACTTCAAACACCAGAGGTTGAACGAGGAACGGCTGCGAGAGCTGTTGGGCCACACCCGGATCGAAGTCCTCGTCGGGGCCAGCCTGGGCATATTCGTGGCCTTGATCTCGATCTAGACATGCTGAAGTGCGATCTGCACCTCCACAGCCAATTGTCCCCCGACTGCAACATGTCGCTGGACACGATCGTACGCACCTGCCTCCGGAGAGGCATCGACTGCATCGCCCTCACCGACCACAACAGCTTCTCCGCCGTCCGCCGGTTGCAGAGCCTCGCCCCCTTCCACGTCATCCCAGGTGAGGAGATCAAGACGACAGAGGGGGAGATCATTGGCCTCTTCCTCACCGACGAGATCCCGCGGGGCAAGAGCCCAGGCGCCACCGTGGAGGAGATCCGCCGCCAGGGTGGCGTAGTCTACGTGCCCCACCCGTTCGATCGGATCCGCAGAAGCGTCCTCCGTCGAGAGGCGTTGATGGAGATCCTGGACCAGGTGGACGTCATAGAGACCTACAATTCCCGCATCTCCTTTCACCAGGACGTGGAGAAGGCGATGAGCTTCGCTCGGGAGCACGGCAAGCTGCAGGGAGCGGGAAGCGATTCCCACGTCTGGTGGGAACTGGGCAACTCATACGTGGAGATGCCGGATTTCGAGGGGAGAGACGGTTTTCTGCGATCCCTTGCCCAGGGGACGATCCACGGGAAGCTGACGACCCCCCTAGCCCACGTAGCCTCCAGCTTCACCAAGATCAGGAAGAAGTATCTGAAGCGGTCGAGCGGGTCTCCTTTGTAGGGTGAGGCTCGCATTGCAGGGCAGCCACCCCCTCGCGGACCACCTCGGCCTCGTTTGCGTAGCTCATGATCGCGAGTGCCTCGTCCAGGTCGAACCAGCCGGCCCTATCGTTCTCCTCGTCCCTCAACGAGAAGTCCCCGCCGGTGGGCTCCATCAGGAAGTAGTGGACCTTCTTGTGGACCCGTCCCCCCCGCACGAAGAACCAGTACTCTATGGCCCTGATGGGTCTCACTATCTTCACCTTCAAGCCCGTCTCTTCGGTCACCTCGCGAAGAGCCGCCTGCTCGATGGTCTCGCCCTTGTCCAGACCACCCTTCGGCAGATACCAGGCGCCGCGCTGAGAGTCGCCGACGAGGGCCACCTGGATCCGCCCGTCCACCTTTCTCGCCACCACGCCGCCGGCAGACACGGCGGCCATCGTCCTAACCCTGGGCATGCACTCGTCCCCCTCGCCACCCTCGCGACTGTGCTGCGGCAGGTGCAAGAGCCCTGCCACATCCCGCGTATTGTAGCTGGGTATCGAGGTGAATGCATCCGGAGCGATCACGGTGTGGTTGGGGGCAGGCGCTGCCAACCCCCAACCACCGAAGGAAGGCTACCGCAAGGCAGCCTTTGCACGAATCCCCAAACCGGCCAGAATGGCACCGGCACCGCCCAGGGCCAGGGCTGCCGCGGCGAAGGCTCCACCCCAAGGAGACGATACTGTATCGCCTGCCTGAGGCAACTGGGCAGGAACGGGCGTCGCCGGAGCGACCACCTCGCGGCCAAACGGTGCCAGTTCGGTGAGAGCCTCCTCGGCCTCGCCCCTCATGGCGTCTACCGCGCCCCGAGCAGCACCGAACTCAGTAGCCTGAAGCGCATCCTGCCCGGACGCCACAGCCGCCCTGATGTGGGTCAGGACCCCTTCCACTCGGGATCGGGATGGATCGTCGGGAGCCACGGATAGAGCCGTCTGCAGGAGCGACTCCACCTGCTGGCCGGTGGCCACCGCGGTGCGAGTCCGCGCCTGAAGGGTAGCCAGATCGGTCGCCTCCAGGGCCAGGTTTGTCTGGTCCACGAACTGTTGGGTGGCCGAAGCAGCGCTGGACACCAGTGAAGTGAAGTCCTGGGCCAGCACTGTGACGTGCATCATCGACTGTAGCAGCAACACCGCTGCGGTCACCTTCAACACCTTGAGCATCCTTGCCACTCCTTTCAGCCACGTCGTCCTGGACGTGAGAGTCGCGAGGACGAGCAAGAGGAGTGCCAAGAGATTGTAAGGGGGGGAGTAGAAAGGGCCAGCCAGCTTGTAGTAGACTACGTGCAGCCAGGCGCACTATTAACCTGGTTCGTCCCAGCCATCGGCGGGGGCCCGCAGACGAGTTCCCAATCAGCATGCTATTCTAGATGACGCCCGCCCGCCGAGACGGCTCTCGGTCGGTCAGCCATCCCGGATTCAACCGCTCTGGTTAGTTCCTCTCGAAGGTGAGGTGCGATGGAAGGCAAGTATCCCGCGGCCATGGTCAACCCCGTCAGTCTCCTAGGCGCGGTCATGGCGATTTTCTCCCTCGTGATCGTCCTCGTCCTGCTGGTGTTGGGCGCCACCGGGGCGATCGCCAGCCCTTACACTGGCATTCTCACCTTCCTCGTGGGCCCTGCCATCCTGACGTTGGGGCTGCTGTTGATACCGATCGGGGTCCTGAGAGAGCGGCGGCGTCTGGCCCGCCTCGGCTTGGTGGCCAAGGCGTTCCCCATTCTCGACTTGAACGACTCCCGGCAGCGGCGTGGGCTGGCCATCTTCGCGGGGGTCACCGCGGGCATCCTCTCCCTCATGGCCGTCACCACCTACGGCGCTGCCGAGTTCATGGAGACCAAGGAGTTCTGCGGTGACGTATGCCACAGGGTGATGGAGCCCGAGGGTGCTGCCTACGAGGCCTCCTCGCACGCCCGAGTGAGCTGCGTCAGTTGTCACATTGGCCCCGGCGCTCCCTGGTTGGTTAAGTCCAAGATCTCCGGCATCCGGCAGGTGTTCAGCTATAGCCTGGGGCTCTACTCCCGGCCAATCGAGGTCCCGATCCAGGACCTGCGCCCGAGCCGGGACACCTGCGAGCAGTGCCACCGACCCGAGCGTTTCTACGGCGACCTGCAGCGGAACATCGTCCACTACGCTCAGGACGAGCAGAACACCCCCAAAGTCCAGCCGATGATCTTTCGCGTCGGCGGTAGCGCCCGAGGCGAGGGAATCCATTGGCACACCACCGCCAAGGTGTACTACCTGCCGCTAAACGAATCCCGCAGCGAGATCGGCTGGGTACGGGTGGAGAAGCCCGACGGGACAGTGGACGAGTTCGCCCTGCCCGACAGGCAGGCGGAGGTGACTCCGCAGCGGATCGAGAGGGAAGAGCGCTTCATGGATTGCATCGACTGCCACAACCGCACCGCCCATCACTTCGCTCCCGTGCAGGAGGAGGTGGACCGCGCTATGTTGGAGGGCAGAATCAACTCGAAGATCCCCTTCATCAAGCAGCAGGTGATGCAGGCCGTGGGGGAGATCGGCCAAAGCATCAGCGAGGAGGAGTACCGGGAGGCGCTGGGGAGGATCGACAGCATCGATGCCTTCTATCGCATCCAGCAGCCCCAGGTCTATGCTGAGCATCAGGCGGAAATCGGGCAGGCGGTGGCAGAGGCGAAGAGGATATACCAGCGCACGGTATTCCCCCACATGCGAGTCACCCCGAGCACCTACCCCGACTGGGTTGGCCACGACGGCTGCATGCGCTGCCACGGCAAGCTGGTGGGCATTCAGGGTGAGGCGAAGGGGCGGACCATCGGTGCCGACTGCCAGACCTGCCACTACCTGACGCAACCGGCTCCACCGGCGCCAGCACCCGTAGCGTCGGCTGCGCAGGGTGCTCCAGCCCAGTCCGAGCCCGCGCCGGCCCAGCAGCCCCCGGCGTCTCCTGCCCAGCAGGCCACGGGGGATCAGCAGCCCTCCGGCGCCCCCGTCGCCTCCACTCAGGGCCAGCCTTCGGCTCCCACCGCGATCCCCAATACGCCCCATCCAACCCAGGGTAGGGAGCAGTGCTCCACCTGCCATACCGCAGGAGGACCCGGCGTCGGGGCAACGGGCGGCCTGGGGATGCCAGATAACCACCAGGGCAGGCAGGACGGCTCCTGTCTGAGCTGCCACAAGGCCGCCTGACCGGCCCGAGGGCGTCGCGACGCAGGCTACCTACCCTCCCACCAGGTACTGCACCGGGATGTAGCCCTCGGTCCCGTCCGGCGCCCGCACCCTGAGCCAGCTATGCCCCTCACCGGTCTCGGGCGGGCCGAGCACGACCATCGGGGTGCCATCTACCCAGGGCCGGATTGTGTCGTCCATGCGCGGAGTGCGTCGCAGATACACCCCCTGCCCATCCGTGTTGCCCACTCGCATCATCCACCCTGCCGTGGGCGAGGGTGACGGCGCCGCGACCTGGGCAGTCGGCGACGGGCCCGAACCCGGAGTCGGCGAACCGACGGGCACTGCCGTAGCCGTGGCCGCGGGGCTCGGTGAGGGCGGCGGAGCCACCTGCGGCACGGAGCTGGGGCTGGCAGGTGGCGTCGCGGTCGGGGGCGGTGGCGAAGTCGCCGCCTGAGGGGCGGCAGTGGGCGATGCCACGCCGGAGGTGGCTCCGGAAAGCAAACCGGGGGTCGGCACGGTGGCGGACTCCCTGGGCGGCGAGGTGGGGCGCGGCCTGGGGGTGACCGTCGGTCGCTCCACGCCCACGTCTTCCTCCTCGGAGCTGACGGCCGTCTGCACCGCGACCAGGACCCCGCCGAGCAGTATGGCGAAGATCAGGAAGAAGGGAGCGGCTTTCAAGACACAACAATCCTTTCTCGACGAGCACCCCGAGGCGGCGCCTCCGACCCCGCTCCACGAACGCTGCGGGTCGACAGCAGGTCGCCGTCCCGGAGTCCTCTTGCGAAATGCGCATTTCTCGTTCCGTCCTCTCATCGGGTCGCGGGCCGAATGCTCCGTGCACCAACATCGTCTGCTATGCTATGCTGGCCCCGCGGGCGACCCGAGTGGGCCGTTCCGCAGCTTCCCCGGCGATTCCCGCACCATCTTCTAGGAGGAAGGTAGATGTCCAAGCACGTCATCGCAGTGATGCCTGGCGACGGCATCGGGCCCGAGGTGATCGCCCAGGCCAAGAAGGTGTTGGAGGCTGCGGGCCAGGTTTCGGCCATCCAGTGGGAATGGAGGGAAATCTCCCTCAACGCCGAACGCGCCCTGAAGACCGGCGTCGGGGTCACCGATCAGGATCTCGACGAGATGTCGAAGACCGAGGCCATCCTGCTGGGAGCGCTCGGAGACCCCAGGGTATCCGAGAAGATCATGCAGACGGGGGCCGTTCTCAAGACCCGCTTCCACTTCGACCAGTACGTGAACCTCCGACCCGTCAAGCTGTACCCCGGAGTGGACAGCCCCCTCAAGGACAAGAAGCCCGGTGAGATCGACTTCTACGTGGTCCGGGAGAACAGCGAGGACTTCTACATCAGCCTGGGCGACCACTTCGAGGGTGCCGGCTACAAGGGCGACATCGTTCTCAAGCGAGAGCTCTACACGGCCAACTTCGGGATGGAGGTCAAGGTCGATCCCCCTCAGAAGATGGGCTTCCACATCGGGGCTATGACCGCGGCTGGCGCGGAGCGCGTTGCTCGCTTCGCCTTCGGGCTGGCACGGAAGAAGGGGATGAAGCGGGTAACGGCCGTGGACAAGGTGAACGTCCTGGGCGAGATGTACGAGATCTGGCGTGAGTCGATCAAGAAGGTGGCGAAGGACTACCCCGACATTGAGCTAGAGTTCACCCTGGTGGACGCCATCACCATGTTCTTCGTTCGGCGGCCGGAGCACTACCAGGTTGTGGTCGCCCCCAACCTCTTCGGCGACATCATCACCGACCTGGCCGCCGGCATCGTCGGCGGCATGGGCATGGCCCCGGGCGCGAACATCAACCCGGAGGGCGGGCCCTCCATGTTCGAGCCGATTCACGGCAGCGGCCCCGACATCGCGGGCAAGGGTATCGCCAACCCGATCGCGGCCATCCTGGCAGGCGGGATGATGTTGGAGCATCTGGGCGAGGAGAAGGCTGCGCTCCTGGTGGAGAAGGCCGTGGAAGAGTTGCTGGGCGAGCGTGAGGTTCGAACCCCCGACCTTGGCGGCCGAAACTCCACCAGCCAGGTCGGTGACGCCATCGCCTCTCGCGTCCTTGCCCTCGGCGAGAAGCAGTAGGTGGCACGGCTTCTGCGACGCTAGCCTTCCCATTCTCCGGTGTCATTCAGCCGGTAGTCGGCCGATGGGGCCTGAGTCCTGAGCTACCCTTCTCAGGGCTCAGACCCGTCAGGCTGCAAGGGGGAGGTGGCGGAAGGTGAGCGAGGCGGAGGGCTTCGGCGAGGAAGGCCCCTCGGGACTGGGGGCATCGGGCGGTCCCCGACAGCGAGGGCGGGAGTTGCGCCAGCAGGCCGAACTCGCCTGGGCACGGGTCCAGCGGGTGCTGCAACAGGGTGGCAGGCCGTCTCCGGACGTCGAGCGCGTGATGGCTGCGGTGGAGCGAGTGCCCACCGCAGCCTACCTGGCAGGGATCTCCCTCTCGTTCTTCGCCTCGGTGGGGCTACTGTCCACCGGTCGCCGGACCGCCAGCACCATCGTCGGCCTGGCTGGGCCTCTCGTACTGGGTGCGGCCCTCTTCCTGAAAGCTACCCGTCAGTCGCGACGTTCGTAGCGCCAATATGCACGGACAGGGGCGCGGCGCCGCGCCCCTTCAGTTGATCGCTACGGTTGATCGCCACCCACGGCCTATCCGAACATGCCCGGGAAGCCGGACGGAAGCTTGACCTTGCCCTTCCCGAAGGGCCCCTTGCCCGAGGCCATCGCCTTCATCATCTTCTGCATCTCGAAGAACTGGTTCAGCAGGCGGTTCACCTCCGCAGGCGTGGTCCCGCTACCGCGCGCGATCCGCTTCTTGCGACTGCCGCCGATCATCTGGGGGTTCCGGCGCTCCTCCGGAGTCATCGAGAGGACTATCGCCTCCACCCGCTTCATCTGCTTCCCGTCCAGGGCGGCAGCCGTCTCCGGCGCCCGGGCCAGCTTGTTGAGCCCCGGGACCATCTCCAGGATCTGGCTCAACGGGCCCATGCTCTTCAACTGCTGCATCTGCTCCAGGAAGTCCTCCAGATCGAGCGTGCCGGCCTTCAGCTTCTTCTCCAGCTTCTGGCTCTGCTCCCGAGTGTAGTTTTCCTGGGCCTTCTCGATCAGGCTGAGCACGTCGCCCATGCCAAGGATCCGGGATGCCATCCGCTCCGGGTGGAAGGGCTCCAGGGCGTCCAGCTTCTCGCCGACACCCACGAACTTGATCGGAACCCCAGTCACAGAGCGCATGGAGAGGGCGGCGCCGCCTCGTGCGTCACCGTCCATCTTGGTAAGGATCAGCCCGGTCAGCTTGACCCTGGCGTTGAACTCCTCCGCGACACGGACCGCATCCTGGCCGGTCATAGCATCGGCCACAAGCAGTGTCTCGGTCGGGTTGGTCCGTCGCTGGATCTCCTCCAACTCGGCCATCATGTCGTCCGCCACGTGCAGCCGTCCCGCGGTGTCCATGAGGACCGCGGTCAGCCCCGTGTGCCTGGCGTGCTTGACCGCCGCCTCGCAGATCTGCGGCGGCTTCCCTTTCTCGTCGCTGAAGACCGGCATGTCGATCTGCTTGCCCAGCGTGACGATCTGCTTGACCGCCGCAGGCCGGTAGGTATCGGCAGCCACCAGCAGCGGGCGATGGCCCTGCTTCCGCAACTGCATCGCCAGCTTCGCGATAGTCGTCGTCTTGCCGGACCCCTGCAGCCCGACCAGCATGATGACCGTCGGCGGGGTCGGGGCCGTGGCGATCTTCGCCTGCCCGCCACCCAGCATGGCGATCAACTCCTCGTTGACGATCTTGATCACCTGCTGGACCGGCGTCAGGCTCTCCAGCACCTCCGCCCCAACAGCGCGCTCCCGCAGCTTCGCGACGAATCCCTTGACGACCTTGAAGTTGACGTCTGCCTCCAGGAGGGCCATGCGGACCTCTTTCAAGGCCAGATCCACGTCCTCTTCGGTCAGTTTTCCCTTGTTTCGAAGCCGCGAGAAGACGGCCTGTAGTTTGTCTGAGAGGCTCTCAAACACTTGGCGCCTCCTGATTGTCCCGTGTAACAGTCCTGCTATCTAATGATAACCGAGGAGGGCCCCACAGTCGAGTTTCCGTCTCCCGTCGGCTGCAGTGGGACCAGCCGCGGGACCACCAACTGGGGGCGCCGCTTCTCTCGGGTCACCTCGTTCAGTGCCAGTTGGCCGGCCTCGACCATCGAGAGATAGGAGAGAAGATAGGAGATAGTGGACTCCGCACCCTGGTTGCGGTTCACCCCCATGGGTGTAAGGCCATCGAAGCAGCCGCCGGTGCTCTCGCAGTAGAGGGGCGTCCCGAGGCAGTTGCGACCGTGAAACCAGGCGAAGGCCAGGTGGGCCTCGGCGAGGTAGCGTCTGTCTCCCAGCAATTGGTGCGCTGCCAGGCAGGCGTCCACCAGCGCGTTGGCGTCCACAGGTTGCTGGTCGAAGCGCGCGCAATCGCCGCCGCGAGGGTACCAGCCTGCCTGGCCCACCAGGTCGATGTGGGACGTCCCATCCGGATGGGACACCTGGAGCAGAAAGTCCAGGCTGGCCTTGGCCACCTCCAGGTAGCGCCGGTTCCACGTCACAAGGTAGGCCAGCATGAGGGCCTGGGGCAATCGAGCATTGCTGTAGGTGAGGATATCCTCGAACCACCACCAGCCCTCGCCTGCATTCAGCTCGAAGGCGGCTACCAGGCCATCACCGTGCCGGCTCACCAGTTCTCGCGCCTCCTGGTCGTCGGGCTCGGTCCGCAGGTAGTAGTAGAGTCCAAGGATTGCGAATGCCTTGGCCCGCGGGTATTGCAGCCGGCCCAGCCAGGGGAAGGTGCGGAGCAGCATGGTCCTGGCCGTCATCTGGAGGTCTTCCTCCACTCCGGTGAGCGTGGTGCAGCCCAGTGCCCACACCACCCTGCCGTTGGAGTCCTCGGATCCGACGACGTCCTGCCACTGACGGTCGAAGCCCATGAAGTTGTGGAATCTCCCGTCTGCCAGTTGGGCGTAGTTCAGGAAGCGCAGATAGGTTGTCGCCAGATCCAGACTCGACCAGTTGCCCGTCAGGTTGAAGTGCTTGAGAGCCACGATCAGGGCGCGAGCCTGATCGTCTATGGAATAGCCGTGGTTGGAGTCGGGGAGCGCGTAGAGCGCGTGCTGCACCACCCCGGTGTCATCAGTCATCCGTTTCAAGCGATCCAGCTTGAAGCCCGGAACCCTCTCCCGTGTCATCTCGTCTCCTGTCCCGACCTGGACAACCTACCTCACCGCTGCGCGCTGCTCGGAGGCCACCGGTGCCACTATAGGAGCGGCCACCGGATCCGAGGGGTGCAGCAGGACGTCGAACAACTGCACGTAATCCCGTGCGACGTTGTGCCAGGTCATGTTTCTGCCGTAGGCGTAGGCGGCCATAGCCATCTCAGCCCGAAGGCCGGGGTTCCCGATAAGCTCATCCAGCGCGTCCGAGATTGCCTCGGAGTCACGGAAGGGCACCAACACACCCCGGCCGTCTCCCAGGAGTTCCTGGGCGTAGATGAAGGGGGTCGACACGACCGCTCTCCCCGCGCCGACGGCGTAGGCCAGAGTCCCACTGGCGATCTGATTGGGGTTCAGGTACGGCACCAGGTAGATGTTCGTAGCCATCAGGTAGCTGACGATCTCGTTGTGGGTGAGGTAGCGGTTGTTGAACTTCACGTGCTTCTGCAGCCCCAGTTCCGACACCAGGCCGTGGAGATGGTTCCGATAGCTCTCCCCCTCGTTCTTCCTCACCCCGGGATGGGTCTCGCCCAATACCAGGTACAGCACGGTGGGGTACTTCTTCGCCACCCTGGGGAGTGCCCGAATGGCGTACTCGATCCCCTTGCCGGGATTGATCAAACCGAAGGTGGAGACGGTGAATCTGCCCTCGAGCCCCAGGATCGACTTGAAGCGGGAGGAGGGCAGCTTGCGGACGTTGGGCACGCCGTGCGGGATGTAGCGGACCGATTCGTCCTGTATCCCGTAATCCTCGGCCAGGACCTCTAGCGCCTTCCTGGCAAGCACCACTGTGGCGTCCGCCCTGGCGATCAGCCGCCGAGTGACCATCCGCAGATGATCGTTGGGATTCGGCAGCACGGTGTGCATGGTTATCACCAGGGGCTTCTTCAGGGCGTCCAAGAAGGCGAAGAGGTTCTCCCCATGCTCCCCGCCGAACAGGCCGTACTCGTGCTGGATGCACAACAGGTCGGTCCTCGAGCGGTTCACGTACTCCGCCGCCTCCCGATAGCTGTCCAGGTCGTCCACCGTGATCGCAACCTTCACCTCCGGCCCGTAGCGGTAGGTGGCCTGGCTCTCGTTGAGCGCGATGATCTTCCCCGGATTGCCCGGAAAGGCCCGATCGACGGCCTCTACCAGGTCTTTGGTGAAGGTGGCTATACCGCACTCTCGGGGAGGGTAGCTGGCCATGTAGGTTATT
This sequence comes from Sphingomonadaceae bacterium, assembly GCA_050261575.1. Lineage (GTDB taxonomy): Bacteria > Chloroflexota > UBA6077 > UBA6077 > UBA6077 > JBLNDL01. The sequence goes on along the minus strand of JBLNDL010000099.1, from coordinate 20,532 downwards.
CGAGGCTTCTTTGGTGCCGCAACGAGATCCTCGATCGGCCCCGGTTGTGGCATTGTGCACCTCCTCTTCGAGCCTGCCAGTTCACGACGCACCCCACACCGGGCCGTTGACTCAAGAAGCAGGGCATCGAGACGGGAGCCGATGGGTTGGGACGGGCGCGCTCCCGCGTTGCAGCCCAAGAGGTTGCACCGATCCGCAGCAGGTCCGCCTCTTTCACCTTGCAGGATTCGGGCCGGACTCCCCCCTGCGCGGCGTTTCGCAGCCGCTCCAAGTCGCGCCTGGAGTCGGGCTGCCAGGAAGGAGCAGCAGCGTCCCAGGAGCCCCTCCCCACGGTTCGCCGATTGGAGTAGGATGGAGAGACGAGACTACGGGTGCAGAGGAGTCTGCCATGAAGCTCTATGGAGGAGTGGAAGCAGGAGGCACCAAGTTCGTCTGCATGGTCGGCAGCGGGCCGCAGAACATCCGGGCAGAGATCACTTTTCCCACGACCAATCCGGTCGAAACGATCGGACGGGTTGTCGACTTCTTCAGGCAGGAAATGCCGGGCATAGCCGCCCTAGGCGTCGGCTCGTTTGGCCCCATAGACCCGAACCCTGCATCCCCGACTTACGGGTACATCACGACCACGCCGAAGCCGGGTTGGGTCCAAACCAACATTGTGGGGATGCTGCGGGATGCCCTCGACGTCCCGGTGGTCTTCGATACCGACGTGAACGCCGCCGCCTTCGGGGAGTACCGCTGGGGAGCGGCACGGGGAGAGGATCCAGCGATCTACGTGACGGTTGGAACGGGCATCGGGGGCGGTATCGTGTGCGGGGGGGCGCCCATCCACGGGCTGGTACACCCGGAGATGGGCCACATGCTGGTGCGCCACGACCGGGAACGCGACCCCTTTCCCGGCATTTGCCCCTTCCACGGTGACTGCCTCGAGGGGTTGGCCTCTGGCCCCGCCTTGGCGGCGCGATGGGGGCAGCGGGCCGAGACGCTGCCCGACGACCACCCAGCCTGGGGACTGGAGGCCCACTACATCGCCCAGGCCCTGGCGAACCTGGTCCTGACCCACTCGCCGCGGCGCATCGTGATCGGCGGGGGAGTGATGCGCCGAACGGGGCTCTATCCGCTGGTGCGAGACTGGGTGCGGCGTCTACTGAACGGGTACGTCCAGTCCAGCACCATCCTGCAGGGGATCGACAGCTACATCGTCCCGCCCGGCCTGGGGAACCGATCGGGAGTGCTGGGGGCGATCGCCCTCGCTCAAGCCTCCCTCGTCCAGACCACGAGCAACGCGTAGGCATGCCCACTCCTGCCCGAACAAGAACCCCCTTCCCGGTCGGGGAAGGGGGCGAGGGTTTGCGCCGGCCGGCTCACTCCTTCTCGGAGGGAGCTAGAAGTGCCTCCACGAATCGATCGGGGTCGAACTCGGCCAGGTCGTCGATCTTCTCCCCGGTTCCCACCCAGCATACGGGGATACCCAGTTGATCCCCGATCGCGAAGATGATCCCGCCCTTGGCGGTGCCGTCCAGCTTCGCTACGGCCACCGCGTCGATGTGGATCGCTTCCTGGAACTGCTTGGCCTGCATCAGCCCGTTCTGCCCCGTGGTGGCGTCCAGCACCAGGACCGTGGTCAGCCGCTCGGGAGCCTGCTTCTCCACGATCCGTTTGATCTTCTTCAGCTCCTCCATCAGGTTGAACTTGGTGTGGAGCCGGCCCGCCGTGTCCACCACCACCAGATCGGCGCCCCGCGACCTCGCCGCGGTCAGGGCATCGAAGACCACCGAGCCGGGATCCGCGCCGGGCTGGTGGCTCACCACCGGCAAGGCGGCTCGCTCGCCCCAGATCTTCAATTGGTCGATGGCCGCCGCACGGAAGGTGTCCGCGGCCGCAAGGATGACCCTTCGCCCCTGGTCACTCCAGTGCTTACCCAGCTTGGCGATGGTCGTCGTCTTGCCGACGCCGTTGACACCGACCACCAGCACGACGCCCAGCCCCTCCTCCGGCAGCAGGCCGGAACAATCGCCCTCTCCCAGGAGGGCCCGAAGCTCATCCTTGAGGGCCGAGTACAGCTCGGAGGGTTCGGCGATGTGCTCCTTCCTGGCTCGCGTCCGCAGACGATCCAGCAGCTTCTCCGTGGTCTCCACGCCGACGTCTGCCTGGATCAGTAGCTCCTCTAGCTCGTCCCACAGATCCTCGTCGATGCTCCCGCGGCTGAAAACGCCAGCGATCTTCCCGAAGAAGGACTCTCGGGTCCGCCGCAGGCTACTGTCGATCTTCCTGAAACGATCGAAAACCACTCTTTCTCAATGCCCCCAAGTCGACGATCTCCGCAACCGAGACGACATACTGCGAATCCTTCTCGAATCCTACAGGAGGCCACTCTCGGGCGCAAACAGCGAATCCGGATCGGCTCAATCCAGTCGACGCCGGGCCAAGCGGGCCATCAGCGCGCCTCGGCTCCATCCGCGGCCAACCTCAGCGACATCACCCTGGAGGTCGAGTCGGAGGCCATGGAGACCCCGTAAAGGACGCTTGCGGCCTCCATAGTAGTCCGGTTGTGAGAGATCATCAGGAACTGCGTCGTCGCAGTCAGATCCCGCACCATGTCGCAGAACCGCTGCACGTTGGACTCGTCCAGCGCGGCGTCCACCTCGTCCAGCAGGCAGAAGGGACTGGGGTTCACCCTCATCAGCGCGAACAGCAGCGCCACCGCGGTGAGGGCCCGCTCCCCGCCGGACAGACCCAGGAGGTTGCCTCCCCTCTTCCCCGGAGGGGTAGCCACGACATCCACCCCTCCCTCCAGCGGCTGATCGGGCTGGGTGAGAACCAGCTTGGCGTTGCCACCACCGAAGAGGATGGAGAAGCAGCGCGCGAACTCGGCGTTCACCAGTTCGAACGTGGACTGGAACCGATCCGCCATCAACTGTCTCAGCTCCTCGATGGCCTTCCGGAGTGTGCGCTCGGCCTCCCGCAGGTCGTCCAACTGTGTGGAGAGGAAGGCGTTGCGCTCGGAGAGAAGGCGATACTCCTCGGGGGCCTCCGCATTAATGGTGCCCAGCGATTGCAGCTCCTTGCGCAGCGCCTCCGCCTTCTGGGTCGCCGCCTGCAGCGTCTCGGGAAAGCCATCCGCGGGCATCTCACCCAGGGCACCGCCCAGAACCGCCACCATCCGGTCGGCATGCTCCAGCAGCTCGCCAGAGGACCCCGGATCCTCCGGCAACTCCATCTCCACCCCCGAGTCTCTCGCCGCCTCCTTCACCAGGGCAAGCAGCTCCACGGAGGCGCGCTGGGCCCTCGATCGGACTTCGGAGAGCTGCTCCCTGGCCGCCTCCTGGGCGTCGGTCAGCTCCGCCAGCTTGGCCTCCGCCGCGCTGCTGCTCTCCCTGAGCAGAGCCACCCTCCTGGCCGCCTCCGACACCTGCCCCTCCAGCGACTCCAGTTCGCTCTGCATCTCGGCGGAGAAGCCCCCCAGCGGACCCTCCGCCAGGTGGATCATGGCCTCGGAGAACTCGGCGACCCTGGTCTCCTGCCGCCTCACCCTCCCCTCGGCCCGCTCGAGGGCGTCCGAGAGGGCGGAGAGCCTCGCCTCCACCTCCCTGAGACGCCCTTGTGCACTCGACAGCTCACCCTGCAGACGCGAGAGACGTCCGCCGATCTCGGCCACGAACGCCTGCTGCTCTGCCAGATCCTCCCGTAGCTGCTCGGCCTTCGCGCGTGCCTCGGCCTCCCTGGCCTCCGCCGCGCCCAGTTCCTGCTCTATCTTGCCCAACCTCTCCCGCGCTTGGGCCGCCTCCCGTTCGGCGCCCGAGGCTCGGGACCGCTGCCACTCGATGGCCGCCTCCAGCTTGGCCAACTGCGATGCCAGCTCGCCTGATGCGGAACTGCGCCCGGCGATCTCCTTCTGGAGCCTCGCCGCCTCGGCCGACGCCGTGGCCACCTGCCTGGACAGCTCCGACTGGGCCGCCTCCAAGCGGGCGACGCGAGCCTTCGCCTCCTCCAGACTCGCCCTGGCGCCCTCCGCGGACTCCGTGAGCGCCTGGAGCTCGGTCTCCCGCGCCAGCAGACCGCCGTCCTTCTCCCCGTTCGTGGAGCAGGCGAGGTCCCCCCTCGCCCGCACCAGCCGCCCGTCCATGGTGACCACCTGGAAGGCCAGCCTGCCGTCGGTCAGCCTCGTGAGACGCTCGTACAGCTTCAGTGCGTCGGGCAGGGTTTCCACTACCAGGCTCACTCCCAGGTAACGCGCGGCCAGGTCTCGGGCCTCCTCGGGGCAGGAGATCAGATCGGCGGCGAGTCCGTGATAATGGATGCCATCGAGCAGCCCGTCCAGGCGAGACCGTAGCTCCGCCACCACTGCCTGAGGGGATTCCCTTTTCTCCAGTCGGAGGGGGGCGATGGTGGCCCGTCCCTTCCGTTGGGACAGGTAGTGCAGCGCCTCCAGCCCCTCCGGGAAGCCCTCCGCAACCACGTAACCCTGCGCGCCTCCCAGCGCGGCGCCCACCGCAGTGACGTACTCCTTGGGCACGCGGATCATGGATGCCAGGGTCCCCCTGATGCCAGGCAGCCGCGCCTCCAGCAGCAGCTTGGCCCCGGAGGCCAGCCCGCGGTGCTCCTCCTTGAGGGACCGCAGCAGGGAGAGTTTGTTTCGAAGGGCGTTGTCCTGCTCCCACGCCTGCCGCTCATCCCTGCGGGCGGCCTCCAACTCGGCACCTAGCGGCCGAAGCTTCTCCTGGGCCTCCCTATGGCGCGCTTCGGTCTGCGCCAGTTGCTCCCTGAGAGCGGCCACGCCCTCCTGGGTCCTGGCCGCCTCCTCTTCCAGCCGAGCCAGCCGGCCGGTGGCCTCCTCGGCAGCCGCCAGACTTTCCTTCCGCGCCGCCTCGGCCTTCCGGATCTCCCTCTCCAGGGAGTTGCGCCGCTCCTGCAGTTCCAGCCGCCGCGAGGCCGCCGCCTGCCGCTCGCTGGAGAGTCTATCCAACTGCGCCTGCACCAGCCGAAGCTCAGAGCTCGCTCTTTGCCGCTCCGCCTCCACGGGCGCCAGCTCAGCTCGGGCTTTCGCAACCCGCTCCGACAGCTCCGACCGGAGGTCCTCCAGCTTCCGAAGCTCGGCCTCCAACTCCAGCCGCTCCTTCCGGGCACGCGACAGCTCCTCCTCGGCCTCGCTGCGCTGCCGCCGGAAGGCCGCCTCCCGCTCCTGAGCGAGCGCAGCCTCTCGCTCGCTCTTGGCCTTCGCCAGACGGAGGGCATTTAGCCGCTCCCGTGCGGCCTCCAGCGCCGCCTCCTCGTCGCGCAGCCGGTTGCGCAACTGGCTCACCTGCAGGCGCGATGCCTCCTGGAGCCGGGCGGCCTCCTGGGCTCTCGCCGCGCACTCCCCCTCACGCCCCAACTCGGCGGCGGCCCGCTCCCGCGTGTGGCGGATCTCCAGCAGGTAGCGCCACTGGACCATCTCCCGCAAGCGGCGCGACAACTGCTCGTGGCGCTGGGCCCTGTGCGCCTGGGTGCGCAGCTTGGCCAGGCGGGGGGTTATCTCCCCCCTTATGTCCTCCACCCTCCGGATGTTGCCCTCGGTCTCAGAGAGCCTGTCCAGGCTCTCCTTCAGCTTGAGCTGATACCGACTGATGTCTGCCGCGGCCTCCACCATGGAACGCCGCTCCTCGGGGCGCTGCAACAGCACCTCGTCGACCGCCCCCTGGCCCACCACGGCGTAGGCATCGGGCCCCAGGCTGGCGTGGGTCAGAAGCTCCACCACGTCCTTCAGCCGAGCCCGAGTCCGGTTGATCAGATACTCGCCCTCTCCCGACCGGTACTGCCGGCGGCTGATGGAAACCTCGCTGAAGGGCACTGGCAACGTCCCGTCGGAGTTGTCCAGCACCAGGGTCACCTCTGCCATGCCCACGGGTGCCTTTCGGGCGTTCCCGGCGAAGATCACCTCCTCGCTCTTTCGGCTTCGCACCGCGCGCAGACTCTGCTCACCGAGCGCCCACCGGATGGCGTCCACCAGGTTGCTCTTGCCGCTGCCGTTGGGTCCAACAACGACGGTGATCCCACGGTCCAACTCCAGAACCGTCTTGGACGCAAAGCTCTTGAAGCCAATCAACTCTAGACGTTTGAGATACAAAGGGGAGACTCCAGACTGGGAAACGGAGACAGAATAGGGCCCTTACGATCTGTCAGCGCCTTTGCACCCCTCGAGCGCCTCGGTCGCCGCCGCCTGCTCCGCCGCCTGTTTGCTGCGTCCGGTCCCAAGCCCCAGGCGCTGATCACCCACCATCACCTCGACGGTGTAGGTAGGCTTGTGGGGAGGACCCGAGACGTCCACCACCCGGTACACCGGTGTGGCCTGCATCGTGGCCTGGCAGAGGTGCTGCAATTGAGACTTGGCATCGACCGCGGCCTGCCTGCGGATGACCGATTCTATCGCAGCGGGCAGGAACAGTTCCAGGGCACGCTTCGCCCCGTCGTAGCCGTGCTGGAGGTAGACAGCGGCGATCAGCGCCTCGAAGGCAGCCGCGAGGAGCCCTTCCCGCTCGCGCCCCCCATGTGCCTCCTCACCCTTTCCCAGCAGCAGTAGCTTCCCCAACTGCAACTGCTTTGCCCAATTGGCCAGCGATCTAGCCCGCACCACCGCCGCCCGAAGGCTGGTGAGCTGGCCTTCGGGGAGATCGGGGAAGGTGCGGTAGAGATAATCCGCCACGACCGCCCCGATGACCGCGTCGCCCAGAAACTCCAGCCGTTCGTTGGAAGTGGGGGCAAAACCCGGGTTTTCGTTCAAGTAAGAGGTGTGAACCATGGCAAGCCGGATCAGCTCCCGATCCGGCAACTTCATGCCCAACTTCGCTTCGAGTTCATCGTAATCCATGGACCGCTCTAGGCAATCACCCATATGTCCTTCGCGATTCCGGGGCTACCCTGCCCACGCCGCCGGACGCTCTCCGCGCAGAGCACCGCAAGCCCTCCGACAACCTCCTCAGAACTCGGTCGCGCCGGTGAAGCGGAAGCGATCCACCAGCAGAGCCGGGACCACCACCGCCACCTCCGGATGGCAGAACTTCACATCCCGGCCGATCATCCTCACCGAGGAGAGAGCCTCCAGCACGCTCTGGGTGAAACGGAGGTTCTTCACCGGTCCCACGATCTGCCCGTTCTCAATCAGGAAGGTGCCGTCGCGGGTCATCCCGGTGAGCACCGTCTGAGTGGGGTGGAGCACGTTCACGTAGTGAAACCGGGTCACCCACAGGCCCCGTTCGACCGAGGCCAGCATCTGCTCCTTGGTGGCGTCTCCGGTCCCCATGAACAGGTTGAGGGGCTGGGGACCGTAGGGGTTCGGCGCCGGCAACGCGTGGCCCGTAGACTCCTTCCCCTCTCGGTAAGCAGTGTAGCTGTCGTACACCACGCCGTTGGCCACCCCGCGGGCGATCATCTCGACCCGCTGCTTGGGGACCCCCTCGAAGTCGAAGGACCAGGGGAAGCCCCGTGGGTCCCATCCATCGTCCCAGATGTCGATGCGGGGGTCGACGATCCGCTGGCCAAACCTGCCGTTCATGAAGCTGCGACCCTCCTGCACCGCCTGAGCGCCCAGCCCAATGTAGGCGAGGTAGAACAGCATCTCCGCGACGGCGTACTCCTCGAGGAGGGTTACGTACTCCCCGGGGGGAAGGTCCACCGGATACCGGCTGCGCAGCGCCTTGTCTATCGCCTCACGAGCCACGCCCTCGGGATCCAGCGCGTGGATGAACACGCTGTTCTGCTCAGCGTAACCGGAGCCGCTCTCCGCGGACATCACGGTGCTGAGTCCGGCCGTGCTCTGGGTGTCGTAGGCGAACACCTCCAGGGAGTTGGCCACCGCGTACTCCCGCACCGCCGTCTCCAGCGCACCCGCCGCAGACACACCCTGGTCCACGGCCGCGGTGCACACGATCCGAACCATCTCCGCCCGCTCCTCGGGCGTACAGGTGACCGTCCCCTCGTCACACGCGTTCAGCCGCTGGATGGGCCTCGGCCCGGGCAGGGAGACGAAGTCCGGGTTCTCCGGTTGGCGGCGGGCGACAGCGGCCGCTGTGTCCACCAACCGACGTAGAGCCACCGGATCGAGGCTGTTGGATGTGGCCACCCCGATCTTCTTCCCCAGCACCGCCCTTACCCTCACCTCGGCGTTGCTCTCGAAGACGTTTTGATGGATCGCCGAGTTGGCGAAACGGGTGAGGCCCGTCTCGACCACTGTGAACGTAACCTCTGTCTGATCGGCTGTGGAGTAGCTGAGCAGATCGTCGGCAAGCTCGCGAATCCTTTGCTCTCCTATCACCGAGATCCCCCTATCCCATCACACCCACGCGGACGTTTCTGAAGCGGGCAGCAGCAGCCCCGTGGCCCACGTGGGCAACCTGCATGGGCTGACCCTTGCCGCAGTTGGGAATGCCCCACACCCTCCACTCGCGCCCGACGGCATCACAGCCGCCCCAGAACTGGGGAGTGATGCCGGTGTAGGTGGCATTCTTGAACATCCGCACCAGCTTGCCGCCCTTGATCTCCCAGGCGATCTCCGTACCGAACTGGAAGTTGAGCCGGCGGTCGTCGATGCTCCAACTCTTGTTGGTCATCATGTAGATTCCCTCGTCGGTGTCCGCAATCATGTCCTCCAGGCTCCAGGTGCCCGGCTCCAGGTTGACATTGGTCATCCGGATCAAGGGTATCCGGTTCCAGCCATCGGCCCGCATCGTGCCGTTGCTGTTCTGCCCCAGCAGGGCGGCGGTCTCCCGCGAGGTGAGGTAGTTGACGAAGACACCGTTCTGGACTATCGGCACCCGCTGTGCGGGCACACCCTCGTCGTCGTAGCCGAAGGTGCCGAGCCCGCCGGGGACCGTGGCGTCGGCCACGATGTTCACCACCGGCGACGCGTACCGGAAGCTGCCCAGCTTGTCCATGGTTAGGAAACTGGTCCCCGCGAAGCTGGCCTCGGTGCCCAACACACGATCCAGCTCGATGGGATGGCCACAGGATTCGTGAAGCTGCAGGGCCACCTGAGTGGGATCCAGGATGACCGTCGTGACCAGGTCGCTGGGGCACTGCTCCGCCGAGAGAAGCTGCACCGCCTGCTCCGCGATCAGCGGGGCGTTCTCCGCCAGCTTCATGTCCAGCACGAACTCGTACCCCGCAGTCCCCTGATGGCGCCCGAAGCTGTTCGGGTAGGAGCGCTTCTGCACCTCCCCGTCCCGGACTGCCGTCGCCTCGATGCCGGCGCCGGTCTCCACCAACTCCTGCTCGACGAAGCTGCCCTCGGTGCTGGCGAACAGCTTCTCGGTCCGAATCGACTGGATGCTGCTCTCAGCCACGCTCACGCCGGGCACCGACCGCATCGCCGCGTCCGCCTGGAGCAGCAGGCCGATCTTCTCCTCCACCGACACCCCGAAGGGGTCGATCTTCACGGGAGTGGTGTAGCTCCCCATCGACACGACCGGGTCCCCGATCCGCACGTCGGACCGTTTCGCCAGTGCGCTGGCCCTTGCCACCTGAACGGCGAGGGCGGCGATCCGATCGGCCTCGGCCGGCTCCAATCGACGGCTGGCGGCAAAGCCCCAAGCACCGTCGGCTATCGCCCGAACGCCGAACCCCTCCTCCTCGCGGACCAGCATCGCCTCGACCCTGCCGTTCTTGACCACGATCTCCTCGTCTCGAACCCGCAGGATCCGAACGTCGGCATACCTGGCTCTCAACGCCCTCGCCATGTCGAGACAGCGCGAAGCCAGATCCCTCAAAGCTAGCCTCCCTCTAAAGGGTGAAGGGCGGCCCACCGGCCGACCTCATATCACACACAGGGCAGGGCGCTCGCCCTGCCCCATCATCCTTGACCTGTCAATGTGGCAGACTTAGAATCCCTAGCGTAGGCTGTTGCCGAGAAACGGAGACTCCCAGATGCCCATTTACGAGTACTTCTGCCCAGATTGTAGCACCAAGTTCGAGAAGCTGATATCGCTCGGCCGAGCACACGAGCAACCCTCGTGCCCTCGCTGTGGTGGCAGCAACACACACAAGCTGCTCTCCACCTTTGCGGCCGTCCGAAGCTCCGGCGACGGAGGGGCACCGTCGGTTTCCTCCGGCGGAGGGTGCTCCGGCTGCGGTGGCGGCAGTTGCGCTACCTGCCACTAATCCACTACTCGTTACTGATCACTGGTTACTGCGCGGCCTTCGCGTATCGGAACTCCAGCTTCCGCTCGTAGATCGGTGCAACCAGCCTGTCGCGCTTCTGCAGATCCATCTCGAGCTCAGGATGGTTGGCCAGCAGCGCCGGCACCAGACCGCCCTTTCGATCCACGGCCCTCGCCAACGTCTCTGGATCGCCGATAGCCGCGAACTGGTAGGGAGGAATCAGCGGCTCGCCATCCAGCACCGCTCCCGATCGCTCGAGAGAGATCACGGAATTCACAACCACCCGCCGATCGTTCAGCATGATCGCCTCGGCACCGGCGTTCCGAAGCTCGTTGATAACGTCTTGCAGCTCCTCTGGGGCCAGGGGCCCTCCCAACACCAACTCCACGCCGGGTCCGGACGCCTCGATCAGCCCGTTCACCACCTTTATCTCGTTTAGATCCCTGGCCAGGCTGAGGATGTTCCCCTCGCCTTCACCATCCCGATACTGGGCGAGCTGCAACTCGAGGGCGGCGATCTCCTTCCGGAGCGCGGAGTTGCTCTCTACTAGCCCCTTCATGATCGTCGCCTGCTCGGTGCTGGAGTCCACCATAATCGACTTAATGATGTTGCCCTGGGTACGGAACTGTACCACGAGGGCAACCCCCAGTAGGAGGCACACCAGGGTGAGCGTGATCTGAGCGGCAAGGCTACGCACGGCGGCTACCTACCTGGTACTGCTCGGGCCGGCGTACCGAGCGGAGAACCGGCCTGAGTAGGCGGGAATCTGCACTTCCTTGGACTGGTTGATCTTCAACAGCACCCCGTACTGTCGCGCGTTCTGCTTCAGCTTCTGCAGGCGAGCCGGGGAGTTCAGCGCCTCCTCCATCGCGGGGGGGCCGATAGCTGAGATCACGTAGGGGGGAGACATGCGGGTGTCGTTTATCAGGATCGTGCTGCCGACGCAGTAGATGGAGGTGCTCGCCACTATCCGCTCGCCGTTGATGGCGATGGCTTCCGCCCCCGACAGCCACAGCACCGCCACCACATCCCGAATGTCGTAGTCGTGGACGATGTAGTGGCTGGCATCCTCCCCCGCCGGAATGGTCTTGACGTTGCTGTCGTCCAGCGTCACCTGCACGCCGGGGCCCACCAGCGGCACCAGCCCCGCCAGCATCCGCTGGCTCTCCAGCTCGGCGTTGATGCCGGCAAGGGTGGTCTTTCGGCTGGCGGCATCCTTCTGGACCTCCGACAGTTGAGCCCGATAGTCGGCAATGATCTGCTTCAGTTCCTTCTGCTCGGACTCCAGCCTCTTGATGGTCTCCCTGCCCAGCTCTCTGGGGTAGTCGGAGGTCACCGGAGCCTTGGCCACGGGCGCCTGCCACTCGACGGATATGAAGAGGCCCAGGACCAGCCCCACAATCGTCAACCAACGGTATCGCGAGGGTATGTCAAACGGTTTGCGCAGGGAGGTCTTGACCCTCTCGACGCTCAACCCTGGGACGGTGGAGGGTAGCCTGGGAATCTCGGTCGGGGCAGCACTGTCGGCCATTGGTCCATCCTCTCTGTACCAGGCGATTATACCGCACAGATCACCCCAGTTGAAGATATCAAGAGATGGCTAACGAGCCGGTACGGGGCGAAGCGGACGGAGGGGACTGACGAGCCTGGGGAGCGGGTACTCTGCGCGCAGAACCAGGATGCGCAGGGCAGCCCCTGCTCGGGCTACTGCTGAGGGACCCGGTCCTCCACCACCCGGACGATCACCTCACGGCTGGCGCTGCGGAGGTTGGTGTTCGATTGCGTGCTCTCCACCAGCACTCTGACCCGATACGAGGTGGACCTCGGCAGCACCTGGGCGGGGGCAACCCCTTCGAACTCGACCACCTTCGTCTCACCGGGAGAGAGTCTGTCGATGGGCACACGGTCGTCGGCCGTGAAGTCGCCCTTCTGACTCGTGACCCGGGCCTCTACGAGCAGCCCCGTCAGCGGCATGGTGCCTCGATTCTCCACGGCCGCCAGCAGCTTCACCGAGTTCTGGGTGCTGACCAGGGTCTCACGCTTGAGGGGAGGATCGAAGTCTATGGCGCTAACGGCCACGTCGTACTCAGGCAGATCGGCAACCGCGGTGGGCTTGGCGCCCGGCTCGGCGCCTCCGCGAAAGGTGCGAGCTTCCTCAACGATGAAGTCGCAGCCTGCCAGGGTCAGGGCAAACGTGACCAGGAGGACCACTACTGCCGGCGCCACCAGGCCACGCACCGGTTCCCTGTTGCTGGGCATACGCCCCTCCAGCTCCTGGCCGGGCCCCCAGGGGTCAAAGGTGACCCGACCTCCGAAAGATGTCCGCCGTGGCGCGGGCAAGGAAGTAGTTGCTGGGGGCATCATAGTTATGGATACTCCCCGTGTCAAGCGTGGCCCGCGGCACGGATCGGAGGCTGCTATGTTACCATAGGCGCATGGACCGGCACAGCCGGCAGACACCCGAATCCGCATCAATAGAGAACAGAGGAGCGAATGCACTCGTGAAGATCACCATCGTGGGGCTGGGCCCAGGACCATACACCCTGCTGACCAAGAAGGCCGCCGCCGTCCTTGAGCAGGCACCCAAGGTCTGGCTTCGAACCTCACGCCATCCCACGGTCCAGCAGTTCCCCCCCACCATCGAGTGGGAATCGCTGGATTACGTTTACGACCGCTGCGAGTCCTTCGAGAAGCTCTACCTGGAGCTGGCGCAGGAGGTGCTCGCCATCGCCCAGCGCGAGGGAGGGCTCGTCTACGCCGTGCCCGGCGATCCCTCCATGGCGGAGGATTCCGTGCGAGAGATCCTCCGGCTCGCCCCAGAACGAGGGTTCGAGGTGCGGGTCATGCCCGGCGTCTCCTTCGTGGAGGCCAGCCTCGCGGCGGCGCGCACCACCCTAAGCGGGGGGCTGCAGTTGTTCGATGCCGCCCACGTCTCCTCAGCCTCCCCCCTAGTCGACCTGCTGGTGTACCAGATCGAGGATCGGCTGGTGGCGTCAGACGTCAAGTTGGAGCTGCTACGCCGCTACCCCGACGACCACCCGGTAACCCTGATAACTGCCGCCGGCACACCGGGCGAGCAGTCCGTGCGAACGGTGCACCTCCACGACCTGGACCGGCAGCCGGAGGTGGATCACCTGACCGCCCTCTTCGTTCCCGCCTCCACACCCGACCGAGCCCTGGGAAGCTTCGACTCGTTTGTCAGGATAGTGGCGAGGCTGCGGGCTCCGGATGGCTGCCCCTGGGATCGGCAGCAGACCCACGAGAGCCTCAAGCCCTACGTGGTCGAGGAGGCATACGAGGTGGTGGAGGCGATCGACAAGGGGGACCCGGCCACCCTCAGCGAGGAACTGGGGGATCTCCTCCTCCAGGTGCTGCTCCACGCCCAGATCGCCGACGAGGCCGGCGACTTCGACGTCACAGACGTCATCGGTGCCATCGCCGCGAAGATGGTCAGGCGCCATCCCCACGTCTTTGGCGAGGTGTCGGTCAGCGGAGCACAGGAGGTGCTGGCCAACTGGGAGGCCATCAAGAGGGCGGAGCGAGGCAAGAAGGAGGAGGCCGAGAGCATGTTCGCCGGCATCCCCAAGCACATGCCAGCCCTCCAGGCCGCGCAGGAGGTCCAGGGGCGGGCCGCCCGCGTGGGATTCGACTGGAAGGAGATCCAACCGGTGCTGGAAAAGCTGTCCGAGGAGGTGGAGGAGCTCTCCCGGACAGAGAACGCCACCGAGCGGCAAGCCGAGATGGGCGACATCCTCTTCTCCCTCGTGAACGTCGCCCGCCACCTTGGGGTAAACGCCGAGATGGCCCTCCGCTCGGCCAATCAGAAGTTCGTCGAGCGTTTCAGTCGCATGGAGGAGCTGGCGCGCCGGCAAGGTCTCGACTTCGCCTCCCTCCCCCTGGAGGAGCAGGACGAGCTGTGGAACCAGGCAAAGGCAGAAGAGAGCGGCGAGGAGTGAGGGAGCATAGCGGCGCGCCTAGCCCGCCAGCTCGGCGACCACCCGGGTCCCGCGGCCTGGCAGGGCATCGATGAACAGCGATCCGCCCGCCAGCCGCGCCCGCTCGGACATGCCCAGGAGCCCCAGCTTCCCGCTGCTGGCCAGTTCGCTCACGTTATCGGGCATCCGGAACCCCCGGCCGTTATCCTCGATGGTGATGCTCACCCGATCCTTGCCGAAGCTCAGCACCACCGATGCCTCCGTCGCGGCCGAGTGCTTGCGCACGTTGCTCAGCGCCTCTTGGGCGATGCGGAAGAGCAGCAGTTGAGTCTCCTGCGGCAACTGCCGGCGCCGCCCAACCACCTGGACGGTGCCCTTCAGCCCACACTGCTTCTCCACCTCCTCCACCAGCCACTCCACGGCCGGCACCAGCCCCAGATCGTCTAGGATCTGCGGCCGCAGGTCCCGAGTAAGTCGCCGCACGTTACCCAGGGTCTGGAGCAGCAGCCCTCGCAACTCCTCCAGGTCGGCCTCGGCCGCCTTGGGCAGCTTCACGTCCGAGCCGTAGCTGATGGCGTCCACCCTCTGCAGCGTGAGGAGAAGGGATTGGGCCGTCTCGTCGTGTAGCTCCCTCGCGATCCGCTTTCGCTCCTCCTCCTGCGCGGTGAGGACCTGCCGCACGTAGTAGTTCAGGGTATCCCGCATCCGCCTGCGCTCGGTGACATCGATGGCGATGTGCTGGAATCCCCGAGGCTGTCCATTCTCGGACACGAGTCTGGTGGTCATGGAGAGAATGCATTCGCTGCCGTCCCGCCTCACCATCTGAATGTCGTAGGGTGAAGCCAAGCCTTCCCCCCGAAGCAGGGCCTGCTGAACCTTGGCCAGGCCGGAATAGGCGTGGAAAGGGATCAGCTTCCTCACGGAGAGCCCCGTAAGCTCCTCCAGGGAGTAGCCAGTGAGGCCTACGCATGCCTTGTTGGCCTGGGTTATCCGCCCATCCAGATCCTGGACGAAGATCGCCACCGTGGCGTTGTCGAACAGGTCGCGGTACTTCTCCTGGGAGTTGATCGCCTCCTGGTAGAGACGAGCGTTCTCGATGGCGATCCCCACCTGGCTGCCGATGGCGGCCAGCAGCTCCCGGTCGTCGCAGGAGAAGGTGCGACTGCTGCGTACGGCCACGCAGAGAGTGCCTATCGTGTTCCCCTTGGAGCGAAGTGGCACGATCAACTGGGACTGGATGCCCTCCTCGACCACGGCGGACAGGCAGAGACGCGGGTCCTGGGCTACGTTCTCCACCACCATCGGCTCGCCCGTCTGGGCCACACGGCCGTTGAACCCCACCCCCACCGTGAGCGGAGTCGTCGCCCTGGCAAACTCATCCGACACCCCGCGGTGAGCCACCAACTCCAGCCTCTCGCCACTCCGATCCTTCAGGAAGATCATCGCGGCCGATACCCCCATCTCCTCCACCACCTGGTCCAGGACACGTTGCAGGACGCTGGGAAGCTCCAGAGACTGGCTCACCACGCTGCCAACCTCGTTGATCGCTGCCAGACGGCGCTCGCTGCGTCTGATTACGTCGACCTGCGATGCCAGCTCCTTACGAGCCATCTCCAGCCTGCTCAGGACCTCCAGCCTTCGTTCGCGCTCCCGCTGCTGTCCCCGAAACCACAGGAGGATCAGGCAGGAAACCAGGATGGTGCTGAGTACCTCGAGGATCGCACGAGTGGGATAGGGGGATATGAGGAGGGCCCGTGGAAGCATCAGCCAGGTGACTACCGCGAGGATGAGGACCCCCATCCTGGGGCCAAAGATGAAGCCGGCGTAGGCGACGGGCACCACGAAAAGCACCCGATCCATGGTGTGAACGGGCTGCGGTGCGCAGACACCCGCTTGCAGCAACGAAAGCTGGTCGCAGTAGTGAAGGATCCCGCCGACCGCCACCATGGCAAGGGTCAGCCAGAGGTGGGGAGAATTCAACTACCTTTCGCCGCACCACCCGTCAGCGCAGGCTAGTCTCCTTTCCCGACAGGCCACCGCCGTCGGCGGCCAACCAGCTCCGCCATCGAAGCCTCAGGCTGGTTCCAGTTCGACCCAACCCTTGCGCACAGCCTGCAGCACCGCCTCGGTTCGAGAGCCCACGCCCATCTTGTTGAAGACGTTCACCAGATGGGCCTTGACCGTCGGTACGCTCAGCAGCAGATGCCTGGCGATCTCTTTGTTCCCCATCCCCTTGGCCGCGAGCCTCAGGATCTCCAACTCCCGTTCGGTCAGTTGCTCCGCACCCTTCGCACAGCAGGAGAATCCCTCCGCCGAGGCAGCGGCCTTTGCCAGCAGCCGAGCTGTGACCGCGGGCAGCAGCACCGACTCCCCCGCCGACACGGCGCGGATGCCCCCCACCAGATCGGAAGCCCGAGAACTCTTAAGAAGATAGCCAGCGGCACCGGCTTCTAGAAGGCCGAGAATGTAGCGGTCGTCCTCGTAGGCAGTGAGAACCAGGACAGCGGTGGAGGGACTGACCTCCTTGATGCGACGAGTGGCCTCGATGCCGTTGAGCTTCGGCATCACTATGTCCATCAGGGCCACGTCCGGCCGCAGGATCCCAGCCAGCCGGACGGCCTCCTCGCCGTCTCCTGCCTCCCCCACGACCTCCAGGTCGCTCTCCTTCTGGAGGAGGTCCCTCATGCCCTCCCGCAACACCGTATGGTCATCCGCCAGCAGGATCCGGATCCTCTCCGCCATGAAGCTCTCCCAAGCAGACGCCCTACATGTCGCCAAACCATTATAGGTTTCCGCGTTACGCCGCACAATAGGCGCTACCCAAGAGTATTAGGTCTCCAGGCTAATGCCCGCCGCAACCATCGAATCCACCGGTCATACCTCTGGCTCACGCCCTACGACTCACGTTCATGTGGCTCCCCTCTCCCGCACTCCGCAGCACCATCCCTCAGGCCGATGGAGCCCGACGGCGACGCTGGGATACTGCTTGGGCAAGTGAGGGAGGGGCGATGGACACGATCAGAGAGGCCGTGGGAGTTGCGGTGATGGTCGCGATCCAGATGGGGATGCCCGTGACCATCCTCTTCCTGATCGGCTACCGCCGGCACCAGTCCGACAAGAAGGTGCAGATCCTGTGTGGGGAGCATCCCGCAACGGTCGGACCGAAGGACTCGGGCCAAAGCCGGCGGCTTACGCCCGGCGTGCCCGATCGGTGCTGGGAGTTCAAAGCCTGCTCACCCGAGCGACGGGCCTCGTGCCCATCCTCCGGCCACCCCGAGCTGCGCTGCTGGCAGGCGATGAAGCTGGAGCGCGGGAGGCTGCAGGCCGACTGCCTCGATTGCGAGCGGTTTCTGGCGCCCCCGCGCAGCATGCAGCCCTGACAGGAAAGGAGGCGATCATCGTGGGCCCCGCGGTTTTCGTCGGATTGGTGCTCTGCGCCTTGGTGGTCATCGCGTTCACCCTCTATGGAGTCTTCATGGGGATGGGGACCCTTGCGGGCCAGGTCAAGCGCTTCTGGCTTCGGCTCAACAGATTCTACCCTGAGCCCGCCCTGGCGGCGGCGGGCGGTGTGAGCCTCGCGCCGCCGCGGCAGGACCAGGCCAAGCGCTGCTGCTGGAGAATCAAGGGGTGCCCCAGCACAGTCAAGGAGTCCTGCCCCGCGTTTCTTCGGCCCGATCTGCCGTGTTGGCTGGCCGTAATGCAGGACACCGAGGACTCTCGGCTGAAGCCCGAGTGCGTGGCCTGTGAGCTGTTCAGCATTCCAGCCCTGATGACGGGTGTATAAGGAGAGAGTGGAGGGAGCAAGTACCATGTCAAGCCGAGGAGGCAGCGCCCAGCGCAAGGGACCATCTGGCCCCGCGATCTCGCGGAGGGGCTTTCTCCGAGGGGCCGCCGTCCTGGGAGGGTCCGTCGCCCTGGGAGGGTTCAGCCGAACGGGCGTGGCCAACGCAGCCGAGGAGTTCCTCGGCCACCCGGACCGGTACGGCATGCTCACAGACGTCACCAAGTGTGTCGGCTGTCGCATGTGTGAGACAGCCTGCGCCAAGGCCAACAACCTGCCTGCGCCGCCCACAGAACCGTCCGTCATGGACAGAGAGAGGAGACCGAGCGCCCAGGCGTTCACCGTGGTGAACCGCTACACCAACCCCGCCACGGGGGCTCCCGTTTTCCGCAAGGAGCAGTGCATGCACTGCGAGGAGCCCGCCTGCGCCTCAGCTTGCCTGGTCGGGGCTCTGAAGAAGACACCCGAGGGGCCGGTGGTCTACAACGAAAGCGTCTGCATGGGCTGCCGCTACTGCATGATCGCCTGTCCCTACGGCAACCTCAGCTTCGAGTACAACGACGCCCTCTCCCCGGCGATCAAGAAGTGCATCATGTGCTACGAGAACGCCATCAAGACCGGGGGGACGCCCGCCTGCGCCGCCGCGTGCCCCACCAAGTCCACCATCTTCGGCAAGCGGAGCGACCTGCTTAAGACCGCCAGGCAGCGCATCCTCCAGGAACCGGACAAGTACGTCGATCACATCTTCGGCGAGACGGAGGCCGGGGGCACGGGCTGGCTCTACCTCTCCGCGGTTCCGTTCGAGCAGATCGGTTTCCCCAAGAACCTGGGTAAGAAGCCGCTGGCGGAGTACACCCGCGAGTTCCTGCTGGCGGTGCCACTCGTCCTGATGATATGGCCGGCGGCCCTGACAGGCGTCAACGCCCTGATCCGCCGAGGCGAGAAGTCCGAGCAGGAGAAGCGCGGAACCGAGGGCCAGAAGGAGGCGCGACGATGACGACCACTTATGCCGAAAAGGTAGTCCGACGCCGCTCGTGGGTCGAAGAGAAGCTCTTCATGGGTCAGACCTTCTCCGAGTACGTGAGGTCGCTGGCCACGCCTTTCAACGCCGTCGCGGGCGTCATCGTCCTCGTGGGGCTGGCCGTAGCCGTCGAGCGCTTCACCCAGGGGCTGGCCGCCACGACGAACCTCACCGACGAGTATCCCTGGGGACTGTGGATCGGCTTCGACGTGCTGTGCGGGGTGGCGCTCGCCGCAGGCGGCTACACCCTGGCCACCACGGTCTACGTGTTCCGGCTCAAGGAGTACAAGCCGATCGTCCGCCCGGCTATCCTGACCGGGTTCCTGGGCTACTTCTTCGTGGTGGTGGGACTCTGCTTCGACCTGGGCCGGCCATGGAGGCTCCCGTTCCCGATGGTGGTCTCGATGGGGGTCACCTCGGTGATGTTCCTGGTGGCCTGGCACGTGGCCCTCTACTTGACCTGCCAGTTCTTGGAGTTCTCGCCGGCCGTCTTCGAATGGCTCGGATGGAAGAGACTCAGGGCGTGGGCGGTGAGATTGGCCCTCGGAGCGACGATCTTCGGGGTAATGCTCTCGACCCTCCACCAGTCCGCGCTGGGAGCCCTCTTCCTGCTGGCACCGAACAAGCTACACCCCCTGTGGTACTCGCCGCTGATACCACTCTTCTTCTTCGTGTCCAGCATCTTCGCCGGCCTCTCCATGGTGATCGTGGAGAGCATGATCTCCCATCGGGTTTTCAGCGATCAGGTGGGCCACGACGGACACGAGAAGCTGGAGAGGCTGACCCTGGGACTGGGCAAGGCGGCCTCGGTGGTGATGTTCACCTACTTCGGCATCAAGCTGATCGGCATCATGCACGCCGACGCCTGGGGCTACCTGGGGACCCCCTTGGGGCTCTGGTTCCTGGTGGAGTTGCTGGGCTTCGTGCTGATACCCTGCTTCCTCTTCGCCAGAGGCGCCATCACCGGATCGGTGCGGCTGGTCAGGGCGACTGCCGTCATCACGGTTCTCGGTATCATCCTGAACCGGATCAACGTAAGCATGGTCGCCTTCAACTGGGAGCTGCCCAATCGCTACTTCCCCAGATGGTCGGAGTTCGCCATCACCATTGCCATCGTGACCGTGTTCATCCTCACCTTCAGGTGGATCGTCAACCGGATGCCCGTCCTGTACGAGCACCCCGACTTCCCCTCTGAGTTGTAGGGAGGGGCAGAAAGGAGAACGTCGTGCAAACCCTGCATGAGTTTCTGGTGTACACCAAGGGCTGGGAGTACATCATCACCATCATCTTCGTGTTCTGCTTCATCGCCTACTGGCAGTTGCTGAACCGCAGACGAGCCCACTGATCTGACCGTTGGGGGTTGGGGGGGGGGGGGGGGGGGGGGGGGGGGGGGGGGGGCCCCCCCCCCCCCCCCCCCCCCGCGGCCGTCGCCGGCCGCGGCGCCCGCATCGGGATCAGCTCGCGCTCGTGGTCTCGACCGCCTTCTTTGCCTTGACCTCGATCTTCTTCGGCTTCTCCTCCTCGACTTTCGGTACCGTGACCGTGAGGATGCCGTCGTCGTAGTTGGCCTGGATCTCGTCGGCCTTCACGCCCTGGGGCAGAGCGAGGCTCCGCTGGAAGCTGCCGTAGCGGCGCTCGACCCGGTAGTAGCGCTCCTCGTCCAC
>JBLNDL010000098.1:0-8702 GCA_050261575.1 Sphingomonadaceae bacterium | reverse complement strand
GGTTGTTTGTGGGTGTCGGGGGGTGGGTGTCGGGGGGGGGTGGGGTTGGTGGGGGGGGGGGGGGGGGGGGGGGGGGGGGGGGGGGGGGGGGGGGGGGGGGGGGGGGGGGGGGGGGGGGGGGTGGTGGTTGGGGGGTGTTGTGGGGCGGGGGGGTGGGGTTTTTGTGGGGGGGGGGTGGGGGGGGGGGGGGGGTGTCACCCCCCCCCCCGCCCCGCCCGCCAGGCACCATTCAGCATTGTTGTTCGGAGGTAACCTCATGGCGAAGACCACTACCGCGGAGCTGTTCGCGCAAACCATCCAGGGACATGGGATCTCGCACATCTTCATGGTGCCGGCCATCTTCCACTCAGCCATGGCCGCCATGGAGGATATGGGCATCCGGCGGGTCACCACCCACCACGAGATCGCCGCCGCCTACATGGCCGACGGCTACGCCCGCGCCGCCCGAAAGCCCGGCATCTGCATGGGGCAGTCGGTCGGTGCGGCGAACCTCGCCGCGGGACTGAGAGACGCCTTCCTCTCCTCGTCCCCGGTCATTGCCGTCACCGGCGGTCCCCAACCCGACTCGCGATACCGCTACCTGTACCAGGTGATCGACGACTTCCCGATGTTCGAGCCGGTCACCAAGTTCAACGCCATGGTGGAGAAGCCCACCAGGCTGCCTGACCTGCTCAGGCAGGCGTTCCGCATGGCCACCACTGGCACCCCCGGTCCCGTCCACCTGGAGCTACCTGGCAGGCTGGGGGAGGGCATCAACGGCGAGTGCGAGGCCGCAGTCGTCGTCGAGGAGCAGTTCAGCAGCTTCCCAGCGTATCGGCCGGAGCCGATCGCGGGGCAGGTACAGCAGGCCGCTCGGAGCCTCGCCTCGGCTGAGAGGCCGGTGATCGTGGCCGGGGGCGGGGTAATCGCCTCGGGGGCGCAGGCGGAGGTGGTGAGGCTCGCCGAGAGGCTATCCATCCCAGTGGCCACATCCCCCACCGGAAAGGGCACGATCCCCGAGGACCATCCCCTCTCCATCGGCATGGTGGGCAGCTACGGCCGGTGGAGCACCAACCGGACTGTGGAAGAGGCGGACCTGGTGTTCTTCGTTGGGAGCAGGGCGGGAGGCCTGACCACCGCCAACTGGCGGTATCCATCCCCGTCCGCCCGAGTGCTGCATCTCGACATCAATCCTGCTGAGGTGGGAAGGAACTATCCCGTCGAGGTCGGCATCGTCGGGGACGCCAAGGTCGCCCTGCAGCGGCTGCTGGAGGTCGTGCAACCCTCATCCGGCCGGCAGGGATGGGTCCGGCACGCCCAGGAGATGCTGCAGCAGTGGCGCGCGGAAGTGGAGCCCGACCGGCTCTCCGACGCCGTGCCGATCAGGCCGGAGCGGCTCTGCAAGGAGCTCACCGATTTCCTTCCGGAGGACGCCGTTCTCGTGGCCGACACCGGCCATGCCGCCATCTGGAGCGGCACGATGGTCGAGTTGAAGCATCCTGGCCAGCGATACATCCGGTGCGCCGGCACCCTCGGCTGGGCATTCCCCGGCACCCTGGGCGCCAAGTGCGCCCTTCCCGATAGACCGGTCTTCTGCTTCACGGGCGACGGCGGCCTTCTCTACCACCTTGCCGAGTTGGAGACAGCCGCCCGTTTCGGCATCAACGCCGTCATCGTCGTGAACAACAACGGGGCGCTCCAGCAGGTGAAGAAGGGGTTCGATCGCGCCTACGGCGGAGTCCAGAGAGGCAGATCTCACGAGATGTGGGTGTTCAGGCCCACGGATCTGGCCGCAGTGGCCCGCGAGATGGGCTGCGTGGGGATCAGGGTGGAGCACCCCTCCGAAATCCGGTCCGCCCTCGAGACCGCCCTCAACTCCGGCAAGCCCGCGCTCGTGGACGTGGTGACGGATCTCAACGTCCAGCCCGTGTGGTGGTAGGACGATCGACCGACTATTGCCTCGGAATCCCGCAGAATGGAGAAATCTGCAATGCCAGAAATAAAGCGACTCAAATACTTCGTGGATGGCGAGTGGAAGGAGTCGAAGACCAGCAGGTACATGCCGGTCACCGACTCCAGCACCGGCGAGGTGATCGCCGAGGCCCCCGCCTGCACGGCCGACGAGGTGGGAGAGGCCATCTCCGCCGCCGCCGCCGCCTTCCCCGCCTGGGCCGACAAGCCCGTCGCGGTCCGCACGCAGGTCCTGTTCAAGTGGAAGAGCCTGATCGAGCAGCACATCGACGAGCTTACCTTCGTCACCTCCCAAGAGTTGGGCAAGAACCTGGACGAGTCGAGGGGCGAGTACATCAAGATCATCGAGGCGTGCGAGACGGCCGTGGCGGCTCCGATGCTGATGCAGGGTCGCGCCCTCATGAACGTCTCCACCGGCCACGACACTGTGATGTACCGGGAGCCGCTCGGCGTCTTCGCGGGGATCGCCCCCTTCAACTTCCCGGCCATGATCCCTTTCGGCTGGATGATCCCCATGGCGATCGTGACCGGCAACACCTACGTGCTTAAGGCCGCCAGCATGGTGCCTCTGAGCAGTGTGAGGCTGATCGAGCTGCTGCAGCAGGCGGGGCTGCCCAGGGGGGTGGTCAACATGGTCACCTGCGGCCGCAACGAAGCCGACATCCTCCTCACCCACCCAGACGTGAAGGGGGTGACCTTCGTGGGGTCCACCCCGGTGGGCAAGCAGGTGTACTCCCGAGCGGCAGCCCACGGCAAGAGGGTGCAGGCCCAGACGGAGGCGAAGAACCACGGGATCGTGCTGCGGGACGCGGCCCTGGAGCGCGCGGCGAGGGGGATCATCAACTCCACCTTCGGCTGCGCGGGGATGCGCTGCATGGCGCTGCCGGTGGTGTGCGTGGAGAACGCCGTCGCCGACCAGTTCGTGGAGTACCTGGTGCGCTTCGCCAAGGAGCGCGTGATCGGCTGCGCCTACGATCCCAAGACGGAGTTGGGGCCGGTGGTCAGTGCCGAGCACAAGAAGTTCGTGACCGACTGGATAGCGAAGGGGGTTGAGGAGGGGGCCGACCTGATCCTAGACGGTCGGAACGTGGTGGTGCCGGGCTTCGAAGGGGGCTTCTTCGTGGGCCCCACGATCTTCGACCGGGTGACGGAGGAGATGGCCTGCGGCCGGGAGGAGGTGTTCGGCCCGGTCTGCTTCATCAAGCGGATAGACGACTTCGAGGAGGGGCTTGCGATAGCCAACGCCAGCCGGTTCGCCAACGGGAGCTGCATCTTCACGGAGAGCGGCTACTACGCGCGGGAGTTCGCGCGGAGGACCCACGGTGGGATGGTGGGGATCAACGTGGGCATTCCGGTGCCTGTGTCCTTCTTCCCGTTCGCCGGCCACAAGGAGAGCTTCTTCGGGGACAAGCACGTGCTGGGGATGGACGGCATCGACTTCTACACAGAGGTCAAATGCGTGACCAGCCGGTGGTTCTCCGAGGCGGACAAGGTCGCCACGAAGGTCTCCACCTGGGAGGGGACCACCACCAGGAGCTAAGTGGGCGCGGCGGCGAGTTCGCCGCCACACGCACCCGAAGCATCCCGCGCGTCTGCGTGGGAACGTTCGAGCCGTCGTCGCCGAGGGATCTCGCCGACGACGGCTCGCTGCGCGGCTACGCCAGGCGCCTTCCCAGTCTCCGCCGAAGCCTCGCCAACCGATGCTCCAGCTCTCGCCGCTGCTGCTCCGCCCGCCACGGCTCGAACCGCGAGGCCCGCAGCTCCAGGGCAGCCAGGGCCTGCAAGGTAACCCGTTCCGCCTTCTGGTAATCCTTGGCCACGTGCTCGTAGTGCTTGGCCATCTCCACGAATGCCACCAGGGTGTAGGCGTGGCCGCTGGCGGCCAGCCGCTCCCAGATGGCGATGGCGTCTCCCCGGAGCCGCAGCCGCTTGTAGATGGTGCCCAGCCGCACCATCGCCCGACCGCGTAGCTCGCCAGACGTCGCCAGCGCCACCGCCCGCTCGTAGCAGAGCGCGGCACGCTCGGGCAGCCCGAGCCCCTCGAAGACCACCCCCAGGGCAGCCAAGTCGCGGGGGTCCTCCATCTCTGGGTGGAAGGGATCCGCGTGCTGGCGGGCAAGCCGCGTCGCCAGGGTGGCAAGGGAGAGAAGGTCGATGCGGTTGTGCTCGAAGACGGGCGCCAGGGGACGGGCATCGCGGTCCCGCAGGTAGCCGAAGTAGAGGCTGGGGATCAGCCAGCCGGGCACGTCGCCCTCCCTCTCCACCCCCAAGATCTCGATCTCCAGAGACGAGAGGGCGCAGCTATCCAGCCGATCCTTCCACAGGCGGCGAGAGGGGAAGAGGAGGTCCAGGTGGGGTGCATCCCGCAGGGGGAAGGGGATGCGGGCCATCTGGAAGCGGGTCTCCAGGAGGGGGAGGTCGAACGCCTTGCCGTTGAAGGTGACGAGCCCCTCCAGGGAGCGCAGCGACTCGGCAAACGCGTGGAGCGCGGCCTCCTCGGCGTCGAGGTCCTCCATGAAGAACTGGCGCACCACGAAGCGGCCACCCTGGAAGTAGCCGAGCCCTATGAGGAAGGCGTAGGTGCCCGTGCCTCCGGCGAGCCCCGTGGTCTCGGTGTCCACGAATGCGAAACGGGCGAGGTCCATCTCCGCAAGGCGGGGGTCCCTGCCCAGCCAGAGGAGCTGCTCCGGCTCCACCTCCAGCGCCTCGTCCACCCGGTAGGCGCCATGGGGGTGGCCGGCGGGGTACGCGCGCTCCACCACGAAGCAGTTGCCGCGGGGGGTCTCCAGGTAGCTGCCGTCCACCACCTGGTCGATGGACGATCCCACTCTCCATGAGGGAGAGGCGCGGCCTTCCGGTGACAGGCCGCGGGGCGAGGGATGCATCCTCGCCGTCTCAGCCTGCTCGTCGTGTGCTGCCGGCTCCGACGCCAGCCGGTAGCCCAGGCGAGCAAGGCGCGCGCGGAGGTCGCTCATACCCCCTACAGCACCCTCTCCAGCATCCGCCTGGTCGCCCCCTTGGCCCCCTCGCCCACCTCGAGCAGCGGCCCGACGCAGGAGGGGCAGCCACGCTCGCAATCGCAGGAGGCAACCAGTCGGTGGGCCTCCTCCAGCAGAGTGTGGTGCATCCGGTACAGCTTCCGGGCGAAGCCCACACCGCCGGGGTACGCCTCGTATAGAAAGACCGTGGGGGCCCCGGTATGTGGCGAGCACACCTCGACGGCGGTGCGGAGGTCGCGGCGGTCGCACATCAGCGCCACCGTGGCCACGATCCCCAGGGCGTTGGCCATCCCCAGCAGCCCAGCCTGCAGCTCGTCCCTGCCCAGCCCCGCCGTCGCCTCCGGCTGCAGCGATAGCCAGTAGGCCGTCGTGTGCATCGATTCCTCGGGCAGATGAATCGGCCCGGAGCCGATATTCTCGTGAGAGTCAAGTTTTATCTTCTTGAAGATAGTCGCCAGAGCGGTCACGTTGACCTCGCCGTGGGATCGGACGGCCGCCCCCTCCGCTGCTCGCTCGAACTCGTCCAGCACCGCCAAGTTCACCGCCAGGTTGGCGTCGGTGTAGTAGTCCACGTCCACGTGGCGCACGTAGGCCTTCTTGTTCTCGTAGTCCAGCCTCTCCACCTGGTACTGCTCGCCGCCGTGCAGGTAGATGGCCTCCTCGTGGATCAGCATCGGCGCAGCAAACCGATCCACCTCCCCTATCACCCGTGGCTTGGGATCGGTGGTATCTACGATGACGAAGTTCTCCCGCGCCGCCACCCGCAGCCCCACCGACTCGGCGGGGAAGGTCTCGCTCATCCAGTACCAGCGATCCCCGGCACGGTGAAGCACCCTCTCCTCCTCGAGGTACTCCAGCATCTCCCTCACCGGCACCGTGCCGAAGGTTTCCCCCTCTCTGAAGGGTAGCTCGAAGGCCGAGCACTTGATATGGTCCATCATCACCAACAGGTTATCCGGATTCACCAGACCGCTCTCCGGGGATTGGCCGAAGAAGTAGTCTGGATGGCTCACGATGTACTGGTCCAGCGGGTCGCTGGTGGCGACGAACATGGAGAGGGAGTGACCTCGCCGCCGCCCGGCGCGGCCCATCTGCTGCCACGCACTCGCGATGGTGCCGGGGTAGCCCACCAGGACGCTGGCCTCCAGCCCCCCGATGTCGATCCCCAACTCCAGGGCGTTGGTGCTCACCACGGTCCGGATGGAGCCCTCCCTGATGCCTCGCTCGATGCTCCGCCGCTCGTTGGGGAGATACCCTCCCCGATAGCCACGTACCGTCCACTCCGGCTTCCTGCAGCGCGCGGCGGTCTCCTTCATGTAGGTAAGCAGCACCTCCACCGAGAGACGGGATCGGCCAAAGAGGATGGTCTGGATGTCGTTCGGCACCAGGAAGCGCTCGGCGATCCGGCGAGCCTCCAGCAGGGCGCTGCGCCGGATGCCCAGTTGGCGGTTCAGCACCGGCGGGTTGTAGAACAGCACGTCTCGGGAGCCGGAGGGGGCCCCGCTCCTGTCCACCAGCTCCACCGACTCCTCCAGCAGCCGCTCCGCCAACTCCTTTGGGTTAGCGATGGTCGCAGAGCAGCAGATGAACTGGGGATCGGAGCCGTAGTGCCGGCACACCCGCTTGAGGCGCCGCAGCAGGTTGCCCAGGTGGCTGCCGAACACTCCCCGGTAGGTGTGCAGCTCGTCCACCACCACGTACCTGAGGTTCTCGAACAGCTTCACCCACTTCGAGTGGTGGGGCAGGATGCCGGCGTGGAGCATATCCGGATTGGTGACCACGATGTGGCCGGCGGAGCGAACGATCCGGCGCGCCGTGGCCGGGGTGTCGCCATCGTAGGTGTAGGTCTTTATGTCGACCCCCAGCGCCTCCACCAGGGCGTGAAGCTCGGCCAGTTGGTCCTGGGAGAGCGCCTTAGTAGGGAATAGGTAGAGGGCCCGGGTCTCGGGCTCCTTCAAGATGGCGTCCAGGACCGGCGCGTTGTAGCAGAGGGTCTTCCCCGACGCCGTCGGAGTGACCACCACCAGGTGTCTGCCCGCCTGCACGTGGGCCATCGACTCCGCCTGGTGGGAGTAGAGGGAGTGGATGCCGCGATCCCTCAGCACGGCGATCAACCGGTGATCGGTGCCCTGCGGGAAAGGAGAGTAGACCGCCTCGCGGGCGGGTATCCGTTGGTGGGCGGTGATCCCGTCCGCGAAGTCGGAGGCGAGGAGACTGTCGACGGCCTGGACCAGGTTCATGGGAGCCTCGTTGCGTGGGGATGGGCGCGGCGACCATTATAGCATCCCAATTTGACACCGTTGGACTTAGCGACTATGCTCAACCTGCTCGCGCTAGCCACGAACCACCCCCGATGCCAAGCAGTTTCGACGGCTTTTTGAGGACCCACCACTAGCTGCACACGGAAGGCTGAGCAGTGATAGCCATACAAGGAGGGTTTGGAGAATGGGCACGGACCTGGATCTGAGTCGCAGCTACACCTGGGAGATGCCTGCCAAGCTGATCTTCGGCCCCGGAGTGGCCCGCCAGGCGGGCGAGGAGCTGAAGAAGCTGGGAGGGAGCAAGGTCCTGATCGTAACGGACCGCGGCGTGGAAGGTGCTGGCGTCCTCACCAGCATCCAGGAAGGACTGGATTCCTCAGGAGTCCCATACGTGGTCTTCAGCGGGGTCGAGGCGAACCCCAGCATCAAGTGCGTGATGGAGGCCGTGGCAGCCTACAAGTCCAACGGATGCGACTGCCTCCTGGGTGTGGGCGGCGGGAGCTCGATGGACACCGCCAAGGCCGTCGGTGCAGTAGTCAACAACCCGGACATGGACATCCGGGCCATGGAAGGGGTCGGCAAGTTCAAGAACCCCATCCCTCCCTTCATCGCCGTTCCCACCACCTGCGGCACCGCCGCAGAGGTAACCCCCACGGCGGTCATCACCGACGAGAAGCACTACAAGTTCCCCATCATGTCGCCCTACATCTTCTCCAAGGTGGCGCTGATCGACGGAACCCTTCTGACGAAGCTGCCTGGACCCGTGGTGGCTGCCACCGGCATGGACGCCCTCTGCCACGCCCTGGAGTCCTACGTTAACCTGAACACCAACCCGATAAGCGACGGCCTGGACATCAAGGCGATCAGCATGATTGGCGAGTGGCTGAGGCCTGCCGTAGCCAACGGCAACCTGGAGGCGATAAGCCACATGGTGCTGGCCAGCACCATCGCTGGCATGGGCTTCGCCAACACCCGGGTCACCATCGTCCACTCCATGAGCCATCCGGTGAGCGGCTTCTTCGGCGTGCCCCACGGTGTGGCCAACGCCATCCTGCTGCCCTACGTGATGGAGTTCAACCTGATCGGCAATCCGCATCGCTTCGCCGACGTGGCCAGGGCGCTGGGCGTGGACACCTTCGGGATGACGACCATGGAGGCGGCGCGGGCTTCAGTGGTCGCCGTGCGGGAGCTGGCCGAGGACGTGGGGATCCCGAAGACCTTCCAGCCGTACGGGGTCACCGACCAGTATTTGGATCAGATGGTGGAGGACACCTTCAAGAGCGGCAACGTGCCGGTGAACCCGGTGCGGGTGACCCGCGAGGCCGTGATCAAGATCTACCGCCAGGCGATGGGCCTGGAGTAGACGATCGTGTACGAAGCGTGCGGCCGCGGCCGCACGCGTCCCCCCGGTGCGCCCCCCCGGTATACCGCGTGCCCCTCCTCACCCGCGGCGCCGGACCAGAGCGGCGGGGATATCTAGCTCGAAGGGGAG
>JBLNDL010000097.1:0-22100 GCA_050261575.1 Sphingomonadaceae bacterium | reverse complement strand
GGGAGCCACTTCCGGGAGGACTACCTGCAGAGGGACGACGCCCGATGGCGCAAGAGCATAGTCGTCCGTCGGAGCGACGACGGCATCGCCCTCGAAGAGGTGACCCTGCCCAGGCTGGCGTAGCCGAGTATCCGATCGAGGGGGGTAGCCAATATCGGAAGCGCCTCATCGCATCCCCGCGCGGAGATGTCACCGATCCTGCTCGCGTGGGCTTCGATGGGCTTCTCGCTCTGCACGAACATGCCCCCCGAGCCACGGCAGGCATCGTAGATCCGTCCCCTGCAAGGCGCGAGATTCGACCGGCACGCGCACCACGTGGGACGGCGTGTAGAACAGAGCGCCCCTCTTTCCCTCGGCACTCGCGTACCTTCCCTATGCCCCGCCACGTACGCAAGCATGGATACCAATGGCGCAAGGAAGAGGGGTGTTACGCCTTCACCAGCCAGAACTAAGCGGTATCTCTAGATCAAGGGTACACGTTTCCCGCCGGAGAAGTTGACATGGACTAGAGATACCTGCTTAGGCCTGCGCCAAGTGAGTCCTGGCGGGAGCGGGTTGGCTCCTGGTTGGCCTCATGCCAAGGGGGCCAGAGTCAACCAAGTTGCTCGAGGGCCGATTGTTGCACCAGCGCCCGTGGGCGCGCACGGTGTGAGGCGCGAAAACGCTCGCGGTAAAGCCTGACAGAATGGTGACAGCGGACCAGGCAACAAGAAATGCCTAGCGACTGCTAGGCATTCTCGGTGGGCGAGGAGGGACTCGAACCCGCGACCTCACGGATGTGAACCGTGCGCTCTGACCGGCTGAGCTACTCGCCCTGACACAGATACTATACCAGATGCGGGCCTTCCCGGCAATATGCCTCCCTCCAGCCAGTTCGGCCCGCAGCCCGGCCGGAGACGCAGGCGCACTGCCGGCCATCCCCTGCCCCCCCCACTCTTCCTCCTCATCGGCACACATTTTGCCAAGGTGGAGGGGAGCGGTCACCGAGGGCGCGGCCGGATGGGCCGTGCACCGGCGGCCGGACCCTCGCTTCCGCGGCGCCCACTCAGGGTCTCCGCCCCGCGGGTCGCCGAACCGGGCACCGATCGCCTTGCGGGGCACCGCGGCGGACGGGTACGGTTGGCCGCGGCCGGCGAGTTGCTGAAGAGCGTGCAGGTACCAAAGGTGGTAGCCTTTGGCCCTGCGCCGTATACAGACTAGCCCCGCGAAAGGTGCGTGCGCCATGACCGCAGACGAGGACCAGGGCAGGCATGGAAGGAACCCTTTGACTCTTCCCCTGCGATTCCTCCTTCACGGGCTCATCAAGACTGTCGTCCTGATCTTCCTGGGAATCCGCTTCGTGCTCCGGCGGAGGGCCGTTCGCTACGCCCTCCTGCTGCTCGTCGCCCTCGGCGCCATCGCCTGGAACAGCCTGGGAACCTTCACGAAGGGAACCCCAGCCTCCGCCCTCCAGCCCTCCGCCCAGCCGGGCGGCCTCACGTCGGTAACGGCGTCCAACCAGCTCCCGCCCTCACCGGTGGTCGAGCAGTACCTGCAGGCCCAGGCCTCGTTCGACGGAAGAGCCATGTGGGATCTGATCAGCGACGAGATGAAGGACTCGATGCAGCCGGGCGAGTCCTCCATACAGCAGCTTCAGGCGGAACTGGATACCGCCAGGAGGCAGGGGCGCCGCTACCTCGGCGCCACCTACGTCGGCGGCGTCCCCCTCAGCCAGGGCGGATCCGTCTACTTCTACGTCCTCTCGGTGGACGGCCCCGGCGGCAGCAGCGAGGTCCCGTACATCTACGTCGTCGGGCCCGATGGCAAGATCGTGAGCATCCAGTAGGAGTGGCACCCATGCAAGACGGCCAAACGGGGAGACCCTCCCTCGACCAATCGATAGACGACTTCATCGACGGGCTGTTCGGGGTCCTGAGCCGGCAACTGCGGTGGCTCGTGGCGCTCGCGGTCTTCGGCACCATCTTCTGGAACCTCCTGCTGCCCACCTGGCAGCAGTGGCTCCCCATCGTGGGCTACGGCGCCCTCATGCTGTTCCAACTCGCCTTCGCCGTCATGTTCATGATCGTCCAGTTCGTGGCGCTCTTCTGGTTCCTCGGAAGGGGTCGCACCTACTGGGTGAAGCCCGGCGAAACCGGCGTGGGGTTCAAGGACTACAAGGGCAACCCCGAGGTGCTGGAGTCCGCCCGCCGCATCGTGACGCTGCTCCGGGGCGTCAAGGAGTTTAAGGACATGGGGGGCGAGCCCCTCCGCGGCCTGCTCCTCGTCGGCCCCCCGGGCACCGGCAAGAGCTACCTGGCGCAGGCGATCAGCACCGAGGCCGGCGTACCCTTCGGCTACGCCAGCGCCCCCAGCTTCCAGAACATGTTTCTGGGCATCGGCAACCTGCGGGTCATGATGCTCTACGGCAAGGCCCGCAAGCTGGCGCGCAAGTACGGCGCCTGCATCCTCTTCGTCGACGAGATCGACGCCATCGGCGCCGCCCGGTCCAACCAGGGGCCCAGCACCGGCCTCGGCGGCATGATGTTCGGCGGCAACACCGGAATGCTCAACGAGCTGCTGCTGCAGATGGACCCCCCGCCACAGGAGCAGAGCCGCTGGGGCCGGCTCCTCAGGGCCCTGGGCCTGCGAAAGCGCAGGGCGGAGATGCCGCCGGTCCTCACCATCGGCGCCACCAACCTGGTGGAGGTGCTGGACCCGGCCCTGCTCCGCCCCGGCCGCTTCGATCGCAAGATCGTGGTGGACCTGCCGGACGCCGACGGCAGGCGGGAGATCCTGGAGTACTACCTGGCCAAAGTGAAGCACGAGCCGATGGACATGGACCGGCTGGTCTTCGATACCATCGGCTACACCCCCGTGACCATCAAGTACGTCATCAACGAGGCGGTGGTGGTGGCGCACTTCGACGGCAGAAACTCCATCACCTACCGCGACTTCACCCTGGCGCGAGAGACGCACGAGTGGGGTCTCAGACAGCCGATCAAGGGGATGTCCCAGGAGGAGCGGAGGCGCATCGCCTACCACGAGGCGGGCCACTGCTACGCCCAGCTCAAGCTGCTGCCCAGGCAGCGCATGACCAAGGTCACCATCATCCGGCACGGCCAGGCCCTCGGCCTCTCGGCCACGAAGCCGCTGGAGGAGATGTACACCCACACCAGGGAGGAGATGCTGGCGGAGATCCAGTCCAGCCTCGCCAGCCGCGCCGCGGAGGAGATCTTCCTAGACACCGCGCTCACCGGAGTCACCTCCGACCTGGAGCAGGCTACGCGGATGGCGGCGGCCTGCATCGGCTGGTTCGGGATGAACGGGAGCCTCTACTCTACCCGAGCCTTCGGGGACGGCGCCCCCGACCCCGTGATGAAGCGCGAGATCGACAAGATGCTGAAGGACCAGTACAAGAAGGTCAAGCTGCTGCTGGAGGGCAACAAGGAGGCGGTCTCGGCCATCGCGGAGGGGCTGCTCGACAAGAACGAGCTGGAGGAGGACGAGATCAAGGAGATCGTGGCGCGGGCGGAGCGAGGGAAGGCCCAGCGAGCCAACTCCGGCCCGCTCCCGCTGCCGTCGGTCTCTTCGAGGGATGGGAAGGCCAGCGAGGCTCCCGCGGCGTCGGTGGTGGTGGAACCGGCGCCGGCCGACGTGGCCGAGGTGGCGACCGACGAGGCCCGCGTGGGCGACTCCGGCAACGCGGAGGACGAGGCGGAGGACGGGGAGAACGCGAACGAGGGACCGGTAAACCAGGCGGCGTAGCCGGACCGCCCGACCGGGACACCGCGCCCTGTCCTATGGACAGGGCGCATCCCGCGATGCGTCCACCTCCACCACCGGTCGCCGGCCCCTCACCGTCTCCCACAGCACCGTCGCCGCGAATGCCGGCAGCGCCAACTGGCGTCGCCAGCGCCACGGCTCGGTCAGCAGCCGGTAGAGCCACTCCATCTCGATCCTCCGCACCCAAGCGGGAGCCCGCTTGCTGCGGCCGGAAAGGAAGTTGAAGACGCCCCCCACCCCGATGCCACACGGGATCCCCAGCTTCGCCTGGTTGCGGGCGAGCCACTTCTCCTGCGCCGGGGCGCCGTACGCCACCAACAGCACGTCCACCTTCCCTGCCCGCGCCACGGCCGCCACCGTCTCCGCGTCGTGCTCGGGTCGGTGCGATCCAGCGTAGGTTCCGGCGATCTGGAGCCCCGGGTTATCGGCCACCAGGCGAGCGGCCGCCTCCTCGGCCACCCCCGGGGCCGCACCCAGCAGGAAGAGGCGGTAGCCCCGCCGGGCGCACAGGGCGGCTATCCTGTGCACCAGGTCGGTTCCCCGCACGTGCTGCCGGATCCTGTGGCCGGCCAGCATGGCGGCGATGATCAGCCCGATGCCGTCGGGGATCGCCAGCGACGAGCCGTTCACCACGGCCCTGAACTTTGGGTCCCGCCTGGCAGCCATGGCGAACTCCGGGTTCGGCGTCACCACCCGATGGCACCCCCTGGAGCGCACGTAACCTTCGATCAGGGCGAGGGACTCGTCGAACGTGACGTCGTCCACCCTCATCCCCAACACGTAATAGGAGCGCATCTTTACCTCGGCGCTGATCGTGGGTCGAGAGGTCCAGCAAGAACAGGGTATTCTGGATGCAAAGGATAGCTGGGATAAGCACGATGACCCTGTTCGGGATGGAAAGGATCGATCACTTGAAGCCGAGCGGGAGTCTACCCGGTTGCGGCCGGTCTCCGCAACCTCCTGGCGGGAAGCAGCTCCGAGACAGCAGGTATCCCCAAAGTTGTTCCCCACCTCCGGTAATGCTATGATTCTCGCCTGCCCGCACCGGGCACAGGAGCGATCGCTTGGGTTCCCTGGTCACCGGCATAGGATACATCGGCGCCCGCCTCGTCGAGATGCTGCTCGACACCGGGGAGACGGTGGTCGGCATCGACAACCGCTTCTCCACCGATCCCGCGGCTCTCCGACGCCTGGCGCAGCGACCGGGCTTCCTGCTGATCGAGGGCGACGTGGCCGACGAGGCGGTGCTCGATCGAGCGTTCGCCTCCGGTGCGCGCGTCGACACCGTCTACCACCTGGCCGCCCAGTCCAGCTCCAACCCCTCCGCCGCCCCAACAAGCTACTCCGAGCAGACCAATCTGGTGGGACCGCGGGTCGTGCTGGAGCGAGCCTGCGCAGCGGGTGTCACCTGCCTCGTCTTCGGCAGCTCCCTGCAGGTGTACGGCCGGCGGGTGGAGGGCCAGGTCGACGAGTCGAAGCCGTACGGCCCCATCCTGGACATCTCCCACCTCTCTAAGGTGTACGTGGAGAAGCTGATGGAGATGTTCTCCCACACGCGGGGGCTGCGCTGCGTGGCCGCGCGACTGGGGCTAGTGTACGGGCTGAGCCCGGTGATGAAGACCGATCCACGCTTCATGACGGCCCCCAACAGATTCGCCCTCCAGGCCGCCCGAGGGGAGCCGTTGCGCGTCGACGCCACCGCCTACTACCCCACCGCCATGATCCACGTGGACGATGCCTGTCGAGGGCTGATAGCCGTGGCCCGATGTCAGAGCGAGGGCTACACGCCTGTCAACCTTGTAGGCGAGACTGCCTCGGTAGTCCAGGTGGCAGGGTTGGTCCGGAGGCTGGCCGAGCAGCGCGGGCTGAGGGTCGACCTGATCCTGCCGGAGCAACCGCCCGAGGTGCCCGAGTGCAGCTTCTCCTCCGCGCTGCCCGGCACGGCCTTCGAGCCTCGGGTCCCCCTCGAGAATGGGGTGGAGCAGGTACTGGATTTCTTCCTGCGGCGCGACCCCACGCCCTCTCAACCTGAGGAGGACCCGGAATGAAGGTCCTCGTCACCGGCGGCACCGGGTTCATCGGCACCCACGTCGTGAAGGCCCTCCTGGAGCAAGGCCACCACCCCATCACGCTATCCCGGCGACGCGAGGGCCTGCCCGGGGTGGAGCACCACAGTCTGGATGTCACCGGAGACGAGGCGATCCGGGTCGCGTCGAGAGCAGAAGCCATCGTCCACCTGGCGGCCCTCTCCAACGCCTCCGCCTCCTACCAGGAGCCGCTGCTGTACAACCGAGTCAACGCCATGGGAACCCTGGCGATGCTGGAGGGGGCACGACGTGGCGGCGGGAGGTTCATCTTCGCCTCATCACAGCGGATCTACCGCCCCGTTCCGGAGCCCATCCCTGAGGACGGTGTGGTGGAGCCCCAGGACCCCTACGGCTACAGCAAGCTGTGCGGCGAGTCCTGGGTGGAGATGTACAGCCGCTTCCACGGCGTCCACGCCGTCACGCTCCGCTTCTTCTCCGTCTACGGCCCAGGCCTGGTGATAGCGGGTGGCGCGAGCGGCGTGGCCGGCATCTTCGTGGGGCGAGCCCTGCGGGGGGAGCCGATAGTCGCGCACACCGGTCAGAACCGCGACCTCACCTACGTATCGGACGCGGCCCAGGGCATCCTGCTGGCGCTCGAGAAGCCCGTTCCGCCTGGAAGTTGCTACAATGTGGCCACCGGTGCGGGAACCTCCATGGAGCAGCTCGCCCGCCTGGTCTGCCAGATCACCAGATCCCGATCCGAGATCCGGGTGGAGAGCACCCAGAGCTACGGCTACCTGGTGGCCGACATATCGAAGGCCCGGCGGGAGCTGGGCTACGAGCCCCGCGTGGAATTACTGGAAGGACTAGAGAGATACGTTGCCTGGTACCACAGCGCCCGCAGCTAAGGTGCTGCTGAAAGGCCGCCCCATCGAGACCCAACTCGCCGACCGGCTCGCCGAACCGGTTCCGGCCGGCCTGGAACTCTACCTCGACGTCCAGGACATCGAGGACGTCCAGCTTCTGGATCGGTTGGCCCAGCGCCTGGTGGAGCTGAGGCCCCATCCCCACTTCGTGTACGTGGTGGAGGGGCCCCTCCGATCGTTGGACGGCAGCTTCTTCGACATCAGCGTCGACAGCGAGGCCAATCGGGAGTGTTTGCGCCGGATAGCCCACTTGGCAGCGGCCGTGGGCGCCGAGGCCATCCTGATCCACGCCATCACCCCCATGCCGCTGGGCACCCCGCTCAGCGACGAGTTGAGGCGCGCCAAGCTGGAGGCGAGCCTTCCGCTCGTCGAGCATTACGTCAAGCTAGCCGGAGACCGCGGACTCGTGCCGCTGGTGGAGAACATTCCGCCGGTGGCCCGCCAGCGGCAGGGGGCCTACATGATCACCCCGGTGGGCATGAGCGCCGGAGACCTGGCCTACCTGGCTCGGCGCTTCCCGGGCCTCGGCGCCACCGTGGACCTCTCCCACGCCCAGTTGTTCCTGAACGGCCTCCGGATGGATCCCGACCGGGTGGATCCGGAACTCGCGCCGCTCGTGCGCTACCTC
Source organism: Sphingomonadaceae bacterium (assembly GCA_050261575.1). GTDB lineage: Bacteria > Chloroflexota > UBA6077 > UBA6077 > UBA6077 > JBLNDL01. Next base: position 14,757 of record JBLNDL010000097.1, on the reverse strand, counting down.
GCGACCCTGGACGACAGCCCCAGCATGGAGGACTACCTGAGAGCCGTGGAGCCCTACCTCTTCGAGGTCCACGTCTCCAACGCCCGAGGGCTGCTGGAGGAGGGTCTGCCCTACGGCGACGGCGACCTCGACCTGGACGCACTGGCCGTGCGGCTGGGTCGGTCGGTTCGCTACCTGGTCACCGAGACCATAGAGCCCGACCCCGACCGCGCCGTGGAGATGAGGGCGGCCCAGGGCAGGCTGGAGGCGGCACTGGCCACGCTACCCGCTACCCCACCCTGCTGCTCCCTCTTTCGGGAGGTGGCTCGATGACCGACACCATCGGCCGCTTCTCTCAGGAGGAACTGCTGGGCAGGCCGACGCCGCCCCTGGACCTGGTGGGAGCCGAGGAGTTGATCGCCGGCAGGCGCGTGCTGGTCACCGGGGCCGCGGGCTCGGTGGGCGGACCGCTCACACTGCAACTCGCGCGGCTTCGCCCCGCATCGCTGATCCTGCTGGACCACCACGAGCACTCCTTGTTCCGGCTGAAGCTGGAGGCAGGACCCCGGCTGGAGGTTCCGGCCAGATGGGTGCTGGCGGACCTGCGCGACCGCCGGAAGCTGGAGCGGGTGTTCAGGGAGGGCCGGCCCGAGGTGGTCTTCCACATGGCCGCCTACAAACACGTCCCCCTGGGGGAGGAGAACCCGGATCAGACCGTGGAGGTGAACCTCGGCGGAACGAGGGCGCTGATCGAGACGGCGGCGGAGCACGGGACGATCCGCTTCGTCTACCCTTCGAGCGACAAGGCCGTGAACCCGCCTAGCGTGTACGGCAGCACAAAACGGATAGCCGAGAGGCTGACCCAGGCCGCCGAGAAGGAGATGTCCCCGGGCTTCTCCATCGTCCGCTTCGTCAACATCGTGGGGACCCGAGGCAGCGTCATCGAGACCTTCTTGGCCCAGATCGCCGCGGGCAAGCCCCTCACCCTGACTGACCCGGGCATGACTCGGTACTGGATCACCATGGCGGAAGCCACCCGGCTCGTGCTCCAGACCGCCGCCGCACCGAACAGCGGGGTGGTCTACATGCCCGATGCCGGCGAGCCGATCAACCTCGCGGAGCTGGCGCGCCACCTCTACGGTCTGCTGGTGCCAGGCCGAACCGAGTGTCCCATTCAGTACATCGGGCCCAGGCCGGGCGAGCGGATGCACGAGATCCTGCTCTCCGACTACGAGAGCGCCATCCCCACCCCCTACCCTGGCATTCTGCAGGTGCTGTCCTCGCGCAGCGACCTGCCGACGTACCAGGAGCTATCCAGCCAGATCGACTCCCTGCTGAGGCTCGCACACGACGACCAGTTGGCCGCGCTCAGGGGCCGGGTGCTGGATCTGGCCAACTCGCTGCAATGAGCTGGTGATTATGTCTATCGAGATCTCCCTCGGGCTGGTGTTCGCCGTCGCCTGGCTGGGAACCTACCTGCTCACCTTCGCCGCCATACGCTTCGGGCACTGGACCGGCATCCTGGATAGGCCCCGCCTCGGCGAGGTACAGAAGCGGGTCACGCCCCGCACAGGCGGGTACGCCCTCTTCCTCGGCTTCCTGGGGGCCACCCTCGTCGGCGTCTACCTCATACCTCGATCCGAGCAGGAGAGCTGGAGGTTGATGGGGTTGCTGCTGGGCGGGGTCGGCGTGCTGCCCCTCGCCTTCCTGGACGACAAACTGCGGCTGGGTCCGCTGCCCCAGTTGATCGGCCAGATCGCCATCGCCTCGGTGCCCATCGCCTTCGGGATCGTGGTGGAAAGCATCGCCACCCCCTTCTGGGGAGTCATCCCGCTCCCCGCCTGGCTCGTGCTCCCGTTCACCCTGCTGTGGATCGTGGGGATGGTCAACACCATCAACCTGGTGGACGTGATGGACGGCCTGGCCGGAGGGGTGGTGGCCATCGCCGCGCTCGTCCTCTTCGCCCGCGGCGTCTTCGACTTCGGCCAGTACGACATAGCGATCCTCCCGCTGGCGCTCGCCGGCGCCTGCCTGGGCTTCTTGGGCCACAACTTCCATCCGGCCAGGATCTTCATGGGAAGCTCGGGATCCCTCTTCCTGGGTTACGCGCTGGCAACGATGGCCATCATGGGCGGGGCGAAGGTGGCCACGGCGTTGCTGGTGCTGGGGGTACCCATCGCCGACGTGGCATGGGTGATCGTGCAGCGGATCGCCTCCGGGCGATCGCCGATGAAGGGAGGGGACCAGGCCCACCTGCCGCAGCGGCTGCACCTGGCGGGCCTCTCCCAGCGGCAGATCGTGCTGAGCTTCTACCTGCTCTGCGCGGCTTTCGGCCTCGCTGCGGCCCGGTTAGAGCCTGCCCAGAAGGTCTACGCCTTCCTGGCAGTCGGCGTGGTGATGGGTGCGATACTCCTCGCCCTCGCCAGGAGCAGGGCGGGAACGAAGAAGGCGTAAGGACTGGTCGTGGCAAAGGCCTCAGTCGGCACCGCCACGGGCTAGCGCCCGCTGCGCAGGTGGGCGGCAAGCGCCTTGAGCCGCCTGACCGACTCCCACGGCACCCAGGTCTCGCCGGGGAAACTTGGGCCGTGTCCCGTGCTGTCCGCCCGGTGGAAGTCGGTTCCGCCGGTCGGGATCAGGTTGTGCTCGTCGGCCAGCGCCAGCAACCCCTCCACCGTCTCCGGGCTGTAGTCGCCGTAGTAGCACTCCATCCCCACTAGTCCCGCAGCGATCAGTTGGGGTAGCAGGGAATCCAGCGTCACCACCTCGCCCGGATGGGCCAGCACCGGCAGCCCGGCCATCCTGCGCACCAGCGCCACGGCCTCGGCTGGGGTCAGCTTGTACCGCTCCACGTAGGCTGGGGCGTTCCGGCCGATGTAGTCGGTGAATGCCTCCACCATGGAGGACACGTAGCCCTTCTCCACCATCACCTGGGCGATGTGAGGCCTCCCGACCGAGCCCTGGCCCGCCACCTCCAGCACCCTCTCCCACGGCACGTCCAGCCCCATCTGGGCGAGCTTGGCGACCATCTTCTCCGCTCGGTCCCGCCGGCCGTCCCGCAGTTGGCGAAGGATGGACTGGAACTCCTGGTTCTTGTAATCGATGAAGTAGCCCAGGATGTGAACCTCGGCCCGGGGGATGTCGGTGCTCATCTCGATCCCCGGAATGACCTGCACCCCCAGCCTCTCTCCCTCGGCAAGGGCCTCCTCGATGCCCTCGGTCGAGTCGTGATCGGTTACGGCGATGCATTCCAGCCCGTGGGCGCTGGCCTCCCGCACCAGCTCGGCAGGCGTCAACGCCCCGTCGGAGGCGGTGGTGTGCAGATGAAGGTCAACCTTCGAGCGTCTCTCGGGCAACGGGTGGTCACCTCCAGGCAACAGGTTCAAAGCGTCGTGCGGATCTGCAGGGAGGGACCGGCGCGTTCATCCACGGCGCATGCGAATCGTCACGCGTTCATCCTCGGCGCCGCGACCCCTCACAGGGCAGCATCGGTGGCTGCTCTCAGCAACCCGCATGCCCTCACACGACAAAAGGGGCCAGACGCTGGCGCGTCCAGCCCCTTTACCCAAGGGCGTTTACTTGGCGTAGTCAACCGCTCTGGTCTCCCGAACCACCGTCACCTTGACCTGGCCGGGATACTGCAACGTCTCCTCGATCTTCTTCACGATGTCGCGAGCGAGCCTCACGGCACCCAGATCGTCGATCTCCTCTGGCTTTACGATGATACGAACCTCTCGTCCGGCTTGAATCGCGAAGGACTTCTCGACACCCTCGAAGGAATTGGCGACGTGCTCCAGCGCCTCGAGCCGCTTGATGTAGTGCTCCAGGGTCTCCCGCCTTGCCCCCGGCCTGGCGCCCGAAATGGCGTCGGCCGCCTGCACGATGATGGCCTCCAGGGTCTGGGGCTCGGATTCGTCGGCGTGGTGCGCCGCGATGGCATGCACCACCTTCGGGGATTCCCCGTAGCGCTTGGCAAGCTCCGCTCCGATCAGGGCGTGCGGCCCCTCGAACTCGTGGTCGACCGCCTTGCCGAGGTCATGGAGCAGCCCCGCGCGCTTCGCCACATTCACGTCCGCACCGATCTCCGAGGCCAGCACCTGAGCAAGGTGGGAAACCTCGATCGAGTGCAGACGGATGTTCTGGCCGTAGCTGGTGCGGTAGTTCATTCGGCCGAGCAGCTTGATCACCTCCGGATGCAGGCCATGCACGCCCGCCTCCAGAGCCGCCTCCTCGCCGGCCTCCCGAATCGCCGCCTCCACCTCGATCTTGGTCTTGTGTACGACCTCCTCGATCCTCGCTGGATGGATTCGGCCATCCTGGATCAGCTTGGTGAGGGCCAGACGGGCGATCTCTCGCCGCACGGGGTCGAAGCCCGACAGTGTCACGGCATCCGGCGTGTCGTCGATGATGAGGTCCACCCCGGTGGCGCTCTCCAGCGCCCGGATGTTGCGCCCCTCCCGCCCGATGATCCTACCCTTCATCTCATCGTTGGGGAGGGGTACGACGGACACAGTGGTCTCGGCCACCAGGTCGGTGGCACACCGCTGAACGGCCTGGGTGATGATGCCCCTGGCCCTTCGATCGGCCTCCTCCCGAGCCTGAGCCTCCAACTCGCGCACGAGTCGGGCCGCGTCCACTTTGACCTCTTCTTCGACGCTCTTGAGGATCTCGGCCCTGGCGACCTCTCTGGTCAACCCGGAGATCCTCTCCAGTTCCCGGATCTGCTGGGCCTTCACCTCCTCGATCTCGGTGCGCAGCATCTCCAGTTCCTTCTCTTTGCTGGTAAGGGTCCTCTCGCGCCTCTCGACGCTCTCCAACCGGCGATCCAGATTCTCGTCCTTCTGCTGGATTCGCCGCTCCTGCCGCTGCAGTTCGCTTCGCCGTTCGCGATGCTCCAACTCGGCGGCCTGCCGGATCTTCAGGGCCTCGTCCTTAGCCTCCAGAAGTATCTCACTCTTCCTGGCGTTGGCCTCGGCGAGAAGTTTCTCGGCACTGGTCTGCGCCAGCTTCAGATCCGTCCCCACAAGATACTGCCGGACGAAGTAGCCCACCGCTACGCCTATCAGAAGCGTCGTTAGGCTACTAAACAGTATTAGAATGGTGCTGTCCAAAAAGCGCTAAACCTCACTTTCCTTGATTAACACGAGGATTGTCGCGCCAGGAGACAGATGACCACAATATGATAATATCCACTTTCTTAACCAGTGTCAAGACAAGCGCATCCAACGGGCGTTGCGGCGCGTGTTACCTTCCCCGTTTCACCAGGTCGGCCAGCGTGGTGGAGCGGAGGCGCTCCACCAACAGCGACTGGGCTTCGCACCAGATCTCGTGGACGGGGCAATCGCCCACCCTGGAACACTCCTCCGGCCAGAGCACGCAACTGTTCACGGCTATGGGTCCGTCCAATGCCTCCACGATCTCCAGCAAGGTGATCTGGTCCGCCGGCCTCGCCAACGCGATGCCGCCGCCGGAGCCGCGGCGGGAGCGCAGCAACCCACCGCTCGTCAGCGACAGCACGATCTTCGCCAGAAAGGGGGCGGGTATGCCCTGCCTGGAGGCGACCTCCTGGGTGAGAACCGTCGAGCCTTCGCTCTCGGCGACCTGCAACATGGTGCGGACAGCGTAGTCCGCCCGTCGGGTGATCTGCAATGGCCCCTCCCGGTGCACAGGATTAATCAGATCGATTATATCCTATGCGCCGAAGTAGTCGATGCCCATGGCCTTCCTGGCCTCCGAGATGGTGGCTGCGCCGATCTCCCGGACCCTGGCGCTCCCCTTCTGGATGATCTCGTCCAGCAGGTGAGGGCGCTCCTCGTAGTAGGCCCGCCGCTCGCGGATCGGGTCCAGGAAGCTGTTCAAAGCCCGGGCCAGCTTCTTCTTCACCTCGACGTCACCTACCCTGCCTGCCCGGTATCGCTTCTTCAGGTCGTTCACCTCGTCCTTGTCGGGATTGAAGATGTCGTGGTAGATGAAGACCGGGTTGCCCGCAACGTGGCCGGGATCGGTCGCGTGGATGCGGGTGGGGTCCGTGTACATCCCCATAACCTTCTTCTCCACCGTCTTGGCATCGTCGGACAGGAAGATGGCGTTCCCCAGGCTCTTGCTCATCTTGGCCTTGCCGTCGGTGCCCACCAGCGTCGGCACGTCGCCGATCAGGGCCTGCGGCTCGGGGAAAACCGGCCCGTACAGGTCGTTGAAGCGCCTGGCCGTCTCCCTGGTCACCTCGATGTGGGAAGCCTGGTCCTTGCCCACGGGCACCAGGTCGCCCTTCACGATCAGGATGTCCGACGCTTGCAGCACTGGGTAGCCCAGGAGCCCGTAGGAAGCTGTCTCCAGCTTCAAGTCACGCATCACCTCCTTCAGCGTGGGCACCCGCTGAAGCCGCGGCACCGATACCAGCATCGAGAAGAGAAGATGCAGTTGCGGGATCTGAGGCACCAGCGACTGCAGGAAAACCGTGCTCCGCTCCGGATCGATCCCGGCGCTGAGGTTGTCCAGCAGCACGTCGCGGATGTTCTGCTCCACCTCCCCCAGGTTCTCCTGGCGAGTAGTCAGTACGTGGTAGTCAGCGATGATGAAGAAGCACTCGTACTCATCCTGGAGCCGCACCCGATTGCGCAAGGTGCCCACGTAGTGGCCCAGGTGAAGCTTCCCGGTGGGCCTATCCCCCGTCAGTATCCGTCCCTTCCTTTTCTCTTCCACGAGCATCTCCCAGTGAATACGTATGTCCCGCCGATTCTACTAGGACCAGTCGACTAGCGCCAGCCGACGCCCCCAGCACCCTGGAGTCAGCGCTGCTGGATCGGGCAGGCGGGATGTGCGACAATCGGCTCGGCCGAAGCGTGGCTCGGCCGAGCCGATTGTCGTCAACCTTCGAGGGGGGACCATGGTAGAGAGTGGCGATCTAGCGAGAATCGCGAGGACGGTGCTGGAACAGTCGTTGGGGCTTCAGCCCGACGAGCGGGTGCTCATCGTGGGAAACCCCGAGGAGGCCTCGCGCCTCATCTGCGATGCCTACTTCCAGGCAACGGTCGAAATGGGAGGTCGACCGCTGCTGATCCGCCAGACCACCAGGGGCATCACCGATTTCGCCGACCCATCCGTGCTGGCCGCCCTGGCTACCGAGCCCGACATCCTCTTCAGCATCTCCACCGACAAGATCGGCAAGGACCCCCACGGCCTCCACATCGGCTACGTGGGGCGCGACGGGAAGAGGTATACCCACATCTTCGATAAGATCACCGAGGGGGACAAGCGCAGCCGGGCCGGCACCTCCCCCGGCATCAAGATGGAAACCTTCCTCCGCTGCATGGAGGTGGACTACGAGGCGATCCGGCAGCGGGCTGCCGCCCTGCGGAGTGCGATCGAGGGGGCATCCGAGATGCGGATCGTCACCGAGGCCGGCACGGATCTCACAGTGGGGTTGCGAGGGCGCGAGGTCTTCGTGGACGACGGTGACCTGCGCAAACCCGGCAGCCACGGCAACCTGCCCTGCGGCGAGATCTTCTTCTCCCCCGAGTTGGGCACGGCTCGTGGGAGAATCGTCTTCGACGGCGTGATCGCCTCCGGCCCGGTTTGCCTCATCCCCTCGGAACCGGTGGTGATGGAGGTGGAGGGGGGCTACGTCACCCGCATCCTCCCCAGTGCGCACTCGGAGGCGGTGAAAGCCGCCCTCAAGGAGGGGGAGAGTCGGGCGCTTGCGATGGGCAAGGAGGATTACGCCCGCAACACCTGGGGCATCGGCGAGGTGGGGCTGGGGCTGAACCCGAAGGCGGAGATGATCCCGGACATGCTGGAGGCGGAGAAGGTCGAGGGAACCTGCCACGTCGCCATCGGGTCCAACTACGATCACGACCTTCCGGCTCTCACCCACTACGACATGCTGATGACCGAGCCCCACATCTGGGTGGATGGGAAGCCCCTGCAGGGCTACTGGGGGCAATAGGGGGCGAAGCACTCGGCCGCGGCCCCGTGCTTCGCCCACAAAAAGCGCACACGACGTTTGCAGCCCTGCGAAGCATCCGTGCACGGATGCTTCGCCCCCATTTGGCCAGCCGGGCTACGCCCCTACCTTCGATCGGTAGTCCTCGATCGCCTTGTGGAGGGCGTCGGCGGCGAGGTTCGAGCAGTGCATCTTCACAGGCGGGAGGCCGCCCAGGGCTTCGGCGACCGCCTTGTTGCTCACCTCCATCGCCTCTTCCAGCGTCTTGCCCATCACCATCTCTGTGACCATGCTGCTGGTGGCGATGGCTGCGCCGCACCCGAAGGTCTTGAACTTTACGTCCGCTATCCGCCCATCCTTGACCTTGATGTAGATCTTCATCACGTCGCCGCAGACGGGGTTGCCCTCCATGCCGACGCCGTCGGCATCCGGAATCTCTCCGACGTTCCGGGGGTTACTGAAATGCTCCATCACCAGGTCGCTATACATCCAAGATCGCTCCTCGACGCTTCTATTGGCCTAACGATGCGCCGGCGCCAGCCAGGGGAGACATCGCCCTGAGTCGCTCGATGATCCCGGGGAGAGCCTCGACGACGCGGTCGACGTCTTCCTCGGTGTTGTCCTTGCCGGTGGTCAGCCGCAGGCTCCCGTGAGCCCTCTCGATCGGAACACCCATCGCCTTCAGCACGTGGGAGGGTTCCAGCGAGGCGGAGGTGCATGCCGACCCGCTGGATGCGCCCACGCCCAGCATGTCCAGGCCAAGCAGGATCGACTCCCCCTCGACGAAGTCGAAGACGAAGCTGGCGTTGTTCGGCAGTCGATTGGTGGGATGGCCGGTGAGGTAAGCACCGGGGATCTTGCCGATCCCTTCGATCAGCTTGTCGCGCAGCCTGGAGACGTGGGCGTTGTACGAGTCCAGCCGCTCGTAGGCCAGCTTCAGCGCCGTCGCGAGGCCCACTATCCCGGCGGTATTCTCCGTGCCCGCCCGTCTGCCGCGCTCTTGCCCACCGCCCTGCTGCTGCGGCCAGTAGCTGGTGCCCTTGCGGACGTAGAACACCCCCACGCCCTTGGGACCGTAGAACTTGTGGGCCGAGAGGCTCATCATGTCGACACCGAGCTTGTCCACGTTCAGATCGAGCGAGCCGCCGGCCTGCACGGCGTCGGTATGGAAGAGGACCCCTGCGGTCTTCACGATGCGGGAGATCTCGCCGATGGGCTGGATCGTTCCCACCTCGTTGTTGGCGTACATGACGCTGACCAGGATGGTGTCCGGCGTCAGGGCACGCTGCAGGGCATCGAGGTCCACGGTGCCGTACTGGTCGACCGGCAGGTAGGTAACCCGGAAGCCGGCCCGCTTCTCCAGGTATTCGCAGGTGTGCAGGATAGCGTGGTGCTCGACCTGGGTGGTGATGATGTGGTTGCCCTTGTGGCGGTTGGCGAAGGCCACCCCCTTCAGGGCCAGGTTGTCGCTCTCGGTGCCGCCGCTGGTGAAGACGATCTCGGCGGGGCTTGCGCCCAGGACTTGCGCGACCGTATCGCGGGCCCAATCCAACGCCTTGCGGGCCTCGCGGGCCGGCCCGTAGATGCTGGAGGGGTTGCCGAACTTCTCGGTGAAATAGGGGATCATGGCCTCCACCACGGCCGGATCGACCGGCGTGGTCGCCGCATGGTCCAGGTAGATGAAACGCGCCACTGCGTATCTCCTTTCGGTCTTCCCCAAGCGGGTATCCCCAGATCAGGTCAACTCTTCCGGCAGGGAGTCGGCTCCCTGTCTGGAGCCGACGGCCCAAGCAGGTAACTCTAGTCCATGTCGAGTTCACTAGCGGGAAACGTGTACTCTATCCAGAGAAACCTGCTTAGCCTATGGAGGTGGGCTGGAAATCGGCCAGCGAGGTGTTATCCAGAACGTCGAGGATGCTCTCCCGCACCCGAAGCCACATGTCCTTGGTGGCGCATTCGGTGGCGCGGCTGCAGCAGTCGCTGCTCTCCCCCTCCACGACACACTCGACAGGCCCGATGGGGCCTTCCAGCACCCTCACCACCTCTCCGACGGTGATCTGGGCAGGCTCCCGAGTGAGTCGGTAACCCCCGCGCACGCCTCGGGTGCCCTCCACCAGACCGGCATGGCGTAGGCTGCCGAACAGTTGCTCGAGGTAGGCCAGGGGGAGTTCCCCCGCCTGTGCGATCTCCGATAGCGACAGCGGCCCCCTGCCGTAATGCTTGGCCAGCTCCACCATCGCCAACAAACCGTAATGTCCGCGCGTCGAAAGCTTCATGACCGCCCCGATCGAGCCCTACCACGCAATTCCTACTGATTCGCTCGGATTTCAGTATAAGAGCCGCCGGAGTGGCTGTCAAGGCAGCGCCTCTCTGGATTATTGCCACCCCGCGTAGTATCCTTTCGCATCGAGACCAGGTTGGAGGCCCAAATCCACAGGGCCATCGGCGCAACCAGCCCTTCCCGACAGGAGGCAGACATCCCCATGGCGAAACCCCGCGTGCTGATCACCTCTCCACGTCTCCGCCCGGGCGACGAGTCCGTCCGCCTGCTCGAGGAGGCGGGTTTCGAGCCGGTGTACGGGCACAGGCACGGGGCCGCACGGAAGAGGAGATGGCTGGATCGGCCTGGGATGGGACCGCGAAGGCTCGCGGTGGGGCACGGCCCCACCCCGCATCGGATCACCGATTACATAAGGAGCTGAGGACAAGATGGCTAAACCCCGAGTGCTTCTAACATCTTTCTGGCTGAAACCCGGAGACGAGGTGGATCAGCGCTTGCAGTCGGCGGGCATGGAGACCGTCTTCAACTGCTGGCACGGCGGCCGAACCGAGGAGGAGATGATCGACATCCTCCAGGGGATCGATGGCGCCGTCGTCAGCATCGACCCCTTCACCCCTAAGGTGCTCTCCTCTGCCAAGCAGCTCAAGGTCGTCGCCCGGACCGGCGTGGGCTACGACGCGATCAACGTGCCGGCGGCCACCGAGAACGGCATCGCCGTCTGCATCACGCCCGGCGCCAACAACCGCGCCGTGGCCGACTTCGCCTTCACGCTGCTCCTGGCCTGCGCCCGCCGTCTGCTGGAGAACCTCACCGAGGTCCCCAAGGGCGGCTGGAAGAGGTACCAGGGGAAGGACCTCCCCGGCTCGACCATCGGGATCGTCGGCCTGGGCTCCATCGGCAAGGAGGTGGCCAAGCGCGCCCGAGGGTTCGACATGCGGGTTCTGGCCTACGACGTCTACAAGGACGAGGCCTTCGCCGCCCAGCACCAGGTGACCTACGTCTCCCTGGAGCAGCTCCTGCGCGAGAGCGACTACGTCACCCTCCACTGCTTCCTGGACGACACCACCCGCCACCTGATCAACGCCGAGCGGCTGGCGCTGATGAAGCCCACCGCCTACCTGATCAACACGGCCCGCGGCCCAATAGTGGACGAGAAGGCGCTCGCGAAGGCCTGCAAGGAGAAGAGGATCGCGGGTGCAGCCCTGGACGTCTTCGCCAACGAGCCGTTGGAAGCCGATAGCCCTCTGAGGAACCTGGATAACGTCTACCTGGCGCCGCACGCTGCGGGCCAGACCGAGGACGCCATGCGCGCCATGGGCCTGATGGCCGCCGACAACGTGATCGCCATCTTGCGAGGCGAGCGGCCGGTAGGGCTGGTGAACAAGGACGTGGTGGTAAAGAAGTAGGGGCGAGGCATCCGCGCACGGATACCTGGCCTCGGCGCGTCGTTCCGTGAATGCGACGATGTGGGGCGAGCGTGGCCGCGAGGCTGCCCTCGCCTCACGGTCACGCTCGCGTCACGCTGCGTGCGCACAAGGGGCGGACACGCAGGTCCGCCCCCCACGTTGGGGCTTGGTTGGGCAGCCCGCGGCGGGCCCCCCTCACTCCGGCCGCTCGTTACGCCTTCAGTAGTTGCCGGAGCACCGCCGGCAGGATGCCGCCGTTGCGGTAGTACTCCACGTCGATCGGGCTATCTATCCGTGCGATGGCCCGGAAGCTGAACTCGCTCCCGTCCTCTCGATGCACCCGAACCGTCACCTCCTGCTTCGGCTGGATGCCCGCGGCGAGGCCGACCACGTCGAAGCTCTCCCGCCCCGTCAGCCCCAGGCTGGCCATGGTGTCGCCCGGCCGGAACTGCAGCGGCAGGATCCCCATCCCCACCAGGTTGCTCCGGTGGATCCGCTCGTAGCTCTCCGCCAGCACGAACCTCACCCCCAGCAGCATGGGACCCTTGGCCGCCCAGTCCCGAGAGCTGCCGCTACCGTACTCCTTGCCGGCGAACACCACGAGCGGCGTCCCCTCGGCGCGGTAGCGCATCGCCGCGTCGTAGATGGTCATCACCTCGCCGTCCGGCAGGTGGACCGTCCACGGCCCCTCGCGCCCCTGCACGAGCTGGTTCCGCAGGCGGATGTTGCCGAAGGTGCCGCGCATCATCACGAGGTGGTTGCCCCGGCGCGCCCCGAAGCTGTTGAACTCCTTGGGGGTCACGCCCCTCTCCTGCAGGAAGCGACCCGCCGGCAGATCGGCCGGGATCGATCCTGCCGGCGAGATGTGGTCGGTGGTCACCGAGTCGCCCAGCACCACCAGGGCTCGCGCACCCACGATGTCACCAGGAGGCGCCACCTCCAGGTCGAAGTCCTGGAAGAAGGGCGGCTCCTGGACATAGGTGGAGTCGGGGTCCCAGGCGAACAGCTCGCCCGGCGGCACCGGCATCGACATCCACTGCTCGTCGCCCTCGAAGACGTGGGCGTAGTTCTCGGCGAACAGCTCGGGCTTGATCGCCCCGGCGATGGTCCGCCGGATCTCCTCCTGGCTGGGCCAGATCTCCCGAAGGTAGACCGGCTGGCCGTTGGGGTCGTGGCCGATGGGCTCGGACGTGAGGTCGATGTCCACCGTTCCGGCGAGAGCGTAGGCCACCACCAGGGGAGGAGAGGCCAGGTAGGCCGCTCGCACCAGCGGATGGATGCGGCCCTCGAAGTTGCGGTTGCCGCTGAGCACAGCCGCTGCCACCAGCTCCCCCTCCTTGATCTCACGGGCGACCTCCTCCGGCAGGGGGCCGCTGTTGCCGATGCAGGTGGTGCAGCCGTAGCCGGCAAGGTGGAAGTGCAGCGCCTCCAGATAGGGCATGAGACCGGACTCCCGCAGGTAGCCGGTCACCGCTCGGGAGCCCGGGGCCAGGCTGGTCTTCACGTGGGGGCGAACGGCGAGGCCGCGCTCCACCGCCTTCTTGGCCAGCAACCCCGCGGCCACCAGCACCGAGGGGTTGGAGGTGTTGGTGCAGCTCGTGATGGCGGCGATCACCACGGAGCCGTGCCCCAGCTTGTCGGGCGCCTGCACGGCCGCCGCGTCCGATCCCCGTGGACGCGGCTCCGCGCCGAACTTCTCGGGATAGGCCGCCCTCAGACTCTCGCCGGTCTTGCCCAGCGACACTCGATCCTGGGGTCGGCGTGGTCCCGCGAGGCTCGGCTCGATGGTGGAGAGATCCAGCTCCAGCAGGTCGCTGTAGTTGGGCTCCGGCCCCTCGTCGGTACGGAAGAGACCTTGCACCCTCGTGTACCGCTCCACCAGGTCCACCAACTCCGGGCTTCGGGCGGTGCCCCGCAGGTAGCGGAGAGTCTCCTCGTCCACTGGGAAGAGAGTTGCTGTGGCGCCGTACTCGGGCGTCATGTTCGAGAGGGTGGCGCGGTCGGGCAGGCTAAGCCGGCCGACGCCGGGGCCGGTGAACTCGACGAACTTGCCCACCACCCCCTTCTTCCGCAACAGTTGGGTGAGGGTGAGGGCGAAATCGGTGGCGGTGGCCCCCTCGGGCATCTCGCCCGACAGCCGCACTCCCACCACCTCGGGAGTGAGCAGGTAGATCGGTTGCCCCAGCATCGCCGCCTCGGCCTCGATACCACCCGCGCCCCAGCCAAGCACGCCCAGCCCGTTCACCATCGTGGTGTGGGAGTCCATCCCCACCACCGTGTCCGGGAAGGCCACCGTCTCCCCGCCCACGCGGGCGGTCTGCACCACCTTAGAGAGGTACTCCAGATTCACCTGGTGGCATATGCCGGTGCCGGGCGGCACCACCTGGAAGTTCTGGAACGCCTGCTGCGCCCACCGAAGCAGCAGGTAGCGCTCGCGGTTTCGCTCGTACTCCCGCCCCACGTTGAACTGGAAGGCGAGGCTGGAGCCGAAGCGGTCGATCTGCACGGAGTGGTCGATCACCAGGTCGACTGGGACGAGCGGGTTGATCTTGCGAGGGTCGTAGCCCAGGCGGGCCACCGCGGAGCGCATTGCAGCCATGTCCACCACGAAGGGGACGCCGGTGAGGTCCTGGGAAAGCACCCTGGCCGGCATGAAAGGGAACTCCCGCTCCTCCTGCGACCCCGGCCTCCATCGTGCCAGTGCGAACAGGTCGTCCTCGGCCACCGCTCCGTTCGCACTGTGGCGCAAGAGGTTCTCCAGCAGGATCCGGAGCGTGAAGGGCAGCCGGTCGAGGTCGATGGCGGCCTGGGACGCCAGTGTCGCCAGCCGATAGTAGGTCACCGTGCCGAAAGAGCCCGACAGTGTACTCCGTGCGCCGAAGGGGTTCGAAGCGGCTACCATTTCCTACCTATCCTCCCTTATAGTTCCACGAAAGGGCACGTAAAATCGATCATTCCTGTGCACTATAGCGGGGACCGGACCTCCTGCGCAACCGAAGAGGTCCGCTGCGCGACCTTCGATCCCCTCACCGACGGCGTCCCCGCCCCGGCCCTGAAAAGCCATCTGGGATACTAAAGGTTTCTATCACATTATAGCAGCAGCGCCGCTCCACCTGCACCCCCGCACGATCTCGTGCGGGGGTGCAGGTGGA
>JBLNDL010000096.1:0-68017 GCA_050261575.1 Sphingomonadaceae bacterium | reverse complement strand
TCGTTGCGGGGGGGGGGGGGGGGGGGCCCCCCGCCCCCCCCGACACTCTTGCTCCCTGCGCGGCCCTCGCCCGCCCTGCGGGCAGCCTCTCCCCTTGGGAGTCCCGCGGCGCGCAAATAGCCACTGGGCCGGCGATTGGATCGCCGGCCCAGCGTAGCGAGAAGGCTGTCCCCCCCGACAGGCTTCTACACCCCGTTGACTCGCAAGAACCATGCTAACTCTCGGAGCCACAGGCGTGGTTCACCAGGGCAAGCCGTCGGGGATAGAGACAACCCGCAGCGTCGGAGACCAACTCCGATGCGGAGCCCATCGCGAACGAACTGCGACGCTACACCGTGACGGCGCCCCGAACCGTGCCGAGCCATGCTGCCGAACGAGTGCGGCCACGCGGGCACGGCCCCCGCACGGCAACTCCTTTCTGCGATCGTCCACGCTCTGTCCGCCCCATCAGGGCCGCTGGGAAAACACCGAAGGAAGAAAGGGCTCCTACTCGTCCGAGGCGGCACCGTGGGCGACGATCTGGTTGACCACAGAGTGTACCCCGGGGATCCCCCAAGCCACATCCTCCGCGGCGGCCTTGATGCCGGGCACCGTCACGTCGCCCCTCAGGACCACCTCCCCGCCGTGCACCTCGGCCATTATCAGCGCATCGGTGGTTCTGGGATCGGCCGCCAGGGCCCTGTTCAACCAGTCGAGTATCTCCTCATCCTCCTCCGAGATGGCTTCCACGGAGGTCTGGGTGAAGTAGTCCGCGTGCTCTCTCATCACACCACCTTACTGTTCCGGCGCAGTCCACGCCGGAAACCGGGCTGAACGCAAACACCATGCCCCGGCCTCGTCCCCAACCATCACACCCCTATCAGAAAACTGGTGATTTCGCCGCGATTCCGCTCGTCTGGCACACGACGTGCCTGTTAGCCGGCTGGAAGTTGCGGCCGATGCTCGAGAAACCGCTGTCGAGGGTCCCCGGCGAGGTGGCTCGGGCAGTCCGGGGTTCCGGGCAGCACACCGAAGGGGAGGTCGAGGACAGATGAGTGGCCCACAATCTGCTTGGCAGCGCGGCGCCGAGTCGATCTTCGGTGACGACACGCCCGGAGGACCGCAGGGACAGCAGAGGATGTTTCTTTTGCGCCTCCGGCGTCTGCTCTGGCTGAGGCGCAGTTGTGTCGGACAGCTAGAGGACTCCATCCTCAAGGTGCTGGACAGGTCGATCTATTCCACCTACTGTGACTGCATCGAACTTGAGGTCGGTGAAGAGGCCCGGCAGTTGCTGAAGCAGGCATCCTGATCCGAGACTAGGGCCGGCTCGTACGCTGGCCCTACACCCGTCGTCCCCCGTCCCCGCTCGCCACGCCTACCCTACCCAGGTGACAGATTCGTCATGTCTCCGGCTCTGGCCGTCATGACAGAGGAATGGCGGCCCCGTATCGTTCCAGGCGAGGCCCGGGGTGGTCATCCCGCAGCACCACCAGACCATGCGGGCCGGCAGGTACTTCGCTATGAACGACGTGACCAGCCACCGACCCAGGCGGCACCTCCCGGGAATGGCCGCCGTCGTGGTCGTTCTTGCCATCCTATCGGTTCTAACCTGGGACGCGGGGGCAGACACGAGCCCGCTGGCCGACACCCCCTGGCCCACCTACGCCCGAAACGCCCAGCGCAGCGGTAGCAGCCTCTTTGTAGGACCGAGGGAGATGCCGGTCCGGCGTTGGAGCTTCAACCGAAGCAACGACCACTGGGGCACCGACTATCGTGGAACCGGTATCGGCCTGAACAGCACCGTCTACCTGGCGGCGGGAATGGCGGGCGTGTACGCCATCGACTCCAGGAACGGCCAGATGAAGTGGCTGTTCAGCCCCTGGTCCACGGGCCACGAGACGTGGGTGGAGTTCCCGCCCACGGTGGCGGCCGACGGCACCCTCTACCTGACGTCGGAGAACGACTACGTCTACGCACTCGACACCGACGGCCGGATCCTGTGGTACTTCCCATCCGACCATCTCCACACGCCGGTGTCCATCAGCCCGGACGGCACCACCGTCCACTTCACCAGCGAGAACGGCTACATCTACGCCCTCGACCGAAGGACAGGGGAACTGAAGTGGCGCTACCAGTTGGAGAAGTATGCTGCCTACGGCACCGGCCGAAGGATACCGGTGGTGTACGACGCTCAGGGGAATCTCTATTTCGGCTGGCTGTCCGGCGTCTGGTCCCTGACATCCACCGGCCAGAAGCGATGGTCGATTCACGGTCTCGGCCCCGGCCGCTATCTCGTGGGCCCGACGGTCGCCAACGACGGCACCATGTACTTCGTATCGGACACCAACCTGATCGCCATCGGAATGAACGGAACCCTCAAGTGGCAGTTCACCCTGGGGAACGCCTTCGATAGAACGCCGGTCCTCGGCGCGGATGGCACCATCTACCTGGGTGCCGACGACGGATACATCTACGCCATCAACCCCAACGGCACCCTCGAGTGGAAAAAGCAGTACGTAACCAAGACGGGCTGGGGCAGCGGCATCAAGAGCAACCTGCTGCTGGACGCCGCCGGCACCCTCTACTTCCTCGGCAAAGACGGCTACGTCTACGCCGTCGACAGCCAGTCCAGGGCGGTGCTGTGGCGCCACGCCACGGGAAACATCGATATGTCCTATCCAGGCATTCAGCTCAGCCTCGACGCGGACGGCACCCTTTACGTTCCCGTGGACGAGAAGCTCGCGCTGGCGCTGGCTCCGGCCCACAACTCCACGGCTACGGCCACACCGACCAGTCCCGCAACCAGCACGCCGACCGCCACGCCCACGGCTACCCCGACCAGCACGCCGACTGCCACCCCAACGAACGGAGCACCGCCAACGGCGACCCCGACGGCCACGCCAACGGCGACCCCCACGAACGAGGGTGTTCCCTCCGGGAACCGGCTGTCCAACGGCGGATTCGAGGTCGACGCCGATGGCAACTCCATCCCCGACAGTTGGTCCGTCTCTTCCCACGGCGTGGCCCTGGTCTCCAGAAGCGGTGCCCAGCACCACGAAGGCTCGTACTCCCTGCTCGCCAGCTCCAGAGGAGGGGAGTCCTTCTCCGTCCACCAGGACGTTTCCGCCGGTGCCGGCCAGAGCTTCAGCTTCTCCGGGCAGATCAACGTGCCCTCCAGTTCCGGCTGGTTCCGAGCGAGCATACAGCTCGTCGCCCTCAACCCGTACGGCGGCACCATCGCCACCGTGACCGCGCGGTCTGAGACCTCTCCCACGAGCGGATGGGTGCCGGCGGCGGCCAGCTTCGTCACCCCCAACGGGACGGCCGCCATCCGCGTCCAGTTGAAGCTGGATTACATGAAAGCCGACGTCTACGTCGACGGCTTGACCCTCACGAGGACGAAGTAGGGTGAGATCTGACGGGAGGCGACGCGCATCGCCCCCCGTCGAAGGCCGACATATGCTGGATCCATATCTCGGGGCAGCGGCCGCATCTCCGCCCTGCGTCTCCGCCACCGCAGTTGACACTCCCGCACCCTTCCCCTATGCTCCCCTCACGAACCCTGCGCGCTGGAGACTCCGCATGCCAGAAACCGCTCCCGATCTCCTGGCCATCGTGGTGCATACCTACGACCGGCCGGGCATCCTGCATCGGCTCACGGAGGTGATCCTGGCCCACCGCGCCAACATCACCTACGTGGACATCACCGAGCGGTACGAAGGCCGCTCGTCCACCTACTTCGAGTTGGAGGGGGTCGCCGATGCCTCCGCCCTCATCGCCGACATGTCCAACCTCGACGTCGTGGAATCCGTCGAGGAGACACCTTCCTTTTGGAAGATCTTCGGCAAGCGGATCATAGTCGTCGGAGGCGGGGCTCAGGTGGGACAGGTGGTGCTGGGTGCGGTGAGCGAAGCCGATCGCCACAACATCCGAGGCGAGCGCATCTCGGTGGATACGATACCCCTGGTGGGAGAGAAGGAGATCGCCGGAGCCGTCCGAGCCATCGCCCGACTCCCCCGAGTCGCGGCGGTGGTGCTGGCGGGCTCCCTGATGGGCGGAGAGATCACCGAAGCCGTCCGAGAGGTTCAGCAGAAGGGGATCGTAGTGGTATCCCTCAACATGGCGGGCAGTGTGCCCGATGTGGCCGACCTGGTCGTCTCCGACCCGGTCCAGGCGGGGGTGATGACGGTGATGCACGTCGCCAGCACTGCCAAGTTCGACATCGCCCGCCAACGGGGAAGGCGGTACTAAGCAGGTGTCTCCGGTTCATGTCAACTTCTCGCGCGGGAAGCGTGTGCTCTATCTGGAGATACCTGCTCAGGTGGAATCCCCTCTCCCTTCGAGGAGGGGGCATCGCGCATCGCTCCCGAAGTAGGGCATGCGGCGGGGCACAAGACCCTGCCCCACGTCATCTCAGGACCTGGTGCTAGCTGAACCGGTCGAACAGATCCTCCAGGACGGTGTGGCAGTCCTCCTCGCCGCCGGAATTCTGAAGCTCCAGCCCCTCCTCGAAGCTCGCGCCCTCCTCGCGGTAGAACAGCCCCACGTACAGCGGATCCTCGCTGCGGGCCGCCCGAATCGCCTCACCCAGGTCGCCCGTAGGGTGGTTCGGAGGCAGCGACCTCACCATCTCACGATAGAACTTGAAGGTGTTGACCTTGTTGAAGGTGGGGCAGGGGCTGTAAACGTCGATCACCGAGAATCCCCTGTGCTCCATCCCCTGCACGATCAGGTCGGCCAACTCCTTTGGCTGCCCGGAAAAGCCCCTGGCCACGAAGGTTGCGCCCGCGCTGAGGGCCAGCAGCAGTGGGTTCACCGAGCGGTCCACACTCCCGCGAGGGGTGGTCTTGGTGGTGAAGCCGGCCCGGCTGGTGGGCGATGTCTGGCCCTTGGTCAGACCGTAGATGCTGTTATCCATGATCACGTAGGTGAGGTTGACGTTTCGCCTGGCGGCGTGGATGAAATGGCCGCCGCCTATCGCAAGGGCATCGCCGTCGCCCCCCATGACCAGGACGGCCAGATCGGGCCTGGCTACCTTCAGCCCGGTCGCGATCGGCATGGTCCGCCCATGCACACCGTGAAAGCCGTAGGTGGAGACGAAGAAGGGCAGGCGGCTGGAGCAGCCGATACCGGACACCACCACCACATCCTTCGGATCGAGCCTCTTCTCCTTCATGGCGTTGTACACGGCGTTCAACACGCCGAAATCGCCGCACCCTGGGCACCAGGTAGGCTTCTCGTCGCTCTTGTAGTCGTCCACAGTTCGCTCGATCAAGGCAGTGCTACCCAACATTATGCCCCACCTCCTCGATCGCCTCCACGATCCTGGCGGCCTTGATGGACACCCCACCGTAGCTGTTCACCTTCACCAGATCACGCCTGTACCGAGCGGCCAGCAGCTCCGCGAACTGGCCGCTGTAATTGACCTCGGGCACGATCACCACCCGCTTGCCCCGTATGAACTCCCCCACCTGATGGTCCGGGATCGGCCAGAGCATCCTGGGGGCGATGGCCTCCACCGCGATGCCCTTCTCCGCGGCCAGGTCGACGGCCTCCACCACGGCGCCCATGGTCGAGCCCCAGGTCACGACGCCTACCTCCGCACCGCGATCACCGTACCGCTCGGCGGGGGGTGCCTCGGACACGGCCGTCTCCAGCTTTCTGAACCGTTTCTCCGTCATCTTCTGATGGGTATCGGGATCGTAACGAGGGCGGCCCAGCTCGCTGTGCTCCAGCCCGGTCGCCACGTACTCGCCGCCGGCCTGCCCAGGTATGCTCATGGGCGACACCCCGGTCGGGGTCAAAGCGTACCTCAGGAACCTCGCCCCGCCGCCACTGCCGTTTCCGACGGGACGGTACAGCTCGCGCTCCTTCCGCTCCACCCTGGATAGGTCTGGGCGCGGGATCCTCTCGGTGCGGGTCGCGAGCAAGGTGTCTGAGAGCAGTATCACGGGCATCTGGAACCGCTCCGCCAGGTTGAAGGCGTTCACCGCCTGATAGAAGCAGTCTTCCACCGACGTTGGAGCTAGAACGATCCGCTGAACCTCCCCGTGGGCCCCCGACACGGCCAGGTTCAGGTCCCCTTGCTCGTGCTTGGTGGGCATCCCGGTCGATGGCCCCGCCCGCTGCACGTCGACGATCACCGCCGGCAGCTCCGCCATGGCCCCCAACCCCAGCATCTCCACCATCAGACTGAGACCGGGGCCGGACGTTGCGGTCATGGCCCTGGCACCACCGTAGGAGGCGCCCAACACCATCCCGGCCGCCGCAATCTCGTCCTCTGCCTGCACCACCGATCCGCCGACCCTGGGCAGGTTGGCTGCCAGGAACTCCATGATGTCCGTGGCCGGCGTGATGGGGTACCCGAAGTAGTTGCGGCACCCAGCGGCCATCGCCCCCATGGCCAGCGCCTGGTTGCCCGAAACGACGACGACCTCCCCGCGCCCATCCCCCGGCTTGACAGAGAAGCCGATGCGGCCACCCATCCGCTCCCGCACGTAACCGATGCCGGCATCCAGGGCGGCCAGGTTCTTGGCGACGACGTCCTCGCCTTTGCTCCCGAACTTCTCCTGAAGCAGCCGGACCAAGTGCTCCCTGGACAGGTCGAACAGCGCGGCCACTACCCCCACGGCCACCATGTTCTTCCCCAGCTCGAACCTGAGCTGGGTCCTGGCGATCTCCGTCAGGGGAACCGCGTACTGCAGCCGCTCGCCGCTCTCGGGCGGAGCGCACGCGGCGGAGTCGTAGATGAGCAGCCCGCCGGGCTTCAGATCGGCGATGTTCCTGTCGCAGGCCTCCTGGTTGAACGCCAGAAGGACGTCGAGCTGGTCTCCCTGCGTGTGGAGTCGCCGATCGCTCAGCCTGAGCTGGATCAGGGCGTGCCCACCCTTGATCTCGGCAGGGTAGGTCTTGAAGGTCAACAGCTCGAAACCCGCGCGCGCAGCGGCCTGCGCGACCAGCTCGCCGGTGCTTATGACACCCTCACCCGACTCACCGGCGATCCTGACCACTAAGTCTCCACTTGCCATAGCGGCATCTCCCATCCAATCCGGGGCCGGAGCCCCTCTCTCCAGCCTGGACACCCCTTGGGCCACCCAGCCAGGGGCAAGCTGCGCTGCTGCTCCAGTCACCGTGTCGGCCGACCTGCCGCCCACCACGCGATGGCAGGAGGCCGGGCCAGCCTCGATGCCACATGTTGCCGGGTCCGGCTACTCGCGAGCTATTGTACTACATTTAGTGAGAAAAATCTTGTGAATGGAGGATGGGGGAGTCTGCCGCGTGCTACTTGAGCCAATCGGGGATAACCCAGGAGTGCTTTCGTGGCGAGGCCGCGCCGGCCACCGAGGACTCGCGCGGCTGCCCGTCCCCACGCGGGGGGATCGCGCCGGTGGGGGCTTCGCCACCCCTCGGCTCAGGCCTCGGGGGCTCCTTTCCAGCCGCCGGAGACGCAACGGTCTCGGCAAAGGGGAGCGGTGCGCTCGGGGGTGCCGCCTGCTCCGGCTGGGGCCCGGTGGTAGACGGCGACTGGGCCGCTCGGTCGCGCGGGGGAGCCGGGTCCGGGGGGAAGACAGACGCGGCAGCCGAAAGCCCGGCCGACGTATCCGCACTGTCCTCGCTCTTGCTGCCTGCCAGTCTGCTCCACAGTCGCCGGACCGCGGTTGAACGTTGCGAGCGCAGCTCCGCCAGGGCTGCCCTGGTCTCCAAGGCCTGGCGCGCAGCTTCGTCGTGCAGCGCCTTGGCCTGCCGAATCGCTTCGGATAGGGTCCGCTCCGCCTCCGATCGGGCACTCGCCAGGATCCGGTCGGCTTCCGCCTGGGCCTCGGCCAGGATCTGGCTGGATCGCGCCTCAGCCTCTCTCACCAGCTCGTCATAGACCCTCTCGCCGGCGTGGAACGCCTCCAGTCGGACGTGCATCGCCTCATTGAGGGCAATCCGGAGGACTCTCGCGGACAGGCCTCCTCCTGGACTATCTTCTTGTTCCCAATCGACGAGACCGGAACTCGATCGGAGTTCAGGACCCTGTCCGGGATCCACCGAGAAAGGGGCGTGATCCGATCCTGCGCTCATCGATTCCCCCTGTCATCCACTGGGCGGGACTGGAAGAAAGCCAGCCCCCGTTTCGCCTTTTCGTTCTCCGGATCCAGCAGCAGTGCAGTCTTCAGGCAAACCAACGATTCTTGGACCGATTCCGACGCGGCCGCCCTCCAGATCCAGGCGTCCACGTTTCGAGAGTCCATCTCCAGCGCCTGGCGCATCAATCGGTAGGTCGTCTCCCTGTCCCCTTCTTCGGCCGCCTGCCGCCCCATGGCTACCAGGTTGGCCGCCAGGCTCGATCGACTCTCTCCCGTGCAGTGCGCTACGGTCGAGTCCATCACGCTCGCGCGCTCCTCAGTGGGGGTCGGCTCCGCCTCCGTCGGATCGCCGGCCGCCGGGGTGGAGGCCACATCCACCGAATCTGTCGCCTCAGGTGCCCGCCCGATCGGCTCATGGGAATCAGGGGCCGGCACCTCATCCAACGCCGGGACGCTCTCCACGCCCACATGGCCCTCCACGACGGCCAGCGCGTCACCCGCGGCCACGACGTCGGCCGATGGGCCAGCCGCCGGAATCTCACGATCCCGCCTGCGTCGACGCCGGAATACCAAGGCCACCGTAGAGAGAACAGCCAACAGCACCATCGCGGCCGCCGGCAGTCCTGGATCGAGAATGAGGCTTCGGATGCGCTCACTACTTGAGAGAAGCGCTGGGTCGAGCGCGAGGGGAGAGGGACCGGCAGGGACAACTCCGTTGGCAGCCGCCACCACCCAGCCGACACCAACACACAGCACGATCGCGCCCGCCGCGGCGAAAGCGAACAAGGTGCGAGACAAGGTGGCCTCCGGAAGCTCTTCACACGATGGGAACTGGGATGTGGAACGGCCGTAGCATAACGTGGCCGCGTGTTAGCGTCAACGTTCGCCCGCTAACAGGCTTCTCCGGATAGAGTACACTCTTCCCACCACAGAGATCGATACGGACTGGAGATGCCTTCTTAGCCCTCCTCCACGCCGTCCTCGGAGTAGGGCGGCACCACCTCGTTTATGCTGAAGGTCGTGACCTCTTCGAGACCCTCGCCTTCCAAGGGCCCCTCCGCCAGTTGGATGGTCCCATCCTCCTCGAAGGTGAGGTGGTACTCGGTCTCACCATCGCTGAACACCAGTCCGAGGTAGCGGCCGTTTTCGTCCTCGTCGATGTACACATCCTCCACCTCGGTGCCACCGATGTGGGATAGCAGCTCCTCCGCCAGACTCACGCCCGTCCTGTTCTCCATCGCTATGCCTCCACTTCTGAGTCTCGAGTTCTGCTGAGTGCTGGGCACCAGTTGCTGGTCGCTGAGTACTGGCTTCTCAGTCCTGAGTCCCCAGCCGGGTTTCCCGCGTCGCCCCGTCCCAGCGTCTCAAACTCGCCGCTACCGGGCACGTGCCCCTCTTCTCACCACCAGAACCGGGCATGGTGATTCCCTCACCACTGCATCGCTGGTGCTGCCCAAGAGGGCCCTCTCCACCGCACCCTCACCCCGGCTCCCCACCACCAGCAGATCGTACCGCCCTTTCCTGGCAAAGTCCACGATCTCTCTCGCAGGGTCCCCGCTGGCCATCACCCCCTCCACCTGCACCCCCGCCTGCCGGAAAGGTTCCATATTCCTGTCCAGTATAGCCTGTGCACCATCCCAGAGAGCCCTCTCGATGGCCACCTCGTCGTCGGGACCCAACGTACTTGTGCCCACGGGGGAAGCGCTCACCGGAATGTCCGGATTCGGCACCACGTGCATCACCGCGACCTTCGGGTTCAACGCCCTCACCAACTCCGCAGCGTATTTGGCAGCTTCCAGCGACTCGGCCGACCCGTCGACGGCCACCAACACCTTGTCGATCCTCGACTTCGCCATCCTGACTCCCTCCGCCTGCCTTAAGGCTCGCCCTCCAGACCTGCTTACCCTCGATTTCGGCGCGCCTCGCCGCGGCATGGTCCAGGGCATCGTCACGATGTGACGTCGCGGCTCGCGTGCGACTTGCCGCCGCCACGTGGTACGCATCGCAGGCAAGCTGCGATGCGTACGCCGGAGACAGGCCCCGACTCAACGGCTTACGACCGCCACCTCGCTCTCGCGAGCCACGCCCGGGACTCCTCCTGTGGCATATAACCTGCCAGCATCCTGCCTTTCCTGACGCGCCAACCGAGGGGACTCGAGCGACAACCCCCTTTGGGCGGAGTTGGCCCGAATACCGGGCAGAGAATGGAGGCAGCGCGTGGCCACCCTCCCCTCCTACGCCACCACCGCCACGACCGAACCGTGGTATCACCTGGAGGCCGAGGAGGCCATCCGTCGGCTGCACAGCAGTAGGGACGGCCTCAGCCAGCATGAAGCCGAGGAGAGGCTGCGTCGTTTCGGCCCCAACCAACTGGAGCGGACGAAGGGGCCGAGCCCCTTCGTCCTCTTCCTGCGCCAGTTCCAGAACCCGCTCGTCTACGTGCTCCTGGTCGCCGGCATCATCACGGCCCTCCTGGGTGAGTACGTCGATACGGCCGTGATCCTCGTGGTGGTCGTGGCCAATGCCGTCATCGGCTACGTACAGGAGACCAAGGCGGCTGCCGCCATAGAGGCCCTGCTGAAGATGACGGCACCGACCGCCACGGTGGTGCGAGGTGGAGTACACATGGAGGTACCGATCGAGCAGGTGGTCCCTGGGGATATCGTCATCCTCGCCAGCGGCGACAAGGTCCCCGCCGACCTGCGGCTCCTGGAGGCTCACAGCCTGCAGATCGACGAGGCGCCCCTGACGGGCGAGTCGGTGCCGGTTGCCAAGACCACCAGCCCCATTAGGGAGACCAACCTTCCCCCCGCCGACCAGTCGAACATGGCCTTTGCCGGCACGACGGTGACGGTGGGGAGAGGCGTCGGGATCGCGGTTGCCACCGGAAGCCACACCGAACTCGGCAAGATCTCACAGCAGGTGACCGGCCTGGAGACGATCGAAACGCCGCTGCAGGCCCGTCTGCACGCCTTCAGCCGGTTCCTCGGAGTCGTGGTCTTCGCCCTCGTGGTCCTGGTGTTCCTCCTGGGGGTGCTGGCGGGATTCGGGCTGCTCGAGATGTTCCTCACCGCTGTGACCCTGGCGGTCTCCGCCATCCCGGAGGGACTGCCCGCGACCGTCACCATCATCCTCGCCATCGGCACCCAGAGGATGGCGAGGCGGCACGCCATCATTCGCAAGCTGCCCGCGGTGGAGACGCTCGGCACGGCGGACTTCATCGCCACCGACAAGACCGGCACCCTCACCCGCAACGAGATGACGGTGCGAGCCATCTACGCCGGCCGGCGCGACTACGAGGTCACCGGCTCCGGCTACACGCCAAAGGGGCAGGTGCTGCTGGACGGCCGCCAGGTCAGAGCCTCCGACAGTCCCTCGCTGGAGATGCTGCTCACGATCGGCGCCCTGGCCAACGATGCCCGTCTGAGCCGGCAGGACGGCACGGTGAAGGTGCTGGGCGACCCCACCGAGGGTGCCCTCCTGGTTGCGGCGGAGAAAGCGGGTCTCCACATCTCCCAACTGCACCGCAGCCGCCCACGCCTGGGGGAGATCCCGTTCGAGTCTGAGCAGCAGTACATGGCCACGCTCAATCGATTCGATGCTCAGCCGATGATCCTCGTTAAGGGCGCCCCGGGACGGGTCCTTGAGATGTGCTCCAGCGAGTTGCTGGACACGGGCCGGGCACCCCTCAACCGCGAGGAGGTGCTGACGGTAGCCCGCCGCATGGCGGATCAAGGGCACCGCGTCCTGGCGCTGGCCTACAGGCCCACCCAGAGCCGGTCACTTACCCCGGAGGAGGCTACCACCGGGCTCGTCTTCGCCGGCCTGGTGGGGATCATCGATCCACCCAGACCGGAGGCAGCCGAGGCAGTTGAGGCCGCCAATAGGGCGGGCGTCCGGGTGGCGATGGTTACCGGCGACCACAAGCAGACGGCCGCCGCCATCGCCCGGCAACTGCACATCCTGCATCCCGGCCAGAGGGTGCTGACGGGCCGCGAGCTCGAGTCGATGTCCGACGATCAACTGGACGAGATCGTGGAGGAGGTGGCCGTCTACGCCCGGGCGGCACCCGAGCACAAGCTGCGCATCGTCGATCGGCTGAAGGCCCGGGGCCACATCGTGGCGGTGACCGGTGATGGGGTGAACGATGCTCCTGCGCTACGGGCAGCCGACATCGGAATCTCCATGGGCATCACCGGCACCGACGTCAGCAAGGAGACGGCCGACATGGTGCTGGCGGACGACAACTTCGCCAGCATCGTCGCGGCGATCGAGGAGGGGCGGGTAGTCTTCGAGAACATCCGGAAGGCAATCTACTTCCTTCTGGCCACCAACGCCGGAGAGGTGGCGACGATCCTGGTGGCCCTCCTGGTAGGACTGCCGCTGCCCCTGGTGCCGGTACAGATCCTCTGGGTGAACCTGGTGACCGACAGCGCCCCGGTGATCGCCCTCGGCTTCGAGCCGGGCGAAAGGGAGTACCTGCTGAGGCCACCCCGCCATCCGAAGAGCGAGATGCTTTCGAGAGTGCTCCAGTTGCGCATTCTGCTGGTCTCGACCGCGATGGCTATCGGCACCTTGGGGCTGTTCGCCGCGCAACTGGCCAGCGGAGCCAGTCTCCAGGAGGCCCGCACCATGGCCTTCACGACCCTGGTGATGTACCAGTTCTTCGACGCCCTGAACGCCAGGTCGGTGAACCAGTCCATCTTCACCAAGGGGCTCACCACCAACCGCTACATGGTCGCGGGAATCCTCGTCGGGCTGCTGCTCCAACTCTCGGTGATCTACGTCCCGTTCATCCAGCCCGTGCTCCAGACCGTATCGCTGGATGCAACCGACTGGGTGGAGATCATTGCCATCTCCTCCCTGGCCCTGGTGCTGGTGGAGATCGAGAAGGCGATCCGCAGGCGGACCGGCGCCATAGACACTCCCGCCACGCGGTAGGGAGCGAGCATTCGATGTGTAGGGCAGGCGAGCCCGCGAGGCTGCGCCAGTTCGCCTCGCGGGCTCGCGTCACCTGTCCCCCTCCGTCACACCCGAGGGACCGGACGGGAGGGCACACGGCCCTGCCCTACTTCTCTCGGATATCCCTACCCGTTGTGGGCCTTGACCTCGGTGTTGGAGAGGGTCTCGATCACCTTCACCACGGCGGAGTGGTCCAGTTCTCCCCAGCCGAGGGCCTGCATGGCCCCGAACAGCTCGTGGGCGAGGGCGGAGGCCGGCAGCGTGCAGTTGTACGCCCTGCCCGCCTCGCGGATGATGTTCAGGTCCTTGTAGTGGAGTCGGCTCCGGAAGCCGGGGGCGAAGTCCCTCTTCGTCACCCGTACACCGCGGTTCTCGAGCACGCCGCACCGAGCCAGGCCGCCGCTGAGCACCTTGACCACGATCTCCGGATCCACGCCGGCCTTGGCGCCAAGCACCAACGCCTCACCCATCCCCACCAGGGTCACCGCGACGAGGATCTGGTTACATGCCTTCACCACCTGACCGGCGCCGCTCTCCCCGCACAGGGTAGGCTTGCCCATCACGTCGAAGACCGGTTTCACCTTCTCGAAGACCTCGGGCTTGCCGCCGACCATGATCGATAGGGTGGCGTTCTTGGCGCCCACGTCGCCTCCGCTCACCGGCGCGTCCAGCATGGGGCAGCCCTGCTTCTCCGCCGCCTCCGCGACCTTCTTGGCCACCGTCGGGGAGATGGTACTCATGTCAACCAGAATGGTGCCCTTCCTGGCGCCCTGCAGCACCCCATTGGGCCCCATGTAGGCCAACTCCACGTCGGGCGAATCGGGCAGCATGGTGATCACCAGGTCGGACTGGGCGGCGACCTCGGCGGACGAGCCCGCAGCCTTCGCCCCAGCCGCCACCAACTCCTGGACGCCCGCAGGAACGATGTCGTAGACCACCAACGGGTATCCCGCCTTCAGTAGGTGCTGGGACATGGGCCGCCCCATGATCCCAAGACCGATGAAACCAACAGTCTGCTTCGTTGCTTGGCTCATACCTTCCTCCCGCCTGTTTGGGCAACCATCGGCTACCGATTGGCGGCTCTATCATAGTCCATGAGGTTGCACTGGGCCAACTACCCCAGCGGGCAACAACCCCCTGAAAAGTGATACCATTGGGGACGATCAGCCATGACACCTCAGCGTTTGGCCCGGGAACGGTGAGATCACCCGAGGCTGAACGCTTGCGACGGGAGTAACGGGAGGAACGATGAACGGGGAACGCTTCGACTTGGCGATCCTTGGCGGCGGACCCGGGGGTTACCCGGCGGCAATTCGAGCCGCCCAGTTGGGCCTGAAGGTAGCCGTCGTCGAGAAGTACAAGTTGGGAGGGACCTGCCTGCACTGGGGCTGCATCCCCACGAAGGTGATCCTGGAGAGCGCCGAGGTCCTCAAGCACACCCAGGGCGGGGCGGAGTACGGAGTTCGGGCCTCCGACGTATCCCTGGACTACGCTCAGGTGTCCAAACGGAGGGAGAAGGTCGTCGCCCAACACACGGGCGGGATCGAGTGGCTCTTCAAGAAGAATGGGGTCACGTTGATTCGCGGAGAGGGGAAGATCACGTCCCCCACGACCATCAGCGTCCAACCGGCCGAAGGGGGTAGCAGCACCCAGGTGACGGCAACCGACATCATCGTCGCCACGGGATCCACGCCCAAGGGTCTCCCTGGGCTGAACATCGACGGCGATCGGCTGATCAATAGCGACCACGCTGCCACCATGGCGGTGCTTCCCCGCTCGGTGATCATCCTCGGGGCAGGTGCCATCGGGGTGGAGTTCGCCTCCGGCTGGAACGACATGGGCGTCGAGATCAGCCTGGTCGAGGTGCTGCCCAGGGTGCTGCCCCTGGAGGATGCGGAGATCGGCGAGGAGGTGGCGAAGCTGTTCAACCGGAGAGGCATCCGTGTGCTGACAGGCACCAAGGCGGTGCTGGACAGCGTCCGCACCTTCTCCGACCACGTGGAACTGGAGGTGGAGAAGGCCGACGGCTCCAGGGAGCGGCTGTCGGGCGAGCGACTGCTGGTGGCCACGGGCCGGGCGCCCGTGACGAGCGGCATCGGGCTGGAGAGTCTCGGGGTGAGGATCGAGCGAGGCTTCATCCAGGTGGACGGGCAGATGCGCACGGGCGTGCCCCACCTCTATGCCATCGGTGACGTGGTAGGGGGGTTGATGCTAGCCCACAAGGCCACCCACGAGGGATTCGTGGCCGTGGAGACCATCCTCGGCCGGAACCCCCATCCCCTGGACTACAACCGCATCCCACGCTGCACCTACTGCCGGCCGCAGGTGGCCTCCATTGGGCTGAGCGAGGCCGAGGCGACGGCACAGGGTCACCGGGTCAAGGTGGGCCACTTCCCCTTCTCGGCGAACAGCATGGCGACGATCCTCGGGGAGCGGGAGGGCTTCGCCAAGATCGTGGCCGACGAGGATAGCATGGAGATCCTGGGCGTACACCTCATCGGCCCCAGGGTCACCGAGATGATCCAGGGTCCGGCCCTGGCACGGCTGCTGGAGGCGACGCCCGAGGAACTCGCCTTGAACGTGTATCCCCACCCGACTGGGAGCGAGGCCCTGGGCGAGGCAGCCGACGACATCGTGATCGGCCAGGCGCTCCACTTCTGGCGGCAGAAGTGACGAGTAGGGCAGGGGCTTGTCCCCTGCCCTACGACCAGGTTGGCGGAGTATTAGAAAGGTACCGCCTCTACTCTGACGACTTCCGGAACCTCGCGCTTGATGGCCCGCTCGACGCCCATTTGCAGCGTCATCATCGACATGGGGCAGCCGGCGCAGGCCCCCGTCAGCCGAACCTTGACCACGCCATCCTCGATGCCAACCAACTCGATGTCACCACCATCCATCTGCAAGCCCGGCCGGATCGCGTCCAGCACCTTGGTGACTCTATCCTCCAACGTCCGTACCCCTTTCAGCACAATCGGGAAGCCCCAACGAAATGCTAACAGTAGACGTAGAGCGCGTCAAACGCCAAGCGATGGCCCCCTCTGCATGCCGTTCCACGGGCAAATGCCCTGCTAGCGGGGCGGTTCCCCCTGGGGCACGCAGACGCGAGAGAAGGGAGGGAGAGTTCAGCCTCTGATTCGGTAGACGCACTTGATGTCGCCGTCGCGACGGTGGTTCTCTCGCTCCACCGGCACCCCGAGGAGTAGCTCCAGGTACCTCAGTTCGGCCTGGCACACCTCAGGGTTCCCCTGGGCAACGCGACTGGCCGGACAGTGGTGCTGCCGCACGAGGTAGCCATCTTCGGTCTGTTCCCACTCGGCGATGGCCCCCTCTTCGGTGCGGATCCGAACCACTTCGGCGACCCGCTCCTTCAGGTGCTTTCCCGCCAGCCGCCCCGCCTTCTCGGCAGCCCATTGCTCGGCCACCAACTCCACCAGCCGACTCATCTGCTCGGGGCTTGCGACGCGTCTGAAACCCTCCAGGAAACGGTTGGCCACCGTGTGGTAGGAAGTGGGGAACACCTCCTCGGCTCTGCTGGCCAAGGAGTAGACGAAATGGGGACGACCAACCTTGCCGCGGACCTCCTCGGAGGTGATGAGGTCGTCTCGCTCCAGCACTGAAAGGTGGGATCGGATAGTCACCCCCGAGAGGCCGATCTCCCTTGCCAGGTCTTCGAGGGTCGCCCGACCCCTCAGCTTCAAGAGGTCGAGGATCTGCCGACGTGTCTTCTGCACCACTGCCTCCGCTGAGGATTCCAGGCAGCCGCCAACCCGGTAAGCAGGCAGCCGGGTGAAAAGGGGGTGGTGCCCGCTATGGTACCAAAGCAGCGGGGTTTTGTCAATTAGCAATCATAGATATCAACGTTTCCGGTGGATCTCGACGGCCACGAAGTCGAGGACGCTACCCTTGATCGGCGCCCACGGCTTCCGGACCCGCACCCGCACTGCCTCCACCGGAAACCGCGCCAGGATGGCGGCGGCGAGCCGCTCGGCCACCGTCTCGATCAACCGGCAGGCATCCCCCTCCACCACCTCACGGGCCACCTTGAACACCGCCGCGTAGTTGACCGTCATCCCCAGGTCGTCCGAGAGGCCGGCTGCGGATAGGTCCTTGCTCAGCTCCAGGTCCACCACGAACCGTTGACCCAGCTCCCGCTCCTCCGGATTCACGCCGTGAAACCCGTAGAAGGTCATGCCCTGCAGGATGATCTTGTCCTCGGCCATCGACGTCTCAGGCCCCCACCTTCACGGTTGGGCTCACCAGGGGGAAGCGATCCATGGCCCGCCTGGCGATGCCCGCGCTATCCAGACCATACTTCTCCCGCAGCAGCGACGGCTGCCCGTGCTCCACGAAGGCATCGGGGATCCCCACTACCTCCACCTGAACCCCCGTCACCTGCCTGGCCGACAGGAGTTCGAGCACGGCGGCTCCGAAGCCTCCGGCCACCACGTTCTCCTCCACCGTCATCGCCCAGCGGCAGCGCCGGACCGTCTCCAGGATGAGGTCCTCGTCCAGCGGCTTCAGGAATCGGGCATCCACCACGGCACACTTGATCCCCCGCTCCTCTAGCAGGCCAGCAGCCTCCAAGGCCGCCGGAACCACGTTGCCGATGGCCAGGATCGCCAGGTCGCTTCCGTCCCGCAGCAGCTCCCCCCTTCCGATGGGCAACACACGAGGCTCCTCGTCCATCGGCTCGCCCGTGCCAGCTCCGCGGGGATACCGCACGGCGAAAGCCCCTCGCCCCTCGGCCACGTACTGGATGCCCGTGTGCACGAGATGCTGCAACTCGTTCTCGTTCCTCGGCGCGGCCACCACCAGGTCAGGGATCATCCGCAGGTAGCTGAGGTCGAACAGCCCCTGGTGGGTTTTCCCGTCGTCGCCCACGATCCCCGCTCTATCGATCCCGAAGAATACGGGCAGCCTCTGGATGCACACGTCGTGGATCAGTTGGTCGAAGGAGCGCTGCAGGAAGGTGGAGTAGATGGCGGTAACGGGCACCAGGCCCTGGCTGGCCAACCCCGCTGCGAAGGTCACGGCGTGCTGCTCCGCGATCCCGACGTCGTAGACCCGGGTCGGGTACTCCTTCGCCGCGATGGACAGCCCGGTCCCGTCGGGCATGGCGGCGGTGACGGCCACCACCCGGGGGTTCGACCGCATCTCGCGGAGGATGGTGTTTCCGAAGACCTCCGTGTAGCTGGGGCCGATCCTCTTGCCGGAGCCGTTCGGCGCCACGCCGTGCCACTTGGTCGCGTCCTCCTCGGCTGGCCCGTAACCGTGCCCCTTCTGGGTCCGCACGTGGATGACGCACGGCTTCGCGTACTCCTTGGCACGCTCCAGCGCCTCCTCCAACTCCGCCAGATTGTGACCGTCCACCGGGCCGACGAACGTAAAGCCCAGCTCCTCCCACAGGAGGTTGGGCAGCACCAGTGCCTTCAGGCCGTGGAGCACCTTCCGCCCGGCATCGGTCGCCCCACTGCCTCCCGGCAGCCGCTGCAGCAACTGATCCATCTCCTCCTTCGCCTTGTGGTAGCGCGGGTCCACACGCAACCGGTTCAGGGCCCGGGAGATGGCGCCCACGTTGTGGGCGATGGACATCTCGTTGTCGTTCAGCACCACGATCAGGCGGGTGCCCAGGTGCCCAGCGTGATTCATCGCCTCCAACGCCATCCCGCAGGTCAGCGATCCGTCACCGATCACCGCCACCACGTGGTGGTTCTCCCGCTTCTGGTCTCGCGCCACGGCCATCCCGAGGGCCGCCGAGACGGAGGTACCGGCGTGGCCGGCCCCGAAATGGTCGTGCGGACTCTCCTCCCTCACCAGGAAACCGGAGATGCCGCCGTGCTGGCGTTGGGTCAGGAAGCTGTCCCGGCGCCCGGTCAGCAGCTTGTGGACGTAGCCCTGATGCCCCACGTCCCACACGATCTTGTCCCGAGGGCTCTCGAAGACTCGATGCAGCGCTATGGTCAATTCCACGACACCAAGGTTCGAGGAGAGGTGCCCTCCGGTGATGGGAACAGCCTCCAAGAGGAACTGCCGTATCTCCGCCGCCAGTTGCTTCAACTCCGCCGAGGAGAGAGCCACTAGCTGACGCGGATCGTCTATGCGGTTCAACACGGAGTAGTCTGACAAAGCGAGCGTCCTCCCTACACCACAACACGTTGATGCTAGCAGAAACGGGAGTTAGAATCTACAAGAGACCAAACCGTTTGCACGGGCCTATGCCCAGCCCAGTAGCTGTGGCACCCTAGAATAGAGGTAGAGTGTGGAGGTAATCCGGGCCACCCGGTACGCGGGCTTCTGCGGTGGGGTGAAGAGGGCTTGGAAGCTGGCGACGAGGGAAGCCGCCTCCGGCACCCCGGTCTACATATCGGGCAAGCTGATCCACAACACCCCGGCAATGAACGAACTGGAGGAGATGGGCATCCGTCTCCTGGATCTGTCCCAGGCCGACGGAGTGCAGCCGGGAACCCCTTTCATCCTGAGAGCACACGGAGAGGGCCCGGCAGTCTACGAGCGTTCCCAGCAACTGGGGCTCCGGCTGATAGACGGCACCTGCGGCATCGTGCGCAACGTCCAGCGGCGGGCTCGAGCCCTGGAGGAACAAGGGTTCCAGGTGGTGCTCTTCGGCCACAAGAACCACCCCGAGGCGAGGGCCACCGTGGCTCACACGCAGCGCGGGATCATCGTCGAGTCCGCCGAGGAGGCGGCGGGACTGAGCTACTACCCCAAGATCGCGGCCATCGCCCAGACCACCTCCTCGCAGCGCGAGTATGCCGAGGTGTGCCGCGTTCTCAGAGAGAGGTGCGATCGCTTCGAGGATCAGGGCCATATCTGCGACTTCACGCAAAGGGCCCAGGAGGAGGCCGCGGAGATCGCCCGGCAGGTCGATGCGATGGTGGTGGTCGGCGGGCGGGACAGCTCCAACACCCGGCGGCTGGTGGAGGTATGCCTGGAGCACTGCCCCACCTATCAGGTGGAGACCGCCGAGGACCTGCAGCCCGAGTGGATCGAGGGGGTGACTCGGATCGGGGTGGCGGCAGGCGCCTCCACCCGGGACCGGGACATCGACGAGGTGGTCGCCCGGCTGGAAGCGATGAGGACTGAGCACCAAGCAGGGCAGGGGTGAGGGCCCGTGGGATTGAAACAACAGAGAAGGACAACCAGACAGGTCGACGTGGGCGGCGTCATCGTGGGCGGCAACGCGCCGATCCGCGTGCAGTCGATGTGCAGCACGGACACCGGCGACGTGCAGGCCACCGTCGATCAGATCCTCCGGCTGGAGGAGGCCGGCTGCGAGATCGTCCGAGTCGCGGTGCCGGACCGAGCCGCTGCCAAGGCGCTGGCAGCAATCAGGCAGCGGATCCACATACCGCTGGTGGCGGACATACACTTCGATTACGAGTTGGCTCTGGCGGCGATCGAGGCAGGCGTCGACAAGGTGAGGCTGAACCCCGGCAACGTCCTGATGAAGCAGGGCTGGAAGGGGGTCGAGGCCGTGGTGGAGGCCGCCAGCGCCCGCCGCGTGCCCATCCGGATCGGCGTCAACAGCGGCTCCATCGAGGCCCCACTGCTCAAGAAGTACGGCTACCCGACACCCGAGGCCGCGGTAGAGTCCGCCATGGGCCACGTGCGACTGCTCGAGAAGCTGGAGTTTCGGGACATCGTGATCTCCGTGAAGTTCAGCGATGTCCCCCGGACAATCGCCGCCTACCGGCTGCTGTCTCAGGCCACCGATTACCCATTGCATCTGGGTGTCACCGAGTCGGGCACCTCCTGGGCCGGAACCATCAAGTCCTCGGTGGGCATCGGCACTCTGCTGGCCGAGGGGATAGGTGATACCGTGCGGGTGTCCCTCACCACGCCCGACAAGGCCGAGGAGGTCAGGGTCGCCTACGAGATCCTGAAGGGGTTGGAGCTTCGCGCCCGGGGCCCGGTGCTCACCTCCTGCCCCACCTGTGGCCGGACGGAGGTCGACCTCCTGAAGCTGGTCAGGCAGGTGGAGGAGGTGCTGGCGGACGTGAGGACCGAGCTGCACGTGGCGGTCATGTGCTGCGTGGTGAACGGGCCAGGCGAGGCCGCCGAGGCCGACCTCGCGGTGGTCGGGGGTCAGGGGGCCATCGCGATCTACCGAAAGGGCAAGTTCCTCCGACGAGTGCCTGAGGCCGAGGCCGGCAAGGCTCTCCTGGAGGAGATCCAGCGCTGGGAGCAGGAGAGACAGTGAGACGCAGTCACGGCCTCGGTGACCGCACCACCTCTCTCGCCACCCTCTGACCCAGCTCCACGGCGAAGTTGGTCCCCCGATCCCACGGGTACACCTGACTCATGCTCGCCCAGAAAACCCCAGGCAGGGGTGTGGATAGCGGCGGGACGTTCCGCGAGTGGTCCACGGGTACGATCGGCTGCGCGTAGGTCTCCCGATGCAGCCAGCTCGCCCTCACCCACGACCGATCGAAACCGGGGTTCACCTTCTTCAGCGCGGGCAGGAAGCGCTCCAGCAGCTCCTCCTGACTCAACTGGAAATACTCGTGCGCGGGCTCCAGGTAGTCGCCGCAGTAGACCAGGTGGTCCCCACCGTAGTGCCTCGGGGAGATCATGTTCGTGTGCTCCACCAGGGCCAGGAAGGGGAACTCGTCCTTGGGCAGGTTCATCCAGTAGACGTTCTTGGTGAGCGGCCGGCGCAGTGCGATGGTCATCACCACGGCGCCCAGGGATTTCAGCTTCTTCACCTGGCCGAGGTAACCCACGGGCAACTGGGGCAGCAGCCTGGCCAGCAGCTCTGGAGACCCCGTGACCACCACCGCGTCGAAGTCCTCCGAGACCGGCTCGCGGGAGCCACGGTTGGGGACGGCGGCGACCCGCCACTCCCCCGCCGGGAGCGGCGTTAGGGCGACAACCGGGGTGTCCAGCTCCACTCGAACGCCGGCACGCCGCACGTGCGCCACCAACGCATCGACGAAGCCCTGGAAGCCACCCTCGAAGTAGCCCAGCCTGAAGCTGCGTGTCTTCAGCCGAGCCCAGAGCCAGGCCATGTTCACCTGTTCCGCGTACCGCCCGAACTTCCCCTCCAACAACGGATGGACGAATGCCGCGTACACCCTCTCCCCCATCCATCGCCGGGTCCAGTCGGCTGCCGTCCACCTCTCCAGCGGACGCCAATCCCGCACCAGGTACTTGAGGTAGGCGGACACCGCGCCCATCCTCATGCGATGCGGCAGCGGCATGCCGGGGAAAGCCACGACGGAGAGGCCGGTGGCCACGATGTCGGGCAGGGGAAGCCGGGCCTGCAGCGGGCCTAACTGGAGTCCGAGGGCGTCCGACCCGCCCTGGAGGGCGTGCGGCCGGCCGTTCCACCACTGCGCGGTGATCTGTCGGTAGAAGGCCAGCTTGCCGCCATACCCGATCTCGTCGACGAGGTCGCGGATCGCCCTGTCCGTCGTGAACAGGTGGTGGTAGAA
This sequence comes from Sphingomonadaceae bacterium, assembly GCA_050261575.1. Lineage (GTDB taxonomy): Bacteria > Chloroflexota > UBA6077 > UBA6077 > UBA6077 > JBLNDL01. The sequence continues at coordinate 45,552 of JBLNDL010000096.1, read as the reverse complement.
GCGCTCCAGCGGGTATTCCCACGGGTCGTCCCGGAACCCCGAGGCGAGCCCCCCAGCCTGCGGAGCGGCCTCGTAGACAGTGACGGTGTGGCCCGCCCTTGCCAGTTCGTGGGCAGCGGTCAATCCGGCGATGCCGCCACCGAGAATTGCTGCTCTCACACGCCCTCCCAAGGGTGAAATGCGGCAGGGTAGAGGACCGCGGCAGCCTGCCCGTCCACGATCCATAAGACTTGGCTAGACTGTACCAGCACCCACGGAGCCAGGGCAACACGACCTTCTGGCTATTCCCGCGGGGGCGCGTGTGCGCCCGCGCCACCTGCACCCCCGGTGGACGGACCTGCGTATCCGCCCCTAAGACCGCCAGGGGCGTCTGTTTGCGCTGTGCGCCGGTGTGCATCACGTATCCGAAGGGTTTGGCTGCAGGTGCTGCTTGAACCAGTCAACCGCTGGGATCGCCACCTGCCGCAGTAACGCAGGGTCTCCCCGGAGGGGTTCCATGCCCGGCACCACCGTCGACCTCTTCTCCCCGACCAGGGCCTCGTCCAGCGCGATCGAGTCCTCGAGCGCCTTGCGGTCTTCGATCCCCACCAGCAACAGGGTCGGCAGCGCCGTCCTGCGGATGGCGTCGAACAGCTCATCCGACCTGGGACTCTGGAGCACCAGTGCCCTTAAGCGAGGGTCTCGCTCCGCCCGAAGGGCCACTGCGAGGGCACCGCCGCCGCCACCGAAGGCCCCGATCCTCCTCACATCCACATCCGGCCTTCGTGCCAGCTCGTCCAGGGCCGCGCCCACGTCCTCCATCTGCTGCTCCGGAGTGCCGTCCTCTGGCATCCCTTCGCTCTCCCCCTGGCCCGTCAGATCCAGCAGCAGAACGGCGATCCCCTCCCCAACCAGCATGTCCGCCAGGAGCCGGTTGAGAGGGCTGGTTCGGTCGACCAGCGGGTCGTGGGTGCAGACGACCGCGGGGAAGGGGCCGGGACCCGATGGCAACAGCAGGTCGGCCGCCAGCCGGAACCCCCGGGAGTTCGGAATGCGGAGAGGGATGCTCACTTCGGGCATGCCAGCGACACCTCCTCGGACCGGCATCGGACGATCCATCCGTCGCACCCGTCCGGTTCATCGGCACTCGAGGGGCAAGAGCCATGCCCCCAGCCTCAGCATCCCCGCAGGTTCAGGTCAGCGCCGCAGCGGCGGCACCTGCCGCCCGGAGCCACCCCCACCAACTCCGTCCGGTAACCGCTGCGTCGGATAGCCAGTTCCCCACAACCGGGACACAGGGTGTTCTCGGCGTCGGTCCCGGGCAGATTGCCCACGTAGACGAAGGAGAGTCCTGCCTCTAGCCCGATCTCCCTGGCTCGCAGGAGGCTGGCGACAGACGTGGGCGGCAGGTGACTCATGTCGGCGTGCGGGAAGAAGCGGGTGACGTGCCAGGGAGTCTCCGGCCCCAAGCATCCGGCTATCCATCGAGCGATGGCTGAGAGTTGTGCGGAGTCGTCGTTCAGGGTGGGCACCACGTTGGTCACCACCTCCAGGTGCATCCCCCAGTGGTGGCGGGCCCGCTCCGCCACCCTCAGGATCCCCTTCCACTCAGGCACGCCGGCCAGCCCCCGGTACACGGCGTCGCTGAAGCCCTTTATGTCGACTCGGTAGCCGTCCAGGTGGGGCCCTACCACATCCAGCGCCGCCTCGGTGAGGTACCCGTTGGTGACGTAGACGGTGTAGAGGCCCTCCTCCCTGGCCAGCCTGGCCGATTCCACGGTCTGCTCCAGCCAGATGCCCGGCTCGTTGTAGGTCCAGGCGATGCCGGCACAGCGATTCCGGCGGGCGAGCTCCACCGTCTCCGCCGGAGTGATCCGTTGGCCTCTCTCCTGGTGGGCACCACGAGCTACCCATCCCCCGTCAGAGGGGCGGGCGTAGGAGATCTGCCAGTTCTGGCAGTGCTTGCAGTGGAAGTTGCAGCCCCACGTGCCCAGAGAGAAGACCCTGCTGGTGGGAAAGAAGTGGAAGAGGGGCTTCTTCTCGATGGGATCGACGTTGATGGAGGAGGCTTCTTCGTACAGGAGGGTGTAGAGGGTGCCCCGCTCGTTCAAGCGGGTTCGGCAGATCCCAAGTCTCCCTTCCGCGATGCGGCAGTTCCATTGGCACACGTGGCATCGGACCGCGTCGCCGCCCAACCGTTCGTAGAGGATCGCCTCTCGCCTCATGGTCGACACCCCTCTGCAACTTCGAACAGAGCCGACCCGCAGATGCGCACAGATGCACGCAGGTGCGCGTCCGGAGGGCGTTCGTCTGCGTCCGCCCGCGACATCCGCGGATCGGTCGAGGTCTGCTATTCCTGGGCGGTCTCGGGCACGAAGAAGCTGCATCGCAGGGAGCCGTCCAGCAGGCACTCCGTCCGCGTGACCTCTCCCCCGAGGATCTCCCCGAGGAAGACCTCGTCGATGGAGCACACCTCGCGATTCCGCTGTGCCACGGAGTAGAACAGGCAGTTGTGGCTGTGGAGGAGGTAGCCGCCTTCCACCTTCTCCCAACAGGCGAATGATCCGGCCCCATCCAGGACTCGCCCTATCTCCTCCACCCGCTGGGCCAGCGGTGCCCCCGCCATCTGCCCGGCCAGCGGGGCCGCCATGGAGCGGGCGGCCCTCACGAGAACGGCCGCAAATGATTCGTCGCACTCCAGATGCAGCGCCTCCAGCAGCTTCTCGGCCAGGAGATCGTACCGCTTGGGGAAGAGCTCCTCCGCCTTCTGCGTGAGGGAGTAGACGAGGGCTGGCCGGCCGGGCTTCTCCCGCACCGTGCTCCGGCGAACGTAGCCGTCGCGGTCCAGCACCACCAGGTGGAGGCGGACTCCCATCAGGGTCAGGCCTAGGGCCCGGGACAGTTCGTCCACCGTGGCCCTACCACGCTTCTTCAGGAGCTGGAGTATCTCCCATCGGGTCGACTGCATCGTTGCCGTCCCCTCCACCGGTCCATCCTCCCAGACCGCCGGGCGCGCGGCATCCCGGCCGCGCCACGTTGTATCCCGATCATAACATAACGCTTGACTAATGGACAGTAGAGATAGTTGCTATAGCTTTATCCTTGCCTCGTAGCGCGCTATTTTCCATTTTTATGCTAGCCAATTGCACAACTCCCCCGATGGAGGTAGAATGTGTCGAATCGGCCGCCCCAAGGCATCGAGGAGGAGCGTTCAGTGTTGTTCGGCAAGAAGGCAATCACCCGAGAGGACGTGCTCAAGGCCCTCAGCACCGTCCAGGACCCCGAGTTGCGTCGCGACCTGGTCAGCCTGGGCATGGTAGAGGAGATCCAGATAGAGGGCTCGAAGGTCAGCTTCTCCGTCGTTCTCACCACCCCGGCCTGCCCTCTCAGAGGCCAGATCGAGCGAGAGGCCCGGGAGGCCGTCATGAAGCTCCCGGGGGTGCAGGAGGTCAGTATCAGGCTCGCCTCCCGCGTCCGCGCACCGCACCGGCAAAAGGCGGTGATCCCGGAGGTTCGCAACGTGATCGCGGTCGGAAGCGGCAAAGGGGGAGTGGGCAAGTCCACCATCTCCGTCGGGCTCGCCCTGGCCCTCGCAGAGAGCGGTGCCAGGGTCGGCCTCCTGGACGCGGACATCTGGGGTCCGAACATCCCACAGATGATGGGCGTTCAGTCCCCTCCTCAGCACAACGGCGACAGGATCATCCCCGCCCTCAGCCACGGTGTGAAGATGATCTCCATGGGCTTCTTCGTGGACGAGAGCACCCCGGTGATCTGGCGAGGTCCGATGGTGGGCAAGATGGTGGAGCAGTTGCTCACCGACGTGGAGTGGGGCGAGCTGGATTACCTGGTGGTGGACCTCCCCCCGGGGACGGGCGACGCCTCCCTCACCCTCGCCCAGGCTATCCCATTGAGCGGCCTCGTCGTGGTGGTCACCCCCCAGCAGGTGGCAGTTGCGGACGCCCTCAAGGCCCTCTCCATGTTCCGGCGGCTCAACGTGCCGATCCTCGGGATCGTGGAGAACATGAGCTACTTCGTCTGTTCCCACTGCAACGAGCGGACGAGCATCTTCGGCGAGGGTGGAGCGCGCAGGATGGCCGAGGAGAACGGGGTCCCGCTGCTGGGCGAGCTGCCCCTGGATCCGAAGGTGCGGGCCGGGGGCGACCTGGGCGAGCCCATCTTGATCGTCGATCCCCACTCGCCAGCGTCCGAGTCCCTCCGCGAGATCGCCGGGAGGCTGGCCGCCAGGATCAGTGTACTCGGTGCAGAGCGCCCATCGGGAGAACAGGAACCCGAGCCGGCCGGGAGGTGAGCTAGCACCCGGCGATAGCCGGATGCGTCGAAGGGGATCTGGCTCAGAACCCATCCGAGAACCTAACCACGAAGACACGAAGGACACGAAGAGAGAGCCTGTAACGGCCTCGGCGTACCTTCGTGTCTTTCTGCTTTGGTGGTTGTCGGACTGGCACAAGGGGTGCAGCTACTCGAGGTGAAAGCAGTCTCGCGGTGGAGGTCTTGACCGCAATGGATGAGTACGACGTGGTGATCGTGGGGGGCGGTCCGGCGGGCCTCACCGCGGGCCTCTACGCCTCTAGAGCCAAACTGAATGCCGTGCTCATTGAGAAGAAGTGGCCGGGAGGACAGCTTCTCAACACCGAAAGGGTGGAGGATTACCCCGGGTTCGAGAGCATCTCCGGCGCCGAATTGGCGCATAGAATGGAGCAGCAGGTGCGGAAGCTGGGGCTGCGTATCGAGATCGACGCAGTCACCTGCGTGCGGCCGAAGGGCAACCAGAAGCTTGTGGAGACCGAGAGCGGGCGGGGGTACCTGGCAAGGGCGGTCATCGTCTGCGCTGGAGGCGAGCCCCGCAAGCTGGGGGTCCCGGGTGAGGCGGAACTCACGGGACGCGGTGTCTCCTACTGCGCCATCTGCGATGGGGCCTTCTTCCAGGACCAGGTGGTGGCCGTGGTCGGGGGTGGCGACGCGGCGATGGAGGAGAGCGTCTTCCTCACCCGCTACGCCAGCAAGGTGTACCTGATCCATCGAAGGGCCCAGTTCCGCGCTCAGCCGACTCTGGTGGAGAGGGCGAGGGAGAACCGAAAGATCCGCATCCTCTTGAACACAGTGGTGAAGGCGATCCACGGCACCAACCAGGTGGAGTACATCACCGTCGAAAGGGACGGAAGGGAGGAGAGGCTGGACGCCGCGGGGGTCTTCGTCTTCGCGGGCTTCGTGCCCAACACCCAACTTTTCTGCGGCCACGTCGACCACGACAAGTACGGCTACGTCCTGACCAGCCCCAACATGGAGACCTCGGTAAAGGGGATCTACGCTGCAGGCGATCTCCGGTCGCAGCTCACCCGCCAGATCACCACCGCCGTCGGCGACGGCACCACCGCCGCCATCGCGGCCCAGCACTTCGTCGAGAGCCTGCCGGACGAGGTGTCGGAGACCTACCCATAGGAGACGTAGTCGCGCAGAGACGGGGGGCGCAGAGCTGTAAGCAACTCCGCGCCCCCCGTCTCCGTGTCCTCGCCCGCTACGGCCGCCAGACGATGTGGACCAGGTTGCCTCCGGGGTCTCGCTGCTTCAGGTACACCAGCTTGTAGGTGGCCTCGATCCTCGGCGTCTCCAGCTCGAACCCGCGAGCCTTCAGATCCTCCATCGCCGCCTCGAAGTTCGACACCTTCACCCCGATGTGCGTCTTCTCCCCAGCGGGCTTCGCCATCGCCTCGATCCACCCCATGCGACCCTCGTTGGCAAAGTAGCCCGTGCTCCCGGCCCTCGTGATCGGCCACCCGAAGGCCTTGCTGTACCACTCGGCTATCACGTCCGAGCCCTCTCGATCCGCAGGGTACACCCCCACGTGCTCGATCGCCTCGTACAGCGGCTTGCCTCGCGCCTTCTGCACCCAGCCGACCACCTGCGACACCTTCGCCTTGATGGCCTCGAAGTCCCCGGCTGCCACCAGATCCTTCTTAATCAGGTCAGACCCCATCCCAAGGCAGGCCACCCCGGCCTTGATCCACGCCGTCACGCTCTCCTCGGTCGCCTGCACTCCGCCAGTCGGCATGATCCGCGTCCAGGGCATAGGCGCCAGCACCGCCTTCACGAAGGCCGGTCCCCCTACCTCACCACCGGGGAACACCTTGACGATCTCCACGCCCAGTTCCTCGGCCTCGCTGATCTCGCTCGCGCTCCCGCACCCAGGCGAGTAGGGCACCTTCCGCCGGTTGCACAGCCTCGCCACCTCGGGGACCAGCGTCGGCCCCACCACGAAGTTCGCCCCCGACCCAATGTACAGCGCAGCCGTCGGCGCATCGATCACGGACCCCACACCCAGCACCACCGTCGGATCCGCCTTCGCGAAGTGCCTCACCAGCTCGCTGAACACCTCGTACGCCCCGTCCCCTCGGTTGGTGAACTCAATCACCTTGGCACCACCTCCCGAGCAGGCGGCGACGATCTGCTTCGCCACCTCCACGTCCTGGTGGTAGAAGACCGGCACCACGCCGATCGCGAGCATCTTGTTCAGTACGTCCAGCCGACTGAAGCGAGCCATCTTTCCTTTCTCCCCCTGTCTTCTTCTGTGGATGGATACGAAGGACTGAGGACCGAATCTGGCTCCCTCAGTCCTCAGTCCTCACAGCTCAGTCCTTACCGGGATACGCGTCCCGAGGCGTCCCCGCCCATCAGCTTCTCGACCTCGTCCACGCTGACGATGTTGTAGTCCCCGAAGATGGTGTGCTTCAGGCAGGACGCCGCAACCGCGAAGTCCAGCGCCTTCTGCGGCTCCCCGTATCTCCGAATGCCATAGATCAGCCCCGCCGCGAAGCTGTCACCACCACCAACACGGTCCACGATGTGGGTGATGTCGTAGGTCCGCGTCGTGTACAGCTTCCCGCCCTCGTACAGCACCCCGGACCACGTGTTGTGGCTCGCCGATTTCGACCCGCGCAGCGTGATCGCCACTCGCCGCAGGTTCGGGAAGCGTTGCACGAGCTGCTCGCACACCGACTCGTACTTGCTCGCCTCCACCTTCCCGCTCGTCACGTCGGTGTCCACCGCCTTGATCCCGAATACCTTGTCCGCGTCCTCCTCGTTGCCGATGGCCACGTCGGCGTAGCGCACCAGCTCGGCCATCACCTCGCCGGCAGTCTTGCCCCACTTCCACAGCTTCGCCCGGTAGTTCAGGTCGCAGCTCACGGTGAGCCCCATCGCCTTCGCCGTCTCCGCCGCCTCGATCGAAGCCTCCGCGGCACCCCGCGAGATGGCCGGCGTGATCCCCGTCACGTGGAACCACTCGGCGCCCTCGAACGCCGCCTTCCAGTCCACCATCCCCTTCTCGATCGTGCTGATCGAGCTGCCCGCGCGATCGTAGACCACCTTGCTGCCACGCTGGACGGCCCCGTTCTCCAGGAAGTAGATCCCGATCCTGTCGCCCCCGCGCACCACGTGGTCTACCCCGACGCCAAAACGCCGAACGGTCATCAGGCAGGCGTCGGCGATCTCGTTCTTCGGCAGCCGCGTCACGTACTCGACCGGCACCCCGAACTGCGCCAGCGAGATGGCGACGTTGGCCTCACCACCCCCGAACTCGACGTCGAAGCTGCGTGCCTGGCTGAACCGCTGGAAGCCGGGCGGCGACAGCCGAAGCATGATCTCCCCAAAGGTCACCACCTTCTTAGCCATGACGCATCCTCCAAGTATGAAAGAGTAGAGCCGCAACGGACTGTGGGAGCCAGGTCGGACCTCCCGGCGCGGTTGGGCTCCCACGCGCACCTCGCCGCCCTCAGGCGCTGTGAGCCCATCGGTGATAAACTACATGGTAGCCTACCCCTGCATCCTGTCAAGGGCGGGGTGGCAAGCGAGAGCGGCCGCCCGCCAACCCCCGGCAGCTACGCATGGACTCGATGCCAGGGACCTGGAAGTCGGATGTGGCGCCGGGAGGCGGCGAATGCTAGAATAGCATGGCAAACGGTTTCCGGCAACCGGTTGCCGTGGCTACAGGGGAAGCCCCACCCGCGGCGCTCCAGCCACACCACCTCAGAGGAGCCGAGATGAATCCTACCCTTCGGGACGTCGCGCAACGAGCAGGCGTTTCCATTACCACCGCTTCACGCGTCCTCAGCGGCAGCGACCACCCTGTCGCCGCGGGGGTACGCAAGCGCGTCCTCCAGGCAGCCGAGGAGCTCGACTTCACTCCCAATGCCTTCGCCAGAGGCCTCTCCAAGCGAGAGTTCCGCATCGTCGGACTGATGATCCCAGACATCCGTGACCCCTACTTCGTCGAGATCGCACGCGGCACCGAGGACGTCGCCAGCCAGGAAGGCTACATGGTCGTCCTCTGCAACACCGACCGCATCCCAGACAAGGAGCGCAAGTACGTCGAGGAGTTGCGCGCGATGCGCGCGGGCATCATCCTCACCGGCGGCGGCGTCGACCGCGAGGCCCACCTCGCGGACCTCGTCAGCCACCCGGCGCCGGTCGTCGTCATCGGCCGCCACGAGATCCCCTGCTCCTGCGTCCAGATCGACAACGTCCGCGGGGCCATCGATGCCACCGAGCACCTCATCAGCCTCGGCCACCGAAGGATCGCCCACATCACCGGTCCCCTCGCCTCTGCCACCGCGACAGACCGCCTGCTTGGGTTCAGACAGGCCATGGCAGAGCACGGGCTGCCGGTGGATGAGTCGCTCGTCGTGGAGAGCGACTTCACCTTCGAGGGAGGTGCCGCGGCTCTCAGGCGGCTCTGGGACAACCCCTCCCCTCCTCAGGCCATATTCGTCGCCAACGACGCTATGGCAATGGGCGTCCTCCGCGAGGCCCACCAGATGGGGATCTGTGTCCCGAGGGATCTGGCCGTCATAGGGTTCAACGGCATCGCCGGAGCCGAACAGACGGATCCGCCCCTCAGCACCATCCATTTCTCCCTGCGCCAGATCGGCAAGATGGCGACGGAGATGCTCCTCCGCGAGCTCAAGAGCCGAGATGGGGAGCGCACGTCGGTCCTCGTCCAGGGCCGGCTGGTGGTGCGAGAATCCACCGTGACCACGACGTAAGGCCAGAGGCCTGAGGGGGGCACGCCTCTGCCGGAAGCCGACTGCCGCGCCGATACACGGCAACGGCTAAGAGAAACCTACAGGGAGCGTGATACAGCTTGGAAACCCGCGAGATCTACTGGAACATCCAGGGCATCTGGATCATGTACGCCCTCTTCGGCCTCACACTTGCGGTGTTCGGCTACGGAGCCTACCAGCACTACCGTCTCCTGGCCTTGGGGAAAGCCGAGAACCGTTTCGACCGCCCAGGTGAGCGGAGGACCGGTGTGCTCTTGCACGGCCTCGCGCAGATACGAAGCCTCAGGGACAGATACTCTGGAGTGATGCACCTCCTCTTCTTCTGGGGCTTCGCGGTCCTCTTCCTCGGAACCGTCGTGGTCTTCCTGCAGGCCGACCTCGGGCTCCAGATCATGCATGGACCGTTCTACCTCTACTTCCAGTCCCTCGCTCTGGACGTCCTCGGGCTGCTGGCCATCGTCGGCGTGCTGATGGCGATCATCAAGAGACACCTCCTCCGCCCGGATAGGCTCCTCAACCCCCCTCGCCACCGCACCCTCTTGGACGATGGGGTGGTGCTCGGCCTCATCCTCGCCATCCTGATAACCGGCTTCGTCGTGGAAGGCATCCGCATCGTCGCCACCTCCGACCCCTGGGCCGCCTGGTCCCCCGTCGGCCTCGCCGTGGGATCAGCCCTAACCGGCCTCGGCTTCGACGTGCGATCGCTGCAGGAAGCCCATCGTTTCCTCTGGTGGTTCCACCTGCTGATCGCCTTCGCATTCATCGCCTACATCCCTTACTCGAAGCTGCGCCACCTCGTGCTCTCCCCGGCCAACATCTACTTCCGCTCTCTCCAGCCGATGGGCGCCCTCAAGCCGATCGACATCGAGTCGGCCGAGACCCTGGGGACCCCGAAGCTCGAGGACCTCACCTGGAAGCAGTTGCTGGATTGCCTCGCCTGCACGGAGTGCGGCCGATGCCAGGCGGCATGCCCTGCCTACAGCACCGGCCAGCCCCTTTCGCCGAAGGCGTTGATCCTCGATCTCCGCAACCAACTCTACCGGTCCAGGCGCCCCGCGGCGGCCCTCTCCCTCGCTCGCAAGAGCCCTCCGGATGCCGCCCGTGAGGGCATGGAGGAATGCCCCACCATCGCAGCAGTGACCCCCGAGGCGCTGTGGAGCTGCGTGACCTGCGGAAGCTGCATGCAGCAATGCCCCATCTTCGTTGAGCACGTGCCGACCATCGTGGACCTGCGCCGCTACCTGGTGATGGAGCGTGCGGAGTATCCCGAGCTGATGCAGGAGGCCCTCGGCAGCATGGAGGCCAGGGGGCATCCCTTCAGGGGAACGATGGCCTCCCGCACCGACTGGTGCGAGGGGCTCGGCGTCAAGATCGTGGGGGAAGCGGGGCCCGCCGAGTGGCTCTACTGGGTGGGGTGCGCCGCCGCCTTCGACGACCGCAACCAGCGGGTGGCAAAAGCCTTCGCACGGCTGCTGCAGCGCGCGGGGGTCGACTTCGCGATCCTGGGTGAAGAGGAGCAGTGCACGGGCGATGTGGCCCGCCGCATCGGCAACGAGTACCTCTTCCAGATGATGGCACAGGCCAACGTGGAGACGCTCAACCGCTACGGGGTCAAGAAGATCGTCACCACCTGCCCCCACTGCTTCAACACCCTCAAGAACGAGTACCCACAGTTCGGCGGCAGCTTCGAGGTCTACCACCACACCGAGCTGCTGGCACGATTGCTCAAGGAGGGCAAGCTTCGACCCACCGCCGCCACGGTCGAGAGCGTCACCTTCCACGACTCCTGCTACCTGGCTCGCTACAACGGCATCGCCGATCCGCCACGCGAGATCCTGAGTGCGATGGATGGTCTCGATCTGCTGGAGATGCCGAGAAGCCGAGAGGAGACCTTCTGCTGCGGCGCTGGCGGAGGGCACCTGTGGTTCGAGGAGGCAGAGGGCAAGAGGATCAACTACGCGCGGGCCGACCAGGCGCTGGCGCTCTCCCCCGCGGCAATTGCCAGCTCCTGCCCCTTCTGCATGATCATGCTGTCCGACGGGGTGAAGATGCGGGGTGGCGAACGCGAGGTGCCCGTGCTGGACGTGGCCGAGCTGCTGGAGCAGGCCACTCGGCCCGCCAGCAGCGACTGACGGCGCCGATCCGCAGATCTATCTACGCAGATCGAAGCGGATGGGGATCCACATCCGCTTCGATCTGCGACATCTACTGATCGGTCGAGCTTCCTCAGCCGAGCAGTGCCTTCAGCTTCTGCGTCAGGAGCGGCACCACCTTCCGGTAGTCCGCCACCACCCCCAACTCCGCAGCTTTGAAGAAGGGAGCCTCGGGGTCCTTGTTGATCACGATCACGTGCTTGGAGCGCCCCATCCCCGCCAGATGCTGGCTTGCCCCTGAGACGCCCACGGCGATGTAGAGCTCGGGAGAGACCGTCTTGCCAGTTTGGCCGATCTGCAGGCTAGCTGGCACCCAGCCGGCATCCACGGCCGGTCGCGAGGCGCCTACGGCCGCTCCCAACACCGCGGCAAGCTCCTCCACGCACTGGAAACCCGCGGCATCCCCGAGCCCGCGCCCCCCGGTCACGATTACCCTGGCATCCTCCAATCGGACACCCTGGACCTCCTCGGGTCGCACCTCGAGGGTCCTGGCGCGGCGCGCAGCGGGCGCGGGGGCGGCCAACGACACGATCTCCGCCCGCCTGGCATCGTCTCGGGGCAACGGCTGAAAGCTGCCGCCCGCCACGGTCGCGATACTTGGTGAGCCCGTCACGACGACCTCGGCCATCGCCTTTCCACCGTAGACGGGGCAGCCGAACAGCAACCGGCCATCGTCCGACCAGGTGATGGAAGTGCATCCGGACGCTACCCCGGTGCCCAGGCGGTAGGCCAGCCGCGGGGCAAGCTCGGCGGCGAAGGCGTCGGAAGGAAAGAGCACCGCGCCAGGTCCGATCTCTTTGACGGCGACCTCGAGCGCCTGGAGGTATGCCTCCGAGTCGAAATCGGCCAGGTGCGGCGCGTCCATCCGGTACACCCTGTCGGCCCCGAAGGACACGGCATCGCGGCAGGCGTCGTCCAGATCCCTCCCCAGGACTGCGACCGACACAGTTCCGCCGGAGGAAGCGAGGCCCTTGGCCCCGCCTATCAGTTCCGCCGAGGCTGACGGAAGCCGCGCCCCGGCTGGCAATGCCACTATCAGGAAATCCATGGCGACCCCCTATTACAGGACCTTCATACCTAGAATGCGCCGGGCCAGAGTCTCGGCCACCTCTTCGTCGGTCTCCCCCTTGATCAACTCTACCTGGACCTGACTCTCGGGGACGAACATGCGACGCACCTGAACGCGCGCCTCGCCCAACAGGTCGGCCACGCCCAGGCCCAGATCGGCCGCCGTCCAGGTGGTGATCGGCGCCCGATGGGCTGCCATGACGTCCTTCACCTTCGGGATGCGCAACTGGTTTGTGGGGGCGTTCGTCACCGTCACCACCGCCGGCAGGTCCACCTCCACCACAGCGATCCCACCCGGGACCTCCCGCTCGATCCGTACGACCCCGTCTTCGGCCGGCTGGATCTGCCGGGCCAGGGTAACGCAGGGCAACCCCAACTCCTCCGCCACCAACTGACCCACCTGGCCACTGTCCCAGTCACCCACCTGGCGACCGCACAGCACCAGGGTCACGTCTCCCAGCTTCCGGATGGCCGCGCTCAGCAACCGGGCCACACCGGCGGAGTCCAGCTCGGTGGCGCCTTCCTCCTTCACGTGGACGGCAGCATCGCTGCGCGTCGCCATCGCCCTGCGCAGGGCCTCCACGTTGGTCGCAGGCCCCACGGAAAGGGCAGTCACCTTCGCCCCCACACCGTCCTTGAGACGCAGGCCGGTTTCCAGGGCGTTCTCGTCGAACGGCCCGACAACCCGATTCACCCGCTGCAGCATCGGCCGGTTGGTCTGCTCGTCCAACTTGAACTGCTTCGCGGGAGCCTCAGGATCGGGGATGTGGTTGACGCACACGACGATATGCACGAAAAGCCTCCTATCCTTGCTTCCCCCCGTCTGCAGGCACAGGGACAGGTTTCGGGAAGACCATGACCGCCTTGGCAGTCAGCACCACCACGCCGTCCTGGTTGGTGCAGGTTGCCTCCAGCTTGAGAACCCTCTTCTCTGGGATCTTTTCGACGATCCGCATCTCCGCCGTGATCGTATCACCATAGTAGACCGGCGCCTTGAACTGGAACTCGTCCGCCACCGAGATCGGCTCGCAGCCAACGAGATCGTTTCCCAGCACCGCCGTGATCATGCCGGCCACCATGATGCCCGGGGCGATCCGGTGGCCGAAGCGCGTGCCCTGAGAGTAGTGCTCGTCCACGTGGATAGGGCTGAAGTCCCCGGTGGCGCCGATGTACATGAGGGCATCGGCCTCGGTAACCGTCTTCGAGAAGTAGGCGGAGTCGCCAACGTGCAGATCGTCCATGGTCTTATGTAGGATCATCTCGGTACCCCCTGGCCTCGAAACGAAGTCTATAGTCGGCTTGGGAACTCCCCAAACCCCACCAGGCGCCGCACCACGAAGCCGTTCACAGCGCCTCTAGCCTTTGGCGAAAAGCTGGCCTCATGTCGGCGCTGCCCTTCGCGCGAAGATCATCCGCCAACCCCATTGGGGCGGAGTCGAATAGCCGCGCATCCATCAGCTTGAGATCGCGGGAGACCACCGGCTCGAACTCCATTAGGTCCAGTACGTCCCGCCGCAGATCGATCCCGGGGGCGATCTCGGTGAGGACCACTCCCTCCGGCTGAAGCTCCAGCACCGCCCGCTCGGTCACGTACAGCACCCTCTGCCCGCGCTCTCGGGCGTGCGCTCCCGAGAAGGTGATCTGATCCACCCTCTCAAGGAACTTCCGGTGAGTGCCCTCCCGGACTATCGTCAGCCGGCCATCTCGAATCTCCGCCTGTAGGCCACCTGCCGTGAACGTGGCGCAGAACACCACCGTCCTGGCGCCCTGGGAGATATCCACGAATCCCCCCGTGCCGATTATGGTCGGGCCAAACTTGCTCACGTTGACGTTGCCGTCCCGATCCGCCTGAGCCATACCCAAGCACGTGACATCTAGACCGCCACCGTCGTAGAAGTCGAACTGGCTCGGCGCGTCGAGAATCGCCTTGGGGTTTGACACCGCGCCGAAGATGACCCCTCCTGCCGGGATCCCCCCGTAGCCGCCCTGCTCGACGGTGAGGGTGAAAGCCTCGCTGATCCCCTCCTCCGCGGCCACAGCGGCGACTCCGTCCGGCATTCCCACCCCCAGGTTGAGGAGCGCCCCGGGGGCGATCTCCATCGCTGCCCTCCGGGCCACCACCTTCCGGACGCCCAGGGGCAGCGGCTTGAGCCGCTGGAGGGGGACCCGGACCTCACCGGCGAACGCGGGATTGTACTCCGCCTCGTAGGTCTGCCACTGCCCATCGTGGATCACCAGAGCATCCACCATGGGGCCGGGGATACGGACGCACTTGCCGGGCAACGATCCGGCCACCGCGAGCCGCTTGACCTGGGCGATAACCACGCCCCCCGAGTTGCGGCCCGCCTGGGCCACCGCGAGGGCGCCGAGGGTGGCAGCCTCCTGCTCCTGGGAGATGTACCCATCCTCGTCGGCTGTTGTGCCTCGGATCCACGCCATGTCGATCGGGAACGCCTTGTAGAAGAGCCATTCCCGCCCCCCGATCGTCACCACCTCGACCAGATCCTCTTTGGTGACGTCGTTGAGCTTGCCGCCCTCCATCCGCGGATCCACGAAGGTGCCGAGCCCCACGTGGGTGATGACGCCCGGTCTGCCCGCGGCAATCTCTCGATAGAGTTGGTTCAGGACTCCCTGAGGGAAGTTGTAGGCCTCGACCTTGTTTTCGGCGGCCAGCTTGGCCATCTCCGGGCCCTGCCCCCAATGCCCGCCAATCACACGGCGACATAGACCCTCCATGGCCAGGAGGGAGATCCCTCGGCTCCCTCTATCCCCGATGCCGGTTGCGTGTATCACCGTGAGGTCGCGAGGGTGCCCCGTCTGCTCGAAGCGCCTGTGCAGAGCTGCGATCAGGGCATCGGGCTCTCCTAGCCCGCCGCCAGAGCCATCGATCGCCAGGGTATCCCCATCCTTCAGCAACGCAACGGCATCGTCTGGGCTCAGAATAGGTTTCGTCATTCGCCCCTCCGGGTAACTAGCCCGCTTGCTTCGCTTTCACAGCGGCTTGGATGGCGCTCCCCTCCAGCACCACCTCGTCCCTCTGGTTGGTGCAGACGACCCGCAGCTTCAGCTTCGACTGCTGCGGATCCTTCTCCAGCACCTCCGCGGTCGCGACGACGGTGTCTCCGAGCCGGACTGGAGCTACGAACTGGAACTGGCACGATTCGAGAAGGAAACCGGGAGACACCATTCTGCCCAGGGCGGCGGAGACGAGCGATGCGGTCAACAGCCCGTGAGCAATCCTCTCACCGTACGGGGTGGTCTTGGCATACTCGGCGTTCACGTGTAGCGGCGACATGTCGCCCGAGATGGCCGCGAAGACCACCACGTCAGCCTCGGTGACCGTCTTCGAGAAGGAGTACCGGTCGCCAACCTTGAAGTCATCGATAGTCTTGTCCACGAAACGAAAAGCCATGGGACGCCTCCTCACGTTTCGGTCGGGCGGGAGAGGTCCCGCCCGACCTTTGTCTTCGACACGATGGGGCTACTTGAGCGTGCCCTCCAACTCCTCCTGCCAGTGGTCCACCAGGCCGGCTGGCGAGTACACGAAGAGGATCACGCTCTCACCATCTGCCAGGTTGCGCAGGGAATGAGGAACGTTGGAAGGAATGTAGACCGCGCTGACCGGCTCCATGATCTGGGTCTCCTCGCCAACGGTGACCTCCACGCGGCCGGCCAGGCAGAGGTAGACCTCCTCGTTGTGGTGGGCGTGGCGAGGGATACCTCCTCCAGGGGACTGGGTGGAGTGGCCAATGACGAAGTTTTCGGCTTGGAGAGCGCCCTGCCCAACGAGCAGACGGGTCCAGCGGCCGGCCGGGAAGCGGGTGCCTTCGACGTCCTGCAATCGGACGAGATCCACGGTGTGGTACCTCCGACATGAAGAGATGGGCGCGAGGCCGGGCGCCGGACCGGCCAGCCTCGGGACGCCATCGCCTTTAGGAAACCGGTTTCCACGGGAGCAGAGCCATGATAGAGTGGAACGGTCACCCTGTCAATCTGGCTGCGCAGACGGCCTGGGGCGTTTTCAAAGCCGTCCGGACGGTCGTGCCGGGCATCGTGTGGCCCTGTCGAGGCCCCGCAAGGGATCCAGTACGGCCGTCGTGCCGTGCGTTCGCGCGGCATCTCCTCGTGGGGGATGCTCCCGCGCCGCCGAGTGGAGACCCGTCGCCTGCAGCTCGGGTGACGATTGGAGATCTCCGGTCGGCGGCTTGGGGGCTTGACGGCTACACCCGTTTGGGGGGGACAATACAGCACGGCCCGTGGCAACCGGTTGCCACCGCGCCCCGAGACGCCGCAGCCCACCGAAAGGAGAGAGGAATCATGACCACACCAAGGGAAGCCACGGAGGCGATCGAGATCGGCCGCTCCGTGCGGTTCAGCAAGACGGTCGGCGAGTTCGACGTCTACCAGTTCGCCGGCATCACCGGGGACTTCAGCCCCAACCACGTCGACGAGGAGTACATGAAGGGCACCCCGTACGGGCGGCGGATCGCCCACGGGGTCTTGATGGTGGGCTACATGTCCACCGCCTCCACGAAGATACTGGAGGGCATACCCTACCCCTGCGTGTCGTACGGTTACGACCGCATCCGCTTCGTGAAGCCGGTGTTCATCGGGGACACCATCACCATCGAGTACCGCGTCGCGGAGAAGGTTCCAGAGAAGGGCCAGTTGCTGTCCCAGGTAACCGCAACCAATCAGCACGGCGAGGTGGTCGCCGCAGCCACGCACATACTGAAGTTCGTCTGAGCGCCACCGGCTCGACGGGATCGGCACCATTGACAAGGCCGCCCGCCCACCTTATTATTGCGCCGCCAGAAACGGAAACCGGTTTCCTGCGCGGTGGCAAGTACAGCGGTCGGTTTTCGCGATGCGGCTCCGACCCAGACACCCTCTGCGGGCGGGAGCCCAGCCAGACCAATCACTCGCACGGTTAGCAGCGTTCCCTGGAATAGTCTTGGTACCAGAGCAGAACCTCAATCCAAAGATGGAAAGGGATTGTTCAGGGTGATGGACGAAAAACTAACCAAGAGGAGTCTCGACAGGCGCTCGTTCCTCAAGCTGGCTGGAGGCGTGGTGGCCGGAGCCGCGCTCACTGCCTGCAGCTCGCCTTCCGCACCTTCCGCCGCCCCAACCAAGGCCCCCGAGGGTGCCAAGTCCGCCGCCGAGCCCACCAAAGCCGCGGCCCCGGCCGTCGCCTCGGGAAAGAAGTTCCTCATCAAGTGCGGTGTCCCCACCAACGTGGACTACCCCTTCCACCAGGGCTACGAGTACTTCGGAAAGAAGCTCGTGGAGGCCACCAACGGGGCCGTGGAGTGGCAGAGCTTCCCCAACGGCCAGCTCGGCAGCAATCGCGACCTCACCGAGGGTGTTAAGCTCGGCACCATTCAGATGACAGTCGCCTCCAGCGAGCTCACTCAGTTCGTGCCCGAATGGGACGTCATTTCCCTTCCCTACCTGTACGACAGCTACGCCCAGTGCTACAAGGTGGGCGACGGCGAGGTCGGCAAGTTCTACGAGCAGAAGCTCGACGCTGCAGGCTTCAAGCTGATCGGCTTCTTCAGCGGTGGAACCCGTAGCGTCTTCACGGCCAAGAAGCCGGTGCGATCCCTGGACGACTTGAAGGGTCTGAAGATCCGCGTCCAGCAGAACAAGGTGCACATTGCCGCCTTCAACGCACTCGGCGCCATCTCCACCCCGTTGGCCTACAACGAGCTTTATTCAGCACTCCAGCAGGGTGTGGTGGACGGAGCCGAGAACGACCCCACCGCCATCCTGGACATGAAGTTCAACGAGGTGTGCAAGTACTACACCTTGACCAAGCACTTCATTGAGGGCATGGGTCGCCCCTTCGTCATGAACAAGTCGTTCTTCGAGAGCCTTCCGGCCGACATCCAGAAGCTGGTCCTCCAGTTCGGCAAGGAGGCCACCGACCTCGAGCGCAAGTACTTCGAGGAGGTGGAGGGCAAAGCGCTGGCGGATCTGAAGTCCAAGGGCATGGAGATCATCGAGATAGATACCGCTCCCCTGGCGAAGGTGGTTCGCGAGCAGGTCTTCCCGACCATCGAGGGCAAAGACAAGCAGGATCTGATCGCCAAGATCCTGGCGACGAAGGCATAGCCCGATGGCCACCAACGGGGTCACGGCAAAGCGGAGAAGCAGGGTGCTGTTCGTCCTTGCCAACCTGCCGGAGATCGCCGCGGGCGGCTTGCTGGTGGTGATGGCAAGCGTCGTGGTACTTCAGGTGTTCTTCCGCTATATCATGAAGGCGCCCATCTCGTGGTCGGAGGAGGTTGCCAACTACACCTTCGTCTGGCTCTCCACACTGAGCGCCGCCCTCGGAGTCAAGTACGGGCTGCACTTCGCCATCGAAGCGGGAGTAAACCGCCTGCCGGGCGGGCTTCGCCGAATCGTCAACCTGGTTACAAGCCTGGCCATCACCTGGTTACTGCTCGTCTTGATCTGGTACGGGATACAACTCGTCCTTGCGAACACCTCGCAGATCTCGTCGGTTCTCGGCATACCCATGAGCATCCCCTACTTGTCGGTTCCGGTGTCGTGTGCGTTGATGCTGATCTACCTGTGGACTGGAATCCTCCGAAACACGCAGCAGGTGGAGCGCCCGGAGTTTATGCCTGACTAATCGGCTGGCGGCGAGGAGGCCTAAGCAGGTATCTCTGGTTCATGTCGACTTCTCTGGTGGGAAGCATGCGCTCTACCTAGAGATACCTGCCTAGGCCACAATGGAATAGTCCTACTCGCCGCCCCAGGAGATCGAGGATCCTGTTGATCCCAACCTCTTAGCAAGGAACCAAGAATGGGCCCTGTTCTGTTTGCGGTCTTCATCCTGAGCATGCTGCTCGGAATACCGATCGCCTTCGCCATCGGGGTGGCATCCGTTGCCACGCTGCCCTTCTTCTCTTCTATCCCCTACCTCGTGATACCGCAGCGGATGTACGCCAGCCTGGACTCCTTCCCCCTCCTGGCTGTCCCGCTGTTCATCCTGGCGGGCAACCTGATGGAGACCGGTGGCATATCCCAGCGACTAGTTGCCCTCGCCAACGTGTTGGTGGGGCGCATCAGGGGCGGGCTGGGGCTCACCGTTATCGTCTCCACCATCTTGTTCTCCGGTCTCTCGGGCTCCTCCAACGCCGACACTGCGGCGATCGGCTCCGTGACCATACCGGCGATGCTGAAGAAGGGCTATCCCCCATCCCTGGCAGCCGCCATAGTGGCTGCCGCGGGGGGAACGGGAATACTGATCCCTCCCTGCATCAACATGATCCTGTACGGCGTCATCGCCAACACGTCCATAGGCGCCCTCTTCGCAGCCGGGTTCATCCCCGGGTTCATCATGGGGGCGTCGATTCTGGTCCTCACCTACGTGAAAGCCAGGCAAATGGGGCTGCCTACCGAACCTCCGGTAGCCTGCGGCGAGGCAGGGCGCGTCGTCCTCCGCTCCATCCTGCCCATGATGATGCCCCTGATCATCCTGGGTGGCATCCTCGGCGGTGTCTTCACGGCTACCGAGGCAGCAGGGGTGGCGGTGCTGTACGCGTTCGTGCTCTCGGTACTGATATATCGGGAGATCAAGCTACAGGACATCCCTCGCATCCTGCTGATGAGCTGCAAGACCGTGGGCATCGTCATGCTCCTGCTCTCGATGTCCAGCATCTTCGCCTGGCTGTTGGCCGCCGATCAGATCCCCCAGAAGCTGGCGGGCTTCATGCTCCAGGTATCGAGTGCCCCGTGGGTCTTCCTGCTCCTGACCAACATCGTCCTGTTTGTCGCGGGATGCTTCCTGGATGGCGCCGCGGCGTTGATCATCTTGGTACCCATCCTGGCACCTATCGCGACCAAACTAGGCATCGACCCCGTGCACTATGGGATCGTGGTGGTGGCGAACCTGGGCATAGGCCTGATCACCCCACCTGTGGGTCTCACCCTCTACATCGCCTCGGGTATCGCGCGTGTGAAACTGGAGGAGGTGGTACGACCGGTCCTCCCGTACGTTCTTGCCCTGTTCGCCACCTTGCTGGTCATTACATACCTGCCCGAGGTTACCCTGTTCCTGCCCCGACTGATGGGCTTCTAGGTGGCGGATAGCACCTAGACTTGGATGACGACACCGCAGAGTTTTCCGGAGGAGGTGCACACCTCCTCCGGGCAGCCCCAAGTACGGTCTTTGCTGGAGGTAGCCATTTGATCAAGAGTGATAGCACCATCACCCCGGCGGCGCTTCGCCCCAAACTGGAGCGGCTCTTCGAGCTCTCCGCTCGGAAGATCCACCTGCTCCAGAAGTCCTGGGATCCCTCCCAGGGGACTCCTGTCTATACGGTGCAGGGCCGGTACACCACCCGCGGCTGGACCGAATGGACGCAGGGGTTCCAGGTCGGTGCGGCAATACTGCAGTTCGATGCCACCGGCGATCGAGAGATGCTCGATCTTGGCCGCCGCCAGACCATCGAACTGATGGCCCCCCACGTCAGCCACGTCGGAGTCCACGACCACGGCTTCAACAACGTCTCCACCTACGGAAACCTGCTCCGGCTGATGAACGAGGGCAAGATCGAGGAGAACGGCTGGGAGAGGGAATTCTACGTCCTCGCTCTCAAGGTCTCCGGAGCGGTCCAGGCCGCCCGCTGGACCAACATCGCCGACGGCGGGGGCTTCATCTACTCCTTCAACGGCCCCCACTCCCTCTTCGTCGACACCATGCGCTCCCTGCGTTCCCTGGCGCTGGCGAACAAGCTGGGGCACGTACTCATGGGGGAGCGGGATCGCAAGATCTCGCTGCTGGATCGGCTGGTCAAGCACGCCGACGCCAACGCACGCTTCATCGTCTACTACGGCGAGGGTCGGGACGCCTACGACGTGCGCGGCCGAACTGCCCACGAGGCGATCTTCAACCTGAACGACGGCAGCTTCCGTTGCCCCGCGACCCAGCAAGGCTACGCTCCCTTCAGCACCTGGACCCGGGGGCTGGCCTGGGCGATCCTGGGCTACGCCGAGCAGTTGGAGTATCTGGACACCGTCCCCGACCAGGATCTGGCCACAGTAGGCGGACGGGCATCGGTCGAGGCGTTCATGCTCCGTGCCGCGCGCGCGACCGCCGACTTCTACCTGGAGTACACGCCCACTGACGGGGTGCCGTACTGGGACACGGGCGCGCCAAACCTGCACAAGCTCGGCGACTACCTCAACCAACCGGCTGATCCCTTCAACGAATACGAGCCCGTGGACAGCTCCGCAGCAGCCATCACCGCGCAGGGGTTGCTCCGCCTCGGGCACTACCTCGAGCGCAGGGGTGAAACGGAGTCGGCCGCCAGGTACCGCTCAGCCGGACTGACCACCGCCAACACCCTGCTGCAGGCTCCATATCTCTCGGAGCGGGAGGATCACCAGGGTCTGCTGCTGCACTCCATCTACCACCGGCCCAACGGTTGGGACCACGTGCCTGCCGGCTCCAAGATCCCGCGAGGCGAGTCTTGCATGTGGGGCGACTACCATCTGCGGGAGCTGGCACTGATGCTGTTGCGGGAAGCGACAGGAGACCCCTACCTCACGTTCTTCGGCTCCGATTCGCATAGGTAGAGCGGATACCTAGATCGAAGGAGGTGCGATCCCAAAGAAACAGTCCTTCTCGTCGTGTCGAGATACTCCCAGCGCACTCAAGAAACGGAGGTCTAGAATGATGGGCTTCTTTTCGCGACGTTCCATCGCGATGATCCCAGTGTCGATGGCGGCAGCAGGCATCCTGGTCTTTGCCGCCGCCTGTTCAAGCTCCGCTCCCGCACAGCCAGCCCCTGCCTCTGGCGGGGCGGCCCCGGCCGCGACGTCCGCTCCGGCTCAGAAAGAGGCGGCAGCTCCCGCGGGCACCATAACGGCCAAGTTCGCATCCGTGGCAGCCGAGGACCATCCGCACCACAAGTCGTTCGTCTTCTTCGCCGATCGCGTGAAGGAGCTGACGAACGGGAAACTCGTCGTCCAGGTCTTCCCCAACTCGCAGCTTGGAAACGAGAGGGAGTACATCGAGCAGCTTCAGATCGGCCAGATCGAGTTCGCCAAGAGCTCTGCCGCCGTGCTAGGCCCCTTCGTTCCTCAGTTCCAGGTCTTCGACCTGCCCTACGTGTTCAAGAGCAAAGATCAACTGTTCAAGCACACCGACGGTGAGGTCGGCCAGACACTGATCAAGCTGGCAGAGGACAAGCTCGGCATCCGCGTGTTCGGCTTCTTCGATGCCGGCACCCGCAGCATCTTCAACTCCAAGAAGCCCGTGAAGACCCCCGCCGACCTGAAGGGGATGAAGATCCGGGTTATGGAGAACCCGCTCATGATCCAGACCCTCAACGCCATGGGCGCCCAGGCAACCCCCCTGGCGGTGGGCGAGCAGTACTCTGCCATCCAGCAGGGCGTGCTGGATGGGGCCGAAAACTCCCCCGTGTTCTACCGATCGCAGAAGTTCTACGAGGTCGCCAAGTACTACTCGTACACCGAGCACTTCATGACTCCAGATACCCCGATGGTCAGCCTGAAGTGGTACAACGCCCAGCCCAAGGAGATCCAGCAGGCTATCGATCAGGCCGGCAAGGAGATGATCAAGAAGGAGCGGGAGCTCTGGCTGGAGTACGAGAAGTTCGTGGTTGACGACCTCAAGTCCAAGGGAATACTGTTCAACGAGGTCGAGGACAAGGCCGCCTTTGCCAAGCTGGTGGAGGGGATCTACGGTCAGTTCGAGGGCAAGATCGGCAAGGATCTGATCCAGAAGGCCACGGCTCAGTAGAGACGAGTCACGCATGCTCGCGAGGGGTGGCCGGGCCACCCCTCGCGAGTCGGTAATAGGCCACCACTTTCAGGTTACGGCTCATAGCACGAAGCCGCCATTAAGGAGTAATCAGGGATGTCCAAGCGTAGACACTGGCAGAGATTCACGATGCTGATGGCGCTATCGGTGGCGATGGCAGGGCTGTTGATCCTCGCTGCCGCCTGCAGCGGCTCCGCCCCTACGGCACAGCCGACAGCGGCTTCCAGCGCAAGCGCCGACTCGTCGGGCAAGGCCGTACCGCCGACAAATGTCCAGCGGGTGAAGCTGAGTGACCAGGCGGCCGAGGATCATCCGCAGCAGAAGGCATTCCGAGACTTCGCCGCCAGGGTCCAGGAACTAACGAAGGGGGCGGTCATCATCGACCTGTTCCCCAACTCGGTACTCGGCAGCCCCCGCGAGAACATCGAGCAGATGCAGATCGGGCAGCTCGAGTTCATGAAGATGTCCACCGCCGCCCTGGGCGGCTTCGTTCCCCAGTTCCAGGTCTTCGACCTGCCCTACGTGTTCAAGAGCCGAGAACACCTGCTCAAGACGGTCGATGGCGAGGCCGGGCAGGAGTTGAGCAAGCTGCTGGCCGATAAGCTGGGCATCAAGATCATCGGCTTCTTCGATGCGGGATCCCGCAGCATCTTCAACTCCAAGAAGCCCATCAAGACCCCCGCCGACCTGAAGGGCATGAAGATCCGGGTCATGGAGAGCCCTCTCATGATCCAGACCTTCAACTCCATGGGTGCCCAAGCGACCCCAATGGCAGCAGGCGAACTGTACTCCGCCCTGCAGCAGGGCGTCATCGACGGTGCCGAGAACTCCACGGTGTTCTACCGATCCCAGAAGTTCTACGAGGTCGCCAAGTACTTCTCTCTCACCGAGCACTTCATGACGCCGGACATCGCCACCGTCAGCCTCAAGTGGTACAACGCCCAGCCCAAGGAGATCCAGCAGGCCATCGATCAGGCCGGCAAGGAGTTGATCCAGAAAGAGCGGCAGTACTGGCTGGAATACGAGAAGGTCGTCGGTGACGACCTGAAATCCAAGGGCGTGCAGTTCAACGAGGCTGACAAGGATGCGTTCGCCAAGATGGTGGAGCCCATCTACAAGGAGTTCGAGGGAAAGATCGGCAAGGAGTTGATGGACAAGGCCCGCAACTCCCAGTAGTTGACGGCAGGTCGTCTTCCTGGGGGCGAGCGCTCGCCTCCAGGAAGACGATATGTCTACCGCGACCCGTCCGTACCAAGGAGGTGTACCATCAGAAGGTTAACCGATTTCCTGGCCTTCATTACCGCATTCACCGCTGGGACTCTGCTGGTGATAGCTTCCGTCGTGGTCTTCTTGCAGGTTGTCTTCCGCTACTTCTTGTACATGCCGCTGGCCTGGGCGGAGGAGGGCGCTCGTTTTCTGTTCATTTGGGTGGCGCTGCTGGGAGCAGCACTTGGTGTGAAAGACAGGGCGCATTTCGCCATCACTATGGCGGTGGATCGGTTCCCGCGGAAAGTCCGCGAGGTGGTGCGGGTCCTGATCGCCCTGGGCGGCAGCTACATTTTCTACATCATGATCACCGAGGGGTGGATGCTGGTCCTCCTCAACCGAAACCAGGAATCGCCAGCCCTCGGACTCGTTATGAGCATCCCCTACCTGGTCATCCCGATCAGTGGGCTCCTGATGCTCTACTTCACCTGGGCCGACTTGGTATTGCAC
Source organism: Sphingomonadaceae bacterium (assembly GCA_050261575.1). GTDB lineage: Bacteria > Chloroflexota > UBA6077 > UBA6077 > UBA6077 > JBLNDL01. Next base: position 20,758 of record JBLNDL010000096.1, on the reverse strand, counting down.
TGGACGGGAAAGAGCGGTCAAGGAGCCTCCGCCGGTGAGCCTTCGGGGCCCATGGTGGCGGATTAGGGGGTGCCGATATGGCTACTGTGCTTTTCGCGACCTTCGTTCTTCTACTGTTGTTCGCTGTGCCCGTCTCTTATGCACTAGGGCTCTCCTCCCTGGCGGCCCTGGTCTACAAGGGCGGGATCCCCGTCACGATCCTCGCGCAGAGGATGTTCACCGGACTGGACTCCTTTCCGCTGCTGGCCGTGCCCTTCTTCATCCTGGCGGGCGGCCTCATGGAGACGGGAGGGATCTCCGCCCGCCTCATCCGGCTAGCCAGCGTGCTGGTCGGCCACATCCGAGGCGGCCTCGGCATGGTGGTCGTGCTCTCCACCATGCTGTTCTCGGGACTGTCGGGCTCGTCCGCCGCAGACACCGCCGCCATCGGCTCCATCATGATCCCCGAGATGACCAAGAAGGGCTACGCTAGAGGCCTGGCGACCGCGGTGGTAGCTGCCTCCGGTGGCTTCGCGATCCTGATCCCACCCGCCATCACCATGATCATCTTCGGCGTGGTGGCCAACGTGTCCATCGGTCACCTCTTCTTCGCCGGTTTCCTGCCGGCGGGGATGATGGGCGTAGCGATGATGGTGGTGATGTACTTTATGGCCCGCCACTACGATCTTCCTATGGAGCCGAAAGCTTCGTGCGGGCAGATAGCCAGCGCCGCCATCTCCGCCATACCCCCCCTCCTGATGCCGGTGATGGTCCTGGGCGGCATCAGGGCCGGCGCCTTCACCCCTACCGAAGGGGCTATCGTCGCCGTGGCCTACAGCGCGGTCCTCTCTCTGCTGATCTATCGCGAACTGCACCTCCGAGATCTTCCCGGCATACTGGTCACCTCGGCCAAGCTCACGGGGATCGTCATGCTGCTGGTGGGCATGTCTTCCACCTTCGCCTGGGTGGTGGCCTCGCAGAGGATACCCCAAATGGTGACCGAGGGGATGCTGTCGATCTCTTCGAGCCCAATAGTGTTCCTGTTCCTCGTGAACATCCTGTTCCTGTTTGTTGGCTGCATCATGGACCCGACCCCCGCCGTCATCATCCTGGTGCCGATCCTCCTTCCGGTGGCCAAGCAGTTGGGCATCGACGAGATCCACTTCGGTACGGTCCTGGTGGCAAACCTGGGCATCGGTCTGGTCACGCCACCGGTGGGCGTCGTCCTGTACGTCGCGGCGAGTATCGGGAAGACCACCATAGAAGAGGTCTTCAAGTATCTGCTACCCTTCTTCGCCGCGCTGATCCTGACGCTGTTGGTCATCACCTACCTGCCGGATGTCACTCTGTTCATCCCGAGGATGTTCGGCTACGAGGGATAAGACACACCAGGCGCTCAGAGAAGGGAGTCGAGCAATGCGTTTCGACGGCAAAGTGGTGTTGGTCACCGGCGGTGCCAGGGGGATCGGGAAGGGCATCTCACTGCTGTTTGGCCAGTTGGGCGCCCGAGTGGCGGTAAACTACGCGCGCAACGACCAGGCTGCGGAAGCACTGGCGAAGGAGATGCGGGACGTGGGAGCCGAGGTCGCCCTCTTCAAAGCCGACGTGTCCGACTACGAGGCTGCGGAGGGGACGGTCGAGAGGGTGACAGCACACTTCGGAGCGCTGGATGTGCTGGTCAACAACGCCGGGATAAACATCCCGCCGCACAACATACTCGACATGTCGCCCGAGGTGTGGCATCGTATCATCGCAACCAACCTGACATCCATGTACAACGTCACCCGTCCGGCGGCAAGGTTCATGAAGGAGCACGGGGGCGGCGCCATAATCAACGTCGCCTCCAACGTCATCTCCACCGGGGGTGGCTCCGGTCCCGCCTACGCCGCCAGCAAGGCGGGCGTCCAGGGTTTCACTCGGTCCCTGGGCAAGGATCTCGCCCCCTACGGGATCAGGGTCAACGCCATCGCCCCTGGGGTGACCGAAACCGAAATGATCGCCGGATTGCCGCAGGAGGTCCAGGCCAGACTCCGAGCCCCTGCCCCCGTGGGGAGAATCGGCCGTCCGAGCGACGTGGCCGGGTTGGCTGCCTTCCTGGCCTCCGAGTACGCTGCCTTCATTGCGGGACAGACCATCTTCGTCGACGGCGGCAAGTACTGAGAGCGGGCGACACGCCTCCCTCATACGGCCGCTACACCAGTTCTCGGGCCAGGCAGGCACGTTACCCTGCCTGGCCCGTTCATCAGAGGTAGGACGTTGAGACACCAAGATTTGGATAGGATTACGGGATCCACTCAGGCTATCGCCATTCTCGGCTACCCGGTGCACCACTCCCTTTCCCCCGTCATCCACAATGCGGCCTTCGCCGCCGCGGGCCTAGACTACTGCTACCTCGCGCTGGAGGTTCGTCCAGAGGACATCGAGGTAGCCGTGCGCGGCCTGAGGGCGGTGAACTTCGCGGGTATCACGCTGACTGCCCCCCACAAGGAAACCGTCATCCCGCTGCTGGACGGCCTCACCGAGGAGGCTCGCGCCATCGGGGCGGTGAACACGGTGGCGAACCGCGACGGAAAGTGGATAGGGACCAACACCGACGCCACAGGCTTCCGTCGAATGCTCGAAATCAACGGGCTGTACAAGAAGGGGATGAAGGCCCTGATGCTGGGTGCGGGTGGAGCCGCGAGGGCCGCGCTCTACGCCCTCGGCCAGGTGTCCAGAGAGGTGGTCGTCTTCAATCGTACTCCGCGCCGCTCCGAAGAGTTGCTCGAATCGCTCGCCCCCTTCAGGGGGGAGGGCCGCTGGCGGGCTCTGCCGCTGGAACGCGAGAGGATCGCCGCCGAGATCGGCGACGCCGACCTCCTGGTCAACACCACCAGCGTCGGCATGCACCCGAACGACCAGCAGTGTCCCTTACCCGAGGGGGTGGAGATACCTGCCACCTGCGGCGTGGCGGACATGATCTACATGCCTCCAAAGACCCGCCTCCTCCAACTGGCGGAGAGGGGAGGCTCGAAGGCGGTGAGCGGCCACGAGATGCTGCTGTACCAGGCGGTGGATGCCTTCAAGTTCTGGACCGGAGTGGACCCCGACGTCAAAGTGATGGACGAGGCCCTGCGCAGAGCGAGGCAACACTGATCAAGGACGCACTCGAGCATCGGGCGATGCCCGATGCCACGCAGCGCAATCAGAGCCCGCGGGCGGCTGTAGGGGCGAGTCGGCTTGCCCGCCCGGCCCGGGCGCAGGCGACGGGGTGTGCACACGTAGGCGCGCCCTCGCCAAATGGGCTGGCGACGCCAACGTGCATCACCCGCAAGAAGGCTACGAAGAAGGCCCCGAGCCTCTAGAGGCTCGGGGCCTTCTATCTGCACGGCGACGTCTGTTGGAGCTGGCTACTCCGCGGTCCAGCCTCCGTCCACCAGCAACGTCGTGCCGGTGATGAACGAGGCTCGGCTCGATGCCAGGAACTCGATCGCGTTGGCGATCTCCTCCGGACGGCCCATGCGCCCCATAGGCTGCCGCGCGGCAAACTGCCGCCTCGCCTCCTCCGGATCGGGAGCCGCCTGGGCCACCCTCTCCATCCAAGGGGTATCGGTGGTGCCAGGACAGACAGCGTTCACTCGGATCCCTTGCGCTACGTGGTCCAAAGCTAGGGCCTTGGTCAACGCCACCACACCCCCCTTGGAGGCGCAGTAGGCGGCCCTCTGGCGCATGCCGACGAGACCGGCGTGGGATGCCACGTTGACGATGGCACCGCCCCCCCGTTTCGCCATCAACGGGATCACGTGCTTGCAGGTCAGGAAGACACCCTTGAGGTTAACCCCCAGCACACGATCGAGATCCTCGACGCTGGTGTGCGGAGCGTCGGCCAGCACCGTGATGCCGGCGCAATTGACCAACACGGCGATGGGACCCAACTCCGCTTCCACGCGCTCGACGCAGGCAGCCACCGATCTCTCGTCGCCGACGTCCAGGGCGAACCCCGTCACCCGCTCGGATTGGAGAGAACGCACCGTTCCGAGATCCAGATCTCCGGCCGCAACCCTGGCGCCCTCGGCTGCGAACAGCCTGGCCGTCGCCAGCCCCATGCCCGAGTTGCCGCCAGTGACCAGCACTACCCTGTCTTGCCATTCACCCACGGTTCGCCACGCCCCTACCTGTGCTCGAATCGAGGCGCTCGCTTCTCCAGGAAAGCTCGCACCCCCTCCTTGATGTCCTCGCTGCCGAACACCCGGCCGGTAAGCTGAAGTGCTAGTGCCTGCCCCTCGGCGAAGCCGGCAGTCAACCCGTAGTCCACCGCCTGTTTGATGCACTCCAGGGCAACCCCAGACCGCTGGGCCATGGTGGCAGCCAGCTCGCGAGCCACCGCGAGCGCCTGTCCGGCCGGCGCGATCCGGTTGACCAGGCCGATCTCGTACGCCCGCTGGGCTCCGATCGGGTCTCCGATATACATCAACTCCTTGGCAAGCGCCTCTCCTACCAACCGCGGCAATCGCTGGGTACCGCCGCTGCCAGGGAAGACCCCCAGCTTGCACTCCGGAAAGCCAATCTTGCTGTTCTCGTCCATGACACGGAGATCACAGCAGAGAGCAAGCTCGGCTCCCCCACCCAGCGCGAGCCCGTTGATGGCCGCGATCGTCGGCTTGGGGAAGCGATCGAGGGCATCGTAGACCAGATTCTCCTTGGCCATCTTCTTGTCGATGACCACCGCCGGATCCATTAGGTCCTGGAACTCCTTGATGTCGGATCCCGCGCAGAACGCCTTGCTGCCCGCCCCAGTCACGACGACGACCCGAACCGCCGAATCCGTGGCGAGCTCCGACAGGCATTCGCCCAGTTCACGGGTGAGTTGAAGCGTCACCACGTTGACTGGCGGGTTGTCCAGCACCAGGGTCGCAACGCCCTCCTCCAGGGTCCAGTTCACCCGCTCTCTCACCGCCGGCCTCCCTCCTTCCAGATCGGATCCTCCCTGAGCCGCATGGGCTCAGGAGAGAAGATGCGGGGATCCATTAGCGCCGGTTCTCTCGGGACCAGTATCGGGAAAGGCACCTGCTCGAGCACATCACGTCGGATATCGATACCCTCGGCAACCTCCACGAGTACCATTCCGTCGGAGGTGAGATCGAACACCGCTCGCTCGGTGATGAACCTAGCTGGCTGGCCCTGTTGCTGCGCGAATGGTCCCGACCACGTCACCTGCTGGACCTCGGGCACGAACTTCCGGACGCTCCCCTCCCTTACGACCTGGAGCCCACGCTCAGTCAGCTTCAGCTCCGGCTTTCCGGCCGTCAAGGTGCCCAGGAAGAACACCCGCTTCGCGTTCTGCGCGATGTTGGTGAACCCACCGGGTCCAGTGATGTTGTCGCGGAACTTGCTGACGTTCACGTTGCCTTGGGCATCGACCTCGGCGAAGGAGAGGAAGGCGAGGTCCAACCCCCCGCCATCGTAGAAGTCGAACTGGTAGGGGGTGTCGATCATGGCTTCGAAGTTCACCGCCGCGCCGGCATCGTTGCCCAGGGCGGGCACACCGCCGATGAGTCCCTGCTCGACGGTGAGGGTCACGTCCTGGTAGATCCCTTCCTCGGCGGCTACGAAGGCGATCCCATTGGCTATGCCGAAGCCCAGGTTGACCACCGCCCCCGGTCGGAGCTCCATGGCAGCCCGCCTGGCCACCACCTTCCGCACGTCCAGTGGCAAGACGGGGATCTCCGCATTCGGCCTGCGCACCTCCCCCGCATAGGCCGGATCGTACTTCGTTACGTAGGTCTGCCACGGGTCCGGGTCGACGACCACGTAATCGACCAGAATCCCGGGTACCTTCACCTGCTTGCCAGGAAGGGTGCCGGCCGCGGCCAGCCTCTCCACCTGGGCGATCACAATCCCACCCCTGCGATGCGCTGCCTGCGCCACGGAGATGTTCTCTGCGTAGACGGGCTCCTTCTCCATCGTGAGGTTGCCCTTCTCGTCGGCGGTGGTGGCCCGAATGAGCGCCACGTCCAGGTCGTGGGACTTGAAGAAGAGCCACTCGCGACCGGCCAACTGCACCACCTCGACCAGGTCCGGGCCCCGTCGGGGGCCCTGGCGCCCGCCCTCCAGCCGGGGATCCACGAAGCTGTGCAGCCCCACGTGGGTGATCAGTCCTGGACGGCCGGCAGCCATCTCTCGCGACAACTGAGACAGAACGCCCATGGGGAAGGTGTAGGCTTCGATCTCGCCCTGCACCGCCAGCTTCCCCAGCTTGGGCGAGTTGCTGAAGGTGCCGGTGACGCACCGGTTGACGAGACCGGGGTGAGCCAGCAGACCCAGCCCGGTCTCTTTGAAGTCGCCAATGCCAATGGCGCTGATGATGTTGAGACCAGTGGGGCTGCCTGTGGATAGGAAGCGCTCCTCCAGCCCCTTGAGCAGTTTTTCGGGGACGGTGTGTCCACCGCCCGATCCACCAACCCAGACGGTGGCCCCATCGGGAATCAGGGCAGCCGCCTCGGCGTAATCGATGACCTTTGCCATGTTGAGATCCGCCTCCCCTAGCGAGTACCTTCAGTCTCTTTCGTTGACGCGCTACGCCCGCTCCTTGTACTCCTTGAGGATCTGTCGGGCGATGATCATCCGGTGGATCTGCGAGGTACCGTCGTAGATCTGGCAGACCTTGGTGTCCCGCATGAACCTCTCTAGTGGATACTCCTTGCTGTAGCCGTAGCCGCCGAAGATCTGGACCGCGTTGGTGGTGTGCTTCATGGCGTTGTCGGCGCAATAGTACTTGGCCATAGACGCTTCCTTGGTGAACGGTACACCCTCGTCCCGCATCCGCGCCGCACGATAGAGCAGCAGCCTGCCGGCGTCTATCTCGGTGGCCATCTCGGCCAGCATGAAGCCGACACCCTGGAAGTTGCCTATGGGCTGGCCGAACTGCTCCCTGGTTGCAGCGTAGGCGGCGGCCATCTCGAAGGCCGCCTGAGACAGACCGAGCGAGAGGGCGGCGATGTCCAGTCGGGTGCCGTCCAACCCCGCCATCATGATCTTGAAGCCCTGGCCCTCCTGGCCGAACATGTTCTCGGCGGGCACCTCGCAGTCATCGAAGAAGACCTGGCTGACCGGCACCCCGTGCTGGCCCATCATGGGCTCCTTGGGACCCACCTTCAGGCCAGGTGCGTCCTTCTCGACGATGAAGCAGGTCTGGCCGCGACTGCCCTTGGAGGGATCGGTGGAGGTGAGGACGATCATCATGTCGGAGACGGGGGCGAGGGTGATGAAGATCTTCTGGCCGTTGATCACCCACTTGTCGCCCTTTCGCACGGCGACGGTCTTGAGGCTGGCGACGTCGGATCCGGCACCCGGCTCCGTTATGGCGAAGCCGCCGATCTTGCGACCGCTGCAGAGAACCTCCAACCACTTCTCCTTTTGGGCGGGGGTGCCAAACTTGCTGAGAAGGTTCACGTGCAGCCGGATGGCGCCGATGACGTTGCAGACGGCCGCGCTCACTCTGCCGATCTCCTCGCCGCTCATCACCGCCGCGAGCGTGCCGCAGGCGGCGCCGCCCTCGGACTCCGGCAGTTCCATTCCCAGCAGGCCCAGGTCACCAGCGATTTCGATGAGATCGTGGAAGAACTCATCCTTCTCGTCGATCTCCTTGGCCCTCGGCTCCACGTGCTCGATGGCGAACTGTCGAGCGGTCTCGCGGATCATCAGTTCTACTTCGGTGGGGTGGAAGTCCATGGCAGCCGATCCTCCTTGATGTTCGAGGTACGTTATGGTAAGTCACTGGCGGGGAGAGCACCCCGTCGTGTCTCCCGCGGCGAGATCCGTGGGATGGAAACCGGTTGCCATTATACACCCACTACCGTTATCATGCACCTGCCGGGGGTACGGCACACCCGCCACACCCCAACTCGCTCGATCCACTCTCCGAACCACCAACGATGGAGGATGCACATGACCGCCGCCAAGGCCGCCGTCGTCACGGCTTTCAACGAACCACTAGCCATGAAGGAAATCCCTATCCCCACCCTACGCCCCGGCGAGGTGCTCGTTCGCATCCTCGCCGCCGGGGTCTGCGGGTCGGACGTGCACATGTGGCACGGGCAGGACCCACGCACCCCCCTGCCGATCACCCTCGGCCACGAGGGTGTCGGACAGGTGGTCGAGGTCGCCGGTCCCAGGTCCACCGTGGATGGAGAGCCCCTCAAACCAGGCGATGTGGTCATCTGGAACCGCGGAGTAGTCTGCGGCCACTGCTACTGGTGCACCGTGGCCCGCACCCCCGCCCTCTGTCCCAACCGATGGGCCTACGGCATCCACCGCTCCTTCGACGCGGGCGCTCACCTGAACGGCTGCTACGCCGACCACCTGCTGCTCCACCCCGACACCGACATCCTGCTCGCGCCCAACGATGTGGCCCCGGAGGTCCTGGTGGCCGCCTCCTGCTCCGGCGCCACCACCGCGCACGCCTTCGACCTCTGCCCCTGCCATCCTGGCGACACCGTCCTGGTGCAGGGCGTTGGGCCGCTGGGGGCCTTTGCTGTGGCTTTTGCCCGGGCAGGGGGGGCACAGGAGATCATCGTCATCGGTGGCACCGAGAGCCGCCTGGCGCTCTGCAAGACCCTGGGGGCGACCACCCTCATCGACCGCAATGCCACTTCCCTTGAGGAGCGGAAAACCCTTATCATGGAACTCACCAACGGCCGCGGCGTCGATCTGGCGGTCGAGGCCTCGGGCAGCGTGGATGCTTTCAAGGAGGGACCGTCGCTGATCCGAATCGGCGGCGCCTACGCGGTGGCCGGCATCGCCGAGCCGCGGGGGATGGTGCCCTTTGAGGTGTTCCGCGATCTGGCCCGGAAGAACCTGCAGCTCCAGGGCGTCTGGGTGAGCGACACCAGGCACCTGCGGCGATCGATCAGTCTGGTCAAGCAGGATCCGCAGGGGTTCGCCGCGCTGGTGACCCACAGGTTCTCGCTAGACGAAGCCACGAAGGCCCTGGAGACCGTCGATCGACGACAGGCGATGAAGGCCGTGATACTCCCATAGCCACGACCGCTCCGCCGGGCAGCGCCCGCTCCGGAGGGCACGCGCTCCTGCAAAAGCCGGCGCGGCCCGGTGGAAACGGAGGACACGGGCAGGAAAGTGATGCGAGATGGACTACGGATTCAACGGCAAGATACTTAGAGTCGATCTGACCACACGGGCCATCACCATAGAGGAGCCGGGCGAGGATTTCTACCGGACCCACTTCGGCGGAACGAACCTCATAGCCTGTTACCTCCTGAACGAGGTGAGGCCGGGGGTGGACCCCCTGGGCCCGGAGAACAAGCTCATCTTCGCCACCGGTCCCATCACGGGCGCTCCCGTGGCGGGCAGCGGCCGCAACGGGGTCGGCGCCAAGTCCCCCTTGACGGGCGGGTTTGGAGACTCGCAGGCGGGCGGCTTCTTCGGGGCGGAGCTGAAGCACGCCGGCTTCGATGCCATCATCGTAGAGGGCCGATCCGAGACACCGGTCTATCTGCTCGTCGTGGACGGCAAGGCGGAGATACGAGACGCCGCCGACCTCTGGGGCAAGACCACGGCGCAGGCCGAGGCCGCCATTCGGCAGGAAGTGGGAGACCGCCACCTGCGCTTCGCCACCATCGGCCCCGGCGGCGAGCGGCTGGTGCTGTACGCGTCCATCCTGAACGACCTCACCCACGCGGCGGGGCGGACCGGCATGGGCGCGGTGATGGGCTCCAAGCGATTGAAGGCCATAGCGGTGCGCGGCCACGGCGGCCCGAAGTACGCGTCGCCGGAGAGAGTGCAGGAACTCGGCAGGTGGATGTCCCAGAACTGGAAGAACTACTCGTACGCACTCCACGATCTGGGCACCGCCAACATCGTGATGGGGCTGGATGCGGCGGGCGGCCTGCCCACGCGCAACTTCAGGGAGGGCTCCTTTGAGGGGGCAGAGCGGCTGAGCGGCGAGGCGATGAAGGACTCCATCCTGGTCGGCCGCGGGAGCTGCTACGCCTGCCCCATACGGTGCAAGCGAGAGGTGAAGGTGGGCGAGCCGTGGAACGTGGACTCGCTGTACGGCGGCCCCGAATACGAGACGATAGGCGCCGTGGGGTCCTGTTGCGGCATCGACGATCTGGGAGCCGTGGCCAAGGCGAGCGAGATCTGCAACGCCTACGGGATCGACACGATCTCCACCGGCGCGTCCATAGCCTTCGCCATGGAGTGCTTCGAGAACGGATTGCTGACGGAGAGGGACACCGACGGACTGCGCCTCACCTTTGGCAACGCCGAGGCCATGGTGCGGATGGTCGAGATGATCGCGCAGCGGCGAGGCCTGGGCGACCTGCTCGCAGAGGGTGTCAAGCGCGCGGCCGCGAAGATCGGCCGTGGCGCAGAGCGATTCGCCATGCACGTCAAGGGGCAGGAGCTGCCGATGCACGAGCCTCGTCTGAAGGCAGGGCTCGGGGTGGGCTATGCCCTGTCCGCCACGGGGGCCGACCACGTGCACAACATCCACGACCCGATGTACGCCGGCCCGGGCGCGCCCCTAGAGAGAGTGAAGTCGATGGGCATCCTGAGCCCGCTGCCGGTGCACGATATCAGCGAGAGGAAGATGCGCGTCTTCTACTACGACGGCATCTGGCGCTACCTCACCAACTCGCTGGTAACCTGCATACTGGTGCCCTGGACCCCCGCACAGGTCACCGAGATGGTGAACGCCATCACGGGGTGGAACAGCACCTTCCTGGAAATCCACAAGGTGGGCGAACGGAGCATCACCCTGCAACGGCTGTTCAACCTGCGGGAAGGGTTCACGGCCGCGGACGACAGCCTGCCCCAGCGGCTCTTCCAGCCCTTCGAGCGCGGCCCGCTCGCGGGCCACGGCATGGACGAGCGGCTCCACCGGGAGGCACTGGTGACGCTGTACGGGATGCTGGGCTGGACGGCGGACGGGGTGCCGACGCCAGCCAAGCTGGCGGAGTTGAACCTTAGCTGGGCGGCCGGGGCGGTTCCCGGACTGGCCCAATAGGGTGGGGCGCGGCGCCCGGATCCGGACGCCGCGTTTTGCTAGATTATTCTACTACCTACAACTATAATTGACAAAACTTCCGCCCGGTGGTAGCATTCGTGCGTGATTTGACGGCACCGGCCGCCTGGAGAGCACGATGCAACCTAACACCACCTCCCGCGACAATAGCAGCCGCAGCGGCCACGAGGACCGCTCCGCCCAACACCTGCAGCGCTTCTTCCTGGAGCGTCTGCTGCGCATGGTGGCCATCCGCAACGAGCGGGGTCCGCTCCTGGAGGCTGGCGACCCGGACCTCCGGCTCCTGGACAAGGCCGTCTACTCCACCTTCTGCGACTGCCTGGACCTGGGAGCCGGGGAGAGGGCTCGCGCCATCCTCCATCACCAACCGGCTGGCGTCGAGGATCTGGAGACCCCGAACGTCGACTCCAATTGAGTCGCCGAGCGATGGACTCCCCCCGTGCAGGTGTCGCTCCCATGCGAGTATAATCTGGGCATCAACAGCCCGGTTCAAAGGAGAAACCGCCAATGAAGGAGATCCGTATCCACGCTCGGGCGGGTCAGGGCGCGATTACCACGGCTCGCATCCTGGCTATGGCAGCCTTCGAGCAGGGCAAGTACGCGTTGGCCTTCCCACACTTCGGTGCCGAACGAATGGGAGCGCCCATGAACGCCTTTGTCCGGCTCGATAGCGGGAAGGTCTACCTGCGCAGCCGAGTCCACGCACCCGACTACATCCTCGTCGTGGACTCCTCCCTCGCCGCGGCCGAGGAGTTCGGCGTCTTCCAGGGGCTCAAGGCCGACGGAGCCGCCATCATCAACTCCGCCAGCGACGCCTCCCACTTCACCGGCAGGACCGATGCGAAGGTGTGCACCGTCCCCGCCTCCGAGATCGCGATGGAGCTACTCGGGCAGGACAGGGCCAACATGCCGATCCTCGGAGCCTTCGCCGCCGCCACAGGTGAGATCGAGCTCCCGGCCCTGGAGAAGGCTATCGTCGCCAACTTCGGCGAGGGCAGGGTCGCGTCCAAGAACATCGAGGCCGTGCGCCGCGCGTACGAGCTAGTGCTGAGGTCCATGGGCTCAGGGCCGAGCCCGGCTCTCAGCGCTCGCTCCAAGTCCTAGGTCCCAGCAAAGGAGAGTCAAGAGATGAAGGTTACTATGGGGCTCTATGGGGAGCCTGGAGCCAGCCTCGTCAACAAGACCGGCAGTTGGCGCAGCACGCAGAAGCCCCGCTTCCTCCAGGAAAAGTGCACCGGCTGCAGGATGTGCGAGATGGTGTGCCCCGACGCCGTGGTTTACGCCCTCGAGAAGAAGAAGTACACCTGCAACCTCGACTACTGCAAGGGCTGCGGCATCTGCGCCCAGGAGTGCCCTGTGGGCGATATCAAGATGGTGCCGGAGGTAGATGCCTGATGAAGAAGGTCGTAGAGGGCTCTCGCGCTGTTGCCGAGGCCATCAAGCTGTGCCGCGCCCAGGTGGTGGCCGCCTATCCCATCACTCCGCAGACCCACATCGTGCAGGAGCTGTCGGAGATGGTGGCCGACGGCGAGCTGAAGGCCGAGTACGTGAGGGTGGAGAGCGAGCACTCCGCCGCCTCCGCCGTGCTGGGCGCCAGCGCCGTGGGGGCGCGAGCCTACACCGCATCCTCCTCCCAGGGCATCATGCTCATGGCAGAGGTGCTGTTCAACATCGCCGGCCTGCGCCTGCCGGTGGTGATGACCTGCGCGAACCGCGCGCTTTCCGCCCCTATCAACATCTGGAACGATCAGCAGGATTCCTACTCCGTCCGCGACGCGGGCTGGATCCAGCTACACGCCGAGGACAACCAGGAGGCGGTGGACCTGCACTTCCAGGCGTACAAGATCGCCGAGGACCTGCGGGTGCAACTGCCGGTGATGGTCTGCATGGACGGCTTCGTGCTGACCCACTCCTACGAGCCGGTGGACCTCCCCGACCAGGAAGCGGTCGATCGATTCGTCCCGCCCTTCAACCCCACCCGCAGGCTGGACCCCGCCAACCCCAGGACCTTCGGCACCTACGCCGAGGAGGGCTACAGCGAGACCCGCTTCGCCATCGTCCAGGCCATGAAGCGGTCCGAGGCGGTGATCGAGGAGGTGGCCGACCAGTTCGAGCGCGCCTTCGGGCGCCGCAGCGGCGGCTTGCTCCAGGGCTACCGCCTGGAGGACGCCGAGGTGGTGCTGATGGCAACCGGCTCCATCATGGGGCTGCTCAAGGCCGTGGTGGACCAGTTGCGGGCCGAGGGCCAGAAGGTCGGCGCCCTCAAGCTGGTATCCTACCGACCCTTCCCAGTGGATGCTTTGAGGAAGGCCCTCTCCGGTGCCAAGAAGGTGGTAGTGCTGGAGAAGGCGGTCTCCCTCGGCGGTGTCGGGATACTGGCTGCGGATCTCCGGTCCGCGCTCTACCCCGTCAAGGGGGCGCCCGAGGTGAGCAGCTTCATCGTGGGGCTGGGCGGCAAGGACGTCACCGACGGCACCATCCGCAAGGCCATCGAGATGGCCAGGGCGGGCTACGTGGACAGCCACTTCCTGGAGCTGGACGACGAGTTCCTGAAGGAGCTCGCTACTGTTGGTGAGGCCTAGACGAGGACTTGAGGACTCGGCGCCAGGTCCTGCGCGATTGCCACTCGGGACCAGGGCTCAGGACCCGGCAGCCGACACTCGGGACCTTACGGAGGATAAGGAATGGATAAGCATGCACTGATGGCCGGACACCGAGCCTGCGCCGGTTGCGGCGAGGCGCTCGGCGCTCGTCTGGCCCTCGACGCGATAGGCGAGAAGGTGATAATCGCCAACGCCACCGGCTGCCTGGAAGTGTTCTCTAGCAAGTGGCCAGAGTCGGCCTGGGGAGTGCCCTGGATCCACTCCCTCTTCGAGAACGCCCCCGCCGTGGCCTCCGGCATCGAGGCCGGGCTGAAGGCGCTGGGCAAGGCGGATGAGATCACCGTGGTCGCACAGGGTGGCGACGGCGGGACCGCGGATATCGGCTTCGGCGCCCTCTCCGGGATGCTCGAGCGAGGTCACAACATCATCTACCTCTGCTACGACAACGAAGCCTACATGAACACCGGTATCCAGCGGTCGGGGCTCACGCCCTTCGACGCCAGGACCAGCACCAGCCCTCCGGGCGAGCGGAGCTGGGGCAACGACACCATGAAGAAGGACCTCCCCGCCATCGCCGTGGCGCACGGCGCCCCCTACGTGGCGACGGCGTCGGTGGCCTACCCGCACGACATACAGGCCAAGGTGAAGCGGGCGATGAAGGTGAAGGGCCCCAAGTACCTGCAGGTCCACGTCCCCTGCCCGCTGGGCTGGGGCTTCGACCCGAGGCTCACGATCGAGATCGCCAAGCTCGCGGTCCAGAGCGGCCTCTACCCGCTCTTCGAGATCGAGAACGGCCAGGTGACCCGCGTGAGGACTGTGGCGAAGAGGGTGTCGGTGGAGGAATACCTCAAGCCGCAGGCTCGCTTCCGCCACCTGTTCAAGCCGGGCGGCGAGGAGCAGATCCGCCTGATCCAGGCCATCGCGGACGCCAACGCGGCCAAGTACGGCCTGGGACCGGTGGAGAGGCCGGAGCCAGTAGGAGTGCAGGAAGCGAGCTAACGGCGGAGTGCGGGAAAGGGCCTTGTGCCCTGCCGCCCGGTCCATTGGTTGCGTCGGGCGGCGGGGCACGAGACCCCGCCCTGCATCGGCCTGGCATCTTGGAGTTCGGCGGATGAGACTCACCGTACGTCTCTTTGGCGACCTTCGCAAGTACCTTCCGAAGGGACAGGAATCGCTCCAACTGGAGTTGCCCGAGGGCTCCACGCCGGCACAGCTTTTCCAGCAGGTTGGGATCCACCCAGGCGAGGTGTGGATCGTACGGGCCAACCGGCAGGTGATCTCCGAGGACCAACCCCTGAGAGACGGCGACGACGTGGAGGTCTTCGAGCCGGTGGGGGGCGGATGATGGGAAGCTGTCGGCTATCGGCTGCTGGCAGCCGATAGCCGGACGCAATAGGAAATTCGGGCCATTTACAGGGGCGGTACAATGGCTCTTGGACCCGGTCTTTGTGGGTCAGGGTGGCCCGCCCCATGCTGCCACAGCCCTGCCGCAGCTCGCAGGGACCCAGATCTCCTCTTTTCTTTCTGTCTGCCTAGGATGGAGGCTAATTCCGCGATGGAGCAAGACAAGAGCGTAGAACACGAGCAAGAGAGCGCCGTGCCCGACGAGGAGCTGGTGCCCCTCCCTCGTCACGAGATCGAGCCGATAGCGCCGTTCGCGTTTACCCCGGGCCCGGGCAAGGACAGCTTCCTTTTCTATCACGTGAAGGCAGCCAAGCCGGACCTCAACCCCCTTTGGGCACATTGCCGCTACTGCGTGTCCAACCTGGTGTGGGTGAACGACCACTTCGTGGTGACGCCCAACCCCATGTACATCGTGCCCAGCGACGACTTCGAGGAGCGCTTCTCCAAGATAAGGAAGGTCCTGCTGTACTGGTACGAAGCCAAGAGCTGGATCGAGGACATCGACTTCTCCGGTATATAGCCGGATCGGGAATCCGTCTCCTTCCTCCGAGGTTCGCCCGGGCCTCTGCCGGCGGCCGCTGCTTTCAGAAGAGGGCCGACGAGATCTGCGGATCTGCTGCAGGCGCAGGCTTCGGCCTGCGCGTGGCTCGTCGTTCACCACCCCCTCGCCGCACGAGGCCACGAACGGCCGAAGCAGCCCGTCACTCCGCGCCGCCGGCGGATGCCACCTCGACCGGCACGTCCATCTCGAACGCCCCCACCAAATCGGTCCCCGGCAACTCCTCGGGTCGCGCCGTGTGGCCGGGCACGGACCGATCGTACTGGCGGTAGAACACGCTCCCCCTGGCCTGCTCATCCAGATCCGGCGGCAGGCCCACCCCCGTCACGATCCCCTTCAAGTAGTCCGCCAGCAGCAGCCCCTGGGTCGTCCCCGTCGCCGCATCGTAGTGCAGGATCCCCCGCTGGAAGCGCTGGTAGACGAAGTCGTGGTTGCTGGGATCGCGAGCCGGCCGGCTGGTGGGCAGCCCCCACAGCTCCAGGTTCAGCAGAGGAACCAGCGAACGGTCGCCCCCGCCCTCCGGGAACGCGTCCTCGTAGCGCACCGTCGATAGGTAGGCCCGGCGGAAGCCCACGGGCAGACCCTCCCACTCGTCGGGGACGTTCGCCTCTACGAACGCGATCGCCCTCTCGGCGTAGCCGGGCACCCACGGCAAGGGCGCTGCGAGGGCCATCGCCGGTTCCGCCGCCGGAAAGCTGCTGGAGTTGATGCGAGTGTAGGGCATCATGCCGGAATCCAGCAGGTTCATGGTGGTCACGGAGCCGTCGGGCAGGGCCTGCAGGACGCCCCGCTGGAACATCTGCACCCGGAAGCCGAGCAGCGTGAACACGCGTGAGATTGGGTACCCGAAGCTCCTGAGACCGCCCCGCCTGCTGAAGTAGTCCCAGAACCGATCGGTCCCGACCCGAAAGCCCGTCTCGGCGAAGTATCGGGGGTCGACTGGCACGGTGCGACCCGCCTCCTCTGGCGGCAGCACCGCCAGCACGAAGGTGGAGCGATCCACGAAGACCGACGTCACGGAGCCGTAGGGCGCGGGCTCTGGACTCCAGGCCGTCGAGAGTCTGGCGGGGAGCCCCTCGGCCGTGATCCGGAATAGCGCGAGCCGGTCGGGATGGGGCACGCCCAGATCGTCCAGGGTGAGGGCGTACTCTTCCGGACTCAACCGCCACCTCAGCACGATCGGCGCCGAGGAGCGGCCCTCACCGTACTCCATGCTGCGTGCGGTGTGGGACTGGGCATCGTAGCCGTAGAGGCCCAGGCTGAAGAACCGGACGACGCCGCTGCCCGCCGGGAGTACGAACCCCTCCGGCGGCCTGTCGAGAGGCTGGAAGCGCAGCGCGACGGACCCGCCCGAGTTGTCCACCCGGATCTCGACGCCGGCCCCGCCGACGTCCGCCGTCACCACCCCCACCCCCGGCACCGCCTCCAGCAGCGCCACGATCCCGCCGCCCTCCACAGGCGGGATGCCGGCGGGCAGCACCGTCGGGAAGGCCACACCCACGAGCGGGCCCAACGTGGGGAGAGGGAAGGTGGCCGCCCGCCCCTCGGTATCCCATGCGGGGAGGGGCTCGGCCCGGAGGTACTCGTGCTTCGGGGCCTCGGTAGGCTGCGGGGTCGCGGTGGGATCCTCGCCCACGGGGGTCGCGGCCGGCGGCTCGGGCTCCTCCGTGGCCTCCGGCCTGGGCGTGCGGGTGGGTGTGGGGGTGCGCGTAGCGGTGGGGGTGCGGGTCGGCGTCGGCGTCCGCGTGGCCGTGGGGGTGCGGGTGGGGCTCGGCGTCACCGTCGGGGTCGGGCCCGCCACCGTCAGCGCGGCGACACTCGGGGACCCCACCAGCGGGTTCGACTCCCGGTCGGAGAGCTTCACCAGCCCCATGTCCCACCCCAGCGGGGAAGTGCCAACCGCCACACCCCGGAACCGCACAGACGCGACGAACCCCGTGCTGGCCCGGGCCTCCGCGTCCCCCAACAGGGTAGCCACGTAGCGGACCCTCCCCGCCGCATTGTCCACGTCCCGCACCACCACCCGGGCATCCGGCAGCAGGTCCCCGGGGACGATCTCCACGACCTCCACCAGACTGGGATCGAATGTGACCGCCAGATCCACCCCGTAGAGGAGATCGGTGTTCTCCAGCAGGAGCTGCACGACCGTGGACTCCCCGACTTCGATGGGCGGGATGTGGAGCGGCCAGAAGCGGAGGAGCACCGGCGGCGTCTGCGCGGAGACACCCTTTTGGGCCGACGCGTGCGCCGCCTCCCCCGGCGCCGTCGAGGGGAGAAGGTCGGGGCCGGCCGTGGCGGGCTGGGGGCCCGGATCGGCCAGCACGAGCAGGCCGAGGAGGAGCGCAACGGAGACGAGAGCGGTGCGCACCGCGACCTCCGTCGATTCCGTGCGGGTACTCAGTACAACTACTACAACGTAGCTTATCTGCCCCATCGCGCCATGTCAAGCGCCAGCGCAGAATCGGGTGCGTCTCGAGACTCCCCGACCAGTCTGCATCCAGGTGCAGGGGCGAAGCATCCGCCCGCGACACCTTTTCGGGAGCTCCACTCGGCGGTGCCGGCGTTAGCGACAACGCCGGTTCCGTGGTATCGAGGGGCGCGCCCGTCTTCGCGTTCTCGACCCGAGGTAGAAGTTGCGGGGGGCTCCCCCCTGAAACGGTTCGCCCGCGCCGACGTTGATCATCTGGATGCCGGCCGTGCTCCCCGCGGGTCCCGCCCGCCCTTTACGCGCATCTACCGGCGTGCTACTATGGTCCCTGGTTCAACAACCAACTCCCGGCCGCCCACCCGCGCACCGGAGCCGGCCGATCTCACACGGAAGCAGACGCCCTTTCGATGCAAATGGCCATCGCCAAGCCCGCCGCCCACCTGTTCGCCTACCGCGACCTCTTCGCCAACCTGGTGGTGCGCGACCTCAAGGTCCGCTACAAGAAGTCGGCCCTCGGCTTCGTGTGGTCGCTGCTGAACCCGCTGCTGATGATGGTGGTGTTCACCATCGTCTTCACCATCCTCACCGTGCCCACCATCGAGAACTTCCCCGTCTTCGTCCTCACCGGACTGGTGGCGTGGAACTTCTTCGCCAACTCCATCACGGGGGCGGCCTTCACCGTGGTGGGCAACTCCACACTGATCAACAAGGTGTACTTCCCGCGGGAGCTGCTGCCGGCATCGCTGGTGGCCTCCAACCTGGTCAACTTCCTGCTCACCCTGGTGGTGCTGTTCGGCTTCATCCTGGCCTACCGGATAGAGCTGACCCCCATGGCGCTGCTGCTGCCCGCCATCGTGGCGATACAGCTCATGCTCACCCTGGGGATCGCGCTGACCGTGGCCTGCGTGAACGTCTTCTACCGCGACGTCTCGGTGCTGCTGGAGGTGGGGGTCACCGCCTGGTTCTTCCTGACGCCCATCTTCTACCAGTTGGAGCGGATCCCCCAGAGCATCAGCTTCCTGGGGATCGACGTCTGGCGCTGGGTGTACATGCTGAACCCGATGGCCGCCATCATCACCGACTACCGATACATCCTGCTCTACGGCCTGCCACCGATCCGCCACACCGCCTTCGCGCTGGCGGAGGCGGCCATCGCGCTGGCCGTGGGCTACTGGCTGTTCCGGACCCTCTCGCCCAGGTTCAGCGAGGAGTTGTGACTATCGCCGCAGCCGTCTCCTTCCACAACGTATCCAAACGCTTCGTGATCGACCACGAGCGCAGCCGCACCTTCCAGGAGATGCTGGTCAACCTGGTGCGCCGCCGGCCCGGCCAGGACGCCCGCAGGGAGACGTTCTGGGCCCTGCGCGACGTCTCCTTCGACGTGCCCGAGGGGAAGACCGTGGGGATCATCGGCGACAACGGCTCCGGCAAGAGCACCGCGCTCAAGCTGATCTCCGGCATCCTCAAGCCCACCTCCGGCGGCATCCTCGTGAACGGTCGCGTCTCCGCCCTGCTGGAGCTGGGCGCCGGCTTCCACCCGGAACTCACCGGCAGGGAGAACGTCTTCCTCGCCGGCACCATCCTGGGGATGCGCCAGGCGGAGATGAAGCGCCGCTTCGACGAGATCGTGGCCTTCTCCGAGCTGGAGCGCTTCATCGACACGCCAGTGAAGCACTACTCCTCCGGCATGTACATGCGCCTCGCTTTCTCCGTGGCCACCAGCGTGGAGCCCGACATCCTGCTGGTGGACGAGGTGCTCGCCGTGGGGGATGCCAGCTTCCAGAAGAAGTGCTTCGACCGGATCCGCTCCTTCCAGCGGGCCGGGCGGACGATCGTCATCGTCTCCCACGACCTGGCCTCCATCACGGAGATCTGCTCCGGCGCCGTCTGGCTCCACAAGGGCGTGGTGCGCGGGCAGGGCGCCGCCAACCAGATCGTGGCCGACTACCTGGAGTTCACCAGCCAGGGCGGCGACTCATCGCTCGACACTCATCACTCGCCACTGGATGCGGAGCATCCGGTGCGGATCACCAAGGTGGAGCTGTGCGGCTCCGACGGCCAGCCGAGGGTGTTCTTCCGGACCGGCGAGGAGCTGGTGGTGAAGATCGGCTACGTCGCGCTGGACGGCGCGCCCACCGCCGCCTTCGGGGTGACGATAGCCCGCTCGGACGGGACCTACTGCTACGCGACCAACATGCGGAGCGACGGCCTCCCGCCGGTGGAGGTGGACGAGGAGGGGGAGGTGCGGATAAGCTTCGCCCCGCTGACGCTGCTGCCGGGCACCTTCTTCGTTCACGCCGCGGTCTTCGAGCCGATGAAGCACACCCACTACGACTTCCGGGAGCACGCCGCCATGTTCAAGGTGCGCTCCGACCGGACCGACTACGGCGTGGCGGTGTTGCCGCACAGGTGGCTGCCCGTCGCGGCCGGCGCGCCGGAGGACTCGGGGCTGAGGGCCGAGGACTGAGTGGCGCCGGCCGCCGCACCTTGCGCGATGCACAACCTGGTGGTAGAGTAGCTGCCGCCTCGGCCATGCCGCTCGAGCATCCGCCTCTTTTCAGCCGACGATAGCGAGGTAACGCCACCTTGATTGGCTACGCCGCCACCGAAACGACGACTCGTGCGCGTGTTCGCCGCTGGCTCCCGGGCGCGGGAGACGCGTCGGTGGACTTCCTGTGGGTCCTGCTGGCCCTCACCCTGGTGCGTGGCGTGATCTACGCCGTGCTGAACCCGCCCTTCAGCTCGCCGGACGAGGGAGACCA
>JBLNDL010000095.1:0-43136 GCA_050261575.1 Sphingomonadaceae bacterium | reverse complement strand
AACGTGCAGATGGAGATCGAGCTGATCCAGCCGATCGCGCTGGAAGAGGGGTTGCGGTTCGCAATCCGCGAGGGTGGTCGCACGGTGGGTGCCGGAGCCGTCACCAAGGTTTTGGATTAGGTACCCGAGAAACCGAGAGGAAGAGATGCCAAAGCAGCGGATCCGCATTCGCCTGAAGGCGTTCGATCACAGGATCTTAGATCAATCAGCCGCACAGATAGTGGACACGGCCGAGCGGACGGGAGCGGCGGTAGCAGGGCCTGTGCCCCTGCCGACCAAGATCGAGAAGTACACCGTCATACGCTCGCCCTTCATCGACAAGGACTCGCGGGAGCAGTTCGAGATCAGGACCCACAAGCGGCTGATAGACGTGCTTGAGCCCACGTCGAAGACGATCGATGCGCTAACCAGGCTGAACCTGCCGGCCGGAGTCGACATAGAAATCAAGCTGTAGTAGCGGTCGGCTATCAGACAGAAGCTGTCAGCGGGGCTCCATTGCTGATAGCTGACAGTTAAAGCTGACGGCTCGACTGGGGGGTAGCGCATGATCAAAGGAATCATGGGCCGGAAGGTCGGCATGACCCGGGTTTTCGAGGAAGGGAGAGGGATGGTCGCGGTGACCGTCCTGGAAGTTGGGCCCTGCTACGTGACTCAGGTCAAGTCGACCGAGACGGACGGATATGAGGCGGTTCAGATTGGCTTCGAAGAGAGCCGGAAGCTGAACAAGCCGGAGCGAGGGCACCTTCAGAAGAACGGCCTTCCTCCCCTGAGGCATCTGATGGAGATCCGCCTGGACGAGGCCACAGAGGCCAAGGTCGGGGACAAGTTGGACGTGGGGATGTTCAAGGAAGGCGACAGGGTGTCCATCACCGGTGCCAGCAAGGGGCGTGGTTTCACCGGTGTGGTGAAGCGCCATGGCTTCGGAGGGGGGCCCAAGACACACGGCCAGTCCGACAGGCACCGTGCGCCTGGCTCCATCGGATCGTCCGCCACGCCTGGACGAGTGCTGAAGGGGACCCGGATGGCCGGGCATTCCGGCGATGTGCAGGTCACTGTGAAGAACCTCAGGGTGGTTCGGTCCGATCCGGAGCGGAACCTGCTGACCGTCGAGGGGGCGGTTCCCGGCGCGGCCCGAGGCCTGGTGGTGATTCGCGGCGCCGGCAGGCAGGAGGGGTGACGGGAATGCCGCAGGTCGATGTCCTGAACATGGCTGGCGAAGTCGTTGGCCAGATTGAACTGAACGAGTACGTTTTTGGAATCGAGCCGAACGCCGCGGTGGTGCATCAGGCTGTGGTTTGCCAGCAGGCCAACGCGCGGCGAGGAACCGCGGATACGAAGACTCGCGGCGAAGTCAACGCCTCCGGGTCGAAGCTATGGCGACAGAAGGGCACCGGGCGAGCCAGGCAGGGCAGCCGCCGAGCCCCGCATTGGAAGGGTGGAGGCGTGGCTTTCGGTCCGCATCCCCGCAGCTACGCTCAGGCTCTGCCCAGGAAGATGAGGAGGCTTGCCCTCCGGTCCGTGCTCTCTGCGACGGTAGCCGAGGATCGGCTGCTGGTGGTGGACCGGCTGGAGATCGCCAGCCCGAAGACCAAGGAGATGGCCGCGGCGCTCGCGGGCCTCGGTGTCGACGGGAAGGCGATGATCGTCCTGCCCGAGAGGAACGAGGAGATCATGAGGGCAGCAAGGAACCTGCCCGAGGTGATGGCGGTGACTCCCGGGTCGATGAACCTGCTGGACCTGCTGAGCCGTGACAAGGTGGTGATGACCGTCGACGCGGTGAACTCGGTGACCGAGTGGTTGGGGGTGCAGTAATCATGGAGATCTGGCAGGTAATCATCAAGCCGCTGATCACCGAGAAGAACACCGCCCAGCTCGCGCAGGGGAAGTACACCTTCCAGGTTGCCCGAGAGGCCAACAAGGTCCAGATCCGCGAGGCGGTTCAGAAGATCTTCAAGGTCGAAGTGGCCGACGTGAACGTGGTGAACATCCATCCGAGAGAGCGAGGCATCGGTCGGCGGAAGGGCATGACGTCGAGCTGGAAGAAGGCTATCGTTACTCTCAAGCCTGGCCAGCGGATCGAGGAGTTGTACGAGGGAGTCTAGGGAGGAATCGGCAGTGCCTATCAAAGCTTATAAGCCG
The DNA here is from genome assembly GCA_050261575.1 of Sphingomonadaceae bacterium. Classification (GTDB taxonomy): domain Bacteria; phylum Chloroflexota; class UBA6077; order UBA6077; family UBA6077; genus JBLNDL01. Next base: position 40,997 of record JBLNDL010000095.1, on the reverse strand, counting down.
ACGTCGCCTGGCCGGCGGGGGATGACCGGCTTGACGTTCGAAGAGATCACCAGGACCGAGCCGGAGAAGTCGCTGACCGCTCCCTTGAAGAAGAAGGCGGGCCGGAATGCCAACGGCCGCATCACGGTGCGCCACAGGGGCGGGGGCGCAAAGCGCAAGTACCGCATTATCGACCTGAAGCGAGACAAGGTGGGGATGCCCGCCGTGGTCGAGTCGATCGAGTACGATCCGAATCGCTCGGCCCGCATCGCCCTCGTGCGATTCGAGGACGGCGAGAGGCGGTACGTGATCGCCACCAACGGTCTGAAGGTGGGCGCCACCATCGTATCGGGCCCCGATGCGGAGCTGAGCCCGGGCAATACCCTGCCGCTGAGCGCGATTCCTGTCGGCACGCAGATCCACAGCATCGAGTTGAACCCTGGGCGAGGGGCGCAACTGGTTCGGAGCGCCGGTACCGTGGCGCAGTTGATGGCGAAAGACGGCGAGAGGGCCCAGGTACGACTCCCATCCGGCGAGGTCAGGATCGTGAGCACTCGCTGCAAGGCCACGGTGGGCCAGGTGGGGAACGTCGATCACGGCCTGATCAAGCTGGGCAAGGCGGGGCGCACGAGGCACCTGGGCATCCGTCCGACGGTCCGAGGCTCCGCGATGACGCCGCGGGATCACCCGCATGGCGGTGGTGAGGGGAAGGCGCCGATCGGCGGCCAGCCTCAGACCCCTTGGGGGAAGCCCGCCATGGGGTACAAGACCCGCAGGCGGAAGCTGGGCAGCGACCTGATCGTTAAGCCGAGGAAGAAGTAGGTAGTCCGCATACCTACTTAGCTGGGAGGTGAGGATGTCCCGTTCTCTGAAGAAGGGGCCGTACGTCGACGGACGGCTGCTGAGGAAGATAGAGGTGCTGAACGCCACAGGCGAGCGCCGGGTCATCAGGACCTGGTCGAGGGATTCCACCATCTTCCCTCAGATGGTTGGGCACACCATTGCGGTGCACGATGGCCGCAGGCACGTGCCGATATACATCAGCGAGAACATGGTGGGTCATAAGCTAGGGGAGTTTGCGCCCACCCGCCACTTCCGCGGTCATGTGGCCCGAGGCGAGAAGTCGACCTCGGTGCGATAGGAGAAGGCGATGGAAGTACGGGCAATCGCGAGGCACATCCGGATGTCGCCGAGGAAGGTGCGTCTGGTTGGCAACGCCATTAAGGGAAAGAGCGTGCGTGAGGCCATGGCCGCGCTGCTGCTGATCCCCAACAAGGCTGGGGATCCGATAGCGAAGGCGGTGAAGTCGGCGGCGGCCAACGCAGAGAACAACTACAACCTATCTACCGACGATCTGTACGTGGCGCAAGTGGTAGCTGACCCCGGCCGGAGCCTCAAGCGGTACCGGGCGAGGGCCAGGGGGAGAGCGGCCCCCATCATCAAGCGCTCCAGCCACATAACGGTGGTGGTTAAGGAGAGGGAGGCATAGCTAGTGGGTCAGAAAGTCCATCCGGTTGGCTTCCGTTTGGGAGTGATCAAGGACTGGCAGAGCAAGTGGTACGCGGATAAGGACTACACGGATCTGTTGCACGAAGATCTCCGTGTACGACGGATGTTGATGAAGCGGCTGTTTGATGCCGGCGTACCGCGTGTGGACATCGAGCGCTCTGCCAACCAAATGACGATTACGATCCACTCGGCGAAGCCCGGGATCGTTATTGGCAAGAGCGGCGCCAAGGTGGAGGAGTTGCGTCGTGAGCTGGAGGCGCTCACCGGGAAGAAGGTGCGAGTGACCATCCAGGAGATCCGCCAACCGGAGTTGGACGCGACCCTGGTTGCTCGTAGCGTTGCGGAGCAGTTGGAGAAGAGGGTCGCCTTCCGGCGAGCCATGAAGCAGGCGGTGGCGCGCTCGATGAAGGCTGGTGCCAAGGGCATCAGGGTCACCACCTCCGGCCGGCTGGGTGGTGCCGAGATGTCCCGTCGGGAGTGGGAGCGCGAGGGCCGCGTTCCTCTTCACACACTTCGGGCCGACATCGACTTCGGCCAGGCGGAGGCGCTGACCACCTTCGGTGTGGTGGGCGTGAAGGTCTGGATCTACAAGGGCGATGTCCTGCCTCCGGCGAAAGAGGTAAAGGCGGCCGAGCCGGGCGCGGCCACGCCGGCACCGGCCGGGGCTTAGGGGTCAGACCACCAGCGTAGCCGCGGGCTTCAGCATGCGCGTCTCCGGTGCGGGAGCGGCCGGCTGGCGAGAGGGAGTCTGCGCGCAACCTGAAGGTTGCGGCTACAGGTTTCGGGGAGTAAGTCGATGTTACAGCCGAAGCGGGTTAAGCATAGGAAGGTCCACCGCGGGCACATGGACGGCATGGCCAAAGGCGGTGTAAGCGTAACCTTTGGGGAGTATGGCCTCCAGGCGCAGGAGGCTGGCTGGGTGACTGCTCGACAGATCGAGGCGGCCCGTCGCACCATCACCCACCATCTGAAGCGTGGTGGGAAGGTCTGGATTCGAATCTTTCCTGATCACTCGGTGACGAAGAAGCCCGCGGAGACCCGCATGGGCAGTGGAAAAGGTGCGCCCGATCACTGGGTGGCGGTGGTGAAGCCCGGCCGCGTCATGTTCGAAGTAGCGGGGGTAGGCGAGGAGGCGGCCCGAGAGGCGTTGAGGCTGGCCGCGCACAAACTGCCTATCCAGACGAAGTTCTTGATGAGAGAGGAAGCACCGACGAATGAAGCCATCGGAAGTGCGTAACCTCAGCGAGGATGAGGTCCGGGCGAAGATACGGGAGAGTCTGGAGGAGCTGTTCAGGCTTCGGCTGCAGCAGGCCTCGCGCCAGTTGAGCAACACCGCGCGCATCCGTGAGGTCCGCAAGGATATCGCCCGTCTCAAGACCTGGGAACGACAGTTGGAGCTGGAGAAAGCAGCAAGCCATGACTAACAACCAGATTGCTGTCGGGCACGTCGGCAGGCGGAAGTCAAGAGAAGGCGTTGTCGTGAGCGACAAGATGGACAAGACTGTCGTCGTGTCGGTGGAGACCGTGAAGCGCCATCCCCTGTACGGCAAGACGATGCGCATTCACAAGAAGTACAAGGCTCACGACGAGGAGAACCGCTGCAAGGTGGGAGACCGCGTGCGGATCCGAGAGACCCGGCCGCTCAGCAAGGAGAAGCGGTGGACCGTGGAGGAGATCCTCCGGCACGAGGAGGGGGCTCGTCTGTAGGTTTGATCGGGCGCTACCGGTCGCTTACGGCTCCGCCTGCCCGGTCAGACAGAGTGTGACGAGGAGCGAGATCTGATGATTCGACCGCAGACGCGTTTGAAAGTAGCAGACAACACAGGGGCCAGGCAGCTCATGTGCATTCGTGTGCTGGGCGGTGGGGCGAAGCCATACGCGACGGTGGGCGACGTCATCGTAGCGTCGGTGAAGCAGGCTGTTCCCGGTGGGGCGGTGAAGAAAGGTGACGTGGTCAAGGCCGTCGTCGTGCGGACCGCCAAGGAGTATGGCAGACCCGATGGCTCCTACATCCGGTTCGACGAGAATGCCGCCGTCATCCTTTCGGACCGAAACAACCCGAAGGGTACCCGCATCTTCGGCCCCGTGGCCAGGGAGCTTCGGGAGAAGAACTACATGAAGATCATCTCGCTGGCGCCGGAAGTGCTGTAGGCAGGCGAGGCTTCGTTTGAGGGTAACAGCAGTGAAGATCAGACGCGACGATACCGTCGAGATCATAGCGGGAAAGGACAAGGGCAAGCGGGGCAAGGTTCGACAGGGGCTGCCGGCCAAGGACAAGGTGATCGTCGCCGAACTGAACATCGCGAAGAAGCATGTGAAGCGAGGCGATCCGAAGCGCCGGCCTGGTATCATTGATGTGGAGATGCCCATTCACGTGTCGAACGTGATGCTCGTTTGTCCGGAGTGCAACGCCAAGACGCGGGTGGGGTATCGCTTCCTCGAGAGCGGGAAGAAGGTACGCTTCTGCAAGGAGTGTAACGAGGTTATCCCAGAGCGAGGGGGCGCCAAGAGCTAGGGCGTGGGCAACATGGCCCTCTTTGTGGCTGCTGACTCGCTGAGTGGAGAGTGCGAATGGCACGGCTGAAGGAAAAGTATGAGCGCGAGGTGGTGCCTGCGCTCAAGGAAGAGTTCAAGTACGAGAACCCTATGCAGGTCCCGCGCCTGGCGAAGATCGTCGTGAACATCGGCCTGGGCGAGGCCATCACCAACGCGAAGGCGTTGGATGCGGCCGTCAAGGACCTCTCGGACATCACTGGCCAGCGGCCTGTGATCACCCGAGCGAAGCGGTCGATCGCGGCCTTCCGACTTAGGACTGGGATGCCGATCGGCGCCATGGTGACCCTGCGTGGCGATCGGATGTGGGAGTTCCTGGATCGCCTGTGCAACGCAGCGCTGCCGCGGCTGCGAGACTTCCAGGGGGTATCGCCGAAGGCATTCGACGGTCGGGGCAACTACACCCTCGGGCTGAAGGAGCAACTGGTTTTCCCCGAGATCGACTACGACAAGATCGACAAGGTTCGGGGAATGGAGATCAGCATCGTCACCACGGCCAGGACGGATGAGGAATCCCGCCGGTTGCTGGCGCTGCTCGGTGTTCCCTTTGCTCGGTCTTAGGGCCAGATGGAATTCAGAGGGGGATGAAGGAGAGAAGCTTGGCGAAGAAGTCGTTGATTGCTAAGGCCGCGCGTCCGCCAAAATTCAAGGTGCAGCAGCACAACCGATGCGCGCTGTGCGGCCGACCGAGGGCCTACATGCGAAAGTTCGGCATGTGCAGGATCTGCTTCCGAAGGCTCGCGCTGGCGGGCGAGATCCCTGGTATCACCAAGTCGAGCTGGTAGACAGCGGGTATACCAAGGACGTTTCGGCACTGTTGAGGAAGGTGACATGAACTTAACGGATCCGATCGGGGACATGCTGACCAGGATACGGAACGCAACCCAGGCCCGACACGACTCGGTGGTGGTTCCGCTCTCGCGGGAGAAGCTTGCCGTGGCGCGGGTGCTGAAGGAAGAGGGCTTCATCCGCGATTTCGAGATGGTGCGGGAGAAGAATGGGAAGGCGGCGAGGAGCTTCCGCATCCACCTGAAGTACGTGGGGAAGAAGGCGCCGGTGCTGACCGGCCTCAAGCGGGTCAGCAAGCCCGGGTTGCGAGTGTACACGGGCAGCAAGGAGATTCCCAATGTGTACGGCGGCCTCGGCGTGGCGATCCTGTCGACCCCATCGGGCGTCATGAGTGGCCGGAAGGCCAGACAGATGAACGTGGGCGGCGAGGTCCTCTGCTACGTTTGGTAGTGGATGCAATTAGTGGGAGACAAATAGCGCCCCGAAACTGGAGTTCAGCTATTGAGGTCCCACTAGCGATGGAGAAGGCGACATGTCCAGAATCGGCAAGGTACCGATAGCCGTACCCGCGGGGGTACAGGTCGACATAAAAGATAACCTCGTGACCGTGCGCGGGCCGAAGGGGACGCTGAGCCGGAAGCTCCACCCCGACATGCAGATCGAGATGCAGGACGCGACCATCGTGGTGAAGCGCCCCACGGACAGCCGGCTTCACCGGTCGCTGCACGGGCTCACCAGGACGCTTGTGGCCAACATGGTCGAGGGCGTCACCAACGGCTTCAGCCGCAGGCTGGAGGTCGCTGGCGTCGGCTACAGGGCGCAGCAGGTTGGGAAGAGCGTGGTGTTGCAGGTTGGCTTCTCCCACCCCGTGCAGGTGGACGCACCAGAGGGGATCACCCTGGGGGTCGAGGGCACTAACCGCATCATCGTCAGTGGCATCGACAAGGAGCAGGTAGGCGAGTTGGCCGCCCGCATCCGAAGGGTGAGGAAGCCCGAGCCCTACAAGGGGAAGGGCATCAAGTTCGCCGAGGAGCAGGTCCGCAGGAAGGTCGGCAAGACCGGCGGCAAGAAGAAGTAGGGCCAACGGGAGGTAGCTTTGATCAAGGCATCTAACACTAGGGCGGCCAGGCTCAAGCGGCACCGCCGGCTTAGGGCCAAGGTGGAGGGGACCCCAGCCAGGCCTCGCCTTGCCGTCTTCAGAAGCCTCAATCACATATATGCCCAGGTCATCGATGATACCACTGGCTCGACTCTCGTGGCCGCGTCCGATATCGATCCGGCCATTCGAGCGGAGTTGAAGGGCTCAAAGACCGACCATGCGAAGGTCGTCGGCGAGGTGGTGGCGAAGCGCGCCTTGGAGCGAGGAATCGGCAAGGTGGTGTTCGATCGAGGCGGTTTCCTATATCACGGGCGCGTCAAGGCGCTGGCGGATGCAGCCAGGGGCGCCGGCCTGGAGTTCTGAGAGGCGGTGAATGGCAAAGATTGATCCATCGGGCTTGGCCCTTGAAGAGCGTGTCGTAAAGGTAAACCGCGTCGCCAAGGTGGTGAAGGGCGGCCGGCGTTTCAGCTTCAGCGCGGTCGTCGTCGTGGGGGACGGCCAGGGCATCGTGGGTGCCGGCCTCGGGAAGGCCAACGAGGTGCCCGATGCCATCCGCAAGGGGGCCGAGGACGCGAAGAAGAACCTCATCAGGGTTCCGCTGCACGGCAGCACCATCCCGCACGAGGTGATCGCCCAGTTCGGTGCCGCCAAGGTCCTCCTGAAGCCGGCCTCGCCGGGTACTGGGGTGATAGCGGGCGGCGGAGTGCGCGCGGTGATCGAGGCGGCGGGGGTGAAGGACGTCCTCACCAAGTCGCTGGGCAGCTCCAATTCCATCAACGTTGTGCAGGCCACGGTGAATGGTCTGAAGCTGTTGAAGGATCCCGAGAAGGTGGCTCAGCAGCGTGGCAAGAAGCTCGCCGAGCTGTTGGGAAGAGGTGCTGCCGGTGAGTAAGAAGCTTGTGATCACCTGGACGAAGAGCGCAATCGGCTACTCGCAGCGGCAGAAGGACACGATCCGGTCGCTCGGACTTCGGCGCCTGCACCAGACCGTGGAGAAGCCGGACACAGAGGAGGTCCGCGGTATGGTGGAGAAAGTCAGGCACCTTGTCAGGGTGGAAGAAGAGGAAGCATGAGACTGCACGAACTGGCCCCCGCCAAGGGTGCCAAGAAACCAAGAAAGAGAGTGGGCCGCGGGAATGGCTCCGGCCATGGTACCTACTCCGGCCGTGGTTTGAAGGGACAGAAGGCACGGTCGGGCGGCCAGGTCAATCCCAGGTTTGAGGGTGGGCAGGTGCCCCTGGTATTGCGGCTACCCCGCAAGCGGGGCTTCACCAACATCTTCAAACAGGAGTTCCATCTGGTGAATCTGGATCGGCTCGATCGTTTCGAGGCGGGCAGCTTGGTCACGCCCGAGGAGCTGGCGGAGGCTGGCCTCATCCGCGACACGAGACTGCCGGTGAAGCTGCTCGGGCGAGGAGAGCTCGCCAAGCCGCTGAGGATCCGGGTGCACCAGTGGTCCCAGAGCGCTCAGCAGAAGGTCGAAGCGGCGGGCGGCGCCCTCGAAAGGGTCACTGAATGATCGATTCCCTCGTTAATGCCTTCAGGATACCGGATCTTCGGCGGAAGCTGCTGTTCACGTTCGGCATCCTGGTCATTTTCCGGTTCATATCGCACGTGCCGGTGCCTGGGGTCAACGCTGAGGCGCTGAGGAGGTTGTTCGAGTCCAACCAGTTGATTGGTATGCTCGACCTCTTCTCCGGCGGTGCCATGAAGAACTTCTCGGTCGCCGCCATGGGGGTGTACCCCTACATCACGGCGTCCATCATCATGCAACTGTTGATCCCGATGGTTCCGAGGCTTCAGGAGCTATCGAAGGAAGGTGAGGCCGGGCGCAACAAGCTGAACCAGTACACCCACTGGTTGGCCGTGCCCATGGCCTTCCTGCAGGCGCTGGGGACGGGTTCGCTTCTGGCGAGCACCCAGTTGGGTGTGATCGAGAACTTCAACCTGGTCAGCAACTTCTTGCCGACTCTCGCGATCCTCATGAGTATGACGGCCGGCACCATGCTGCTGGTCTGGCTGGGCGAGTTGATCACGGAGAACGGGATCGGCAACGGGGTGTCGATCATCATCTTTGCCGGCATCGTTGCTGGACTGCCCGGCATGGTGGGACAGTCGATCTTCGCTGGCACGAACTACCTGGGACTGTTGGTGTTCCTGGTGCTTGGCCTGCTCACCGTGGCGGCCATCGTCGTGGTACAAGAGGGGCAGCGCCGGATCCCGGTGCAGTTCGCGAAGCGGATCCGCGGGACCCGCATGTATGGTGGAAGCAGCACCCACATCCCGATGCGGGTCAACTCCGCGGGCATGATACCTCTGATCTTCGCGATGTCGATCATGCTGTTCCCCGGCACGGTGGCGAGCTACTTCGTCTACTCGGACAACAGCCTGATCGCGGGTGTTGCTGGGTTCGTTAGTGGGGTGTTCAACCCCGCCCATCTGGTGTACTGGGTGCTCTACTTCCTGCTAGTGGTGGGGTTCACCTTCTTCTACACCATGGTGATCTTCCAGCAGCAGAATATCGCGGAGAGCCTGCAGAAGAATGGCGGGTTCATACCCGGCATTCGACCCGGCCGGCCTACGGGTGAGTATCTGAATAAGGTGCTGATCAGGATAACCTGGTTCGGCGCCATCTTCCTGGGCGCGGTAGCCGTTCTGCCCTTCTTCGTGCAGAACCTGACCAGCGTTCAGGCCCTAACCCTGAGCAGTACGGCCTTGCTGATCGTGGTCGGTGTGGTGCTGGACACGATGAAGCAGTTGGAGTCCCAACTGCTGATGAGGCACTATCAAGGGTTTATAAAGTAGGAGCCTGCAGAAGCGGCTACTGCCCCGGTTGTGGGGCCTCGTGACGCGAGCGACTGCCGCGTCGCGGTCTGCCGGCCCTAGGACCGCCGACGGGAGCCTGGCTTCTTTCGAGTGGGAGGATGGCGTTGTACGTGGTTTTCCTGGGGGCACCCGGCGCGGGCAAGGGCACCCAGGCGGAGGTGGTGGCGCGGCGACTGGGGTTGCCGCACGTAGCCACGGGGGACGTCCTGCGGGAGGCTGTGCGTCGGGGGACGGACCTGGGGAAGCAGGTCAAGGGCTACATGGAGAGGGGGGAGTTAGTCCCCGATGCCCTCGTGGTGGACCTGGTAGTGGACCGGCTTTCCCAGCCGGATGCGGCGAAGGGTGCAGTGCTGGACGGCTTTCCCAGGAACATCGCCCAGGCCGAGGCGTTGGATGCTGCGCTGGCGCGGCGAGGGGACAGGGTGGATGTAGCCATCTACCTCAAGGTCTCTGAGCCGGAGCTAGTAAGGAGGTTGGCAGCGCGCTGGGAGTGTGGGGTCTGCAGGACCCCGCACCAGGAGCGGACCAGCCCTCCCAAGGTGGCCGGTGTGTGCGAGCGGTGTGGTGGCCAGCTCGTCCAGCGGCCTGATGATCGCCCCGAAACCGTGAGCCGGAGGTTGCAGGTCTACTTCGAGCAGACCGCGCCGGTCCTCGAGTACTACCGGAGTCGGGGTATCTTGGCTGAGGTGGATGGGGAGCGCCCCATCCCAGAGGTGACGGAGCAGGTGATGGTGGTCTTGGCCGCCTGCTCGGGGCAAAGCGAGAAGGAGTCGCAAGGCTAGATGGCTGGGTCGCGGACCGAGTCGCTCGAGGTTGAGGGGGTTGTCACCGAGGCGTTGCCGAACGCGATGTTTCGGGTCGAACTCCCCAACGGGTTGCGGGTCTTGGCCCACGTGTCGGGGAAGATACGGATGAACTTCATCCGGATCCTGCCGGGCGACAGGGTAAAGGTGGAGCTATCCCCTTACGATCTCACGCGTGGCCGGATAGTGTACCGATCAACGAGATAGACAGGCGGAGTGAACCAATGAAGGTGTCAGCATCGGTCAAGCCCCGCTGCGAGAAGTGCAAGGTCATTAGGCGGCGCGGCGTGGTCATGGTAATATGTACGAATCCCAGGCACAAGCAGCGCCAGGGATAATCTGGGGCTGTGGACGTAGCCTCTGGCGCGCCCACTGAAGACTGCGGGGATGGCGCTGCGTTCGCCGTGGCGCTCTCTGCCCGGAAGGGGACTTGGGATCATCGGGACACAGGAGAAAGGAGGCGGTAGTGGCCCGCATCGCAGGGGTTGATATACCGCGGGACAAGCGAGTTGAGGTTGCCCTGACGTACATTTACGGGATTGGCCCAACGACGAGCCGGAAGATCCTGGCGCGGACGCGTGTCAATCCTGATACTCGAGTCAAGAACCTCACCGAGGATGAGGTAGCACGGCTGAGAGAGATCATCGACCGCGAGTACAAGGTGGAAGGTGATCTTCGCCGAGAGGTCAACCTGAACATCAAGCGGTTGATTGAGATCGGGTGCTATCGCGGCGTGAGGCACAGGAGAGGGCTGCCGGTCCACGGGCAGCGCACTCGGACGAATGCCCGAACGAAGCGTGGTCCTCGTCGGACTGTGGCCGGGCGCAAGAAGGCCTCGGCGAAGAAGTAAGTAGCCTGTTCTGGCCCCTGGGGCTCGGCCTCGGGGCGTTCGGGCTGAAGATAACGCGCAGAAGGAGTATCGGTTGGCTGACAGAAGAAGGGCACCGCGGGTCAGGAGGAGAGAGCGGAAGCAGATTCCGCGAGGGAACGCCTACATTCAGTCTAGCTTCAACAATACCCTGGTGACCATCACGGATCCCGACGGCAACACGATATCGTGGGGAAGCGCGGGAACCGCGGGTTTCAAGGGATCGCGAAAGAGCACGCCCTACGCAGCAGGGCTGGCGGCGGAAGGTGCGGCCAGGAGGGCGATGGAGCACGGGTTGCGGCAGGTCGAGGTGTACGTGAAGGGCCCAGGGTCCGGACGAGAGGCGGCCATTCGCTCTCTGCAGGCTGCCGGGCTGACCATCAGTGCCATCACCGATGTGACGCCCATCCCTCACAATGGATGCCGTCCACCAAAGAAGCGCCGGGTCTAGGAGTGAGCCATCAGCCATCGGCAATCAGCGGTCAGCGGCAGGCTGCCGGCGGTGATTGGGTGGCTGTGTTGATGGCTGAGTCCCCATAGAAGAGTGGAATTGGTGCTGTGCGTGCTGCTCGCAGCAAGTAAGGCTGATGGCTGGAAGCTGAAGGCTGATAGCTAATCGGGAGGTCGGATGGCGAGGTACACGGATGCCGTCTGCCGCCTGTGCCGGCGGCAGGGTATGAAGTTGTTTTTGAAGGGCGACAAGTGCTTCACACCGAAGTGTCCGGTGGAGAGGCGGGCTTACGCCCCTGGCGAGCATGGACAGAGACGGAAGAAGGTCTCGGAGTACGGGACCCAGTTGCGGGAGAAGCAGAAGATCAAGAGCATTTACGGGGTGCTGGAGAGGCAGTTCCGTAAGAGCTTCGAGGAGGCCGAGCGCCGGCCCGGGATCACAGGCGAGAATCTGCTGCAGATCCTGGAGATGAGGCTGGACAACGTGGTGTACCGCATGGGGTGGGCATCGTCCAGGCCGCAGGCGCGGCAGCTCGTGCGGCATGGCCACTTCAGACTGCGTGGTCGTAAGACCGATATACCTTCGGCCCAGGTGAAGCCTGGTGACGTGATCAGCGTACACGAGGGAAGCAGGGATGACGAGTACTTCCAGACGGTTATCCCCTCGATGGCCAAGAAGACCATTCCCAAGTGGTTGAGCTTGGACGCGGATGGGATGTCTGGACGGGTGCTGGCTGTGCCGACACGGGAGGAAATCGACACCGCCGTCAGCGAGCAGTTGGTGGTGGAGTATTACTCTCGGTAATCGACCGGGACAGGCAACTTGGCGGCTGGCCAGGAAGAGGAAGGATCCTTACTGGAGCCGTTTCTCCCGGAAATACGAAGGAGGCTTCAGCCTTGCTGGAAACATATATGCCGAAGGTCGAGAGTGTCAAGACGACCGAAAACCAGGGGACCTTCCAGATCGAGCCCCTCGAGCCCGGTTACGGTGTGACCCTAGGCAACGCCCTGCGGCGCGTCCTGCTGTCTTCACTGCCAGGTGCTGCCGTTACTTCCCTAAAGATTGATGGAGTCTATCACGAGTTTGCGACGGTTCCGGGGGTTCGGGAGGACACCACGGAATTGATCCTGAACGTGAAGAAGATTCGGCTCAAGAGCTACTCGGACCAGCCGGTGCAGATTCGTCTGCAGGCGAAGGGTCCTGGTGTGGTGACCGCGGCGGATCTCGTCACCCCGAGTGACGTGGAGATCGTCAATCCGGAGCAGTACCTGGCGACCCTGGACTCGCCTGAGGCGGTACTGGACATGGAGTTGGTGGTCGAGAAGGGAAAGGGCTATCTTCCCTCGGATGGGCGCGAGGCCCCTTCGATCGGGGTCATTCCTATCGACGCCATCTTCACACCGGTCCGGAGGGTGAATTACACCGTCGAACACGTGCGGGTGGGCTCGCGCACGGATCTGGATCGGCTTGTGATCGATATCCTTACCGACGGAAGCATCAGCCCTGCCGATGCGCTCAGCGAGAGCGCCAACACCCTGGTGCGCTACTTCTCCATCTTCACGGAGCTGGGCCCAGCCGGCAAGCGTGGCGAGAGGGTGGTCATCGGGACCCGCGCCACGGCGGGCAAGGACTATGACCGCCCCATTGAGGACCTCGATCTCTCGGTGCGCGCCTACAATTGCCTGAAGCGGTCGGGCATAACCAAGATCGGCCAACTGCTGGAGATGAGCGAAGACGACCTGCTGGCCGTGCGAAACTTCGGCCAGAAGTCGTTGGACGAGTTGAAGCAGCGGTTGGAGGCTTTGGGCTACGCCCCAGCCGGTGCCACTGCCGAAGCTGGCGAGGAGGCCGAAAAGGGCGCCGCTGAGGCTTCTAAAGAGGAAGAGCAGTCCTTGGTTTCCGACGAGGCCGGCTTTGGTGTCGAGATGGGAGAGACCGAGGAGCTCGGGCATGAGGCCGAAGAGGTCGCGGCCGGCGGCCAGGACGAGGAGTAGGGTTAACTGGAGGGACTGGCGAGTGAGACACCGAGTTGCTGGCCGAAAGCTGGGAAGGCCCACGGATCACCGGCTGGCCTTGTATAGGAACCTGATGACAGACTTGCTGCGCTACGAGAAGATCCGGACCACCGAGGCGAAGGCCAAGGAGGTGAAGCGGCTGGCCGAGGAGATCATCACCAAGGCCAAGGGCGGCGGTTTGCACGCCCGCCGCCAGGCTCTCGCCGCGTTGTACGATCCCGAGGTGGTGGAGAAGCTCTTCTCCACGTTAGCGCCGCGCTTCCAGGAGAGACCCGGCGGCTACACCCGGATCATCCGGATCGGCCCCCGCAAGGGAGACGCCGCTCTCATGGTGCAGTTGGAACTCGTGATCTAGACAGGCGCGCCAGCGGGGTTCGAGGGTTGGTCTGTCGCCCCGCACGCCCGGTGTGGGGTGGTTGGAGCCTTGCGGAACATCGTGATGGTGGTCGAGTACGACGGTACCGACTTCCACGGTTTCGCGATCCAGTCGCGGCTGCGTACCGTTCAAGGGGAGTTGGAGGGTGCCATCGCCAAGGTCACCGGAGTGCGGACCCGGGTGGTGGGTTCGGGAAGGACCGATGCCGGCGCCCACGCGTTGGGGCAGGTGGTATCCTTCAAGACCGAGTCGCGGCTCCCTCCCCTGGTCTTGAGGCGGGCTCTCAACGCGAACCTACCGGACGACCTGGTGGTCAAGGAGGTGGCGGAGGCTCCCGAGGGGTTCCACGCGAGGCGGAGTGCGAAGCGCAGGCACTACCGCTACTCGCTGTGGAACGCCGAGTTGCCATCCGTCTGGACTAGGCGCTACAGGCTTCACGTGGGCGAACCCGTGGACCTGGAGGCAATGAACGAAGCAGCCAGTAGCCTGATAGGCACGCGGGATTTCGCCTGCTTTACCTACGGGCTTACCAGTTACCTGGCTGCCGGCCGGCGGCGTACCACCGTTCGGACCCTGTTCGAGGCCGAATGGCACGGAACGGCACCGACGGTGGATTTCGACGTCGTCGGGACTGCGTTCTTGCCGCACATGATCAGAAACATGGTTGGCTCTATGCTGAAAGTCGGGCTCAGGAAGTGGACGCCGGAGCAGTTCCGGGAGATGCTGGATCGCAGCGATCCACTGCTTTCCGAGGCGAAGGTGCCGGCTCACGGTCTGATGCTCGTAGGTGTGGAGTACTGAAGGAGGGCGGGTGAAGACCTATAGTCCGAAGGCCTCCGAGATCGTCAGGAGCTGGCATGTCATCGATGCATCCGGCCAGACGCTCGGTCGGCTTGCAACACAGATAGCGCAACTGCTGAAGGGCAAGCACAAGCCATACTACGCCCCCCACATGGATTGTGGGGACTTCGTCGTGGTGATCAACGCCGAGAAGGTGCGAGTCACCGGGGACAAGCTGGAGGAGAAGCGTTACTACCGGCACTCCGGGTATCCCGGCGGTCTCCGTGCCGTCACACTGGGCACGCAACTGCGCAGCCATCCTACCCGGGTGATCGAGCATGCAGTGCGCGGGATGCTCCCTCACAACGCCCTGGGTCGTGCCATGTACCGCAAGCTGAAGGTGTATGCAGGTCCCACGCATCCGCACGGTGCGCAGACCGCTCGTCATCAGCAGTCGGCAGGAAGCGGTCAGCAGTCAGCCTGAAGCGAGACTGGCGGGTTTATCGAAGGTCCTGGTCGTCGCAGAAGGCCGAGAGCCGACTGCCGATGGCTGAAAGCTGACAGCTACTAAAGGAGTACGTAGTGGCAAACATGGATCAGATTGCGGCGGTAGGTAGACGCAAGACCGCCGTGGCTCGGGTACTGCTATCACCCGGCAACGGTGGGATCACGATCAACGGGATGGACCTGAAGGCGCGTTTCCCTCGAGCTGCCTGGCAGGACATGGTGGTTTTGCCCTTGAGGCTGACGAACAGCGCTTCCAGCTTCAATGCGATCGTCCGAGTCCACGGTGGCGGCATCGTCGGCCAGGCAGGGGCGATTCGACATGCTCTTGCGCGGGCTCTGTCGAAGGCCGACGAGAGCATGAAGCCGGTGCTTCGAAAGGCCGGCCTGTTGACACGCGACCCACGGGTGAAGGAGCGCAAGAAGTACGGCCTCAAGCGGGCCCGAAAAGCGCCTCAGTACACCAAGCGGTAGAGCGGCTACCATCCTGCGGACGCCCTGCGAAGGCGACGCGTCTGCACTTATCCTGGTATCGCAAGGCAGGGGACAAGCCCCTGCCTTCTCGCGTCTCGGGGCGGGTTGGTGACCCGCCCTTGCGCATTCTGGCGCGCTACTTGACGAAGTAGAGGATCAGGATGGAAAGGGCGCCCCAGCCGAGGACGGTGCCTATCAGGTGGCGATCCGACAGGAGAAGCTCGTCCGGGCTGCCTCCGACCCCCTTCATGTGGATGAGGTAGAGATAGCGGAAGATCCCGTACAGCACAAAGGGCACCGTTAGCATCATCGCGCCGTTCCTGGGGAGGTTCTCCGCGGAGAAGCTGTAGAGGCTGTACGCGATCACCGTGGCCGACGTTACCACCGACATCATCTGGTCGAGAAGGGGCAGGTTGTACTCCCCCAAGATGGGGCGGTGGTTCACGGCGGCGCCTTGGAGCAGCATGAGCTCGTGGCGCCGCTTGCCGATGGCGAGGAACAGCGCTCCGAGCATGGTGACCACGTACAGCCAGGGCGAGATGGGTACCCCGATCGCCACGGCCCCGGCGGCTGCCCGCAGCACGAAGCCGGCCGCCACTGCCAGGACGTCGAGTATCACCTGGTGCTTTAGCCACAAGGTGTAGGAGACGGTCAGCGTAAGGTAGAGGATCGCCGACAGGGCAAAGGCGGACCCGAGGGCCACTGCCAGCGCCAGCGCCGCCGACAGCAGGCAGGCGGCTGTCCCGGCAGCGAGCTTCGGGGAAACCTGCCCGGCGGCGATGGGGCGCTTGCGTTTGGTGGGGTGCTGGCGGTCCTGCTCCAGATCCATCAGGTCGTTGATCAGGTAGGTGGCCGAGGCCAGCACGCAGAAGTCGACGAAGGCGAGGAAGCCCCTGCCGACGAGGTCCGGCTCGCCCAGAGCCCGGGCGAAGACCAGTGCGAGGAAGAGCAGACCGTTCTTGGTCCACTGCTTGGGACGCAGGGAGACGAGCAGTGCCAGGGGCAGCGATCGCTGCCTGACCGGCGCAGCTTCGGGCGACGGGACCTGTTGACTCCTGGGCACCTCTGGTCTGCTCCTATAACGATCAAGGCCGCCCCGGAACAGGCTATCCACGGAGTGCGGCCGACAAGTGAGATGATACCGAAGGCCTCCCCCCCGGTCAACCGGAGGATGGGACCCAGGCTGCGCACTCGGCGCGTCCCCGACGCAGGGGCCGGCCGGGGTGCGCGGGCGGGCACGGTGATCCGCCCCTGCATCCGGATCGAGAGTCCATCGCCCTAAGCCAATGATGCGCTCAGTCCTGGTAGTCGTAGAACCCTCGACCCACCTTTCGGCCGAGACGTCCGGCAGCCACCATGTTAACCAGCAGCGGGCAGGGGCGGTACTTGTCGTCCCCGAAACCTTCCTGAAGTACCCGCATGATGTAGAGGCAGACGTCCAGACCGATCAGATCGGCAAGCTCCAGCGGGCCCATCGGATGATTCATCCCCAGCTTCATCACTGTGTCGATGGCGTCCCTCGTCGCCACCCCCTCCATCAGGGCGTAGGCTGCCTCGTTGATCATGGGCATCAGCAGCCGATTGGAGACGAAGCCTGGGTAGTCCTGCACCGCGACGGCCGTCTTCCCCAGTGCTTGGACCGCCTGCAGCACCAGGGTCATCGTGTTGTCGCTGGTCGCCATTCCGCGGATCACCTCGACCAGCCTCATGGCCGGCACCGGATTGAAGAAGTGCATCCCGATAACCCGGTCCGAACGGCTGGTGGCCCCTGCTAGCCGGGTGATGGAGATCGACGAGGTGTTGGAGGCGAAGATGGCCTCTGGACGGCAGACCCTGTCCAGTTCCCGAAGGAGCGAGGATTTCGCGCCGAAGTCCTCCACGATCGCCTCTATCACCAGGTCTGCATCGGAGGCGTCGGTGATCTCGACGGAGCCGACTATTCGCCCGAGCGCTTCCACCCTCTGCGTTTCGGAGATGCGCCTGTTTGCCACGGCCTTACTCAGATCGACGTCTATCGCGCGCAGAGCCCTCTCCACCTGCCCCGAGGCTACGTCGATCAGCTTCAGGGGGAAGCCGGCCAGCGCGAGCACCTGCGCGATACCAGATCCCATGGTGCCTGCGCCCACAACCGCAACTCTCTCGATCGCCATTCTGCCATTCCCTCCTGCCTGGATGGCGCCACCTTCCGATCAGCCCCCATCGTGGCACGCCTCGCTTAAACGAAAATGACAGAGCCTCACCTCGGACGGCACGATGGGATGCGTTTTGGGGGCGGCTGGCGCCGCCGCCTCTCTGAGCATCTGGGGTCGGCGTCCAGCATGCTAACGGCGGCGGAAGTTGGGGGCTCTCTTCTCGAGGAAGGCGTCCATGCCTTCGCGCTGGTCCTCGGTCGAGAAGCAGAGTGCGAAGAGGCCGGCCTCGAACTCGGTCGCGGACTCGGTGTCCAGTGTCCGCACCCGGTTAATGGAGCGTTTGGCGAAGGCGACGGCGATGGGCCCGCCACCCGCCATCGACAGAGCCATCTTGAGGGCCTCCTCGCTCAACTCCTCGTGGGGAACCACGGAGTTCACCAGTCCCACGCGCAGGGCCTCCTCGGCAGAGAGGATCCTGCCGGAGAGGATCATCTCCCGGGCCACGCCCTCGCCCACGATGCGGGGGAGCCTGACGGTGGCGCCCCAGCCGGGGAGGATGCCGAGGCGCACCTCGGGCTGGCCGAGGACTGCCCGGTCGCTGGCGATCCGAACGTCGCAGGCGATGGCCAGCTCGCATCCTCCACCCAAGGCGGCCCCGTTGATCGCGGCGACGACCGGTATCTCCATCTCCTCCACGATGCGAGTCAGCCTGTGGCCCCGGGCGGCGAAGTCCCGGCCCTCGCTCGGTGTCTTCCTGCTCATCTCCTTGATATCGGCTCCGGAGACGAAAGCCTGATCGCCAGCTCCGGTGAGCACCACCGCCCTCACCTCTGCGGCGGCGGCATCGAGCATGGCTTCGGTCAGCTCGCCCAGCAACTCCGAGTTGATGGCGTTTCTGGCTTCGGGGCGGTCCACGGTGATGCGTAGAACGTGGTCGATTCTCTCTGTCCTGATGTACCTTGCCGCTGACATGGTCGGGCGCAGCCTCCTTCTCAGGAGGAGAAGGCAAGAACCGAACCCAACCTCCTTTCGATCGCCGCTGCTTCTTCGGCGATGCGGCGGATCAGCTCGCCGGCCGGAGGTACGTCCTGGATCAGACCCACCACCTGCCCTGCCCAGGCAAAGCCGCGATCCAACTCCCCGTCCCTGGCCGCACGCCGGTTGACCTCTCCGTTGATGAGGGGTAGAAGCTCCTCGAGCGAGGCGCCCCTCCGCTCCATCTCTAGGATGCGCTCGGCCCAGGGGCCCTGCAGCACCCTCCCCGGGCGCCCGATGCTCCGCTCGATCACCACAGTGCCGGTCTCCGGGGTCTCGACTAACGCCTGCTTGTAGCTGGGGTGCGCGAGGCACTCCTGGGTGGCGACGAAGCGGGTGCCCATCTCGATCCCCTCGGCGCCCAGCGCCAGGGCAGCCACGAGCCCCCGGGCATCCCCGATCCCTCCGCTGGCCAGCACGGGGATCTTCACCGAATCCGCCACCCGCGGCACGAGAATGAGGGTGCTCACGTCGTCCCTCCCGATGTGGCCGCCGCCCTCGCATCCGACGGCTATCACGGCGCTGGCTCCCAGCGCCTCGGCCTTCTGGGCCTGCCGCACGGCGGCCACCAGCACCATGGTACAGGCGTCGTGGCCGCGAAGCTGCACGAGGAAGGGTTCAGGATTACCACCCGTGAAGCTGAATACCCGAATCCCCGCCTCCAACGCGGCCGTGAGGTGGTCTGCCAGGGGCCGGAAGCCGATGGCGAAGTTGACGCCGAAGGGCTTCGAGGTCAGCGAGCGGGTGCGGTCGATCGCCTCACGCAACTCGGTCGGCGACGAAAAGGCGGCGGCGGTTAACTGCCCCAGTGCCCCCGCCTCGGAGACCGCGGCGCACAGCTCCGGCAGTGCCAGATGCTGCAGTCCGCCCTGGACGATGGGGTACTGGGTTCCTAGTAGGTCGGTGACTCTCGTTCGCATGGTGTTCCTTCTCTCCCGTCTATGGCCGGATCTATTCACCATCATATCCCCTCGAGCATCGGTGCGCGAGCCTCTGGGCTTCTGCAACGTGGCATGAATATTGACTTTCTTTAATCAGACTAACAACTTGGGATGGGTGGCGAGATGCCGGACCCTGAAGAGATCGGCGAGAAGCGGAAGGAATGGGAAGAGGGGCCGCTTCGAGACGCCGTGGGGCTACGCCCGGAGCGGAAGGACCAGTTCGTCACCACCTCGGGAGTCCCGGTGGAGCGACTGTACACCCCCGCGGACGTGCCGGACCGAAGCTACCTGGACCAACTAGGATTCCCTGGCCTGTTCCCTTTCACGAGGGGCATCCACCCGACGATGTATCGGGGCCGGCTCTGGACCATGAGGATGTTCGCGGGCTTCGGCTCCGCGGAGGAGACCAATGCCAGGTTCAAGTACTTGCTGCAGGAGGGCCAGACGGGACTGTCGGTCGCCTTCGATACCCCGACACTCTACGGGTACGATACCGACCATCCCATGGCTTCGGGCGAGTTCGGCAGGTGTGGCGTGGCTGTCTCCTCGCTCGCCGACATGGAGGTGCTGTTCGACGGCATTCCTGTGGATCGGATCACCACCTCCATGACGGTCAACGGCCCAGCCGCGGTCGTCTGGGCAATGTACATCGTCGCGGCCGAGAAGCGCGGCATCCCTCGTGCGCGGCTGGGCGGCACCATACAGAACGACATCCTGAAGGAGTTCATCGCACAGAAGGAGTTCATCTTCCCGCCGGGGCCGTCCATGCGTCTGGTGGTGGACACCATAGAGTTCGGTGCCCGTGAGATGCCCCTCTGGAACACCCTGTCCATCAGCGGCTACCACATCCGTGAGGCGGGAGCGACGGCGGTGCAGGAGCTGGCCTTCACCCTATACGACGGGCTCGCCTACGTCCAGGCGGCGGTGGATCGGGGACTCGATGTCGATGACTTCGCCCCTCGCCTCAGCTTCTTCTTCAACGTCCATAACGATTTCTTCGAGGAGATCGCGAAGTTCCGGGCGGCGCGACGCATATGGGCCAGGGAGATGCGGGATCGCTTCGGCGCGAAGGACCCGCGCTCCTGGCGGCTGCGCTTCCACAGCCAGACGGCGGGCTGCTCCCTGACGGCACAGCAGCCGGAGAACAACGTCGTGCGGGTCGCCCTTCAGGCGCTCGCCGCGGTGCTGGGCGGCTCCCAGTCGCTCCACACCAACTCCATGGACGAGGCGCTGGCCCTGCCCTCGGAGGAGGCTGCCCGTATCGCCCTGCGTACGCAGCAGATCATCGCCCACGAGAGCGGGGTGACGAACACCGTGGACCCGCTGGGAGGCTCCTACTTCGTGGAGGCGCTCACGGATCGAACCGAGAGGGCGGTGAGGGAGTACTTCCGGAGGATCGACGAGTTGGGGGGCGCGATCCCCGCGATCGAGAAGGGCTTCTTTCAGCGAGAGATCGCGGATTCGGCTCACCGCTATCAGCGTGAGATCGACGAGGGGAAGCGAACCATCGTGGGGGTCAACGACTACCGATCCGAGGAACCGCCGAGGATCCCTCTGCTGAAGATGGACCCGGAGGGTGAGCGCAAGCACCTGGCGCGACTCGGCCGGGTGCGGCGGGCGAGGGACAATGCCTGGGTAACGCGCTGCCTCGACGATCTGCGGCGGGTCGCCGCCGGCAGCGGCAACACCATGCCTTACATCATCGAGGCGGCACGGGCCTATGCGACCCTGGGAGAGATCGTCGGAGTGTTTCGCGAGGTGTTCGGGGAGTACGTCGAGACGCCGGTGCTGTAGTCCCGCTCGCCAATCAAGCGGTCCATCCGGCAGGTTGAGAGCAGTCGTCATGTCGAGCGAAGGGAAGCATCTCTTCTGGGGCTGGAGATCCCTCGCCAACGCCCGGCACGACAGGTAATGCGTTCAGGGTGACACCGAGTTGCGCCCTCGGCTCGGCGGATGGACCACTCGAGACACGTCGAGACCGGACTCGCATCGGTTCGAACGGGGCGGGAGTCCTTTTCCTGGAGGTTGCGCTTTGGAGGAGCGATCGCGGATCAGGGTGCTGATCGCGAAGCCGGGGCTGGACGGCCACGATCGGGGTGCCAAGGTGGTCGCCAGGGCTCTCCGAGACGCCGGGATGGAGGTGATCTACGGCGGGCTGCGCCAGACTCCTGAGATGATCGTGGAGACCGCGCTGCAGGAGGATGTAGACGTCATCGGGCTCAGCATCCTGTCGGGGGCTCATCTCCCCCTCTTCTCTAGGATCAGCGAGCTGGTCAAGCAGAACGACCTGGGGAAGGTAT
This sequence comes from Sphingomonadaceae bacterium, assembly GCA_050261575.1. GTDB lineage: Bacteria > Chloroflexota > UBA6077 > UBA6077 > UBA6077 > JBLNDL01. Next base: position 19,563 of record JBLNDL010000095.1, on the reverse strand, counting down.
TGCTGGTGGCCGGCGGCATCATACCGGACGAGGATATCGCCGCCGTCGAGGCTATGGGCTTTCGGGCCATCTTCGGGCCCGGCACCTCGACCCGCCACATTGTCGACTTCATTACGGCGAACGCACCCAAACGAGCGATGAGTGAGGAGTGATGAGTCGTGCACTCGTCACTCCTCACTCGCCATATGGATGGCGATGGATCTGGTACGGCGCGTGGTGGCGGGCGATAGAGTGGCCGCGGCCCGCCTCATCAGCCTCATAGAGAACGGGGCGCCCGAGGCTGAGCCCCTGCTGCAGGAGCTGCTGCCAGGCACCGGCAGGGCGCACGTGGTGGGAATCACCGGGGCGCCCGGGAGCGGCAAGAGCACCCTGGTGAGTCGGCTTGCCAAGGTGCTGCGGGCACGGAACAAGAGGGTGGGGATCGTCGCGGTCGACCCCACGAGTCCCTTCACTGGCGGTGCCCTTCTGGGGGATCGAGTGCGCATGCAGAGTCTCACGGGAGATCCGGGGATCTTCATCCGCAGCATGGCCAGCAGAGGATCCCTCGGCGGCATCTCCCAGGCGACCACCGACGCCGTGAAGGTGCTGGACGCCTTCGGTTGCCACGTGGTCCTGGTGGAGACGGTGGGCGCGGGCCAGGGCGAAGTGGAGATCGCTCGGATGGCCCACACCACCGTCGTGGTCGAGGTTCCCGGGATGGGTGACGGGATCCAGGTGATCAAGGCGGGGATCCTGGAGGCCGCCGATCTCTTCGTGGTGAACAAGGCCGACAAGATCCGGGCAGACCAGTTGGCGGCCGAGCTGACGTCGATGCTGGCGATGAGGGACGGCGACGACGGCTGGGTGCCGCCCGTGCTCAAGACTGTGGCCACCACGGGGAGTGGCATCGGGCTGCTGGCGGATGCCCTGGACGCCCACCGGAGCTACCTGATGGACTCGGGGGAGATGGAGCGTCGATGCCGAGACAACGCCCTGCGCGAGCTGTTGAACGCGACGAAGCAGCGGTTCATCGAAGATCTGTGGTCCGAGTTGGGAGAAGGGGAAATCCTGGCGATGGCAGGGGAGGTTGCCGAACGGCACCTTTCCTCCCGTTCGGCCGCGGTCGAACTGGTAGACAGGTTCAGGCGGAACGGACAGGGGAGGTAGGTGGAGGTGACTAGGGAAGTCTTCTGGAACATCGGCACTCAGCATCAGATCCTGTTCTACGGCATCTCTGCCTTGGCGACGGCCGTGTTCCTCCTCGGGACCTACCGCATCGTGCGGATCTGGCGGTCGTCTCGGGGGGAGCGGAGGCCCAGAGACGTGGCGGCCAGCGCGCGAAAGGCCGCCGTGGATGCGCTGCTCGGGAGGAGGATCTTCAGAGGCGACCCTTTGGGTGGGCTCGCCCATTTCTTCATTATGTGGGGCTGGGTCCTGCTCTTCGTCGGGACGGCCCTTCTCACCATTCACCACGACGTGGTGGGCTTCCTCTACGGGTTCACCTACCTGACCTACTCCCTGGCGCTGGATCTTGCCGGCGCCTTCTTCGTTGTCGGCGTCTCGATGGCCGCCTACCGCCGTTTCGTGCTGAAGGCCAACCGGGTCCACAACCTTTGGGACGACCCGGCGATATTGGCCTTCTTGTTCGTCATAGCCGTGACCGGTTTCCTGGTCGAGGGGCTGCGCCTCTGGTCCACCGCTCACGTCGGGCTGGAGTGGTCGCCCGTGGGGGATATCCTGGGGTTGGCGCTGGACGGCGACCCAGCTAGCAGCCGTGGCACGCACGGAGTGCTGTGGTGGGTCCACGCCCTAGCCGCCCTGGGATTGATCGCCTACCTACCCTACTCGAAGCTGTTCCACATGTTCGCGAGCCCCGCCAACGTGTATCTCAACTCGGCGCCACCTGAGGTGCTCACTCTGGAGGAGCGGGAGGGGCTGAAGGGCGAGTTCGACCGCACCCAGATGGTCTCCCTGGATGCCTGCACCCGGTGCAATCGGTGCGAGATGGTCTGCCCATCCTACGCTGCTGGTGAACCCCTCTCCCCTCGGGAGTTGGTGCTGTCGATGAAGCGGTACGCGCGGGCGAAGTACGGACTCGAGCGACAGATCCCCGGGCTGCGATCGCTGTGGAAGGACGATCCCAGGATCGAAGACGCCGTGGCTAAGGACGAGTGCTGGTGGTGCACCACCTGCCTCGCCTGCGCGGAGCGCTGCCCCGTGGGGATCAATCCGGCCGACATAGCCCGAGACACCCGAGCCGTGCTGATGGAGGATGGCCGGCGCGTGCCGAGAAGCATCCGCGACGTTCTGAACAACCTGGGGCGCCACGGGAACCCCTGGGAGCCGTCGAGCCCCAGGCGCTTCGCCTGGCTAGAGCAGTTGGGGGCCAAGGACCTCTCCCAGGGTGACACGGCGGATCTCTGCTACTACGTGGGAGGGATCGCCTCGGACGATACCAGAAACCAGCAGGTGGCGAAGGCCCTGGTGAAGGTGCTGAAGTCGGCCGGGATCGACTTCGCGGTGCTGGGCAGGGAGGAGGTCGACTGTGGCGACACTGCCCGGCGGCTGGGAGAGGATGGGTTGTTCGAGACCCTGGTGGAGGGCAACTATGGCACCTTTGCTGATCTGGGAGTGTCCAACCTGGTGACCACCTCGCCCCACGCCTACCACACCATGGTGCGGGAGTACCCGACCCTGAGGCGGAAGCTGGGGTTGGAGGATGTCCCGGACCCGCGGGTGCGCCACCACACGCAACTGGTGGCGGGCCTGGTCACAGATGGTTCCCTGCGGGTGACCGGCCGGGTGGGGAAGCGGGTCGCTTTCCACGATCCCTGCTACCTCGGACGGCACAATGGGGTGCACGACGAACCGCGAATACTGCTGAGGGCAATCCCGGGGGTGGAGCTGGTCGAACTGCCCAGGTCGCGAGAGAGCAGCTTCTGCTGCGGAGGTGGCGGTGGCAGGATGTGGCTGGAGTCCAGTGTGGATCACCGGATCTCCGAACTGCGTGCCCGGGAGGCTGCCCAGGCGGAGGTGGATGTGCTGGCGATCGCCTGCCCCTACTGTCTCAGCAACTTGACCGACGGGATCGAGGCCGCCGGCCTTTGTGACCGGATAGAGGTTCGGGACGTCGTCGAACTGGTGGCCGAGGCGATCTGAGTAACGAGTGATGAGTGATGAGCAGTGAGTGACCTCCGCTCATCACTCATCAGTCATTCCTGAGACTGGAGACACGGTTTGGACATAGTCGTGATCGTCAAGTGCGTCCCAGACACGGCGGACGCGGAGATTACCATCGATAGGACCGGCAAGGATATCGATAAGGAGGGTTTGGCCTTCGACATCAACGAATGGGACAACTACGCGATGGAGGAGGCGGTCCAGCTCAAGGAGCGGCTGGGGGGTAGCGTCACGGCCGTTGGCGTGGGGTCGGAAGAGGTGGAGGAGGTCCTCAGACGCTGCATCGCGCTGGGCGCCGACGAGGCGATCCGGCTGGACGACCCCGCCTTCGCGGGTGGTGACAACTACGCCACCGCCGTGCTCCTCGCGGCGGCCATCCGGAACCTGCCCCACGATCTGATTCTGACCGGGATGATGGCCAGCGACGACGGCGACGGCCAGGTGGGTGGGGCCGTGGCGCAGCTCCTCGGCTTGCCTTGCACCACCATGGTGACCCGGATCGAAGTCGAGAGTGGAAAGGTGCGGGTCCGACGCGAGCTGGAGGGTGGGCTGGAGGAGCAGTTGGAGATCGCCATTCCGGCGCTGGTCACGGTGCAGACGGGCATCAACGAGCCACGCTACGTGCCCATCGCCGGTATCAGGCGGGCTGCTCGGCGAGAGATAGCGTCGCTGGGGCTGGCCCAACTGGGCCTCAGACCCGAGCAGGTGGGCGCTGCAGCCGCGAGGGTAGAGGTGGAGGAACTGCTTCTGCCCAGGGCAGACAAGGTCGGGGAGACGCTGCAAGGCAGCCCGGACGCCGTAGCCGAGCAGTTGGTAGCCATCTTCGGGCGCAAAGGGTGGGTGGGATGACGAACGAGATCCTGGTACTGGTCGAGCACCGGAAGGGCGAGATCAGAGAGATAACCTACGAGATGCTGGCCAAAGGCCGCGAGCTTGCCGACGGTCGCGGAGGGAAGCTCGTCGCCCTGCTGCTGGGCGATGCTGTTGCCGACCTCGTGCCGCCCTTGGCGGCCCGGGCGGACGTAGTCGAGGTGGTGGAGCATCCCGGTCTCGCCCACTTCAACTCGGACGCATATCAGCAATTGCTGGCTCGCAGACTCAGGGCGGGGCTGCCGCTCTTGCTCATGATGGGGCACACCGCATACGGCCTGGAACTGGCGCCGGGACTGGCAACGGATGTGGGTCTTCCGTTGATCACCGACGCAACGGACGTCGACCTGGCGGATGGGATCGTGGTAGCGATGCGCCCGATGTACGGCGGCAAGGCAAGGGCGCGGGTTCGGGCTCGCGGCACTGGGGCTATAGTCACGGTTCAGATCGGAGCTTTCGCGGCAGCGCCCGAGCGGGATGTCCTGGGGGAGGTGGTCCGAACCGATTGGGGCGTCGTGCCCGAGGCGGGACGCAAGAGCTTCCTGGGGTTCGTTGAGACGCAGACCGGAGACGACGACATCACCCAGAGCGACATCATCGTCTCGGTTGGGCGGGGGATTGGGGATCCGCAGAACCTCCCGATGGTGGAGGAGTTGGCGGCCGCCCTGGGGGGAGTGCTGGCCTGCTCGCGTCCGGTGGTGGACAAGAAGTGGCTGCCAAAGTCTCGACAGGTGGGGATTTCTGGCAAGACGGTGCAGCCGAAGCTCTACCTGGCGGTGGGCATCAGCGGAGCCTTCCAGCACCTGGCGGGAATGAGGCGCTCCGGGACCGTCGTTGCGATCAACAAGGATCCCAACGCCCCCATATTCCGGGTGGCCGACTACGCAGTGGTGGGTGACCTCTTTACGGTGGTGCCGGCCCTGGTGGACCGTATCGCCGCGGCCAAGGCTAGGCGGGCGGCTTAGATTCGAACCGTATCGCGCATGGACGAACCCGTCGCAGAGTCCGCGACGAAGCGTGGAAGACGTGGGGGGCCGCGGACCCTGCGCTTTGCCATTCGAGGCGAGGAGGGGCGGCGATGGATTTCGAGCTAACGAAGGAACAGAAGGCGATACAGAAGGCGGCCTGGGAGTTCGCCGAAGGCGAGTTCGACAAGGAGTACGCCCTGGCGTGCGACGCCAGCCACCGATATCCGGCCGAGCTGTACAAGAAGGCGTGCGAGCTTGGGCTGATCGGGGTGCACTTCCCCGAGCAGTACGGCGGCCAGGGGTACGGCGTCCTGGAGCACGCGCTGGTGGTGGAGGCGTTCTGCAGGAAGGACCCCGGTCTGGGTGTCGCCCTCAGTCTGCGACCATTCGGATCCGAGCTGATTCTGAGGTTCGGCACCGAGGAGCAGAAGAGCCGCATCCTGCCGGGGGTGGTTGCAGGGGAGGTGGTCACGGGGGCAGCGTTCACCGAGCCCGACCACGGAAGCGATGTCACGGACCTGGACACGACTGCGGTCCTGGACGGGGACGAGTTCGTCATCAATGGGGTGAAGACCTTCATCACCAACGGGCTGGATGCCCACTTCATGACGGTTCTCTGCAAGACGGATCCGAGCGCGCGGCCCACCTACCGTGGACTCAGCACGATCCTGGTGGAAACCGACAGGCCCGGCTATGCGGCGGTCGACCTGGGCAACAAGATGGGCCAGAAGATGATGGCGACCACCGAGGTGACCTTGAAGAACGTCCGGGTTCCAAAGGGAAACCTGCTGGGGCAGGAGAATCGGGGCTTCTACCAGATGCTGGAGTTCTTCGACGAGGCCCGAGTCGCCATAGCCGCCCAGGCCCTGGGTGGCGCCCAGGCAGCGTTCGACCGTGCGACCGGTCACGTGAAGCAGCGGCGGCAGTTCGGGCGGCGCCTGGCCGACTTCCAGGTCACTCAGCACAAGATCGCCGACATGGCCACGAAGATCGAGGCGGCCAAGCTTCTCACCTATGAGGCCGCGTGGACCTGCGACCACAAGGGCGTGAACCCGATGCTGACCTCCATGGCGAAGCTGTTCGCACCCCGGGTTGCGGTGGAGGTGGCCGAGGAGGCGGTTCAACTGTTCGGCGGATACGGCTACTTCCTGGACAACGAGGTGGAGCGGATCTACCGGGACATCCGAGTCACTGAGATCTACGAAGGCAGCAGAGAGATCCAGAAGAACACCATCGCCTCCTACCTTCTGGGGAAGGAGTGACCATGGAAGATGTGGTGATCGTGGGGGCGGCCAGGACCCCCGTGGGCAAGCTCCTGGGCTCCCTGTCTTCGGTGCCCGCCACTCGGCTGGGTGCGGTCGCGATCAGGGCAGCCCTGGACAGGGCGGGAGTAGACCCAGTTGAGGTGGACGAGGTGGTGATGGGCCACGTCCTCACCGCAGGTGTTGGGATGGCTCCCGCCCGCCAGGCCGCCATTTCGGCCGGGGTGCCGGAGCGGGCGTCGGCGCTCACGGTGAACAAGGTCTGCGCCTCTGGCCTTGCAGCCGTCGTGGTGGGGGCTCGGGAGGTCGCGACGAGGGCGGCGGACGTCGTGGTCGCGGGCGGCATGGAAAACATGAGTCAGGCTCCCCACCTGATCAGGGGGAGTCGCGCCGGTCTCCGGCTGGGCCCCGGCGAGCTGGTGGACTCCGCAATTAGCGACGGCCTCTGGTGCGCCTGGGAGAACCACCATATGGGCAACTCCGCCGAGGAGATCGCACGCAAGTACGGTCTGGCGCGGGAGCAGCAGGATGCGCTGGCCTTGGAGAGTCACCGCAAGGCGGTGGCGGCCACCGACTCGGGTCGATTCCGGCCGGAGATCGTGGGTGTGGAGGTTCGAGAGAAGACGGGACCGACGCTCATCGAGATCGACGAAGGGCCGCGGCGGGACACCTCCATGGAGGCCCTCGCCCGGCTGGCCCCTAGCTTCGAACGGGGAGGCACCGTGACGGCCGGCAACTCGCCGGGACTCTCCGATGGCGCCGCCGCACTGGTGCTCGCCTCGGATAGCCGTGCCAGGGAACGGGGCTGGCCCGTACGTGCCCGTATCACGGGCTGCGTGAGCGCCAATCTGGAACCCCGGTGGTTGTTCGATGCCCCTGCGGAGGCCGTGAAGCGGCTGCTCGAACGCACCGGGCTTGCCCTGGAGGACGTGGATCTGATCGAGATCAACGAGGCATTCGCTGCCACGGTGCTGGCCGCCGAGAGGGTGCTGGGCTGGGACCGCGATCGGGTGAACGTGAAGGGCGGGGCGCTCGCCCTCGGCCATCCCATCGGCTGCAGCGGCGCCCGCATCCTGGTGACGCTGCTGCACTCGCTGGAGGAGATGGGGCTACATCGAGGTATAGCGGTGCTCTGCCACGGCGGCGGCGGAGCGGTTGCCGTGAGCGTGGAGAGGTAGGATGGATTTCGAGCTCTCGAACGGGCACAGGGCCCTCCAGGAGGAGGCCAGGACCTTCGCGGTGCGCGAGTTCCGTCGGGAGTATGCGCTGGAGTGCGAACTCGCCGGACGCTATCCGAGTGAGTTGCACCGAAAGGCCGGCGAACGGCGGTTGATCGCAGTCCAGCTTCCAGAGGAGTACGGCGGCCGCGACGCGGGGCTTCTGGGGAGTGTCCTGGTGATCGAGGCGCTGTGCAGGCAGGATCCAGGGCTCGGGATGGCCCTCTCCCTCTGCTCTCTGGGCTCCCACCTCATCGCGAAATGGGGCACGGTGGAACAGAGGAGGCGCCTGCTGCCTCTGGTGGCCTCGGGCCAAGTCATCACCGGCGTGGCCTTCACCGAGCCCGACTACGGCAGCGACATCACGATGGTGGGGACCACCGCTCTGCGCGATGGGAACGGGTACGTGCTCAACGGGCTGAAGAGCCTCATCTCCAACGGTCAGGATGCTTCCGCCATCATCGTCCTCTGCAGGACCGACCCCTCGGCGGATCCACCTCGACGTGGAATGAGCCTGATCCTGGTGGAGACCGACAGGCCAGGGTTTCAGGCCGTGGACCTAGGGGCAAAGATGGGCCTGAAGATGACGTCCACCTCGGAGGTTTCGTTGAAGGACGTTCGGGTCCCCGTAGAGCACCTGGTGGGAAAGGAGAACCGGGGCTTCTACCACACCCTGGAGTTCCTCGATGTGTCTCGTGTGGAGGTCGCCGCGCAATCGTTGGGGGGTGCCCAAGCCGCTCTCGACCGTGCGCTATCCCACGTTCGAAGCCGACGGCAGTCTTGCAGACGGCTGGCCGACCTGCAGATCACTCGCCACAAGATCGCCGATATGGCAACGAAGATCGAGGCAGCCAGGCTGCTGACTTACCGGGCTGCCTGGGCTCACGACCACCACGGCGGGGACCCGACGCTTGCCTCCATGGCGAAGCTGTTCGCGAGTCGTGTGGCGGTGGAGGTGTCGGAGGAGGCCATCCAGATGCTGGGTGGCAGAGGCTACCTCCTGGAGCACGAGGTGGAGCGGATCTACCGGGACGTTCGGGTGACTGAGATCTACGAGGGGACGAGGGAGATCCAGAAGAACACCATCGCGTCGCGGTTGCTGGGCCAGGGGGACCGATGAAGAGATGCAGCCGCGGGCTTCAGCGTGTGACGCACACAGCCGCGCGCGGGGCGTACGGAGACCGCGGTCGGTTGTGGGGGCGGATCTGCGTATCCGCCCAACTTGGGTTGCGTGGTGAGGGCGCACACACAGCGTGACGCGAGCGCGGACGCGAGGCGAGCACAGCCGCGCGGGCACGGCCCGACTGGCGGGCCGGTGATGCCGATGTGCGTCGGCTGCTAGAGGGTGCGGCAAGTGGGAGACACCGACAGGAGGCTCGTCGAGTATGGCTGGGCGCGTCGGGATAGTTGGGGCAGCGGTAACACCCTTTAAGAGCAAGTGGTACGAGAAGACCTACTACGAACTGGCCCAAATGGCGACCGCCGAGGCCCTGCGAGATGCCGGGATGTCGGTGGACGAGATGGACGGGGTCTTCTACGGCATATACAACGACATATTCCAACGGACCTGCATACCGGAGCACGCCCTGCAGGGGCTCCTCGGGATGCAGAACAAGTTCGGCATCCGCATCAGCAGCGGCGGTGCCACGGGTGCCTACGCCCTCTCGGCCGCCCACGCCTACGTGGCCGCCGGTCGCTTCAAGGCCGTACTGGTGCTCGGGGTCGAGAAGGCCACCGACTGCTTCGACTACCAGTCGATGTCGGCCACGCCCGAGGTGATCAAGACGATAGGGTGGTCGGGGGACAGCTTCTTCGAGCAGAAGCTGGGGTGGACCGCTTCGGACAGCTACGCGGAGGTGGTGCTGGCCTACGTGGACGAGCACCCAGGGGACCTGAAGCCGGAGGTAACCAGCCAGATCTCCGCGCTCCTCAGCCAACAGGTGAAAACCAACCCCTTCGCCCAGCGCCAGCACGACCAGGTCACCCCCGAGGAGGTGATGAACTCCCGAGTGGTTGTCTACCCCTTCAAGGAGCTGGAGATCTGCGTCTACTCCGAGGGTGCCGCTGCGCTGATCGTGGCTGACGAGGACACCGCATTGGGGGTGTCCCGCAACACCGGGACCCCGGTGATCTGGATCACCGGGGTCGGCGAGGCCAACGAACACTCCTTCGCTGGCAGGAACCAGAAGGTGATGCATCGGATCCTCTCGGACCACATCGCCGCCTCCAAGGCGTACGAGATGGCGGGCATCAAGGATCCCGTAGAGGAGATCGACGTTGTGGAGGCGCACGACGCGTTCGTCCCTCAACTGGAGATCACGATGGCCGAGATGGGGTTCGCCCCCCTCGGGCGGGCGGACAGCCTGGTGGAGGATGGCACCATAATGCCCGGCGGGAAGCTGCTGCTGAACCCCAGCGGAGGCCTCGTGTACTGCGGACACGCCGTGGGAGCAAGCAACCTGATGTCCGCTTGGTCCGCCCGAAAGGAGCTGATCGACCGGGAGTTGCGTCGAGCGCTGGTGCACGGTACCGGCAGCACCGTCGCCCAGTACGGCGTCGCCTTCGTTCTCGAGCGTGGGGACTAGCCAGGACCTGTAGGGAGTGACGTGACATGGGCAGAAGGTTGATACCCGACGAGGCGATCCCCGGGCAGGGTGGACAGGTGGTTCGCATCGAGGAGCGGGACTATCTGGTACTGAACGATGCTATGTTCACCTTCTACAAGCGATCCATGGGAGAGCTATCCCCCTTTTTCCTGGCGCTGCGGGACGACCGGGTGATCCTGGGAGCCCGATGCCAGTCCTGCGGAATCGTTCGGGTCCCCCCGTATGCCACTCGCTGTCCCGACTGTGATTTCGCCCCCACCGTGCTGGTGCCAGTGGGGGACGTGGGGCGGATGCTGAGCACCCCGCCCATCACCTACTTCGCCAACGCCCTCTTCCAGCAGCAGGTGCCCTTTGGCCGCGGACGGGTGGTGCTGGATGGGGCGGACACGGCTCTCAGCGTCAACGTCTACACCACCAGGGGGATCCTGGTGCCGGGTCTCGTCAAGAAGGACACAGAGGTGAAGGTCGTCTTCCGTAACGATCGGGTGGGCGAGATCAGCGACGTATTCTGCGTCCCCACCTCGGAGTTGACGCCGGAGCAGGTGGCTACGCGGGGGCTGCTGGAGTCGGAATTGGATTGGGAGTCCGCGGTGGAGCCGCCTCTAGCCGAGGCCACGGAGGAAGATCTGCTTGCCTTCCGAGAGGCCGTTGCCCGATTGAAGGAGTTGGCGTCGGAGTTGAACGGCTGCGAGAGGGCCCGGAGCGACATCGCTGGCTGGCACCGAAGGATCCTGGTGAAGGCCAGGGGCGGGGTGTTGATGTTGGAGATCAGGGACGGTTCGCTCATTGTGTCGGACGATGGGGCGGATCCGCCGGATTTCACTGTGGTGTGCGGCGATCTCGGGGTCTTGGTGAAGAGCCTGTCGTACCAAGGGTCTCTGACCCAGGCCATCATCGGTCAGCAGCTCTGGATGAGTAAGAACGCGGAGTTCACCACGGTGTTCAAACTGGAGAGGATGGCCAGGTCTCTGGCGCGCTCCAGGAAGGGATAGAGAGTTCGATCTCCCTCTCTGCGCCTTGCCTCTACTGATAGAGGGCGGAGCGAGGGATTGAGGAGCACCTATATGCCAAGAAGCCAAATCGACCTTCCCCATCGGGTGGACCATCTCTCCATTCTGGATGAGAACGGCCACCTGGACAGGGAACTCGAACCCGAGATGCCCGAAGGCTTGCTGCTGAAGATACATCGCCATATGGTGCTGGCCCGCCGCTTCGACGAGAGGATGGTCGAGCTTCAGCGTCAGGGTAGGATCGCCACCTTCCCCCCCATTCAGGGGCACGAGGCAGCCCACTTGGGGGCGGTGGCAACTCTGAGGGAAACGGACTGGATGGTGCCCTCTTTCAGGGAGGCCGGCGCCGAGATCTGGCGGGGACGCTCCCTGGAGAGCTTCCTGCTGTACTACGCTGGCTACGACGAGGGTGGCTGTGTCGAGGAGGGGCGCAACGATCTTCCTATCGCGGTCCCGGTGGGGTCTCAGACCCTCCACGCCGTCGGGCTTGCGCAAGCCATCAAGTACACTGGAAGCGACCAGGTGGTGCTCTGCTTCTTCGGCGATGGCGCCACCTCGGAGGGGGACTTCCATGAGGCGATGAACTTCGCCGGGGTGTTTCAGACGCCCGTCGTCTTCGTCTGCCAGAACAACCAGTGGGCCATCTCCCTCCCCCGATCGCGCCAGACCGCGTCCAAGACGCTTGCCCAGAAGGCGCTCGCCTATGGCGTGCCTGGGATACAGGTGGATGGCAACGACGTTCTCGCCGTCTACGCATCCACCAAGGAGGCGGTCGATCGGGCGAGGTCGGGCGGCGGTCCATCCATGGTGGAGTGCGTCACATATCGGGTGGTGATGCACACCACGGCCGACGATCCCAAACGGTACCGCTCCGAGGAGGAAGCTCAGGAATGGGTGAGGCGTGATCCCCTGCCCCGGTTCCAGAGCTACCTCAAGGGGAAGGGACTGCTGACCGAGGAGGCGATCCAAGCCGTGGAAGAGGATGTGCGGTCCGAGATCCAGTCGGCGGTGTGGCGGGCGGAGAACCGGATGAAGCAGCCTCCCGATCCCCTCCACATGTTCGAGCACGCCTATGCAGAGATGCCACCGAGTCTGATCGAGCAGCGGGAGGAGCTGCGTCGTGAGGTAGCCGCGAGGGGCGGTGCGGGCGAGGTGGCCGGCGGAGATGCGGTGGACGTCATCAAGCGCCTGTTCGAGGAGCGGCGGCCGGTGCCGGGCGGAGCAGGGGAGGACAATCGTGGCTAAGATGACTATGGTCCAGTCCCTGAACCTTGCCCTGCGGCAGGAGATGGAGAGGGACGAACGGGTGCTGGTGCTGGGCGAGGACGTGGGAAAGGACGGGGGAGTCTTTCGGGTGACCGATGGCTTGATCGACAGGTTCGGCGAGCGACGGGTCGTGGACACCCCGCTGGCCGAGTCCGCGATCGTCGGCACGTCGATCGGCATGGCCGTCTACGGTCTGCGGCCAGTGTGTGAGATCCAGTTTGCTGGCTTCGACTACCTGAACCTCCATCAGGTCGAGTGCCACGCCTCTCGCCTGCGTCACCGATCCCAGGGACGCTTCGGGGTCCCGATGGTGATCAGGGCTCCGTACGGCGGAGGCGTGCGTGCCCTGGAGCACCACTCCGAGAGCAGGGAGGCGTTCTGGGCCCACATGCCCGGCCTCAAGATGGTGATACCCTCGGGTCCCAGGAACGCACGCGCGCTGCTGGTCAGCGCCATCCGCGACCCCGATCCCGTGGTCTTCTACGAGCCGAAGGCCGTGTACAGGGCGTTCAGGGAGGAGGTGCCGGAGGAGGAAGAGACGATGCCCATCGGCAGGTCGCGGATCGCTCGGGAGGGCAGCGACCTCACCGCCATCTGCTACGGGGCGATGCTCCACCCCACGCTGGAGGCGGCCGAGGAGCTGAAAGCGCGGCACGGGGTCGAACTGGAGGTCGTCGACCTGCTCACCATCTCCCCGCTGGACGACGAGCTGTTCGCCCGATCGGTGCGCAAGACCGGCCGGGCGCTTGTGGTCCACGAGGCGCCACGCAGCTTCGGCCCCGGTGCCGAGATCGTCTCCCGCGTGATGGAGAAGGCCTTCTTCCACCTGGAGGCACCGATCAAGCGTGTGACCGGCTTCGACGTGATCATTCCGCTCTTCAGCCGGGAGAACGACTACCTGCCCAACGCGCAGCGGATCGTCCGTGCAGCGCGGGAGATCCTAGCGGTCTGAGAGAGGGGTGGGGACATGTCTCCAGAGTTCAAGCTTCCGGACCTGGGAGAGGGTATCCACGAGGGGGAGATCGCCGCCGTACTGGTATCGGAGGGCAGCGAGGTCTCCGAGGGGCAGCCGATCCTGGAGATCGAGACGGACAAGGCCACAGTCGAGATCCCATCACCCTTCACCGGCACGGTCACGGAGCTTCGCGCCAGGCAGGGCGACGTGGTCAAGGTGGGTTCCGTGCTGATGGTCGTCGAGGATTGGCAGACGGATCGTCAGGCGGTGGCAGCCTCGAGCGTGCCGCCAGCCGACGGCGGGGCGTGGACGGACGGGATGCAGGCAGGGGGAGGTCAGACGGCGCTTGAGGCGAGCCAGACGGTGGAACGTGGAAGAAGGGAGGGGCGTGTGCCGGCTTCGCCCGCGACCCGACGGCTTGCCCGAGAACTGGGAGTGGATCTTCGACAGGTGCCCGCGAGTGGACCGGCCGGACTGGTGACGGCGGAGGACGTGCGCTCCTTCGCGGCCGGCCAGGCTCGTTCGCCGGAGGCGCCCACGACCCCGTCCACCGATTCGCGTGCGGAGGCCGGCCCCGCGGGAATGGAGGCTCTGGTTCCGCCCGGTGGGTGGACCGTTCCACCTCTTCCAGACTTCGCTCGGTGGGGCGCCGTGGAGAGGGTGCCCCTGCGCTCAGTCCGGCGGGCAACGGCAGCGCACATGGCGCTGGCCTGGTCGCAGATCCCTCACGTCAACCACCAAGAGTCGGTGGACGTGACGCGGCTGGATGCCTTCCGCAGGGAGCACTCGGACGCGATCGAGGCGCTGGGAGGCAAGCTTACCCTGACCGTCTTCGTCATCAAGGCGGCGACCGCGGCTTTGAAGGACTTCCCCCGCTTCAACGCCAGTCTTGACCTGGGCAGCCAGGAGATAGTGCTGAAGCACTACTACCACCTCGGCGTGGCGGTGGACACCGAACGCGGGCTGATGGTGCCGGTGGTGCGGGACGTCGACCGGAAAAGCATAGTCGAGCTGTCCGTGGAGTTGAAGGAGGTGGCCCGCCGGGCCCGGGCCGGGGAGACGTCGCTGGAGGAGTTGCAGGGAGGGACCTTCACCGTCACCAATATCGGCGCCCTTGGTGGTACCGGCTTCGCTCCAATCGTCAACTATCCAGAGGTGGCGATCCTGGGGATGGGCCGGGCGCAGCTTCAGCCGGTGGTGGTGGGTGACCAGGAGGACTACCAGATAGTGCCGAGGCTGATGATGCCCCTCATCCTCGCCTTCGACCACCGGGTGCTTGACGGCGCCGACGCTGCCCGCTTCATGGCGAGGATCAAGGAGTCTCTGGAGAATCCGGACTGGCTCTGGCTGAGGGTTTAGACGAGTGAAGAGTGATGAGTGGCGTCTACTCATCACTCGTCACTATGGATCGTCGAGGCGGCCTATGGTAATGGGGGATCTCACTCAGGACACCGAGTTGCTGGTGATCGGCGGCGGGCCCGGCGGGTACGCAGCGGCCTTTCGCGCGGCGGACCTGGGGCTGGAGGTGACCATAGTCGACGAGGGGGCGCGGCCCGGAGGTACCTGCCTGTTCCGCGGCTGCATTCCCTCCAAGACCCTGCTGGCCGCGACCGAGCTGATGTACGACGCCCGGCGGGCGGCGTCGATGGGGCTGCGATTCGATGGCCCGCGGATCGACCTGGAGCTACTCAGAGCGTGGAAGGAGCGGGTGATCGACAGGCTCTCCGCCGGGCTGGTGAACCTGAGCAACCGGCGCAACGTCCAGTGGGTGCAGGCCCGAGCCACCTTCGACGGCCCCGATCGGGTCCGGCTCCAGGGTTCCGACGTCTCCCGTTTCCGCTTTCGCCACGCCATCGTGGCTGCTGGTTCTCGTCCCGTTCCTCTGCCCGGCGTGGAGTTCGAGCCGGGCGGGAGGGTGATGGACTCCGCGGCGGCACTGGAGTTGGCCGAGATCCCCGAGACTCTGCTGGTGGTGGGAGGGGGATACGTGGGGTTGGAGTTGGGATCGGTGTACGCCGCCCTGGGCAGCAGGGTGACCCTGGTGGAGCTCGGCGAGGAGCTGCTGGCTGGTGTGGATCGGGACCTGGCGAGACCCCTGCTTCGTCGCATCTGCGAGAGCTTCGAGGCCGTACACACGCGCACCGGGGTCAAAGTGGTGAAGGATGGGGACGCCGGGGTGGAGGTGGATCTGGAGGGGGCGGTGGACCACCCTCGGCTGACATTCGATCGGGTGCTGGTGGCGATCGGCCGGCGGGCCAACACCGAGGGGCTGGGGCTGGAGAACACCAGGGTCCGCACGGACGAAAGGGGCTTCGTGGTGGTGAACGAGCAGCAGCGTACCGCCGACGATCGCATCTTCGCGGTCGGCGACGTGGCCGGCGGCACCATGCTCGCCCACAAGGCGATGCGGGAGGGGAGGGTGGCGGCTGAGGTCATCGCCGGGCAGCCCTCGGCCTTCGACGTGCGGGCTATCCCCGCAGTGGTGTACACCGATCCCCAAGTGGCGTGGTGCGGCTTGACAGAGGTGCAGGCGCAGCGGGAGGGCCGGCCGGTGCAGGTGGCCCGCTTCCCCTGGAGCGCCTCCGGCCGGGCGGCCACCATGGATGCCACCGACGGTCTGACCAAGGTGGTGTTCGACCCCGACAGCGGGCGGGTGCTGGGGATGGGCATCGCCGGTCGGGGGGCGGGAGAGCTGATCGGTGAGGGGGTGCTGGCGGTGGAGATGGGTGCCCTGGCGCAAGACCTGGCTCTCACCGTGCACCCGCACCCGACCCTCGCCGAAACCGAGGGGGAGGCGGCCGAGGCCTTCCTGGGCAGCGCCACCCACCTGATGCCGGCGAAGAGGTAGGGCGGGGCAAAGCCCCCGCCGCCAGGGGACCGGCCCTACGCCGGCCCCTGCAACTTTCGGAGGGAGAGGTTCGGGCGAGGATTTCCCTTGGGAGAGGAACCCGCCGGCCTGCTACGCCGCTTTGGCCCTCCCCTCGGATGGCAGCAGCCCCAGCTCCCGCAACTCGCCCGCCAACTCTTCCTTCTCCTGGTGGGTGTAGCGCGGTATCGGGGGGGCTGTGAGGTCGCTGCAAATCCCGAGGATCTCCAACCCGGCTTTGATGCCCGCCGGGAAGACCCCTCGTCGCGTGGCCAGCACCAGCTTCAACACCTCCCGCTGTCGAGCGAGAGCAAGCTGCGTGTCCGACGCGCGGAATGCCTGGTAGAGGTCGACGGCTATCTTGGGGGCCAGATTGGGACCGCCCGCGATGGTTCCGTCGGCGCCCAGCGCCAGCGATGCGTACAGCATCGTGTCGCTGCCAGTGAAGACCCGGAACCCCTCGATGCCTCGGGTACCGAACACCACCTGGGAGAAGTACTCGAAGTCTCGGCTACTATCCTTGATCCCCGCCACGACCTTGTCCCGAGCGAGGGATACTATCGTCTGCGGGGCGACGGGCACCTTGGTGAACTGGGGTATGTTGTATGCGAGCAGCGGAACGGGGGATCGCTCGGCCAGCGCGCGGTAGTAGCTCTCCACCGCCGGCTGGCTGGTGGGGTAGTAGCTGGGAGGAGTGACGAGGACGCCCTTGACCCCCTGGCGGGCCAGGGCCTCGACCTCGCGTGCCGCCTCGTCGAGGCTGTTCTGCGCCAGGGCGGCGATGACGGGGACCCTACCCCGATTGGCCTCCATGACGGCACCGACCAGCCGTCGCCGCTTCGGTTCGGAGAGGCTGGGCAGTTCACCGGTGGATCCCAGGATGTTCAGTCCGTAGATGCCTCCGGCGATGACGTGGTCCACCAGGCGATGGACGCCCTCCACGTCGATATCGTAATCCGGCGTCAGGGGAGTCGCCAGTGCGACGTAAACCCCGGCCGGTAAGGGCTCCTTGCTCATACTATTGGACTCCTTGACAGGATTGGATCGCTGAAGGAAAAGGGTGGGGTCCGGGAGCCTCCCGGACCCCACTCCGTTGTCAGATCCGAACTGGGTGGTGGTAGCCGGCGGGCTACCAGTACTTGGATAGCGCGGTCTCCTCGCGGGTCATCATCTCCAGCAGTGCGGGGCGACCCTCCTGGGTGATCGCCACGGCTCGCTTGACGGCGGGGACGATCTCGTCGGGCCGCTCCACGCGCTCGGCGTAAGCGCCCAACCCCTCGGCTATCTTGCTGTAGTCTCCCGTGATGTAACGCGCCCCGTACAGCTTGGTAGCATTGGGCAGGTGCTTCTCGTAATCGCCCATCAGACCGTTGTTGAAGACGACGGTGAGGATCCCGATCTTGTTGCGGGAGCCGGTTTCAAGCTCCAAGCCGCTCATGCCGAAGGCCAAGTCGCCCATCACGTTGAGCACGGTCTTCTCTGGCTTGGCGACCTTGGCGCCGAGAGCGAGCGTGAGGCCATAGCCGAGGTGTGTGGACTTGCCCCAACCGATGTAGCTGTTGGGCTCCAGTGCCTTCCAGAAGGGTACCATCATGTCGCGCGGTGTGCCCGCGTCGTGGGTGGCGATGGTGTTGCGGAGATCGAGCGCCTGCTGCAGATCCCAGATCACCCTGTAAGGGTTCATCGGAGCTTCGTTGGAGGTGAGCTTGGGCTCCCATTCCTTCAACCATTCCTCCTTGATACCCTGGATCTCCCGCGCTACCCGATCGTCGCCCTTTCGGCCCTCCGGGCCTAGCTGCCGCTGGACTTCCTCAATCATCTGCTGCAGCACAAGCTTTGCATGACCCTGCAGCAGGTACTCTGTGGCGTAGTCGCGGTTGAAATCGCGCTCGTCGATGGTCAACTGCACGGCCACCTTCCCCTTGGGGATGGGGGCGTCGTAACTGGAGATCGCGAGTCCGCTGCCGGCGCCGAAGATCACGTCGGACTCTGCCAGGAAGCGGGCGAGTGCCCTGGACGCCGCGGCGGAGGAGGCCCCGACGGAGAGTGGATGGTCCTCCGGGAATGCACTCTTGCCCTGGAGGGTGGTCATCACCGGAGCTTGAAGCAGCTCTGCCAGCTCGCGCAACTCGTTCCACGCCTCGGCGTACAGGATGCCGACACCTGCATGGATGAGTGGCCTCTTGGCGGAAACCAGCACCTGCACGGCCTGGCGGACGGCGGCGGGGTCGGCCATCGTCCTGGCGCCCTTGACGGGGTTGTAGGTGAGTGCGGCGTCGTCCAACTCGGCGGCCAGTACGTCGGATGGCATCTCGACCAGTACGGGGCCGGGCCTTCCGGCCCGCAGGTAGGTGAAGGCTCGGCGAAGGAACTCGGGAATGCGGTCGACGGAGTTGATCCGTCCGGCCCACTTGGTGACGTACTGGAAGTTCTTTACGGCCTCGAAGGTGGGCGCGGAGTCGAGCCGCCTTTGCGGGAAGCCAGCCGGCAGGTAGAGGATGGGGGAGGAGTCTGAGAATGCCTGGGCGATGCCGCCGAAGGTATTCTCGGTTCCAGGACCCCATTGGGTAGCGCAGACGCCGATGCGGCGGCCGTTAGTGACTCTGGTGTAGGCGTCGGCCATGCCGACGACGGTGCGCTCGGTGCGGGCGATGTAGGGGCGAATGCCGAGCTGGGACGCGGTGTCGATGACGGGGTTGATTGGGAAGGCAAAGAGGCAGTCGACACCCTCTCGTTTGAGGATGTCGGCAACGGCCATTGCACCTTTCAAGTCGGGCCTCCTTTAGATAGCTATGATAAATATCTACCTGGTCGAATCGCGAAACTCCCGCGGCGGCGCACGTCACACGGCAGGGGTCTTCGCGTTCTACTGCAACCTGCATGCCACTCCATGGCCCCGGACGAGCCGTCCGATCCGGTTCCGGTAGCGGCGGGCTTCCCTCGAGGCGCGGCGCGCTGGGGAGAAGTCGGGGCGTGTATAGGAGAGAGCGCCCTCGCCGAACTGGAAAACATGATATGCTATGCCGCGGCCTGGGAGCAAGCACGGGCGAACGGCGGGGCTATCTCAAAGTAGCCCATGCCGTCGTGCCATGCAGGGCTGGACCCTCGGCGAGGCCCCGCCAATGGTCGATAGCTCCACCATGGCTGTCATGTCGAACGTCAGCGAAGCATCTCCTCTTGGGGTGCACCTGCATTTCCACGTGGAGGCCCTTCGCCTCCGGCTCAGAGTAACAAGGAGAGACCCTGGGGCGTATGGCGTTTGCGCGTGTTGCCTCACAATTAGATCTTACCGAAGGGGCTTCGTTGCCTCATAAAGGGACCTTACCGAAGGGCATCCTGGTTTGGTATGCCAGGAGGTCCACTCGGTGCCTGCCTGGCCCATTC
>JBLNDL010000094.1:0-16312 GCA_050261575.1 Sphingomonadaceae bacterium | reverse complement strand
CTCATCCCAGGCTCGCGCTGGGGGTCGGGGCGGGCCGCGTGCGCGGCGCCCCCCCCCCCCCCCCCCCCACGACCGCGTCACGCTACGTGTGCGCCATATGCGGGCACGCGGGTCCGCCCCTGCAATCGACCGCAATCTCTGTTTGCGCTATACGCCGGTGTGCGTCGCGTGTCAGTGGGAGAGGTAGGCACTTCCCTCACTCCCTGTAGGCCTCGGGCTTCAGCACGCAGATGTAGGGCAGGTTGCGGTACAGCTCCCGGTGGTCCAGGCCGTATCCCACCACGAACTCATCGGGGATCTCGAAGGCCACGTAGTCCAGCGGCACGTCCACCAATCGTCGGGCCCGCTTGTCCAGCAGGGTGCATACCCGCAGGCTCGCAGGCCTCCGAGCCCGCAGGTACTTGAGGATGTAGCGGAGGGTGAACCCGGTGTCGACGATGTCCTCCACCAGCAGCAGGTGCTGCCCCTCGATCGAGTGATCCAGGTCCTTCAGGATCCGGACGGAGTCGGACTCCGAGCCATTGCGAGTGTACTTGGTGATGAACATGTAGTCGATGGACACCGGCGGGGTGAGGTGCCTCATGAGGTCAGTCATGAAGAAGGCCACACCCTTCAGGATCCCCACCAGCCGCACTTCCTGACCGGCGTAGTCCTGGGAGATCTGCGCCGCCAACTCCTCGACCCGCCTCTGGATCTCCTCGTCGCTGAGCAGAACGTGGTCGATGTTCTCCAGGGCGGTGGGGGTGATGGCCCGGTATCCGTACTTGTCCAGCAGGCTCTGGTAGTCCTTCCTGTAGAGGAGCCGGATGTTGACGTCGGGGTAGAGCTCCTTCAGTTCCCGCAGCTTCCGGTTCTTGCGGGTGACGAGGCTCTGCTTCATCGTGGTGAGTTCGACGTACAGGTCCAGTCCCGGCAGGTAGAAGTCCGGGGTGAACATCTCCGTGACCCGGTCCCCCTCCCATCGCAGGGGGAAGGACCTGGGCTCGTAGATCCACTTGATGTGGTAGAAGTCCAGGATGCGGGCGAACTCCTCCTCGCTGGGATGGACGAAGCGGGGTGCAGAGCGCCGCTTGCCCCGCTTGGGATAGCGGGTGCTCTGGACAGATTCCAAGTACTGAGAACCAAGGGCCGAGGGCTGAGGATCGTTGCCTTGTCCCGCACCACTCTCAGCACGTGGCGCAGGAGACTCTGCCTCGCCCTCTGCGCGGGCCGGCCCGTGCCCGGCCGCTGCGTCCAGCTTCGCGTCTCCCCGGCTCTCCTTCTCCCCATCTGTCCACGGATCAGCCATCACTTGAAATACCCATCCAAGATCTTCCGCGCAACGGGCGCGGCCACCTCGGCACCGTGCCCCTTCGACTCCACCATCACCACTAGGGCGATCCTGGGCTGATCGGCAGGGGCGAAGGAGGCGAACCAGGCGTGAGTATCCGGACCCTGCGACTGCTCGGCCGAGCCGGTCTTGGCCGCCACCGAGAGCTTGGAGCCCTGGAACGCGTAGTGGGCAGTCCCATCGGGGTCGGAGGTGACTCCCAGCATCGCCCGCCGGATCACCTCCAAGTTCGCAGGAGAGACCGGCAGGGTCCCCTTCTGCTGGGTCTGGAACTGGACGCTCTGGCCGCTAGGCTTGCCCACCAGCACGGGGGTCATCAGCGCACCGCCCCGCGCCATTGCCGCGTAGCTGTTGGCCACCTGCAGCGGCGTGGCCAGGAAGAAGCCCTGGCCGATCGCCAGGTTGACGCTGTCACCCAGGTACCAGCCGTCTGGGCGGTTCGCGCTCTTCCAGGCGGGATCGGGCACCAACCCCGATGCCTCCTCCAACCCCTCCAGCCCCGTCGGCTGCCCGTACCCGAAGCCCCGAGCGTAGCTGGGGAGCAGGTCGGGATCGATGGAGTCCAGCTTCTTCCCAACCTCGTAGAAGACGATGTTGCACGACTCCACCAGCCCCTGGAAGAGGTTCAGCCGGCCGTGCCCCTGCGGCACCCAATCCCCCAGAGCCTGGCCGTTGCCCAGGCCGTCCCACCGGCCGTTGCAGTCGAAGCTGCTCTCCGGCGTGAACCCACCCTTGTCCAGCCCCGCCGCCATGGTGACCACCTTGAAGACGGAGCCCACCGGATAGGAGCTGGCCACAGGCCGGTTCTGGAAGGGGCGGAGGGGGTCGTCGTTCAGCTTCTTCCACTCCTCGTCGGAGAAGCCGGTGACGAACTGGTTGGGGTCGAAGCGAGGGTAGCTGGCCAGCGCCAGCACGGTGTTATCCCGCACGTCCATCACCACCACGCTACCAGCCTGCGCCCCCAGCGACTCCTCGGCCAGCTTCTGGACGTCCAGGTCCAGGCTCAACTGCACGTCCTGGCCGTCCTTCGCAGGCTTGTGGGCGATTACCTTCACCGTCTCGCCCTGCGACGTCACCACGCTCAACTTGCCGCCGCGCTCCCCGGCCAGGGTCTTCTCCGCCCAGCCCTCGATGCCAGCCCGGCCCACCAGGTCCTCCTCCCCGTATCCCAGAGGCCCCAGGGTCTTCAGATCCTCGGCGGAGACCCTGGTGACGTAGCCGACCACATGGGCCGCGACGGAGCCGTTGGGGTAAACTCGCGCCGCCTTCTCCCTGAAGATCACCCCTGGCAGCCCCTCCAGCTTGGGGCGCACCGCCGCGGCTTGGGCAGAAGACAGATCCTTCAAGGGCACGAACCAGTCGGGATTCGCGCCCTGGTAAGCCTGCTTTGCCTCTCCCGCCGGAAGCTTCAACTCTCGCTCCAGGGCTGCCAGCAGATTCGCCTCGTCCTGGATCTGCCCGGGCTGCACCCCCACCGTCACCACCTGGCCCTCCGTGGCCAGCGGGCGCCCCTTGCGATCGAGGATGGAGCCCCGCTTGGGCTCCTCCGGCTCGAAGAGGATCCGGTTGTCGCCAGTCAGATCCTTGAAGATCAGCGACGGGCTCCAATCCACCCGCCACCGCTCCTGCTCGTACACCACCGGAAGGAGGTTCTCCTCGCGGATCTCCCCCAGCCGCGCCGTGGACATCACCACGGTGAAGGGCAGACTCGCGCTCTTCTCCGCCTTGGCCAGCTTCTCGTCTCTTACGAAGCTGGTCTCGACCGACAGGATAGTGCTCCCCTCGGTGATCGCCTGATACCTCTGGACGAACCTGTCGCGGGTGATTCCGGCCTGCGCCCCGCTGGAGAGCAGGTCGTACATGTCGCTGTATCGAGCCTCCTCCCACGCCTCGAGGTAGGTCTCCATCACCGTGTAGGGCGACGGCTGGGTGGAACAGGATGACAGCCAGGGCGTGAGGAGCAGAAGGATGAGTAGCAGAGCTAACCGCTGCATCGTAGCCAACACGATACAAAACCCCCAACCGGAATCGGTTTCATTATATACACGTGAGGCAACCGGTACGGGAGAGGGTTCTCGGACCCACGGCTCCGCCGCGGGAGTCGACCCCTACGACGCTCGGGCGCGCCACAGCTTCACTTGCCGCCGCGCCAACCGGACCATAGGGCTCCACGCGACCAATCCAAACCAGAGGATCAGCAGCCCCCAGAGTGTGAACAGGGAGATGTCGGTGCCCAGCGCGAAGCTGTCCGGCTCGAAGCGGAACTGGACCTCGTGCTCCCCCTCCGGCACCAGCACCGCGCGGAACAGGTAGTTGGCCCGATACACCTGGGAGGGCCGCCCGTCCACCAGCGCCTTCCAGCCTGGATAGTAGCTATCGGAAAGGAACAGCACGGCGTTGCGGCTGCTGTTGGTCCGGATCTGCACCTCGGTCGATCGGTGTCTCACGATCTCCGCCGTGCCCGGCGTGCCATCGGGGTTGCCCTGCAGCCACGCCTCCACCACCTTCGGGTCGGGCACGCCCGGGTCGGGGATGGGTAGCGCCCTCGGCTCCATCCTGTCCTCGGTCTCCAGCAGCACCGTCTTGGTGGGATCGAAGTCCCCGTGGGCCATCAGATCGAGGATCTCCCACCGCTTGACGATCCTCGCGGTCGGCACCAGAAAAGCCCTCGGCAAGCGCGAGGGGTTCTCGAGGATTTGCACCTCGTCGTCCTCGTAGCGCGGGATGTACCGGTTGCTGGACAGGAGCTGGTGGGCCGTGCTCGGCTTCTCCCACAGCATCATCCCGTACAGCCTCACCGCCCCCTTGGGATTGGTGTAGTGGAACTCCACTCTGGATACCGTCCGGGTCTTGCCCAGCGGCAACCGGCCGTAGTAGAGGTTGGCCTGGTAGCGGCGACCCTCGGCATCGGAGGCCCACACCTTGTCGACCACCCGCGGCTTCTGATGGGCCACGTGGGGAGTCACATCGGGCCTGTCCCACGCCCACTCCGCCGTGTCCCTGCCGGCCTTCACCTTCAGGGTGACTCGCTCCCCCTTGTCGTCCACCACCACGATGTCCGCCACGTCGGCGTTCTGAGGGATGCCGTCCGCGCTGCGCAGGTTCGAGACGAAGGCCACCTCGTCGGCCTTCACCGGCGGGTCGACGTAGAAGGTGACGTGGGAGCCCCGGTTGCCTCGAGGGCCGTCGGCCAGAGGACGGTTGGGATGGTAACTGGTGGACTCGTAGGACGGAAGGGCGGGCGGGCGCTTCGGCAGAACGACGAAACGGACATTGTAGAGATCCAGAAGCGTCCGGTCGAACTCGTTCAGCTTGCCCATGTACTGCTGGTGGCGCACCGTCTCCAGGGAGCTGTAGCCCGCGATCTCCGAGACCTGGAAGGGCAACAGCTTGTTGGGCTCCGTCTTCCTGATGTCTCGGGGCGTGTACACCCGGGTCATTCCGTCGCCGTTCTGAGCCATCAGCCACCGGGTGGCCGACTCGGGACTGGAGAGCTGATTGACGTGCACCGTGGGGTGGAAGTCCTGGGCAAAGAGCAGCATATCCGCCGCCACCAGCGCCACCAGCAACGTCGCCCAGCCCCTCCACAACCGCCGGAAGGCGAACCAGCAGAATAGCAGCAGGAACACCCCTAGCATCAGGGCGAGGGATGTGGCAGTCTTGGGATTGGTGGGATCCAGGGAGTAGTTCAGGAACGAGAGCACCATGTCCGAGGTGAGCCAGGGCCGGTCGTTGCGCAGTGAGAGGTAGCTCTCCTCCACCATTCGCTTCACCGCCCAGGGCTCCCGCTCTATCCAGATGCGGAAGCTGACCAGCCACCAGAACACTGCGGCAGTGGCGGTCAGCAGCCCAACCAGGAAGATGGCGAAACCGTTGACGCTCACCGCCCTGGAGAAGCGCCGCCTTCGATCGCGCGGCTCCGGCTCCCCGGACATCGGGCGGAGGGTTCGACAGAGCCAGTCCACCCCGTAGGCCGCCAGCACGGCCACGCTGAAGGTGATCAGCATCCCGAAGCGACCCGGCACCCGCAGGGAGGAGAAGCCCGGCAGATGCCACAACTGCTCGTACAGGGGATAGGGAGAGTAGCTGCCGAACGCCAGCAGGACGCTGGCCGCGGCAGCCACCGCGAAGAAGAGAACCATCCGGCTCCGCACGAAGATCAAGGCCACGGCAGCCAGCACCAACGGCCCGATCCCCGTGTAGATGGTCGTCTCCCACTCCGACCAAAGGGACCAGTAGAAGAAGTTGGTGTACCGGTAGAAGTAGGGGAACAGCAGGTTCACCAGATTCTGCACCGGCATCGAGTAGGATGTGGCGAACTGGTAGGTCACCCCTGGGCCGCGGAAGGAGTAGAAGCCCAACTCCACCAGTGGCAGGACCTGGGCGGCGGCGATGCCGAATGCGATGGCCGGGACGAATGCGAGCAGCAGGCAGGCGAGGACGGTGCGATGGAAACCCTTCACCAGGAAGTGGCCGGCCCACCGTCCCACCCTCGCCAACGTGGGGGCCAGCTCGACCGCCCCAGCCATCAGATGTGGGGCGGGCGCGACGCTGCGCTCGCTCGCATCACGTGTCTCCCCGCCGCCCGGTCCCGCCGCTCCCGCCCCCGGCGTGCAGGCCGGCGGCCCTGCCGGCCCGTCTGCCTGCCCCGGAGCCAGCGTTGTCCCTAATGCCGACGGTCGTTCAGGCTCCCGTTCCGGATCACGGTCGATGCCGGATGGCCCGTCGGGGTTGGGACAGCCCCTACTCCGTGATGATGTGGGAGCAGGCTCGGCGATGCCGAGGATGTTCGCCCCCAGCAGGAGATCCCGAGCCGGCCTCAGTCGACCGGCAACCCAGCCCCGAAGGGAGCGGCGGCCCCCGGCGCCGCGCCGGGGCTTGTCCCCTGCCCCGTGGCTGTCTGCATCACCCTGCAGGGGTTGGCAATCCCCTTCCCTACCCTTCCTCACCGGCCGCGCTATAGGGCACAGCAGCACCCGGAAGGGAAGGTAGATCGCGAGGAAGAAGCCGCTCATCAGCAGCGGCTGGACGTGCAGTGCCAGGGCCTGAATGCCCACCGACGTCCCCGCGCCGGTGGCGTACAGCCAGCGCGCCCGCCCCACGTGCCGCACCGCCAGCTCCACCATCGCCAAGGTCAGCGGCAGCCAGATGGCGGTGTTGGCCACGTTGGTGTGGTGCATCTGGGTGACCAGGAAGCCACCGAAGGCGAAGCTGAGGGCCCCCACCGTGGCGGCGAACCGGTTCAACCGCAACGTATGGAGATAGGCGAAGGTGAAT
This sequence comes from Sphingomonadaceae bacterium, assembly GCA_050261575.1. GTDB lineage: Bacteria > Chloroflexota > UBA6077 > UBA6077 > UBA6077 > JBLNDL01. Next base: position 9,705 of record JBLNDL010000094.1, on the reverse strand, counting down.
ACGGCCGCCATGAAGTATCGGGCGACCCTGGACCAGATGAAGGCGTCCGGCTCCGGCAGCAGCAGGTAGGCGATCAGGTTGGGCGGGTAGAGCATGCCCGCCTCTCCGTCGGCGAAGAGGGGAAAGCCGCCGAAGATGTGCTGCGTCCACAGCAGCAACTGCCCCTCGCGGAGCGCATCCACCAACCGATCGGCGACGGGAAAGTAGTAGGTGACGGTGTCGGACCGGTAGTAGACCTTCCCCTCGAGCAGAGCGCCGCGGAACAGCAGCAGGTCGCACGCCAGCAGGAAGCCCAGGGCCAACGAGGTCCAGATAAGCGAGACTATGAGTTGGGAGCGGGCACCTGGGAGTCTTGCCATCTAGTACTCTACCTCTATCAGATGTTGACGCCGGTGGTCGTAGCGCAGCCGCAGCACCCCCGTATCCCCGTCGTACCAGTAGCGATCGCTGGGTTTCAGATCCGCAGATGAGGACAACTCCACGCCGTCCAGCAACACCTTGGAGGGCGGGGGCACCAGGATCTGAGCGAAACCCATCAACGATCCGGGCCCCGACACCCTGATCCTGAGCGATTGGGGGCCGGACTCGGTCGTGAAGGAGCTGTTGGTCCAGATCATCCCCGGCGTGTCGCGCAGCAGGAAGAGGCGGAAGCTGCTTCCCTCCATCTGGATGGAGAAGGAACCGCGCACCTTCGTGTGCCTGCCAGAGGAGACGTCGTACATCAGGTACTCCCGCTGCGCGTCCAACCCGTGGTCCGCGAGCCTGAGGGTGACACTCCTCGGCTCCCGGCCGCGGTTGAGGGCACCGAGGTAGGTCGTGCCGTTGCTGGTGGTGGCGAAGGACTGGGCGAACGGTATCCCCACGAAGCGGGTCTCCCCCTGGAAGGCGTTGTAGTGGACCAGCACGGCCCGCAGGGCGCTGAGATCCCGCGGAGACATGCGTGTGAGGTCTGTGCTCAGGGTCATCTGCGCGCCCATGGCAAGCGCGGCCTCGAACCACTGCCGGATCGCCCTCTGGGATTCGGGTCCGCCCCATACCATCCCCATGTTGGGCCGCTGCCCCAGCGCGCCCTTTTGCAGGGTCGCATAGTCGATGTGTTCCAGCAACCCACCCGCCGGATAGCGGTTCTCGAAGCTGGGAAACTCGTCGCCGTACCGGAAGGTGTGGGCGTACTGGGTGGCGAAGTTGGGGATGGCCCACCCGCTCTCGATGTACACCTCCTTGCCGGAGGCGACTGCCTCCTCGTATATCAGCCGGTAGATGTCCATGGTGAACATCCGGATCTTGTTCACGTCCCCGAAGCTGTCGCGCTCCTCCACCGTCAACTGCTCCCCCTCGGCCTGGCCAAGGCCGTCGATCTTGATCCCATCGACGTCATGGAGTATGAAGAAGTCGGAGATCAGCTTTCGCACGTACTCCACCAGGTCCGGGTTGGTGAAGTCGTAGACATAGCTCGCGCCCTCGCTGTCGGCTTCGAGCGGGATCAACCAGTCGGGGTGCTCCTCGATGAAGCCGCGCAGACCCAGCCAGTTACCCTCCCGAGCCCGATCATCCAGGTAGGGGGCGGAGAAGTAGAGGATCACCTTCACCCCTCGGGCGTGGGCGTAATCCACCAGGGCGCGCAGCCCGTTGGGGAACTTCTCCTCGTCCGCCACCCACGAGGAATCGGGCCGACCCTCTGCCACGTACCAGCCTGCGTCCAGCAGTACGCTCCATGGGCCGAGGTCGGCGAGATTCTCGGCGATGTAGTCGATCTGCCCTTTGAGGATCTCCTCGTCGTACCCCATGTTGAATGCGTACCAGGTGCCCCACTGGTACTTCACCCACCCTGGGAGCGGGGGCTGAGGATAGAGCTTCGCCATCACCTCCCGGTAGAGGGAGGTCGCCCTCTGCACGCCGCCGCCAGGGGTGACCTGGAAGAAGAGGCGCGGAGAGGTCTGGACGCGGGTGACCCGCACGTCGTCGGGCACGGGGTGGGCGAAGCCCAGGCTCCCCGCCACGTGGCCCGTCTCCAGCCGAAGGCTGAAGTGGGCGGGGTCGGGTACCTGGTCGATGATCGACATCAGGATGCCTCGCGACAGCGACCTGCAGTACAGCAGCAGCGGCTTCCCCAGCCCCACCAACTCACGCCGGAGGATCGAATCGTCGCGCACCTCTCCTCGCCGTATCAGGCTGTAGTCGGTCAGATAGAGGGCATCGTCCCCCACCAACAGGTACCCGCCGGCCTCCGGATCGAAGTAGGAGAAGCGACGAACGGCGATCGTCGGTTCCGACTCCCTCAGCTCCAACTGGTAAGTGAAGTGGCTCGCCCCATCGAAGAGGGTGAGCTTCGCCGACACGACCTGACCGGCGTCGGGCACATCGTAGTCGGCGATGACCTCCATCCCCGCCCCCAGCACCGGATCCTCCACCGGCCGGAATCGGTAGCCCCCCTCCCTCGCCACCGTGTTCTGAGGGAGAATAGTGGTGCGCCCGTCGTCGGTAACCAGGGATGGCGCCGTGTCGTAGGCCACCACCCTCCGGGTTTCCAGATCGACCACGCTGAGGCGGCCGTGCCGATCCCCGCCGTAGCCCAGCGCGAGCCCGAGCTTGTCGTTGGCGAGCACGATCATCTGCCTGTCGGCATCGAAGGCGGCAGTCGCCAGATCCTCGGAGTTCGGGCCACCCTGGAATGCCCGGTTCAGCGCCTCGACCTCCTCCGCCGACTGCTGCATCACGGTGGCCCTCTCCAGGTCCCGGCCCACCTGCCTCTCCGCCCTGGCGGCCTCCAGCATCTTGAGCAACGGGTTTGAGCCCTGGGCCGACTCCTGCGCGGCGAGCGTCAGGCGCGCATTGCCCCAGTCGGCGTAGTCCATGGAGGAGCCGTCGCCGGAGTCCTCCACCACCAGCCTCATCCTGCTGACACCCGCCACGGAGATTTCGACCTCCCGGGCCGCCATGCCGGACATCAGCACCCCGCTGTCGTAGACGAGCACGTCGTCCAGGAACAGCTTGAAGACCACGCTTCCCCTGCCCTCGGGAACCGACGCGTCGACGCCCACCTCGGCCTGGAAGAGGCTGTACCGCCCATCCAGGGAGTAGACTATCTCGGAAAGGGGGAAGGTCCCGATCCCTTTGTCGTAGCACTCCTCCCCGATAGTGATCGGACCGTTCAGGAAGGAGCTATCCAGCTTGGGCAGATGGTCGTCGGCCAGTGCCACCCATCCGGTGGTGGCCCACTCCCACTGCAGATCGCTCAGGAAGATCGTCGGCCCGGCTGGGGCCTCGGCGGTCGTCTCCATCTGGAAACCCTGTCTCGACACCGCCAGACCCACCACGACCGAGGCCAGGACGACCAGCACGAGTGGGGTTCTGTGCCTGATGCCTATCGTCATCAGCTCCCTGCCATCAGCCGTCAGCGACCGGCCGTCGGCCGATCGCTGACCACTTTCTCCGCCACCGCCATCACCGAGAGCCCCCACGGGAGGGAGACGGCCGGCAGCAACGCGGCCTCCAGGGAGAGCACCCCCAGCAGCACCCTGTTCACCAACGGAGAGGGCAGCCCGAGGTCCCCCCGAGACGGGGCGTGCCCCCCCTCCAACAGCCGCTTCAGGGCGGCAACCGGAAACAGCAGGGAGTTGGCGTAGGTGGTCCGTCTCACCCGGAAACCGGCGGCGTGTAGCTTGCGGATCAGCTCGCCCCGGGAGTAGCGATGGCGGGTGTGGACGGCCACGTCGTGGCCTCCCCGGAGCCAGTCGTAGGCGGGCACCCTGAGCAGGATCGTCCCGCCGGGTTTGAGGACCCGATGGAACTCTGCCAGCGCACGGCGATCGTTCACCACGGCCCTGTGGTAGAGGACGTCGAAGGAGGTCAGGAGGTCGAAGGATTCGTCGGCGAAGGGGAGCCCTTCGATCGACGCTCGCGCCAGATGGCGGAGGCCGCGCCACCTGCAGCGCCGAAGGGCCTCGTCGGCCACGTCGATGCCCACGACGTGGCCAAAGCGCCGCAGGTACTTCACCATCCCGCCTGTTCCGCATCCGGCGTCCAGGATGCGCAGGTCATTCCGCTTCACCAGTTGTCTATCCAGCAAGGAGCCCACTATCCGCTGCATCCCTAGGTACCACCAGTGGGACTCCTCTACGCGGTACAGGATCTCGTATTGCTCTTTTTCCATGGGCTACTCTGTGTGTCCCTCTCCCTCTATGAGAGGCTCAGGTCGGGGGCCCAACAGAGCCGATCCGCCGATGCACGCAGATGCGACGAGGCACCGATCCAGAGAGTATCGATCTACGCCGATCTGCGACACCTGCGGATCCGTCAGGGTTTCCTACCGGAACCTATTCACTGCCTCGGCAACCTCCGCGATCTGCTCGTCGGGTAGCTCCGGATAGAGCGGCAGCGACAGGATCTCGCGGGCGCACCGCTCCGTGGCCGGGAGCGCGCCAGCCGGAACCCCCAGATCCCGGTAGGCCTCCTGGAGGTGTACCGGCACTGGATAGTGGATCAGGCTGCCTATCCCCCTGTCGGCCAGGAAACGCTGCAGCTCGTCCCGCCGGGGGGTGCGAATCACGTAGAGATGGTAGACGTGGCGCCCGTAGTCGGCCTCGAAGGGCAGCACCACTCCCTTCAGCAGGGAGTGGTACAGCCTGGCCTTGGCCCGTCGCATCTCGTTCCAACGATTCAGGTGCGGGAGCTTCGCCCTCAGGATAGCCGCCTGCATCTCGTCCAGTCGGCTGTTGAACCCCTTGCTCTCGTGGAAGTATCGCTTCCTCTGCCCGTAGTTCCGAAGAAGACGCAACTTGTCGGCCAACTCCGCGTCGTCGGTGGTCACGGCCCCGCCGTCGCCGCAGGCCCCGAGGTTCTTGGTGGGATAGAAGCTGAAAGCCGCCAAGGATCCCAGCGACCCAGCCCGGCGCCCCCTGTACTCTGCCCCGTGCGCCTGGCAGGCGTCCTCGATAACCGGAATCCCGTGCCGGCGCCCCACCTCCAGGATCGGCTCCATATCGGCCACCTGGCCGTAGAGGTGCACGGGGAGGATCGCCCTGGTGCGGGGGGTGATGGCCGCTTCCAGCTTGTCGGGGTCCATGGTGAAGGTGCGGGGATCGATGTCCACGAAGACCGGCCGGGCCCCCGCGAAGGAGATGGCCGAAGCCGTTGGCACCGCCGTGTGGGACACGGTGACCACGTCGTCGCCGGGCTGGACACCGCAGGCCAGCAAGGCCAGGTGGATCGCCTCCGTGCCGGATCCCACCGCCACGCAGTGAGCCACCCCGCAGTAGTCGGCGAACTCCCGCTCGAAGGCCTCACCCTGCCTGCCGAGGATGAACCAGCCATCCTCCAGCACCTGGTCCAGCGCGGAGCGGATCTCGTCCCGCATCTCCCGATGCTGGGGCTTCAGATCGTTGAACTCGATGCGCATCCCACCCCCCGATCGGCCTAACTCCCTACGGATCTACCAATACTGCTCCTTGAACTCCCGGTAGAACTCCACCGTTCTCCGCAGCCCCTCGCGGAGGGGCACCTTCGGCTCCCAGCCCAGCGCCTTCCGGATCTTGGAGTAGTCGGAGTAGACGCTGCCGACGTCGATCGAGCGCTTCTCCGCGGGAAACGGCTCCAGGCGATAGCTGCCCTGGCCAGCGACCTCGATCAGGGTCTCCACGAACTCCTTGAGGCTGATGGGCCCCACCCCCCCGACGTTGAAGAACTCGCCGTCGACGTTGGAGCTGGCGCCTGCCATCAGGAAAGCTTCCACGACGTCGTCCACGTAGGTGAAGTCCCGCAACTGGCTTCCATCCCCGAAGAGGCTTATCTCCTCCCCATCGATCACCTGCCGGATGAACCAGGGTATGAAGCCCTGCCGGTTGTGCTTCATCAACTGGCGTGGCCCGTAGCTGTTGGTGAGTCTGAGGGAGACGGCGCGTATGCCGTAGACGTTGTTATACAGGATGTGGTACCACTCGCCGGCCATCTTGTTGATGCCGTTGACGTCGGTGGGCCGCTTGGGGTGCATCTCATCCACCGGCAGACGGAGCGGCTTGCCGTATATCTGCCGCGTGCTGGCGTAGACCAGCTTCGCATTGGGGTTGAACTTGCGGCACGCCTCCAGGATGGAGAGCTGAGCCCGGCAGTTGATCTCCAGGTCGGTGAAGGGGTCGCGCATGCTGTCTATGTGGCTGACCTGGCCGGCGAGATTGAAGATGATCTCCTGCCACCGCACGAGGTAGTCCATGCTGTTCTCGTCGCGGATATCGGCGACGTTGACGCGCACCCTATCCTGGATGTCGGCGACGTTGAAGAGGTTGCCACCGTAGTCGGGGACGAGGGAATCCACGAGCAGGACGTCTGCGCCCAGATCCACCAGGCGGTGGGCCAGATTGCTGCCCAAGAAGCCGAGCCCTCCCGTGATCAGGACGGAGCGGCCGCGGTAGAAGCTCTCGTAGTCCCCCTCGGAGTTCATTGGTCCTTTTGCACCGCTGCCGTCTTGGCCTGGCCCTGGGGAAGACCTTTCTCCAGCACCAATTCCCGCCAGAGACTGATCAAGTCCACGCCTACCCGGAAGACCCTCCCGAAGTTGAAGAACTGGGAGCGGCCGTAGGCCCGATGGTAGTGGCTGACCGGCACCTGGGCGATGTTGAAGCCGGCGTCCTGCACCTTCTTCATCATCTCCACGCAGATCACCCCGCTGTCCCGCTCCAGCCGCACCTTGTCGAAGACCGAGCGCCGGAACAGCCGGAAGTCGCAGTCGGTGTCGCGCACCTTGAGCCCGAAGGCCGTCCTGACCGTCCAATGGTAGAGCTTGCCTATCACGACCCGGTGGATGGGATCGGAGCGCTTCACCTTGTAGCCGTTCACCACGTCGACTTCGGGCGTCATCGCCTCCATCAGCCGCACCATCTCCCGCGGATCGTACTGGGCGTCCCCGTCGGTGTAGAACACCAACTCCTTGCTGGCGTTGGCGAATCCGCTCCGGAGGGCCCCGCCGTAGCCGCGGTTCTTCTCGTGATGCACGACCTTCAGGCGAGGATAGCTGCGCTTCAATTCCTCCAGCACCTCGGCCGTGTGATCGCTACTGCCGTCGTTGACCACGATGATCTCGTAGTCGTCGGTCAGGCCACGCAGCGTCATGTCGGCGGCGATAACCATGCTAGGGATCGTACCCGCATCGTTATAGGCGGGAAAGAAGGCAGAGATACTGGGCCTCATGAGACCGTGGCTCCTTCGTCCTGCAGTAGCCGCTCCCTGGATTGGCAAAAGTACCCCCGAAACCGATTGGCGTGGAGGGACACTGCCGATCGAGGGAATTGACAGATGCCTGTTTAGGCTTCGTTCATTATAGCACGCGACGTAGGGGTCATCCCATTTCCACCGACTCCTGGTCCCAGAAGCCTCGGCGTCGGGGGATGGCGTTTCGACGGTGCGCCGAGCAAATCGTGAGAGGAGGCTCGGGGCGATGGGGGCAGCGGGCGCACCCCTCCCAGCTAACCGGCTCCCCGGGCTCCAGAGGGCAGTAGCGGAGGCGAAGGGAATGGCCAGATCCAGCGATGTCTTCGCGCGGCTCGTCGGGCATTACGGTAAGCTCCAGGCGGCACGGGAAACCGCGATGGTTCCGCGGATGTCGCAGATCAGCGCACAAGGATGTCCTCAGGATCGGCCTCTGCCACAGTCTGCGTGCATCTGCGGATCAGCCCCATCACGCGGCCCTGGCGTACCGGTATTCGTTCCGGATCTTGCTGAGGAAGTACCTGCCCTTGGAAGAGGCTTCAAGAAGCTCGCGGTACACCTCCGGGGGCACCCCGTAGTAGCGATACACCCCGCCGCTCCAGAACTCGATCTCCAGGATCTGCTGAGCCTCGTCGTACCCCACGGAACGCAGGTTGCTCGACTCCACACGCTGCCGCTTCATCCGGCCGTCGCATCCCCTCTAGGCCCTGGATCGCCACCGAGAACGGGCAGGATGCTCCTCCATCACGATCCGTGCCCAAGCGACGCCGAGGGGGATGATGCGGGCGGCGGCAAGACGGGATGGCGATTGCGGGAGCCTCGCTCCCGCCTGCGCCCGACAGGGGACGGAAGCTCGGTAGGAGCGCGGCGCGTGCGCACCGCGCTCCACGATATCGAAGGCTGGATCCTACTGCGGGCTCCTCGGCAACTGCCAGCAGCCGAACCAGCCGGTGTTCGCGTTCAGCGCCTCCTGGACGTACCTCCAGAACTGGCCGGCGGGATTGTTCGTCTCCACCCCAGCCATCACGTCCTGCTGCCGCTCCAGCGCCTCCCGCTCCGCGTCCGCGCCCGTCGTCGCGGCCCCTCGGTAGTACTGCCCGATGTGGACCGCGTTGTGGGCGATCAGCCCCGCCAGCCACTGCTTCTGCTGATCCCTGAAGCTATTCCAGTCCGACGGGAAGGCCGTCGCGCTGTTGATCCTCAGGGTGCGGGTCGGGTAGTCGACGGAGGAGGTGCTGCTGTCCACCCACTCGATCCGGTAGACGTTCTGCTTGACGATGCCGTAGTTGTACGGGCTCTTGCTGGAGAGCAGGTTGAGGGCATCGTTCACCTGGTTGGTGAAGTTCTGATCCCCCACCACCTCGATGTTGGCGGGCGGGCTACCCGAGGAGGGGACCGGCGTGGCTGTGGCCGACCAGCCCGTGGTGTTGCTCGGCAGCGGCGTGGGCATGGGGGCCCCATCCCTCTCGAAGGCGTAGAAGAAGTTGGTGTCGGGCAACTGATCCGGCCTGTCCACCCAGTTGGGCTTGCCGGAGTTGTACTGCCTGTAGAGCTTGCTGCCCCTCGCCTGCTCTTCCAGGTCGGCAGGCAGGTTCTGCCCAGTGATGATCGCCTTCAGGTAGTCCGCGAGCAGCAGCCCCTGGGTGTAGCCGGTGGTGGCGTCGTAGTGCATGATCCCCCGCTGGAAGCGCAGGTAGACGAAGTTGCCGTTGTTGGGGTCCCTCTGGGGCCGGCTCGTCGGCGCCCCCCAGATCTCCAGGTTGAGCAGCGGGAGCAGCGATGGGTTGCCGCCGCCCTCGGGATAGGCGTCCTGCAGCGTCACCGTGTTCTGGAACGCCTGGTAGAAGTTCACGTTCAGCCCCTCGAACCGGTCCGGGGCGTAGCTCCTCACGAAATCGATGATCCTGGTGCCGTAGTCCGCGCTGCCGGGGACGGGAGCCTGCGCCGCGATGAAGGAGTCGTTGGCGGGGTAGGTGCTCCCGTTGATCTTCGTGTACTCCATCAGACCCGGATCCAGGACGTTCATCGTCTGCACGGTGCCGTTCGGCCCCAACTGCATGATCTCCCGCTGGAAGAACTGGGTGGTGGCGTTCATGAATGTGAACGTCCGGCTCACGGGATAGCCGAAGGTCCGCAGCCCGCCGCGCTTGTTGAAGTAGTCCCAGAAGACGTCGTTGTCGATCCGGAAGCCCGTCTGCTCGAAGAACCTCTCGTCCCGGACCATCGGACCCGGGGTGGGCTGCGGGGTGGCGATCGGGGTAGCGGTGGCCACCGGGGCGAAGCCGACCGCCTTGGCGAGCTTGTTGGCAGACTGCAGGGTGAGCCACACGTTGCCGCTGCCGTCTACGGCGATCCCGAACGGGGTGCTGTTGGAGGTGGAGATGCCGTACTCGGTCACCGTTCCGTTGGCCACCCGGCCGAAGGAGTTGGTCCCCGAGGCGGCGTACCACACACCGCCAGCCTTGTCCACGGCCACCCACGTCGGCTTGGCCCCCGAGGTGGGGA
>JBLNDL010000093.1:0-83880 GCA_050261575.1 Sphingomonadaceae bacterium | reverse complement strand
GAAGGCCGGTGAGGATCGAAACAAGATCCGCGAGGCCATCCTCGCCACCCAGGGCTACAATGGCGTCCTGGGCACCTTCTCCTTCACGCCCAACGGCGACGGCCTCTCCGAGGTCAGCGTCGTCGAGATCCAGAAGAACGCCTGGTCGGCCGACGAACCCTGGAAGCTGCTCAAGGTCGTGAACGTCAGAAAGTAGCGAAGGGATGGGCGCATCAGCGCGCCCGTCGCACGGAGAGGAACGGAGGCTTCGGCCGCCCCCACCTGGGCCAGGTCGAAGCCTCCGCTTCTGATGGCGGCCGGATGCTGGAGAGGTCGCGGCTCGGATGCGCGGGATGCCGAGCCTCAGTTCATGTAGAATCCGCCGTCCACGTTGAGGGTCTGGCCGGTGATGTAGGAGGCATCAGGCGACACGAGGAAGGCGACGGCGTTGGCCACGTCATCCGGAGTCTCCAGCCGTCCCAGGGGGATATCCGACAGCCGCTTCTTCCGCAACTCCCCCATGGGGATGCCGAACCGCTCCTCCGCCTCCCGATCGATCTGATCCCACATGGGCGTCTCCACGATGCCTGGACAGATGGCATTCGCGCGCACCCCCTTCGAGGCGAGCGCCGCGGCCACCGACTGCGTGATGGAGATCACCGCGGCCTTGCTGGCGGCGTAGTGGACTTGGATGGGCCTCGGGCCACGGCCGCTGATGGAGGAGATGTTCAGGATCACCCCTTCGCCCTGCTGCACCATCTGCCGGCCCACCAACTGGTTGGTGAAGAAGGTCCCCTTGCAGTTGATCCGGAAGATCCGATCCCAGTCCTGCTCCGAGACGTCCAGCAGCCCCTTCACCTGCACCACACCAGCGCAAGCCACCAGGATGTCGATCCGGCCGAAGCTCTCCACCGCGGCGTCGACCATCGCCTGGAGCTGAGCCACTTCGCCCACGTCCACCCGGACGGCCAGGCCCTTCCGCCCCAGCGCCTCGACCTCCGCCACGGTCTTCTGCGCGCCCTCCAGATTCAGGTCGGCCGCGACCACGTCGGCCCCGTCCATGGCCAACCGCAGGCACACCGCCTTGCCTATCCCGCTTCCGGCCCCGGTGACCAGCGCCACCTTCCCCTCTAGTTTCATCTCTCGCCCCCCAGGCAGGTTATCCACGCCCTGCGGTGCAGGGCGGAACAGTCTCGCAGCCATCGTACGGTCATCAAACCTGATCGTCAACAACGCCTGAGCAGATGCCCGGTTGGCGAACAGCGGCCTCCGACCGATCGGTTCGCCGCGACGACGCCCTCTTACCCGCTCCACACCTCCACTCGCCGAGGATCCCAGAGAGAAGTAGAACTGGTATGAAACCTGCGACGCCCCCCGACGGATGTTGTCTACGCTGCGCCCCGTGCACTGCCGCTCTCGACGGCCAACATGGCCGGCCTTCCTTTGGGCCAAGAAGAGGAGGGCATCCTCTGGACGCCAAGCCCAATCAACTCCGGATCGGAACGGCAGCAAAGGTATACGCCGCCGCGTTGGGCGAAGCGGCGCTCAGCACCTGCGCTTCGATCTGCGGTCTTCGCTGAAGCAGTAAGCGCTTCATCGGATAGAAAGGTGAGAAACATGAACGTGACCAGACTGCAATTCCCCCGCGCCAAGAGCGTTGCCCGCCTGGCGATCGCCGTGCGGCGGGGCGGCGCGCGCACCAGCCCCGCAAAACAGCCCGCCGCCCCACCCCCCACGGCATACCTGCCGGCCGCCGGGCAGGCCAATATCGTTCAGAACGGCAACTTCGAAACCCCCCCGGCCGAAACCCCGCGAACGGGCCAGACGCCTGAGCCGTTCAAACGGTATGCGAAAGGGGAGACCTTCGGGGGCTGGACCGTCGACCCGAATGCTGAGCAAAGCATCGTGCACGTAGGGACCTTGTGGCAGGCGGCCAGCGGCCAGCAGTCGGTCCTCCTGTCGGACTCCGGTGCCGGTGCGATCTTCCAGGATGTGCCGACGACCCCCGGACAGACCTACCGCCTGCGCTTCGCCATCTCCGGCTCCACAGCCTCGGGCAGCGCAGGGCCCGTCAAGCGGATGCAGGTCAGCTTCGGGGACACCGTCCTCCCGGAGTTCCAGTTTGACGTCCGTAACGTCCCTGGGGGGCACTCCAACCAGAACATGGGGTGGCGCTACGAAGAGGTGGACGTGGTGGCGACCGCTGCCACTACCCGCCTCCGGTTCGCCAGTCTGAACCTCGGCGCAGGTGACGGCCCCGTGGTGGACGATGTGTCGCTCACCCTGCCAGGTCAGCCTACCCCGCCGCCAACCGATGGGGTCTGCCCTCCCGGGGCACCGTTCTTCCCCGAGACCGGCTTCTGCATCGACAACCCAGACATCCAGGCATACTTCCAGGGCCGTGGCGGCGTCACCACCTTCGGCTTCCCGGTCTCCCGCACCGTCAGCGTGCTCGGCTTCCCCGCCCAGTTCTTCCAGGGCGCCGTCCTGCGCATCCACCCGGATGGGGTCAAGCCGATGAACCTCCTGGACCCGGGCACCCTGCCCGTCACCACCATCAACTTCTCGACGTTCCCGGCCCACGATGAGGCCCTGGCCACGAGCGCCCCCCTGCCGGACACGCCCAACTACGCCGCCGCGGTGCTCAGCCACCTCCAGGCCAACGTGCCCGACTCCTTCGAGGGAGTGCCGGTCAACTTCCTCCAGTCCTATCTGGCTGCGGGCGGCGGCGATCAGCTGGTCGCCCTCGAGGTCTGGGGTTTCCCAACAAGCAGGCCGGCGCGAGACCCCAATAACGCCAACTTCATCTACCAGCGTTTCCAGCGGGCGATCCTGCAGTTCGACGCGAGCACCGGCCTCACCGAGCGCATCCTGCTGGCCGACTTCCTCAAGCAGGTAATAACCAACAACCCCACACTCTTGCCAGCAGACCTCCGGGCGCAAGTGGAGGCGCAGGGGAACCCCTTCTTCAACCAGTACTGCCCCAACAACCCTAACTGGCTCTGCCGCCCGGCCGAGTTGCCGGACACCAACCTCACGTCCGCTTTCGAGACCCAGCGGCAGTAGCTTCCCGAGGAGAGACAAATGAGATCCACCCCTCTGTTGTTCATCCAGTCGCCCCTGGTTGTCCTGGCGCTGGCCGCGGCCTTCGTACTCGGGGCGGGCCAGCCAACGCCCGCCAGCGGGGCGGTCAATCGGGTCACCGGCGATATCCTCAGGAACATCACGGTGACCCCCGCCCTGCCCGACTGCATCTTGCCCGTGGGCCTCGCCTTCGACGGAAGCGAGCTTCTAGTAGCGAACTGCACCGACGCCAACGTCATCACCCGAGTCAACCCCGCAGATGGGTCTGTCCTGGGTCAGATCACCACGAACATCTCCACGGATGGCGGAGAGGGCCTTGGGGCCATCAGTTGGGATGAGAATGGCCAGCAGCTTTGGATCGGCACGAGGCTGGGGAGAGTGTACTCCGCCGCATTGGACAAGGCGGCGGGCACCGCCCAAGCTACCCTTCGCTTCACCCCCGCCGAGATCGTGGGGCATGGCCTCAGCTTGGGTGGAGAGCCGAACAACCTGATCGACGGGTTGTCCGTCGACCCTGCCGACGGATCCCTCTGGCTGGGCCCCGACCAAAGCGTCGATATCTTCCACTACAGCCAGGATGGGACGCTGCTGGCATCCTTCGTCACGGCGATAGGGGGGCAACGAACGTGAACGGCCACTCGGGGATCGAAGTTGCCGACGCGGACACCCTCTATGCGGCAAATGCGGCCGGGGGCTCGCTCTTCTGTGTGACCAAAGACGGCAGCATCCAGGGGAGGCTCGCGGACCCAACCCTCACCCTGGAGGACATCGAGGTTGATGACGTCACCTTCGCACCCAGGAGGGTCGTCTGGGTGAGGGACACCATCGACCGAAACCGGTTGAGGGCGGTGGAAATCGTGCCGGCGCCCTGCGTCCAAGGAGCCACCCCCGGCCCCACGAGCGTACCGGCACCCCCGGCGGTGGCGGGTGCAACACCCCAACCTGCCCCCGCGCCCGGTGGCGCCCTGGATGCCAAGGTGGAGATCGTCTTCCCCCACGATGCCGCGGGGAACCCCATCCCTGTGGAGAACCTCACCCAGGCCCCTCTGGTCAACATCGAGGTGGCCATCTTCGCGGCGGGGACCCTGCAATCAGCCCCGCCAGATGCCAACCTCACGGTGCGACTGTTCAGCTCCTTGAACAACGATCCTCAGAGGGAGATCGCAGTGGGCCAGAGGGTTATCGGGGATATCGGGGGACTGCAGCAGCCCCGATGGGTGTTCAACGACGTGGATGTGAGCCAGGCGCAGGATCCCCTGAACAAGTACTACTTCCGGGTGAGCGTGGATGGCATAGCGACCAACTCCAACGTCTGGTCCCACGGGGCAGACGCGCGGACCATCTTCCCGCAGGTCGACACGCCCAGTCGAAGCTGCCAGTAGGGAGGGATGGGAGAGGGGCGGCCGTCGGGTCCGCCCCTCTTCAGTCTCGAGTAGTGCTGGCCTGTTCGCGCACGCTCCAGCCACCTCAGAGAGACGCCTTCGAGCGGAGCGCAGGGTTGCCCGCCACCTTAGGATAGGCTTAGAGTCGGGCCCAGTTCCTTGACATCCCGAGGCGGAGGGACTATCCTTTGCTCGTGACCCCCACCCCCCAGGGGGAGGGGATGTCCTGAAGGGCAGGGAGGCTACCGTGAGAGACCCCAAACTGAAGCAAGATCTCCTCAACCGGCTCAAGAGCGTCGAGGGCCACATCCGAGGTATCCAGCGGATGGTCGAAGAGGAGCAGTACTGCATCGACATCCTGACTCAAACCAGCGCCATCCATAAGGCGCTGGAGAAGATCGACGTGATGATCCTAGAGAACCACCTGGAGAGCTGCGTCACCACCGCCATCAGGGGCGACGACCCCGGGGAGCGGGAGCGGGTCCTGCGGGAGCTGCTGAGCCTGTTCCAGGGCGGACCCGCCTCACAGCGGGGCCGTCACCTCCAGGCCCCGAAGCTGGAAGCGCTGGCCGGCACGGAGAACGGCGGCGCCAAGTGCTGCGACTAACGAGCGGTCAGCTATCAGCCATCAGCCGTCAGCCTGCGGCGCATCCGGCGGGCACGCCGCTAGGGCGAGGACGAGGCTGCGGCATCCGCAGATCCACTCCCGGCGGGACGAGAAGCTGATAGCTGACGGCTGATGGCTGATAGCTAAGAGGGGAAAGGCCGAAATGGCAATTGTGAAGAACGAGTCCGAGCAGAGCAGCAGGACGACCCTGGAGATAACCGGGATGACCTGCGCCTCCTGCTCGGGACGGATAGAGAAGAACCTGGCGAAGCTCCCCGGCGTCCTCCACGCCAACGTCAACCTGGCGACGGAGAAGGCCACCGTGGAGTACGACCCTGCCGCGATCGACGAGGCGAAGATAGTGCAGTTGGTCCAGGATCTGGGCTACGGGGTCAGGGAGAAGCAACCCGAGAAGGCCAGTTTCGGCGTCACCGGGATGACCTGCGCCTCCTGCTCGGCCCGGGTCGAGCGAGCGCTGCGGTCCCTGCCCGGCGTGGAGTCCGCCAACGTCAACCTGGCCACGGAGAAGGCCACCGTAACCTTCCAGCCCGAGATTGCGAGCATGGCCGACTTCCGACGCGCAATCGAGGAGGCGGGCTACGGGCTCGTGGAGGAGAAGGCAGAGGCGCCCGTCCGCGGGGAGGACGCGCAGGCCGTCGCCACCCGACGGGAGATCACCCAACTGCGCAACAAGACGATCTTCGCCCTGGCGCTGGGGGCCTTGATCTTCCTGGGAAGCTTTCCCGAGTGGTTCCCCTGGGTGCCCGACTTCCTGAACAACCGATACCTGCTGTGGGCCCTGTCCACTCCGGTGCAGTTCTGGGCCGGCTGGCGCTTCTACAAGGGGGCCTGGGCCAACGCCAGGCACCTCAGCGCCAACATGGACACCCTGATCGCCATGGGGACCAGCGCCGCCTACTTCTACAGCGTGGCGGCCATCCTCTTCCCGACCCTCTTCCACGCCACGGGCCAGATGGCGGAGCTCTACTTCGACACCTCTGCCATCATCATCGGCCTGATCCTGATGGGGAAGTTCCTGGAGGCCCGGGCCAAGGGGCAGACCGGCGAGGCGATCAAGAAGCTGATGGGGATGCAGGCCAGGACCGCGCGGGTGATCCGAGACGGCCAGGAGATGGACGTCCCCGTCGAGTCGGTGCTGATCGGCGACGTGGTGCTGGTCCGCCCCGGCGAAAAGGTGCCGGTGGACGGCGTGCTGCTGGAGGGCCGGAGCGCCCTGGACGAGTCGATGATCACCGGCGAGAGCATTCCGGTGGAGAAGGGTCCCGGCGACGAGGTGATCGGGGCGACCATCAACAAGACGGGCAGCTTCAGATTCCGCGCCACCAAGGTGGGCAAGGATACGGTGCTCGCCCAGATCATCCGGCTGGTGGAGGAGGCCCAGGGGTCCAAGGCCCCCATCCAGCGGCTGGCGGACGTCATCTCCAGCTACTTCGTCCCGGCGGTGATCGTCACCGCACTGGCGACCTTCGTGGTGTGGTTGCTGTTCGGCCCTACGCCCGCCTTCACCTACGCGCTGCTGAACATGGTGGCGGTGCTGATCATCGCCTGCCCCTGCGCCCTCGGCCTGGCCACCCCCACGGCGATCATGGTGGGGACCGGCAAGGGCGCCGAGAACGGCGTGCTGATCCGCAGCGGCGAGGCGCTGGAGACGGCCCACAAGATCGACGCCATCATCCTGGACAAAACCGGCACCCTTACCCAGGGCAAGCCGGTGGTTACAGACCTGCTACCAGCCGATGGTAGCAGCGAGGTCGAGCTGCTCCTCCTGGCGGCCTCGGCGGAGAGGGGCTCCGAGCACCCCCTGGGCGAGGCTATCGTGGCATCCGCTCGGGACAGGGGTCTCGACCCGGCCTATCCCGACGAGTTCGTGGCGATACCGGGCCACGGGGTCGAGGCCACCGTCGGCGGCCGGCGGGTGCTGCTGGGCAACCAGAAGCTGATGGCCGACCGCGGTTACGCGCCGGACGGCCTGGCTGCGGAAGCCGCGAGCCTCTCCGACCAGGGAAAGACCCCCATGTTCGTGGCTGTGGACGGACGCCTCGCTGGCGTGATTGCCGTGGCCGACACGCCGAAATCGGGCTCGCGCGAGGCCGTGGCGGAGCTCAAGCGGCTGGGGGTGGAAGTGGCGATGCTCACCGGCGACAACCGCCGCACGGCCGCCGCCATCGCCCGGCAGCTTGGGATCGACCGGGTGCTGGCCGAGGTGCTGCCGGAGCAGAAGGCCGAGGAGGTGAAGAAGCTGCAGGCCGAGGGCAAGGTGGTGGCCATGGTGGGCGACGGGATCAACGACGCCCCGGCCCTGGCCCAGGCCAACGTGGGGATCGCCATCGGGACCGGCACCGACGTGGCGATGGAGGCGAGCGACGTCACCCTGATCGGCGGGGACATCCGCGGAGTGGTGACGGCGATCCGGCTCTCCAAGCAGACCATGCGCACCATCAAGCAAAACCTGTTCTGGGCCTTCGCCTACAACGTGGCGCTGATCCCGCTGGCAGCCGGTCTGTTCTACCCCTTCTTCGGCATCCTGCTGAACCCCATCTTCGCGGGAGTGGCGATGGCCACCTCCTCGGTATCGGTGGTCAGCAACTCCCTGAGGCTGCGACGGTTCAAGCCATCCAAGTGGTAGGACTGAGGACTGAGTGAGTCTAGTAAGGATAAGGAGACACAGCTATGGAAACCAAGACCCTGCACGCACCCGATATCTCCTGCATGCACTGCGTCGCGGCCATCAGGCGCGCCGTCGGCAAGCTGGAGGGCGTCTCCGCGGTCGAGGCCGATCCCTCCACGAAGGACGTCCGGGTGACCTACGACCCCACCAAGGTGGAGTTGGCGCGCATCAAGCAGGCGATGGCCGACGAGGGCTACCCGGTGGCAGGGTAGCCCTCCGCCAAAGCGATCGCGATGGGCGGGCAGGAGGTCGCATCCTGCCCGCCCGGATCCCCCGCTCCCCGGCTATTCAGAGCCTTCCTCTTCCTGCCGATGAATCCCCATTGAAACCGTACACCCCCGGGAGGCACTGGGGGGAGGTCGATCACTCGCGAGCGGGAGGTAGCAACGTGCCAGTGCAGTGGACATCGGATCTGTCGGTGGGTGTTGCACTTATCGACGACCAGCACAAAGAGCTGTTCAAGCGGGTCAACCAGCTATTGGAGGCCACCAGCCACGGAAAGGGCAAGGAGGAGATCGGCAGGATCGTCCAGTTCCTCGGTGAGTACGTGGTGACCCACTTCGGGACCGAGGAGAAGGCGATGATTCAGCACGGCTACGGCGGAATCGCCACCCACAAAGCCGAGCATCTCGCCTTCCTCAAAGACTTCGAGGACCTCGCCAAGAGCTACCAGACGCAGGGGACCTCAACATCGCTGGTGCTGGCCCTGCAGCGACGGGTGGTGGACTGGCTGATCAACCACATCGGCAAGTCGGACAAGGCCCTGGGCACGTTCTTGAAGAGCAAGCAGTAGGAGTCAGGACCAAGCGGGTCCCCGTCTTGCCTGTCTGGCGGGGTGAGAGACGCAGGACAGGGGGAACCACGATGGAGGAATCGGTCCGATTTCGATGGTTGGGGGTAGCGGGGATCGAGTTGAGCACCGAGCAGGAGGTGCTGGCCATCGATCCCATCTTCTCGCGCCCACCGTTTCGCGAGGTGTGGTTCGGGCGGATCTTCCCAGACCGCCAACTGGTGGCCGCGAGGCTGCCCCGCTGCAGCTACGTCCTGGTCAGCCACTTCCACTGGGACCACCTGGTCGACGTCTCCGAGGTGGTGCTGAACACCGGCGCCACTGCTCTCGGCCCGCCGAGCAGTTGCCGCCTCCTGGCCCTCCTTGGGGTCCCAGAGGATCGGATCCAGGAGATCCGCGCCGACGACCGGCTGGAGTTGGGAGGTTTCGAGGTACAGGTCTTCCGGGCACGACACGCCTCCGCATTCCAGAGGCCGATCGTCAAGGGATCCCTGCCCCTCACCCTCCACCCGCTCCCCGAGGCGCGCGACCCCCAGATGGACGTGGCATTCAGCTTCCTGGTCGAGGCCGAAGGCCACCGCCTTCTGGACTGGCACGGTGCGACTCCGGATTCCGCCACCCCCGCCGACGTCCTGCTCGTGGACTCGGGCAAGCGCCCGCTCTTCTACCAGGAGCTGCTGGCCGAGGTGCGCCCCAAGGTGGTCATCCCGACCCACTGGGATAACCCCTTCCGGCCCCTGTCGGGGTCGCCGCTGACCGCGGCGGCCCCGCCCGCCTGGGCCCTTCCGCCCACCCAACGGATCAACCTGACCCAGTTCAGGCGGACGATCCGGCGAATCTCCCCCACCACAAGGGTCTTCGTGCCGGAGATCCTGCGCCAGTACGACCTGCCGCACCTGCTCTGATCCACGGCGTCCTGCGGTAACGGCTCTAATCGTTCGAGCCCTCTAGGGGAACGGGACGAACGACCGAAGCCACCACCCACGCCACGGCCCCCGCCTGCGGCGCAGCGCCCCACACAGCCGCCCCGCCGCCCCAGGAGCGCGGGCGTCTCGCCCGCATGGACCGTGGCCGAGCGAACCTTACCCGAGATCAGGGCTCGCGGCCCCACACCAGCCGGCCGTCCAGGTAGAGGGTGACCCGATCCCACTCGACGAAACCATCCCCGGGCTCTCGGTCCCTCGCGAAGCTGTAGTCCTCGGACGCCACGTGGCCCGGCCAGACCGACGTGGAGACGCGGACGGTCACGGGATCGCTCGTCCTGTAGCGACCCAGCGCCCCGGCATCCGGCGCGAATCGCAGCCTCAGGTAGAGGTCCTGCCCTCCTTGGTCAGCAGGCCGGAACTCGGCCACCACTCGACCGCCGAGGGGCTCCGCCGCCTCGACCGCCACGGCCGGCACCGAACGATCTCCGACGCCGGATCGAAGCCAGTAGCGCAGCTCCACGCGGCTCAGATCCAGCGGGTCCGGGCCGTCGTTCACTATCCGGAAGGTGAAGGCCACATCGCCCTCGCGCTCGGCCCGCTCCTGGCGGACCAACAGCTCGATTCTGGTGGGGGCGCGGCCGAAGACGCCCGTCACCCCGGTGTCCAGGGGCGCGGCGAGGATCTGCCGGTAGACCTCCTGCCTGGGCCAGTCCACGGTCTGCCAGTCGGGGCCCAGTACCCCGCCGGTATCCCAACCGTTGTTGAGGGCCCAGACGATGGCACCGATGCCGTGCTTGCGCAGGTAGGCCAGCAGCACCTTCTGCCACTGCCCCTCCCGATCGTCCCCGACGGAGCGCCCGCCGAACTCCCCCACCACCACCGGAGCGATCCCCTCCCGGTGGATGTAGCCCCACCGCCTGTCCCATTCGTCGGGCAGGTTTCCCGGGAAGAGCGGGTCCCCGAACCAACTCTGGTAGGAGATGTTGGGGCCGTAGTCGTGCGGGCTGTACACCACCCGGTTGGGCACCTGGAGGCGGACGGGTGCGTATCGCACCCCCTGGAGGTTACCTCCCCACCAGGAGCGGTCGCCATCGTAGTGCTCGATACCCTCCACCAGCACCAGGAGGTAAGGGTTCTCCTCCAGCACGGCGCTCCCGGCCCGCTCCGCCGCCAATCGCCAGTCGGTGGCTGGATCGTCGCTGCCCCAGGTGGCCTCGCCCCTCGGCTCGTTACTCAAGTCCACGCCGATCACCGTGTCGTTTCCGGCGTAGCGGGCGGCCAGCCTCCGCCAGTCCTCGATCCAGCGCTCCTCGGGGACCGCCTGGCTGTACCACAGGTTCGGGCGATCGGACGGCGACGGCCAGTGGCGGTCCAGGATCACCTTCAGCCCCCGCTCCCGCGCCCCAGCGATCAGGATGTCCAGGGCCTCCAACGGCGTCTTGTCACGCAACTCGGGATTCAGGGTGAGGTCGGCGTTCGCGACCCTTCGGTTCGGCTCCAACGCCTCGTTGCTGAAGGGGATGCGAACGGTGTTGTAGCCGAGGTAGGCCACCTGGTCCAGGATCTCCTGCCACCTCCGGGTGCCCAGCCCCCCCGGAACGTGGTCAGCCGTCTCCATTCCGCTCCAACTGACTCCGGAGATCTTCACCTCGCGGCCTTGGGCGTCGTAGATGCGGTTGCCGCAGGTGTGGAGGTAGTTGTGGGGCCGGCCGTCGGGGCTGGGAGGTGGCGGGGGGAGGTCGGCCGGATCGCGAACGCACGACTCCGCCGCCGGGGTGGACTCTCCTACTGGCGGCCCGTCAGGAGAAGCAAACCGCGTCGGATCGATCTCCGGCCACAGAATCAGCGCGAAGCCGATACCCAGCGCCAGGACCAGCGCAACCGAGTAGGGCCAAAGGCGGCCAACCAGTCCGTGCATCACGCCGGACAGGGCGAGCAATCAGAATGCCAGGAGAAATGCGGCAGGACGACCGCCACCTACGTCTGTAGCCACAGGCTTCTGCCTGCACGTACCACTCAATACCGCAGGGCTGGCGTTGGTGCCATCGACCGTAGGGATTGGCACAACCCAGACTCCGTGATGGTCCCGCGCTTCCGGATACCGGGCGGCAGGGCGCACGTGACGCGAGCGTGCACAGCCTCGCGCCTGCCATACCCAGTCGCGCCGCGCGCCCCTCTACGCCCTATCCAGCAGCTCCCGATACCGGAAGCAGTCCACCAGGTGGTCGTTCACCAGCCCCACAGCCTGGATGTGGGAATAGATCACCGTCGGCCCCACGAAGCTGAAGCCCCGCCGGATCAGATCCTGGCTGATCTCCTCGGAAAGTGGGGTCTTGCTCGGGATCTCATCAAGGGTCTTCCACCTGTTCCGAATCGGCTTGTGGTCCACGAAGCCCCAGAGGTAGCGATCGAAGCTGCCGAATTCCCGCTGCACCTCCAGGAACCTTTGGGCGTTATTGATAGAAGCCCGGATCTTCCGCTCGTTCCTCACGATGCCGGCGTTCGACAGCAGCCCTTCCACCTCGCGCTCCCCGTATCGGGCGACCACCTCGGGAGCGAAGTCCGCGTATGCCTGCCGGTATGCCTCCCGCTTCCTCAGGATGGTGATCCAGCTCAGACCCGCCTGCGCCGCCTCCAACACGAGGAACTCGAACTGCTTTCTATCGCCGTGGACGGGCACGCCCCACTCCTCGTCGTGGTAGCGGACGTACAGTTCGTCGTTCCCGCACCAAGGGCACCTTTCCATCGCGAGGGCCCCTCACCAGCCGTTGGCCCGACGGATCTTGGCGATCTGCTCCAGGTGCGCATCCCCATGTCGGACGTAGATAGCGAGCATGTCCTCCAGCGCCTGCAGCCCGTTCTGCAGGTGCACCCCCTGCCGCCGCCACGCCTCTTCCGGCAACCCCTGCAGCAGCACTGCCCATCGTCGGTGAAGCCCCCTCAGGATGGACAGGGACAGCTCTATCGGGACCCCAGTGCTGTCGGGCAGCTCGGCCCACTTCTCCTGATCGTAGGGCTTGAGGATCGGCTTCGCCTCCGTGATCACCAGCTTCGTCCGGGCGAAAGCGTTCATGTGGGCGTCGGCCAGGTGGTGCACCACCTGGCGCACCGACCACTCCCCCTCACCGCCTGGGGCGTCCAACTGCTCCTCCCCGAGGCCAGCCACCGCTGCCTCGACCATCGACGGTAGCTCCTGCAGCTTCGCTATCATCTCGCGCCGTTCCGCCAAGGATAGTGCCATGGATCCCCTCCCTCTCACCCCTTGCAGGGGGTGGTCCGTTATGTCCGGCTCCGGGGCACCTGGCTGCCCAGAGCCAAAGGCGATTCTACCGCGGCACGCAACTGCCCCCAATCCACCCTCTCTGGGAAAACCCCCTACGATTGCAGTAGAATGGGCGCTCCCGCCACCACTATCACTTCGGGGAAGCGATGCTCGGCCGGGGCGGGACGAACCGTTGAGATGCTCTCTCCTGGAGGCAACGCACACCTTGATCGCACCGACGAAGGGCATCCCCGCCGGCATGCTGCGCGGAGCCCGGGATTCCATATCCCTGCTGCTGGGCTTCCTTCCCCTGGGCATGGCCTTCGGCATCGCCGCACGGGAGTACGGCCTCTCCGCCCTGGAGGCGAGCCTGATGTCCCTGCTGGTCTACGCGGGCGCCAGCCAGTTCATCGCCATCGCTCTGATCGCCGGAGGGGCTGGCGTCCTGGAGGTGGCTATCACCACCTTCTTCGTCAACCTGCGCCACGCCCTCATGAGCGCGTCCCTGGCGGTCTACCTGCGCGACGCGCCCCGCCGGTTCCTCTCGCTGCTGGCCTTCCACCTCACGGACGAGACCTTCGGCCTCTCCATCACCCGCTTCGCCCGGGCCGAGGCCGATCGATGGTACCTGCTGGGGGCCAACCTGGTCACCTACACCACCTGGAACGCCGGCACCCTGGCGGGCCACGCGGCGGGCGAGCTGCTGCCGCCCCTGGTGAGGGACTCCATGGCCTTCGCCCTGCCGGCCGTCTTCCTATCCCTGCTGGTGATGTCCTGCAGGGATAGGATCGCGGTGGTCGTGGCCATCTTCTCCTCCGCCCTATCGGTGGCGCTCTACCTCTGGCAGATCAGCTTCGGAAACGTGATCCTGGTCGGGTTGGCCGGCGCAACCTTGGGAATGGTGCTGGAACGATGGAAGGCAAAGTAGCGTTCGTACTGGCCATGATGCTGGCCACCTATCCGGTCCGGCTGGCACCGATGCTGGCGCTTTCCGCCCGAAAGCTGCCGGATCGCCTCGTCCGATGGCTTCACTACGTGCCGCCGGCCGTCTTCGCCGCCCTCGTCTTTCCGGGGCTGCTGCTGCGGGACGGCGCGCCCGCCATCACCCCCTCCAACGGCCACCTCTGGGCAGGAGCGGCCACCCTGGCGGTGATCCTGGCCACCCACAACCTCTCCAAGGCCGTCGGCGCCGGCATCGCCGTGGCGCTGCTCGGGGAGCTAGTGCTGCGCTGACACTCGAGGGTCGCTGTCTGGAGCCCGGAGGCTCCGAAACGCTACTCCACACCCTTGCTTGGAGGCGTGCCGGCGTCCGCGGGGACATCCGCGGGAACGTGAGATGATCCGGCCACCTCGATACGGGACGCTGGGGCCGGCATCGGGCTGCGGCGGAAGCCCGCGATCACCCAGCCGTAGGCAAGGATGTAGAGGGCTCCGGTGATGGCGAAGATGGACCGTAGCCCGAGGTGAGTGGTGATGGCCGCCCCGGAGAGAGGTCCCACGAAGTTGGCCATCGCCTGAGCCGCGGAGCTGAGGCCGAACGCCGCACCACGCCGCTCACGTGGCACCGCGCCCGCCAGCAGGGCGTTGGCGCTGGGCATCAGCCCACCCAGGAAGAGACCGAGCAGTCCCCTCAGCAGCAACAACTGCCACACCTGCTGGACCATACCCTGGGGGAAGTAGGTGACTGCCGCCCCGACCAGGCATACCGGCAGGATCACGGCGTGACCGATCCGGTCGCCCAGCCGCCCCAGCGCAAGGGCGGAGACGGCGCTGGCGGCGCCGGTCGCCCCCAGGACGACTCCCGCCGCGGTGCCCGCCTTCTCGCTGGCGTTCAGTTCGGCGATGAACAGGCTGAGCACGGGGCTGACGATCACGTTTCCCAACTGGATCAGTAACAGCACGCTCAGCAGGATGGGGATAACGGGCATGGCCAGCAGGGCGCGGCTCTGGGTCCACACCCCGGCGCGGCTCGCCGCCGAGGATGGTGGGGTGAACTCCTCTCGCACGAAGATCGTCACCACCAGCAGGCCGATGGCAAGCATGGCTCCCGCAGCGAAGAAGGGCACCCGGAACCCCCATAGGTCGGCCATCACTCCACCGAGTAACGGCCCCACCGAGGTACCGAAGAAGAAGGCCACCTGCATCAACCCGAGGGCGAAGCCGAGCCGCTGCCTGGGGACCGAGGCGGCCACGAGGGCGTTGCCCGCAGCGACCGTCCCCGACACCAACCCCTGGACGAAGCGCATCGCCAGAAGCTGCTCGGGGGACTGGACCATCCCCATCAGCGTCAGCACCACTGAGCCGCCCAGCATCGACCGCATCAGCATCGGCTTCCGGCCGCATCGGTCCGCCAGGTTCCCCCAGATCGGTTGGGAGATGGCCATCGAGATTGCGGTGGCGGCGATGATCATGCCCGACCACTGCGCGGCCTCCTCGGTGCCGCTCACCCCCAGGGTCTGGACGTAGAGGGGAAAGAAGGAGAAGACGAAGCTGAAGGCCACCATGTTCAGGGCCTGGCCCAGGACGAGGGCAGCCAGATTGCGCTGCCACTTCTCAGCCAGCATGGCCGCTCCTCGACGACGAGAGCCTCTCACGCATCCGGTTCAGCAGCGATTCCAGCCCCTTCTCGAACACCTCCAGTTCCGCGGGCTCCAAGCCCTCGAGCAGAGACTCCACGGCGACCAGAGCACGGGCGCGGGCGTCCTCCAGGCGAGTCAGACCGGCTGCTGTGACTCGAAGGGGGGTGAGGCGCCTATCCTCGGGCTCGCCGCCACGCTCCACGAGCCCTCGACGGACCAGCACTTCGACCAGTTCGCTGGAGGTGGCGGGGGTGACGCCCAGATCGCGGGCCAACTCGCTGGGCAGCCGGCAGCCTCGCTTCAGGAGTCCGAGGGCCCGAAGCTGGGTGATCGTGAGGGATCCCGAGCCATCGCCAGGCTGGGACTCCGACGAAAGCAGCCGCCGCAAACGCGGCACGACCTCCAGCAGCCGCTCTGCAACCCGCCGGCGTGCCGCCACAGGTTCGGGGAAGATTACTTCGGTATCCATATCATCAGTGAGACTGATAATACAGGAGACGAACTCGCGGTGGCAAGTCGGCCGCAGCGGCTAGCTTATCGCGGCTGGGGCTGCCTGGGCCACCGGCGCGGGCGGATCTACACTCGCGTCGCGACCACCACCAGATCGTTCGACGAGGAGGGGTCGAAAGCGCTCCGGTCGTAGCCGCCGTACCACTCCACAGAGCCGAAGCCGGCCCCGGACAAGGCCTCGGATAGCTCGGCCCAGCGGATCGCCCTGAGGGGGGTCGAGTCCACCTGGAAACCCCACCGGCCGGCATCCTTCTTGAAGGTCACCACGTTGAAAGTCAGATTCTCTCTGTCGAAGTCGTAGAACCGGAAGAAGAGGTGCTCGATGCCATCCCGGATCCCGGAGGACACCCCCAGGAAGCGACGCCGCTCCGCCAGTATCCGATCGTAGTTGAGCTGCTGGATCGCTAACAGTCCGCCCGGCCTCAGCACCGCCGCCATGTCCGCCAGCGCCCGATCCAGCCGCGGCCTGGTCGTCGCGTGGGGAAGGGTGTTGCCCAGGCAGGTGACCACGTCGAACACTCCACCCACACGTTTGGCCAGCTCCCCAAACCCAGCCTGAAGGAAGCGCACCCTCGGCCTGCCGCCTGCCCGGGCCTCGGCCCTGCGCACCATCTCCAGGGATGGATCCACCCCCACGGCCTCCAGCCCCATGTCGGCGAAGCACAGCACGTGGCCACCCGTGGCGCATCCCACGTCCAGCACCCTTCGGGCACCCACCCGCTCAAAGAGCGAGCGGAAGAAGGGCTCCTCCCGCTCCAGCCGCTCCTTCCAGTCCACCATCACGTCGTAGCTCTCGCTGAACCGATCGTATAGAGGCACGCCACCGGCCATCTCAACCACCCCCTGTTCTTTCTGCCGCACCCAATAGCTGCAGGAACCTGGCCCGGTGCCTGCCGATCTGGTGCCCCAGTACCCAGCGCCAGCCGCGACGCCACCCATCCACGCTCCGATCGCCGCCCTGTGACAAAAGTCGCAGAAGAGGATGCCCGCAGCCGCTTAGCATCGCACAAAGCTCGAGGAGGTGCCAACTACTACAACCAGGTGGCATAGTGCTTGCAGTCCCTCGAGGCAGGCGCACTCGAGCCACTCCAGCGAGCAGCGCCACCCGGCGGTTCCGCTTTGCGCATGCTGCGCTCAGGGGGCGCCGATGCCGCCGCCCCCGGGCTTCGCATATCGGCGACCATTCGTCGACGTACTACGGCAGGTTCTCGACAGGGCGGCTGCCCTTCACGTTTGCGAGTAGAGGGCAGGCAACCGCTTTCGTGCTGGAGTGTCGCCAATGAGATCGGTTCACCTTCTCGGAGTAGGGCTGGTCATCGGCTCCGTAGCCCTTGGCGCCATGCTGGCAGTGACGACGTACCGCTGGCAAGCAGAGGCCATGTCGGAACAGGGCGCCGCTGCAGTTGCCACACCCGCTACCCCCCAACCCGCCGCGCCGGTAGCCGCTCAGGACACATCCCAGGCGCAGACCCTCTTCAGCCAGAAGTGCGCGGGCTGCCACTCCATCGGCGGAGGGAGGTTGGCCGGTCCCGACCTTAAGGGGGTCACCGACCTTCGGCCTCGCGACTGGCTGGTGCGGATGATCGTGGAGCCAGACAAGCTGATCGCCTCCGGCGACGCCACCGCCCAGCAGCTCGTCCAGGAGTATGGCATGCCGATGCCCAATCTCGGCATCTCCACCGCCGACGCCGAGGCGATAGTCTCCTACATCGAAATCCAGAGCGGCGGGCAAGCCGCCACGGCGGGGCAGGCCCCCGCCTCGCTTCCCCTGGGCGACCCCCAGATCGGTCGAGCCCTTTTCACCGGCGAGCGACGGCTCGCCAACGGCGGCCCCGCCTGCATAGGCTGCCACAACGCCGCCGGGATGGGGGCGTTGGGGGGCGGCAACTGGGGGCTGGACCTGACCAACTCCCAGACCAGAACCGGCACGGCCGGGTTGGTATCGATCATGAAATCGCCACCCTTCCCCGGGATGACCGAGGCGTTCGCCACCCGACCCCTCACGGACAGCGAGATCTCGGACCTGGCGGCACTCTTCGTGGAGATGGACGTGCAGCCGGCGCCATCCCCGGATTACCTCTTCCCCGTGATCGGACTCGGCGTCTTCGCGGTCCTCCTGGGGCTGGCCCAACTGGTGTGGCGAGGTCGCGCGCGGGGAGTTCGTAAGGAACTGGTACGAGGGGGTAGGAGATGAGCTGGATAACAGACATCCTGAGCCCTGGGGCCCGCAACTGGGAGGAGTTCTACCGGAACCGCTGGCAGCACGACAAGGTGGTGCGGAGCACCCACGGGGTGAACTGCACCGGCGGCTGCTCCTGGAACGTCTACGTCAAAGACGGCATCGTCACCTGGGAGGCCCAGGCCCTGGACTACCCCTCCCTGGAGGCGGGACTCCCGCCCTACGAGCCCAGGGGATGCCAGCGGGGCATCTCCTTCTCCTGGTACATCTACAGCCCCCTGCGGGTGAAGTATCCCTACGCGCGAGGCGTCCTGCTGGACCTATGGAGGGAGGCGCGACGGCAGCATTCGGACCCGGTGGACGCCTGGGCCTCCATCGTGGAGAACGATGCGGCCCGATCCGGCTACCAGCGAGCCCGCGGCAAGGGCGGCTTCCGGCGCGCCGGTTGGGACGAGGTGCTGGAGTTGATGGCCTCCTCCGTCGTCTACACCGTCAAGCGCCACGGCCCCGATCGCATCCTCGGCTTCTCCCCCATCCCCGCCATGTCGATGCTGAGCTACGCCGGCGGATCCCGCTTCGTGCAGCTCTTGGGCGGGGTGAGCATGAGCTTCTACGACTGGTACGCCGACCTACCCAACGCCTTCCCCGAGACCTGGGGTGAGCAGACCGACGTGGCCGAGAGCGCCGACTGGTACAACTCCAGCTACATCGTGGTGATGGGCGCCAACCTCAGCATGACCCGCACACCGGACGTGCACTTCGTGGCGGAGGCCCGCCACGCGGGGGCCAAGCTGGTGGTCCTCTCGCCAGACTTCAGCCAGGTCTCCAAGTACGCCGACTGGTGGTTGCCGGTGAACGCAGGCCAGGATGGGGCATTCTGGATGGCCACCAACCACGTCATCCTGAAGGAGTTCATTGCCGAGAGGCAGACACCATACTTCCTGGACTACCTGAAACGCTACACCGACTGCCCCTTCCTGGTCGTCCTGGAGCCCGAGGGGGCCGCTGAGGGTTGTCCCGAGTCCTCCACCCCGCATCCCACCCAGAACTCGGATCCCAGCACTCAGTCCTACCGTCCAGGCCGCCTCCTCCGGGCGGGAGCGATCCCACGATACCGTGGCCAGGAGAACGGAGACTGGAAGTTCCTGGTGTTCGACCGCGCCACGGGCCAGCCCCGGCTCCCCAAGGGCACCCTGGGCAGCCGCTGGGGCCAGGAGAAGGGGAAGTGGAACCTCCGGCTGGAAGACGCCGTCGACGACACCCCGCTGGACCCGCTCCTCTCCTTCCTGGAGCATAGGGACGAGGTGCTGCAGGTGCGGATCGCAGACTTCGGCGACGGGGCGGCACCCCTGCGCGGGGTACCGGCTCGGTACGTCGAGACCGAGCAGGGCAGGGTAGCCGTGACCACCATCATGGACCTCCTGATGGCCCAGTTCGGGGTCTCTCGGGGGTTGCCCGGCGACTACCCACAAGGCTACGACGAGGATGCGCCATACACCCCCGCCTGGCAGGAGAAGCTCACCGGCATCGACCGCCAGACCCTGATCCGCTTCGCCCGCGAGTTCGCCGGCAACGCCGAGCGCACCGAGGGGAGATCCATGGTGATCGTGGGTGCCGGTGTGAACCACTGGTACCACAACAACCTGATATACCGCTCTGCCATCGTGGCGTTGATGCTGTGCGGCTGCGTGGGCCGCAACGGCGGGGGCATGAACCACTACGTGGGGCAGGAGAAGCTGGTGCCCGTGGCGCCCTGGGCCGCCATCGCCTTCGCTGGCGACTGGCAGAGGCCGCCGAGGCTGCAGAACACCCCCTCCTTCCATTACGTGAACTCGGACCAGTGGCGCTACGAGCGGGAGTTCACCGAGTACCACCCCGTTCCACCCGGCGCAAAGCACGCCAGGGGTCACACCGTCGACCTCCAGGCGAAGGCGGTGCGGCTGGGCTGGCTGCCCTCCTACCCCCAGTTCAACCACAACTCGCTGGAGCTCGTAAGGGAGGCCATCGCCGCAGGCGCCACCAGCGATCAGGAGATCGTCGCCTGGGTGGTACAGGCCCTGAAGGACGGGGTTGTGGGGAGACAGGGTGAGGGTCCAACCGATATCGACCGAGCACCCCTCACCCGTGCTCGCTCCGCTTGGCCGGCCTCTCCCTCTGGGAGAGGCGAGACACTCGACGCCCAGGACTCCGCGCTCGGTCCTCAGTCCCCAGCCCCCAGTCCTCGGCCCCCGTTGCGCTTCGCCGTCGAGGATCCGGACGCCCCGGAGAACTGGCCGCGGGTGTGGTTCATCTGGCGGGGCAACGCCCTCAACGCCAGCGCCAAGGGCCACGAGTTCTTCCTGAGGCACTACCTCGGAACCCACAGCAACGCGGTGGCCGCCGAGCTGGCCGAGGGAAGCGTGGAAGACGTGGTCTGGCGGGCCGAGGTCCCCAGCGGCAAGTTCGACCTAGTGGTGGACCTCAACTTCCGGATGGACACCTCGGCACTCTACTCCGACGTGGTCCTGCCCGCCGCCACGTGGTACGAGAAGACCGATTTGAACTCGACCGACCTTCACTCCTACGTGCACCCCCTGAACCAGGTGGTGCCCCCCTGCTGGGAATCCAGAAGCGACTGGGAGATCTTCAAGTCCCTGGCCAGGAAGGTCTCCGAGCTGGCCAGAACCCACCTCCCGCTGCCGGTCAAGGACATCGTGGCTGTGCCCCTGCAACACGACACTCCCGACGAGATGGCCCAGAGCCAGATCGAGGACTGGGCGAGGGGGGAGTGCGAGCCGATCCCCGGCAAGACCATGCCACGGCTGGTGGTGGTGGAGCGAGACTACGTGAACCTCTACAACCGCTTCGTCTCGCTCGGCCCGAAGGTTCGGAGCGACGGCCTATCGGCCCACGGCCTCCACTGGGACGTGGCAGACATGTACGACGAGCTTGCGGCTACCCGGCCCAGCGAACGGTGGGGCGGACAGAGCTACCCCAGCCTGGCCGAGGCGGTGGATGCCGCCAACGTCATCCTCCACCTCGCGCCCGAGACGAACGGCGAGGTGGCGTATCGGGCCTTCCAGGCGGAGGAGGCCAAGACCGGCGTGCCCCTCACCGACCTGGCGGAGCGCCACCGGGCGATCCGCTACAGCTTCGATGACCTGGTGCAGCAACCCCGCCGCATCCTCACCAGTCCCTGCTGGTCCGGGATCGTCAACGACGGCCGCGCCTACGCGGGCTTCACGCTCAACGTGGAGCGGCTGGTGCCGTGGCGGACCCTCACCGGCCGGCAGCACTTCTACCTGGACCACCAGCTCTACGTGGAGTTCGGGGAGCATCTGCCTACCTACAAAGCGAGGCCAGGACACAACTCCCTCCACGAGTTGGAGGGCAGCCGGGTGGATGGCAACGCGATGCTGGTGAACATTCTGACTCCTCACGGCAAGTGGCACATCCACTCCACCTACGCCGACAACCACCGAATGCTCACCCTCTCCCGAGGGATCGATCCGGTGTGGATGAACGATCGGGACGCCGAGGCGCTGGGGGTGCGGGACAACGACTGGGTGGAGCTGTACAACGACAACGGGGTGGTGGTGACCCGAGCGGCGGTGAGCGCCCGGATCCCTCGCGGCATCGCCCTCCTGTACCACGCCACGGAGCGAACCATATCGGTGCCCAGGTCTCCCGTGAGGGGAAACCGGCGCGCCGGCAGCAACAACAGCCTCACGCGCGCTCGGCTGAACCCGGTGCTGATGGCCGGAGGCTACGGCCAGTTCACCTACGCCTTCAACTACTGGGGGCCCATCGGCTTCAACCGGGACACCTTCGTGTTCGTGCGGAAGCTGCCGGAACTGAAGTGGTAGGGGGGCGCCATCCCCTCTCCCACAGAGAGTGGGTTAGGGTGAAGGCACAAGGAGAGTAGCCATGGACGTGAGAGCCCAGATCTCCACCCTGTTCCACCTGGACAAGTGCATCGGCTGCCACACCTGCAGCATCGCCTGCAAGAACCTCTGGACCGATCGCAAGGGCGCCGAGTACATGTGGTGGAACAACGTGGAAACGAAGCCCGGCACGGGCTACCCCACCCTGTGGGAGGACCAGGAGAAGTACAGGGGCGGCTGGGAGAGGTTCCCTGGCGGGCTGCGGCTCCGCTCCAGCGGCAAGATCCGGGGGCTGGCCAACATCTTCTTCAACCCCAGCCTCCCCGAGATGGACGACTACTACGAGCCCTGGAGCTACCGCTACCAGGATCTGTTCGACGCGCCCCCCGGCGACGACCAGCCGACGGCCCGCCCCTACTCCCTTGTCACCGGTAAGCCGATCGACATCGAGGCGGGACCCAACTGGGACGACGACCTGGGCGGCTCGCCGCTCTACGCCGCCAACGATCCCAACCTGGAGGCAGTGACGGAGCAGGAGAGGACGCAGCTCTTCCAGTTGGAGCGAATGGTCTTCTTCTACCTGCCCCGCATCTGCAACCACTGCCTCAACCCAGCCTGCGTGGCCGCTTGCCCCTCCGGAGCCCTCCACAAGCGGGGCGAGGACGGCATCGTGCTGGTCAACCAGGACGTCTGCCGGGGATGGCGCCACTGCGTGGCCGCATGCCCGTACAAGAAGGTCTACTACAACTGGTCCACGGGCAAGTCCGAGAAGTGCATCCTCTGCTACCCGCGACAGGAGGCGGGCCACGCCCCTGCCTGCTTCCACTCCTGCGTGGGCCGCATCCGCTACGTGGGGCTGCTGCTCTACGATGCGGAGCTGCTGGAGGCGGCGGCAGGGGCGCCGGATGGCCAGCTCGTGGACGCCCAACGCGACATGATCCTCGATCCCTTCGACCCACAGGTGATAGAGGGTGCCCGGGACAACGGCATCCACGATCGCTGGATCGAAGCTGCCCAGCGTTCTCCCATCTACAAGATGGTGAAGCTGTGGCGAATCGGGCTTCCCCTCCACGCCGAGTTCCGCACCCTGCCGATGCTGTTCTACGTTCCACCCCTCCTCCCGGTGATGGCCTCCCTTGGAGAGGGCGGATACCGGATCCCCGAGACGGAGCTGTTCGCCGCGGTGGAGCAGAGCAGGGCGCCGATGCGATACCTGGCGCAACTGTTCGCGGTGGGCAAGGAGTCCCTCGTTCGAACGGCCCTGGCGAAGATGGCGGCGGTTCGGGTGTATCGGCGCGCCGCGACCGTCGGCGACGTGGAACTGGCCCTGGCCGAGAAGCTGCTGCGGGAAGTCGACTCCTCGCCCGAAGAGGCCGAGGAGATCTACCGGCTGACTGCCCTGCCAACCTTCGCCGAGCGCCATGCCGTCCCGCCATACCAGAGGGAGCTGCCCATCGAGGAGTCGGGGGAGCCGGAGATACATCGGGGAGAGGCCGGATTGGGTCCACGCCGTCGCCCCGAGAGGGGGTGGTGAGATGGAGGCGAAACGGCGTCTCTACGGCCTGCTGGGGGAGTTGCTGGAGTACCCGACTCCCGACCTGCCGGCCAGGGCCGCCATCTGTCGGCGCCTGCTCGCCGATTGCCTGCCCGAGGCTGCCTCACTCCTAGCCGACTTCTCCGCTTTCGTCGAGAACACCCCGCTCGGCGACGTGGAGGAACTGTATACGGCTACCTTCGACCTGGCCCCCCTGTGCAGCCCCTACGCGGGCTATCAGCTCGCGGGGGAGGACGATGCCAAACGCACGGCCCTGATGGTCAGGCTGCAGGATCTCTACCGCTCGGCCGGCTTTTCGCCCGGTGGAGAGCTGCCCGACCACGTGGCGGTGCTGTTTCGATTCCTGGCAGTGCAGGGCGACGCAGCGCTGCAACGCGACCTGGTGGACGACCTCCTGCTCCCGGCGCTGCGGAGGATGGCATCGCTGCTGGAGGGAAAGAACGCATACGAGGGGGTGATCGGGGCCGCAGCGCTGGTCCTGGCCAGCGATCCGGTGGGTTCCCACCGCGAGGTAACGGCGCTACGACCGACGGAAGCTGGAGCCGGTCTCGCGCAGCCGGCGTTGTCCCCAACGCCAGCGGTCGATACCGACGCCACAGGTGACAACGATGACCGCTCCTGACCCGGTGTTGTCTTCTCGCAGCACGCGGGCTTGTGCACCACCCCATACCGTCGGGGCGGTCTCGACCCCGATCCCCCCGCCTGACTGAGGAGGGACGACCATGTTCGATATCCTGCTGTACGCCGTCTTTCCCTACGTGGCCCTGGTGACGGCCATCGTGGGAGGCGTGTACCGCTACCGCCTCGATCGCTTCAGCTTCACCAGCCTCTCCTCCCAACTGCTGGAGAGCCGCCAACTCTTCTGGGGCTCCGTCCCCTGGCATTACGGCATCCTGGCCGTGCTGTTCGGCCACCTGATCGGGTGGGCGGCGCCGGGGGCCGTAGCGGCCTTCAACGGCGCACCCGTTCGGCTCTACATCCTGGAGATCACCGCCTTCGGGCTGGGGCTACTCGCCCTGGCCGGCGTCATCCTCCTGATCGTGCGCAGGGCCGCCTCACCCCGAGCGCGGGCGGTCACGACCCGGATGGACGCCCTCCTTCTCCTGCTGCTGCTGATCCAGGTGCTCGCCGGCCTGTACACAGCCCTCTTCGCCCGATGGGGCTCCACCTGGTACGTCTCCAACGCGGTGCCCTACCTGAACTCCTTGCTCACCCTACGACCCAACGTGCAGCTTGCCGCCACTCTCCCTCTGCCGGCGCAGATCCACGTGGTAAACGCCTTCCTGCTGGTGGCCATCTTCCCCTTCTCTCGGCTGATCCACGTCGTCACGGTGCCCGTCACCTACCTGTGGCGACCCTACCAGACCGTGGTCTGGAACCGGCGCCCGAGGCACCCGGAGCTCGGTAGCTGATCGGGAGCGGGCAAAGCATTCTGGGTGGCGGCAAGGATGCTTTGCCCCTGCTGCGACAAAAGTCGCAGACCTACCGCCTCCAACCGCGTTAACCTCCCAGTGAAGCGTCCGATGGGTGACAGTAGTGTGCCAACCGCTGATGGCTGATGGCAGCCGGAGGGAACCGATGGAAGGAACCAAATCTCGAGTCAACCTGGCACTGGCTACCCTGGCCTTCGGCCTGAGCTTCGCCGTGTGGAGCCTCCTTTCGCCTCTGGCACCGGAGTTCCAGAAGAGCCTCGGCCTCACCGACACCCAGACAGGGGTAATGATTGCGGTGCCTGTGCTGCTGGGCTCCGTCGCACGCATACCGATGGGGATCCTGACGGACAGATTCGGCGGTCGCAAGGTGTTCACCGCCCTGCTGCTGTTCAGCATCGTCCCCGTGGTCTTCATGGGAATGGCCAACAGCTACATCTCGGTTCTCTTCTGGGGCTTCTGGCTGGGCATGGCCGGCAGCTCCTTCGCCGTGGGCGTGCCCTTCGTCTCCCGCTGGTACACCGCTCGCAGCCAGGGAACGGCGCTGGGCATCTACGGCGCAGGCAACATCGGCACGGCCCTGGCGGCCTACTCGGTGCCCTGGATAGCGGGCAGCTTCGGCTGGTCCTGGGCCTTCTGGGTCTTCGCCCCCATCCTCGCCGTGGCTGCCGTGGGCTTCTGGCTCCTCGCCGAGGACGCTCCGGGCGCCCCGAAGGGGATCTCGCTATCCCAGAGCGTGGAGGTCGTGCGCGGCGAGCCGCTGGCCTGGACCTTCAGCCTCTTCTACTTCGTCACCTTCGGCGGCTTCGTGGCCTTTTCGGTATTCCTGCCGAAGCTGCTGGTCGACTGGTTCCACTTCGACAAGACCGACGCGGGGTTGCGCACCGCGGGCTTCGTCATCCTCGCCACCGCTGCTCGCCCGCTCGGAGGCTACCTGGCCGACCGGATAGGCGGGGCGAAGCTCTTGGGCTGGGTGTTCGCCGCCGCGCCCCTGCCGGCGCTGACGCTGGCCTTCGTGGCCCTGCAACCAGATCTGATCGCGGCAACCGTCGCCTTCCTCACCATGGCCGCTCTGCTGGGCCTCGGCAACGGGGCCGTCTTCAAGCTGGTGGCTCAGTACTTCCCGAGAAACACCGGCATCGTGACCGGGGTAGTAGGGGCGGCAGGGGGTATCGGCGGCTTCTTCCCGCCCATGGTGATGGGGCTGGTGCGGGACCTGACGGGGTCCTATGCGCTCGGGCTCGTGCTGCTGGCCGCCTTCGCCATCCTCTGCCTGGCGTTGAACTACCTGGTGCTGCTCCGCCAGCAGTTGGGCTCGACCACAGGGCAGGAACCTAATACGTCGACGAATCAAAGGACCGGGCAGTCCCAGGGAAACGAGACCTTCTCCGGGAAGCGCTCGGCGGCCTAGCAGGTATCTCTTTATTGAATACACGTCTCCCGCAGAAGAGTCGACATGAACCGGAGATGCCTGCTTAGCCGGGGGGCGAGGCTCCTGCTGGAGGGCAGGTCTCATGAGACAAACGTCGCAGACCGAACAGCGATGGCGAGTTACCATCTCGCCGGAGACCGCGGAGCCCACCCATCGGAGGACCACGAAATTGCACCCTCGCGATAAAGTTCTACCAGTGATAGATTCAGATGAGTGCGACGGTTGCGGGCTGTGCGTGGACGTCTGCCCCGCCCTGGCCCTCCGAGTGGTTCAGGGCAAGGTCCGGCTGCTCCACACCGACTGCGACTACTGCGGCGAGTGTGAAGCGGCCTGCCCAACCGGCGCCATCACGTGCCCCTTCGAGATCGTTTGGGAGTAGGCTGGCGTACCCTTGGCAATCGCGAAAGGAGTTCCTCCATGGCGCTATTGGGTTCCTGCCCCGGCAGCGGCGCGCTGAAGAACCCGATCCCAGAGCCGATCGACTGCTCGGGCTGCGGTGAGGAGTTGGAGATCTGGACCGACGAGTTCCAGGTACGATGCAAACGATGCGGCGCCGTCACCTACAAGAAGCGCGGCCCCTCCTGCATCGACTGGTGCAGGTACGCGGAGGGCTGCGTGGGGCCCGACCTCTATCGAAGGCTCAAGCTGCAGTGATCGGCCCTCGGCGGACCTGCGTGTCCGCCCCTCGGGCGAGCCGGCAGGGCCCGACGCTAGCGAGCGTGGCATCAAGAGGGCCCGAAGGGCTCCGGAGGCCCCTACGGCGGCGCCCTCCGGCCGGCAGAGCGTGACGCAGCGCGAGCGGGCGCAGCGCTGCATCCGGCTCCTTCGGATGGAAACCAGGTTGGCGTCCACAGTAGCAGCGAGGATGCATCGTGGCCAGAGCTACACTCTCAGTGGAGACCGAGCACCCTGAAGGGGGCCGAGGGTCTCGGCCCTCGGGATTCAGGAGGGTCCTCGCCAGCCTGATGCTCCCCAAGGAGCACGGCGCCTGGGCCATGCTGCTGATGCCCTACCTTATGGGCAGCGCGGCGGGGTGGGGCGGATGGGCCTCCTTCCTGCTCCTCGTCTCCATCCTCTGCCTCTTCGTGGCCAGCAGGCCGCTAGAGGTGCTGCTACGGAACTCGCACCCCAGGCTGCTGGCTCGTAGCCAGCGGGAAGGGCCGATTGCGGCTTCGTCCGAGGAGGACTCGGCGAGGGAACGAAGACGCCAGGCCGCTCTTCGCTTGGTCCTCTACCTGGGCATCGGGGGGTCTGCGGGGCTTCTCCTCGCCCTGCTCTACCGGCTGTGGGCGCTGCCGGCGATGGCGATCGCCGCGGGGGTCCCCCTGGCGGCCCAACTGCCCCTGCGGCGCAGGGGGCTGGATCGCACCTGGCCCGCGAGGCTGCTCTCCATCGCGGCCCTGTCGGCAACCGGCCCTGCCGCCTACTACGCCGGCACCGGGTCGCTGGATTGGCACACGCTCGCCGTATGGCTGATCGCCTTCCTCTACTCGGGTGCGAGCGTGTTCTACGTCCGCCTCGTCTACCAGCCGCCCGTCCGCCTGAAGGCGGCCTCGCTCGAGGAGGGACGCCACCGTGCCCGCCGGCAGTTGCTGGTCTACCTGGGCATCCTCGCCCTCTCACTGGTGCTGCTCATCCCGCTCGGCTGGCTTCCGCCGCTGTCGAGTCTGGCCTTCGTTCCCCTGCTGCTGAAGGTGGCCTGGGCGTGGCGAAAGACGGACTATCACCCCACCTTGAAGCAGATCGGTCTTGCCGAGATCGGGCACTCCAGCCTCTTCACCCTGCTGGCGATACTGGCCCTGGTCGCCTGGGACTAGCCAGCGTGACTCAGACCACCGAGACCACCGACCCCGCAGGCAAAGGGCAGTCCGAATAGGTCACGGTCTAGCCCACCACGTCCCCTGAGATCCTCGACGCCAGGTAGGCGGGATCCCCGAGAGGTTCCACGCGAAGCCGGGTAAAGTAATTAAGAAAAGCGAGCCGACGCCGTCGACGCCCCGCGCCGTCGTGTATAATCGGCCCGCGGCTGATCCTCAACCCGGCCGCGAAAGGAGTTAGACCAAGATGGCCGACGAGACAAAGAAGTCCTCCTCGGGCCAGGGCCCGAGGCCCCTGGACGGGGTACGCGTCATCGATCTGTCAACCGTCATCGCGGGCCCACATTGCGCCACCCTCTTGGGTGAATTCGGCGCGGACGTGATCAAGGTGGAGTTGCCCGGAGTCGGCGACTCCCTTCGCAAGTTCTGGCCGCAGTACAACGGGACCGCGCTGATCTGGCGGGTAGAGGCCCGCAACAAGCGTTGCATCACCCTGGACATGAGGAAGCCGAAGGGCCAGGAGATCATCAAGCAACTGGTGAAGCAATCCGACGTGGTGGTGGAGAACTTCCGGCCCGGCACCCTGGAGCGGTGGAATCTGGGGTACGAGCAGTTGAAGGAACTGAACCCCGGGCTGGTCATGGTGCGCGTCACCGGCTACGGCCAGTTCGGCCCGTACAAGGACAAGCCCGGGTTCGGCCGGATCGCCGCCGCCTACGGAGGGCTCAGCAATCTCGCCGGCTACCCCGACCGGCCACCGGTGATCCCCGGCACCGCCTCCATTCCCGACTACCTGACAGGCGTCTACGGCGCCCTTGGAGCCATGATGGCCCTGCGCCACCGAGACAGGACCGGTGAGGGGCAGTACGTGGACATCGCCCTCTACGAGCCGGTGCTCCGCATCCTGGAAGAGGTGCCCGCCGCTTACCACAAGATGGGCCTCGTTCGGCAGAGGCTGGGGACCGGTTCGGTGAACGCTGTCCCCCACAACCACTACACCACCAAAGACGGCCGGCACGTGGCGATCGCGTGCACCAACGACACCATGTTCCGCCGGTTGGTGACCGCCATGGGGCGACCGGAGCTGGCCGACGATCCCCGCTTCAGCTCCAACGCCAAGCGGGTCGAGCACAGGAAGGAGACCGACGCCCTGGTGCAGGAGTGGGTGGGCAGCTTCCCCGCCAAGGAGTTGATGGCGATCCTCGAAGAGAACGAAGTGCCCAACGGCCTGGTCTTCAGCGTCGAGGACATGTTCGAGGATCCCCAGTACCAGGCGCGAGGCAACATCATCTCGGTGGAGGATCCGGTCGACGGGGAGATCATGATGTCCTCTGTGGTGCCGCGGCTCTCCCTGACCCCAGGTCGGGTCGAATCCACGGGCCCGGAGATGGGAGCCCACAACGAGGAGGTCTACTG
Organism: Sphingomonadaceae bacterium; assembly: GCA_050261575.1. Classification (GTDB taxonomy): domain Bacteria; phylum Chloroflexota; class UBA6077; order UBA6077; family UBA6077; genus JBLNDL01. The sequence continues at coordinate 54,380 of JBLNDL010000093.1, read as the reverse complement.
CGGTCTTCTCGGACTCTCGAAAGAGGATCTGGCCGCACTGAAGGCCGAGGGAGTGATCTAGTCGCGCGGGCGGCCGGTGGGCCGCCCCGCTTCTTTCCCATGCGAAGGCTGCTGCTATCCACCAACAACCCCGACAAGGTGCGGGAGTTCGCCCAAATCCTTGCCGGTCTTCCCCTGGAGATCGTGACCCCCGCACAGCTCGGTCTGAAGCTGGAGGTAACCGAAACCGGTGCCACCTTCGCCGAGAACGCCGCACTGAAGGCGCGAGCCTTCCACGAGGCCACGGGGCTGCTCTCCCTCTCCGACGACTCCGGCCTGGAAGTAGAGGCCCTGGGCGGCGCACCCGGCGTCTACTCCGCTCGTTACGGCGGCCTGCCCAACGGCGAGGCCAAGAACCGGCTGCTCCTTCGCCAGATGGAGGGGGTCTCGTGGGAGAGGCGCGATTGCCGCTACGTCTGCGAGATCGCCATCGTGGACGAAGAGGGGCGGCTGCGCCGCTGCCGGGGCATCCTGAAGGGAAAGGTGGCCCTGGAGCCGCGGGGCGAGGGGGGGTTCGGCTTCGATCCCATCTTCTTCGTGCCGTCCATGGGGCGCACCGTGGCCGAGATGACCACCGAGGAGAAGAACCGGATCAGCCACCGGGGCAAAGCCGGAAGGTGCGCGCGCAGGGTAATCGAGCAGATCCTAGCCCGGTAGCCGCAGCTTCGCGACAACGGGGAGCCCCCTGCCGCGCCTGCCCGCCTCACTTCCTGAAGAAGCGCGTGCTCCGCTGGATCACCGTCTCGGTAACCTCGTACTCGCCCTTGGGAGCCCTGGACCAAGGGAAGAGACCGCGTCTCGACTCCACCGGCTTCCCCGAGGCCAGCAACCCGAGGACGCGAGATGGATCCTGGGTCGTGATCCGCCGAGCCACCTCCCGACGCGCCATCTCCACCACGGTGCCCACCACCAACGCCATCATCCCCCGCACGATGGTCCCCCGCGCAACCTGCCACGGGACCGGCAAGAAGGTACGTGAGACGACCGTGGGGAGGTCGACCCGGTTGAGGGCGATACCGCATCGACGACAGTAGTTGTCCGCCAAGTCAAGGCGAGACCCGCAGCGGGCACAGCGCATCGGCACCTCCTGAATCGGGGTAGAGCACGAACCAAACCTCTTGCCCCTGGTTGTTGCTGGAACGCTACCATAGACCGCAGCTTGACGCAACAGAGAGCAGCGCCTATTATCACTCCGCCACAGCGGCCCCTCGGGCCCTACCACGTCCGGCGAGGTATCCATGGCGGATAAGTCCGCGCCCCTGAGAGTCACGGTCATCGCCACCGTCCTGAACGAGGAGACCACGGCGGCGGAGTTGGTGGATTCGCTGGCGTCTCAGACCCGGCGCCCCGACGAGGTCATCATCACCGATGGGGGATCGACGGACGAGACCGTCGAGCGCATCCGGGCAGCGGCTGGTGACAGACTGAACCTGCTGCTGCTGGAACTCCCGGGAACCAACATCTCCGAAGGCCGCAACGCCGCCGTTGGTCGAGCCACGGGCGACGTCATCGCCGTCACCGACGCGGGGGTGAGGCTTCGGCCGGACTGGCTCGAGCAACTGGTGGCCCCCTTCGAGAAACGCCCGGGCAGGGTCGACGTGGTGAGCGGCTTCTTCGAGCCCGACGCGCGAACGGTGTTCGAGCTGGCAATGGGCGCCACCGTCCTGCCCACGAGGGAGGAGATCAACCCAGCCCGCTTCCTGCCCTCCAGCCGATCGGTGGCCTTCACCAAGGAGGCGTGGGCCAAAGCGGGCGGCTATCCGGAGTGGCTGGACTACTGCGAGGACGTGGTATTCGACAAGGCGCTCCGTCGCGCTGGCTGCGTCTTCGCCTGGGCGCCGGGAGCGGTGGCCCAATTCCGGCCCCGCAAGAGCCTGTGGGCGTTCTGGACCCAGTATTACCGGTACGCCAGGGGAGACGGCAAGGCGGATCTCTGGCCCGAAAGGCACGCCATCCGCTACGCCGCCTACGAGGCTGGGCTAGCCCTCCTGTGGGCCAGCAGGAAGAGGCGGATCTTCCTCGTCCCCCTCCTGGTGGGTGCCGGACTCCACTTGAAAACCCCCTTCCGGCGGCTGCTTCCCCGGCTGGATGGACTCACTCCCCTACAGAAAGCTCAAGCCATCGCCTGGGTTCCCGTCATCCGATTGGTTGGGGATCTGGCCAAGATGGCCGGCTACCCGGTGGGCATCCTGTGGCGGCTCCGCCATCAGTGACACTGGGACCACCCCTCCTGGCACGATCGTTGCGGGAGTCGATGCCCAGAAATCGGTATCTTCCCTCCAACGCCTAGTTCGGCTACGCTTGAATCCGTTCCCGGCGTCCCGCGTCGTTCGTAGTTCAACTGGCTCCCTACCAACCCCCCGGAGGCCCTGACAGTGGACATACCAGTCAGCAAGGAGGCCCTAGACCCCCTCGTCGCCAGGGAGCAGCTTCTCCTGGAGTACATCCGCTCCTACTCCCGCTACTACTCCCGCTCCGAGTCCAAGACGCGGCAGCGCTGCAGGGAGCAGCTTTTCCAGGAGCGGGAGATGGGTCCACTGGTCGAACGGCTCGAGAGGCTGTGCGGCTCGCTGGCCGGGATGAGGGTCCTGGAGATAGGGAGCGGCAGTGGGGGCCGCTCGGTCGCGGTGGCCCTGCGAGGCGCAGTCGTGTTCGGCATCGAGCCGAGTGCCGCGGGCGTGGAGATCTCCCGGCTCCGGGCACAGCGCTACTCCGACCTTCAGGTTCAGTTCGAGGTGGGGGTCGGCGAGCATCTACCCTTCCCGGATGCCAGCTTCGACCTGGTCTTCTCCACCGATGTCCTCCAGCACCTCCAGGACTTGAAGCAGGTTTTGGCAGAGACCCATCGGGTACTGAAACCTGGAGGCCAGTGCTACCACGAGGCCCCCAACAACCTCTATCCGTACGAGTTCCACTATCGCCTCTTCTGGCTGCCTTACACCCCCAAGCCGCTGGGCAAGCTGTACGCGCGGCTGAGAGGGAAGGATCCTCGCCACCTGGATGACATCAGTTTCCTCTACCGGCGGCACCTGATCGCCGCGATGCGGCGGGCAGGCTTCACCTCCCTTCGGGACGTCTACGTGGACGAGATGCGTCGGAAGGCCCAGCAAGCCGACCTGATCGAAAGCTCGCTCAAGAGGAAGGTCTTCCGGCTGTTCCAGTGGCTGCGGGCGGTCCAACTCGCCATCCGGATCGCGAGTGCCATCGGCATCCATCCCCAGTTGAGAATCCACGGCGTGAAACCGGTTTGACCGGCGGATGGGCCGCCACTATAATCGCCGCAGGTAGATCTAACATCACGAGAGTGTAGCGCCTTTAGCGGTCGTGCCGGACATGCCCGCGCTACCGAGGACAGGGTTGGCGGCGACTCCGAAGCTCTCCCTCGTAATCGTCAACTACAATACCCGCGACCTGCTCCGCGCCTGCCTCCAGTCCATCGAGAAGAGCGAGGATCCATCGCTCGCGGAGCTGTTCGTGGTGGATAACGCTTCCTCCGACGGCAGCTCCGAGATGGTCGCCGCGGAGTTTCCTTGGGTGCGGCTGATCCGCTGCAGCGACAACCGAGGGTACGCCTTCGCCAACAACCTCGCCCTCCGGCAGTGCACGGGGGAGTACCTGCTGCTGCTCAACCCTGATACCGTCTTGCCCCCTTCGGCGTTGAATCAGATGGTAGCGTTCATGGACGCCCACCCGGAGGCGGGGATCGCCGGCCCCAAGCTGGTGCGGGAGGACGGCAGCCTCGATCTCGCCTGCCGGCGCAGCTTTCCCACCCCGGAGGTCTCCTTCTACCGGATGCTCGGGCTGAGCAAGCTGTTCCCCAGGAGCCGCCGGTTCGGAAGATACAACCTCACCTACCTGGACCCGGACAAACCGGCAGAGGTGGACTCCGTCGTGGGAGCCTTCATGATGGTCCGGGCAGCGGCAACTCGCCAGGTGGGCCTTCTGGACGAGTCCTTCTTCATGTACGGGGAGGACCTGGACTGGGCATATCGGATCAAGAGCAAGGGCTGGAAGGTGCTCTACAACCCGGCCGTGGTGGTGCTGCACCACAAGGGGGCCAGCAGCCGACGTCACCCGCGGAAGACCATCGTCGAGTTCTACCGGGCCATGCACCTCTTCTACAAGAAACACTACGCATCCGGCACCAACAGCCTGCTTGGGATGCTGATCGTGGCGGCCATCTGGGCGAAGTGCGCCTTCTCCCTGGCCGTCAACTCTCTGCGCCCTCCAGAGGCTCGGAGGGTTTCCTGATGAAGCGACTCTTCGCCCTCGCCTTCGGCCTCTTTCTGCTGGCGAGCGATCTCGTGCTGCTGTTCGGCTCCTTCGTGATGGCCTACAACCTGAGGCTGAACATGGAGCCCCGCGCAGCCATCACCATGCCGCCACTCGTTGCCTATCAGGAGTTGGTGATGCTGATCGCGGTGGGGGTCATCGGGGCCATGCTGGCCGCCCGCCTCTACGTCCCACAGAGGGGCGTCTCCCGCATCGACCTCTTCTACTCCGTCTTGCTATCCGTGACCTTCGGAAACCTGCTGGCCCTTGGGGCGAGCACCATCCTCTTCAAGGGGATCGACTACCCCCGATGGGTCATGATCTACTGCTGGGCCATCGCCACACTGCTGTTGTGGACCTCCCGGATGCTGCTGAACGGCCTCGTCTCGATACTGCGCAGCCTGGGCATCAACCAGGAACGGCTGCTGATAGTGGGGGCCGACGAGCCTGGCCAGATCATCTACGACCGGATAGCCAACTGGCCCGGCCTGGGATACACCGTGATCGGCTTCCTCGAGGACGATCCGACCGTGATCCCGCCGGGGAACACACCGGTTCTGGGGCCGACCTCCTGCCTGCCGCAAGTCGTGACCGAGTATCGTATCGACGAGGTGGTGTTCGCCTCGTCCTCTCTCTCCCACAAGCAGATCCTCCACCTGGTGCACACTTGCGGGAAGATGAAGATCAACGTCAAGGTGTTCCCAGACGCCTTCCAGATCATGTCCAGCGAGGTGGCCGTCGCGGAGTTGGGGGGGCTCCCGCTGCTGCGGGTTCGAGACGTCTCCCTCCGCTGGTGGCACCAGGCCATCAAGCGCACCATGGACCTCACCATCAGCGCCGTCGCGCTCGTGCTCTTCTCACCCCTCCTGATGCTGACTGCGCTGGTCATCAAGCTCACATCCCCCAACGGCCCCGTCTTCTTCAGCCAGGTCCGTGTGGGACTGGACGGGAAGCCCTTCGAACTGCTGAAGTTCCGCTCCATGGTTCCGGACGCAGAGAAGGAATCGGGCCCCGTCTGGGCCAAGCCCGGCGACAAGCGCACGACCCGATTCGGCCGCTTCATGAGGCGCTATTCCATCGACGAGTTGCCGCAGTTGATCAACGTCCTTATCGGGGAGATGAGCCTGGTGGGCCCGCGGCCGGAACGCCCCTACTTCGTGGAGCAGTTCAGCCAGATCATCCCTAGGTACGCGGAGCGCCACAACGAGAAGGCCGGGATGACGGGGTGGGCGCAGGTGAACGGCCTGCGGGGCAACACCTCCATCGAGGAGCGCACCAAGTACGACCTCTACTACGTGGAGAACTGGTCGCCCCTCTTCGACATCAAGATCCTGCTGCGAACCCTCTTCGCCGTCTTCAAAGGCGGCAATGCCTACTGAGTGATGAGCAGGTCACTCTTCACTCTCCAAACCCGAGCCACCACACTCCTCACCCGCTCTGGGTTCTGGCGAGATGCCCGCTGGGCGCTCGGCCCGCCCTCTGGGATCGACCGGCCAACGATTCTGGTAGAATAGAGTTGGCGCCTGGGCGGCTACAGACCCAGGTAATTGGGAGACCACGGGGCTGGTCGTCGCGACCAGCCCCTACGAGTGTTTGGAGAGACAGGTGAAGCTCGTCATCGGACTCGGCAACCCGGGCTCCAGGTACGCCGCCACTCGGCACAACGTGGGGTTCATGGCGCTGGACCGTCTGGCAAGGAAGCACGGAGCCAGCATCACCAAGAGGCAGTGCAACGCCCTCACCGCTCTCGCGACCGTGTCGGGGCAAAGGGTGTGCCTCGCCAAACCCCAAACTTACATGAATCTGAGCGGCGAGTCGGTAGCCTGTCTGGCGCGCTTCTACAGGATCGCCCCCGAGGATATCCTGGTGATCTACGACGACCGGGACCTGCCGGTCGGCAAGCTCCGTCTCCGAGAGAGAGGGAGCGCTGGCGGGCACCGGGGTATGCAGTCCATCATCGCGACGCTCGGAACCAGCGATTTCCCTCGCCTGCGGATCGGCATCGGCCGCCCCTCGGAGATGGACGCGGTGGACCACGTCCTCGGGCAGTTCTCCGCCGAGGAACGTTCGGTGATGGATGAAGCCCTCGATCGCGCGGTGGAGGCCGTGGAGGTCGCCCTCGGCGAGGGGCTGGAAGCTGCGATGAACCGATTCAACTAGCCATCAGCCGGGCGTCGCCCACTGAAAAGGCTGACCGTTGGATGCAAGGCCGGAGCCGGGCGGCGGGGCAGAGAACCTGATCGCATACTCGAGGCGCGGCAATGGAATCCGCTGTGAAACTGTGCGGCCTGCTCAATCTCATAGATCGGTGGGAGCGCTTCCCCGCGCTGCTGCGGCAGCTCCGCGCCGGGGAGACCGTGGCCCTCGCCCCGGTCGAAGGGGTCAAGCCCTACCTGCTCGCTGCCCTCCAGGAGCGGCTGAGAGCGCCCATCCTGGTGGTGACCCCGCGCCCGGGCCGGGCTCGGGAGTTGCAGGAGCAGATCGCCCTCTGGTCGGCCGACCCCGACCGAGTGCTCCTCTTCCCCGAGCCCGACTCCCTGCCGTACGAGCGGATGCCCGCCGACCCCCTGTCCACCGCCTCCAGGCTGAGGGCGTTGGCCGAGTTGGCTCAATGCTCGTCACTCGTCGTCGTCGCTTGCGCCAGAGCCATGATGGAGCTGGTAATGACGCCCTCTGAGCTGAACCGGAGTGTGATGGTGCTGAGGGTCGGCCAGCGGATACACCTGCAGACCACCCTCAAGCGCTGGGTGGAGCTGGGCTACGACCCCACCACCGTCGTCGAGACGCCGGGCGGCTTCAGCAGGCGAGGCGGCATCCTGGACATCTACCCGCCGGGCAGCCCCACGCCCTTTAGGATCGAGCTGTTCGGTGACGAGATCGAATCCATCCGGAGCTACGATCCGGCCACCCAGCGTTCGGTTGATCGGGTGGAGGAGGTGGTCATCACCCCCCCACACGAGGTTCTGCCCCCCGCAGACGAGGAGACCAGATCCCGATTGCGCGCACTCGACCTGTCCAACTGCAGTCCGGCATCGCGGGAGAGCCTCGGCAGGGATCTGGAACGGCTGGTGCTGGGCGAGGCCCCGCCACACCTGGGCTTCTACCGGGGCTTCCTGGGCAGGAGCACCCTCCTGGACTACCTGCCCCAGGGCGGGCTGCTCGTGCTGGACGACCCCGCTCAGATCGCCTCGGTTGGTGAGGATCTGTCCGCGCAAGCGACCCACCTCCAACTGCAGGCGGTGGAGCGAGGGGAGATCCCAATCGGGCTCCCTCCGGCACTGCGGGAGTGGAACGTCATCCGGGACGAGGGCCGGCGCGGCCGAGCCGTCGTGGAGATGCGCTACGACCCGGAGGCCGAGGAGCTGCCCTTCGCCGCTCCGGCCAGCTATGGGGGCAAGGTGCGCCTCGTCCTGGACGAAGCGCTTCGGCTGGCAGCTTCCAGTCCTGCGTCCGGGGGCCTGCGTCCCGAGGATTCGACCGCCAGCACCCAGGGTTCAGGACCCGGCACTCAGCGCTCGGCGCTCGGCATTCAGAACATCGTTCTGCTGGTGAGCCAGCAGAGCCAGAGGCTGGGCGCCCTGCTGGCAGAGAGGGATCGTCCCATCGCACCGGAACAGGCCATCCTCCAGGAGCCTGAGCCCGGCCTCCACCTCGTCCACGGCGCGTTGCGGCACGGTTGGGCCAGTGAGCTGCTGGGTGCCGTGGTACTGGGCGACGGGGACATCTTCGGGTGGACCAAGGCCCATCGCGTGGTCCGCCGCCGCTCGGCCCCGAGGGAGGCGTTCGTCAGCGATCTGGTGGAGGGGGAGCTGGCCGTCCACGTGGAGCATGGCATCGGTCGCTACCTGGGGCTGCAGCGGATGGCCACGGACGACGGCCGGGAGCGGGAGTACCTGGTGCTGGAGTACGCCGAGACCGACAAGCTGTACGTGCCGGTGGATCAGGCGGACAGAGTTGCCCGCTACGTGGGAGCGGGCGAGGAGCGGCCGGCTCTCAGCCGCCTCGGCACCTCCGAGTGGGCGCGAGCTAAGGAGCGGGTCAAGAACTCGGTGCGCAACGTCGCCAAGGAGCTCCTGGCCGTCTACTCCGCGCGCCAGTCGCAGCCCGGCTACGCCTTCCCGCCGGACACCCCTTGGCAGGCCGAGCTAGAGGCATCCTTCCCCTACGTGGAGACGGAGGACCAGCTCCAGGCAATCCGGGAGGTGAAAGGCGATATGGAAACGCCCAAGCCCATGGATCGACTCATCTGTGGCGACGTCGGATACGGGAAGACGGAGGTGGCGCTGCGGGCCGCCTTCAAGGCGGTGATGGATGGAAAGCAGGTGGCCGTGCTGGTTCCCACTACCGTCCTGGCCCAGCAGCACCACAACACCTTCCGCGAGCGCCTCGCGGCCTACCCGGTCAACGTGGAGATGCTCTCCCGCTTCCGGTCGGAAAGGGAGCAGCGGCAGGTGGTGGAAGGGCTCCGGATGGGCGCCGTGGACATCTGCATCGGCACCCACCGGCTGATCCAGAAGGACGTCCAGTTCAAGGATCTGGGGCTGGTGATCGTGGATGAGGAGCAACGCTTCGGGGTGATGCACAAAGAGCGGTTGAAGCAGTTGCGCCAGCAGGTGGACGTCCTCACCCTCAGCGCCACTCCCATACCAAGGACCCTCCACATGGCCCTCTCTGGGATTCGGGACATGAGCACGATGGAGACGCCGCCAGAGGACCGGCTGCCGATCCGCACCTTCGTGGCAGAGTACAGCGACAGCCTGGTTCGGGAGGCGATTCTTCGGGAGCTGGACCGGGGTGGACAGGTCTACTTCGTCCACAACCGGGTCCACAACATCCACCACGTGGCCAGCCAGCTACAGAAGCTGGTCCCGGAGGCCCGGATCATCGTGGGACACGGCCAGATGCCGGAGGAGAAGCTGGAGAGGGTGATGGTGGAGTTCGCCGACGGCAGGCACGACGTGCTGGTGTGCACCACCATCATCGAGTCCGGGCTGGACATACCGAACGTCAACACCATCATCGTGAACCAGGCGAACAGCTTCGGCCTCGCCCAACTCTACCAGTTGCGCGGCCGCGTCGGCCGGGGGGCCAATCGAGCCTACGCCTACTTCCTCTACGACGGGAGAAGGCAGTTGTCCGAGGTAGCCGAAAAGCGGCTGAAGACCATCTTCGAGAATACCGAGCTGGGGTCCGGATTCCGGATCGCCATGAAGGACCTGGAGATTCGGGGGGCTGGCAACCTGCTGGGGGTGGAGCAGCACGGCCAGGTGAACCAGGTGGGCTTCGATCTGTACACCCGACTGCTGGCCGAAGCCGTGGCCGACCTCCAGGGAAAGCGGTCCACCCCCGTGGAGCCGGAGGTCAGCGTCGATCTGCCGCTTCCGGCCCACCTTCCGGAGAGGTACGTGGCGGACGAGGCAGTGCGGCTCAGCCTCTACCAGAGGCTCTCGGCGGTGGCGAGGGAAGAGGAGCTGGGCGCGTTGCTGGAAGAGATCCAGGATCGCTTCGGCCCCCTGCCCCTGGAGGCTCAGAACCTGTTCTTCCTGCTCAACGTTAAGCTGGCTGCGGCCAGGATCGGCGTGAAGTCGGTGTCCACTGTGGAGGACGAGGTCGTGCTCAGGCTGGATGGGATCCCCCTTACGGCCCGGGGAAGGCTGCAACGCAACCACGGTCCCCGGGTGCGGGTACTGCCCAACCAGGTGCGGCTGCAGATGGGGCGGGGCGAGGAGTGGATAGCCCTGCTCCAGGACGTGATGGAGGATCTGAGAAAGCAGGCAGAAGAGGCGCTTGGATTCCCCAGCCCATGTGATAGAATCCCGCCGGCTCGTGTCTAGCCGGAGGCTCAAGGAGGAGAGGAGACGGAATGAAGCTCGAGGAGAAGATCCGAGACGTCCCTGATTTCCCCGTTAAGGGCGTCCTCTTCAAGGACATCACCACCCTGCTCAAGGATCCGGACGCATATCATCAAGCCATCGACGTCATGTACAACAGGTACAAGGACCTCAAGATCGACGCAGTGGTGGGGATGGAATCGCGTGGTTTCATCTTCGCCGCTCCCCTGGCCTACCTGCTGGGCGCGGGCCTGATCCCCGTCCGGAAGCTGGGCAAGCTGCCGGCGGAGACGGTGCGCTGCGAGTACTCCCTCGAGTACGGCACAAACACCCTGGAGATGCACAAGGATGCCATTCAGCCGGGACAGCGAGTGCTGGTCGTCGACGACCTGCTGGCCACTGGCGGCACCACCGTCGCCACCGTCAAACTGGTGGAGATGCTGGGAGGCGTCGTCGTGGGCCTCGCGTTCCTGATCGAACTCACCTTCCTCCGCGGCCGCGAGAGACTGAAAGGCTACGAGATCTTCACCCAGATCCAGTACTAGGCGGGCATCTCTGGCTCGTGTCAACTCCTATTGCGGGAAACGTGTACTCTATCTAGTGATACCTGCTTAGCGAGATACCCACGGTCGCCGCGCGCCGGCGCGAGCCTGGTGGCTGTGCTTGTTGGCACCCCTGGAGGGATCTGATATACTTTCCGGCGACAACTGAATAGGTGGTCACTCTTATCGCGAGTGGTGGAGGGACTGGCCCGATGAAGCCCGGCAACCAACCCCGTCGCTGAACTCCGGAGATGCGGCGAGTCACGTCTCCGTGTCGGAGCGAGCGGTGCGGGTATGGTGCCAAGTCCGACAGGACGACGTCCTGAAAGATGAGAGGGAACTAGCTAAGGCTTCTCTCCTGTGAGAAGCCTTTTTGTGTGCGCTGCCGCTCCATTTCCGGCCACCAATCCCCGCTGTCGAGGGAGGTATCCCGCGCAGTTGAACACCATCGAGTGGATCGAGGGAAGAGTACGTCTCATCGATCAAACCCAGTTGCCCCTCAAGGAAGAGTGGGTGGAATGCGCCACCTTCGAGGAGGTGGCCGAGGCGATCCGGGGCATGAAGGTGCGAGGCGCTCCTGCCATCGGCATCGCTGCGGCCTTCGGGATGGCGCTCGGCGCCATGGCCTATCCAGGTTCGGACCCCGAGGGCTTCCGCGAGCAGATGGCACGGGCCGCCGAGCGGCTGAGGAGCACCCGCCCCACGGCAGTGAACCTCTTCTGGGCAATCGAGAGGATGCTGTCGGTGGCGATGACCGCTTTCGAGCGGGGTGTCGAGGCGACCAAGCGCCGGATGGTGGAGACGGCACTCCGGATGGCCGAGGAGGATGTGGAGATCAACCGCCGCATCGGCGCATTCGGCGCGGAACTGCTGCCGGAAGAGGGAACCGTTCTTACCCACTGCAACGCTGGCGCCCTGGCCACAGTGGCCTACGGCACCGCACTCGGGGTGATCCGGGCCGCAATCGAGAGAGGGAAGCGGATTCGGGTCTTCGCCGACGAGACTCGGCCCTTCCTGCAGGGTGCGCGGCTAACCGCCTGGGAACTGGTTGCAGATGGGATACCGGTGACCCTGATCACCGACAACATGGCCGGTCATTTCATGCAGCGCGGGGCGATCGACGCCATCGTGGTGGGGGCCGACCGCATCGCCGCCAACGGTGACGTGGCCAACAAGATCGGCACCTACTCGGTGGCGGTGCTCGCCAAGGAGAACGGGATCCCGTTCTACGTGGCGGCACCCACCTCCACGCTGGACCTTTCCCTGTCCTCGGGCGAGCAGATAGTGATCGAGGAGAGAGGCCCGCGCGAGGTTCTCTACGTCGCCGGACAACGCATCGCTCCGGAGGGGGTTGAGGTAGCCAATCCAGCCTTCGACGTGACCCCCCACCGTTTCGTAACCGCAATAATCACGGAAAACGGTGTTGCACGGGAGCCTTACGGCGAGGCTCTACGCCACTTGAGCGGTCAGTCATCGGCCATCGACGATCGGCGAAGGGCTGAGGGCTGATAGCTGATAGCTAGGAGGAACGACGGATGGATCAACCCGTGGCAGAGATCGGAGTCTTCGGAGGATCTGGCTTCTATACGCTGCTGGACAAGGTCGAGGAGCGGGCGGTGCACACCCCATTCGGTGCCCCTAGCGACAGGATCGCCCTGGGAGAGATCGCCGGCCGGAGAGTAGCCTTCCTGCCCCGCCACGGGCACGGCCACAAGCACCCGGCCCACGCCATCAACTACCGCGCCAACCTGTGGGCCATGAAGTCGCTGGGCGTCACCCGCATCATCGCGCCCAGCGCCGTGGGCAGCCTCCAGCCCCATATCAAGCCAGGCGACTTCGTGGTGTGCGACCAGTTCGTCGACCGAACCTCCGGCCGAAAGGACACCTTCTACGACGGCCCGGTCTCCGTCCACATCAGCACCGCCGACCCCTACTGTCCGGAGCTGCGGGAGCTGGCCATCCAGGTCGGGCGCGAGTTGGGCATCACCACCCACCCGCGGGGAACGGCCGTGATCATCCAGGGGCCGCGTTTCAGCACCCGGGCGGAGAGCAAGTGGTTCAGCGGCATGGGGTGGGAGGTCATCAACATGACCCAGTACCCCGAGGTGGCGCTCGCAAGAGAACTGGAGATCTGTTATGTCAATATATCCCTCGTCACCGACTACGACGTGGGGCTGGAGGGTTCGGGTATCGAGCCGGTCACCGCGGAAGAGGTGATGCGCGTGTTCGGCGAGAACAACCGGAAGGTGAGGGACCTCATCTTCCAGCTCATACCGCGGATCCCCACAGACCGCCATTGCGGTTGTGGCAGCGCGATGCAGGGGGCGGTCATTTCATGACTCTGATGGTAGTGGGCACTGTTGCCCTGGATTCGGTGGAGACCCCATTCGGCAAGGTGGAGGAGGCGCTGGGCGGAACGGCCTCGTACTTCGCCTTCGCCGCCCGCCACTACACCGAGGTCAAGATCGTCGCGGTCGTCGGCGAGGACTTCCCGGGGGAGTACCGGAGGCTGTTCGAGAGCCACGACATCGACGTGGCCGGGCTCCAGACGCTGCCTGGCAAGACATTCCGGTGGGAGGGCCATTACGACTTCGACCTCAACACCGCTCACACACTGGACACCAAACTGAACGTCCTGCTCGATTTCCATCCCTATCTGCCCGACGGCTACCGGAACAGCGAGTTGGTGTTCCTGGGAAACATCGACCCCATCCTGCAGCGCGACGTCCTGGCTCAGACCTCGTCCCCCAAGCTGACCGTTCTCGACTCCATGAACTTTTGGATCGAACGGAAGCGGGAGGAGCTGACTCGGGTCATGGGGATGGTCGACATCGTCCTTCTCAACGAGGCCGAGGTGCGGCAGTACGCCCAGAGCTACAACCTGATGGCGGCCGCTCGCTCCATCCTCGACCTTGGCCCCAGGGCGATAATCATCAAGAAGGGCGAGTACGGGGCGCTGATGATGTCCAGGGAAGGCGAGATCTTCATCACTCCGGCCTATCCCCTGGAGAGCGTGAAGGACCCGACCGGCGCGGGCGACTCCTTCGCCGGTGGATTCCTGGGCTACCTGGCCAGCAGCGGCGACTTCAGCGCCAACGGCATCCGCAAGGCGATGGTACACGGCAGCGTGATCGCATCCTTCACGGTGGAGGATTTCAGCGTCAACCGGCTGATCTCCGCCACCCGGGAGGAGATCGAGGAACGCTACCAAACGTTCCAGCGCCTCACCTTCTTCGAGCACACCTGTAAGCACGCGGACGACTGCCAACGGCTGGAGTTCTCCTGGGCCGGACAGCCGTAACCATCGTTCGTAGTATCGGCTTCGGCCCTCCGGTCGCCTCGCGGCCGTTTTCGGCCGCGGTCGTTACAACCGTACCGTCGCAGCGTTGGAACTGTAGAGCTTCCCTTGGGGAAAGCACAAACGAGCGCTGATAGCTCATAAGGAGATGACCACATGACGAACCCAGGCCCGGTCGAGAACGACGCCAAGGACCTGTCCCTCGCTCCCACGGGCAAGCTGCGGATCGAGTGGGCAGAGGCCCAAATGCCGGTCCTGCGGCTGATTCGGGAGCGGTTCGAGCGGGAGAAGCCGTTGCAGGGCCTCCGGCTCGGTGCCTGCCTCCACGTCACCACCGAGACGGCCAACCTCGCCATAACCCTGAAAGCTGGCGGGGCGGAGGTGTACCTCTGCGCCAGCAACCCTCTGTCCACTCAGGACGACGTCGTCGCCTCCCTGGTGATGGACTACGGGATCTCGGTTTTCGCCCAGAAGTGGGAGGACAATGCCACCTATTACCGGCACATCGAGGCCGTCCTCGCCCACAAGCCGCACATCACCATGGACGACGGGGCCGATCTGGTCTCCTCCCTCCACAAGGAACACCGGGAACTGCTGCCCGAGGTGATCGGGGGCACGGAGGAGACCACCACCGGCGTCATTCGCCTCCGGGCCATGCAGGCCGACGGGTTGCTCGGGTTTCCCATCGTCGCGGTCAACGAGGCGATGACCAAGCACTTCTTCGACAACCGCTACGGCACGGGCCAGAGCAGCATCGACGGCATCCTTCGCGCGACCAACGTGCTGCTGGCGGGAAAGACCTTCGTGGTGGCCGGCTACGGCTGGTGCGGCCGCGGCGTTGCCATGCGGGCCAAGGGAATGGGCGCCAACGTCATCGTCACCGAGGTCGATCCCATCCGGGCGCTGGAAGCGCTGATGGACGGCTACCGGGTGATGCCGATGGCCGAAGCCGCGGTCCTCGGCGACATCTTCGTCACCACCACGGGCGACCTGAACGTTATCGACGCCCAGCACCTGGCGGCCATGAAGGATGGGGCGATCGTGGCGAACGCGGGCCACTTCAACGACGAGATCAACATCGTGGCGTTGGAGGGCGCTGCCAAGGCGAAGCGCCGGATCCGGGAGTTCGTGGACGAGTACACCTATCCGGATGGCCATCGGGTCTACCTGCTGGGGGAGGGGCGGCTGATCAACCTCGCCGCCGCAGAAGGGCATCCCGCCGCCGTGATGGACATGAGCTTCGCCAACCAGGCCCTGGGGGCGGAGTACATCGCGCGCCACGGTGCGGAGCTGGAGAAGAAGGTCTACGACGTCCCCGTCGAGATAGACCGGGAGATCGCGCGGCTCAAGCTGAAGTCCATGGGCGTGTCCATCGACGTTTTGACCCCCGAGCAGACCAAGTACCTGGCTTCCTGGGAATCTGGAACGTGAGAACCAGCTATCGGCTACCAGCCATCAGCTATCAGCCACCAACCGTCGGACGATCGCTGATTGCTGGCAGTTGACGGCTGTCTTCGAGAGGAGCGAGAAAACATGAGCAGCACCTTCATGAAGGCCGAGCAGTCCTTCTTCACCTCGGAATCGGTCACCGAAGGGCACCCCGACAAGCTGTGTGACCAGATCTCCGACGCGGTGCTGGATGCCATCATCGAGCAGGATCCGGACGCTAGGGTGGCCTGCGAGACCGCCACCACCACCGGCCTGGTGCTGGTGGCCGGTGAGATCACCACCGACTGCTATGTGGACATCCCCGAGATCGTCCGCAACACCATCAGGGACATCGGCTATACGCGCGCCAAGTACGGCTTCGACGCCGAGACCTGCGGTGTCATCGTCTCCATCAAGGGGCAGTCCCCGGACATCGCCCAGGGGGTGAACAAGGCCCTGGAGGTGCGCTCCGGCGAGGCGTGGGACAAGGCGGTGGAAGCCATCGGTGCCGGCGACCAGGGGATGATGATCGGCTTCGCCTGCAACGAGACAGAGGAGTTGATGCCCCTGTCCATCTCCCTCGCGCACCGGCTATGCCGGCGCCTGGCCTACGTGCGCAAGGAGAAGATCCTTCCCTACCTGCGGCCGGACGGCAAGAGCCAGGTGACGGTGGAGTACTCCTTCGGCAAGCCGAAGCGAGTCGACACCGTGGTGATCGCCGCCCAGCACGATCCGGTCACCGATCTGGAGAAGATCCAGTCCGACATACTGGAGCAGGTGATCGAGGCGGTCATCCCGGCCGAGTTGATGGATGACAAGACCAAGATCTACATCAACTCCACTGGACGCTTCGTCATCGGCGGCCCCATGGGCGACGCAGGCCTGACCGGGCGGAAGATCATAGTGGACACCTACGGGGGGGTCGCGCGCCACGGCGGTGGCGCCTTCTCGGGCAAAGATCCCACGAAGGTGGATCGCTCCGGAGCGTACATGGCTCGCTACGTGGCCAAGAACGTGGTGGCCGCCGGCCTGGCGGATAGGTTCGAAATCCAGATCTCCTACGCCATCGGCGTGGCACGGCCCCTCTCCATCATGATCGAGACCTTCGGCACCGAGAAAGTGGCACCGGCGAAGATCCTGGAGTTGATCAAGAAGCACTTCGACATGAGGCCGGCCGCCATCATCCACCACCTGCAACTGCGGCGCCCCATCTACAAGGCCACGGCAGCCTACGGCCACTTCGGGCGCAACGACATCGACGCCCCCTGGGAGAACACCGACAAGGCCGCCGTCCTCCGAGCGGAGGCGGGGCTGGAGCCAGACTTGGGCGTCGCCGGCAACGGCAAGTCCGGCGCGGGCAGGACCCTGGCAGGAAGCGAAGCCTGATCTGTGGTATCGTAGGGGCGGGTCCTGGAGCCCGCCCCTTTCGACTGCGGTGCTCGCGCACCGCTGTCAGCGCCGGGCGCGCCAGCGGCATCAGCAGCGATCGAGACAAACACCCGCAGGCAGGATTAGAGCAGCGTGACACAACAGCCATCTAGAGTCCTCATCACCGGGGTGGCGGGCTTCGTGGGCAAGCACCTGGCCAGGTATCTGGCCGCCGTCTCTCCGATCACCGGCATCCACGGCATCGCCCTGCCCGGTGAGACGACGGACGACCTACAGCGGGAGCTGGGTCCCCGGCTGGAGGTGCACTCGGGCAATCTGACCGATGCCGGACGAGTCAGAGAGATCCTGGAGCAGGTCAGGCCCAACTGGGTCTTCCACCTCGCCGCCCAGGCATTCGTCCCCACCGCCTTCGCCGACCCCACCGGAACCCTGGTGAACAACATCGTCGGGCAGGTGAACCTACTCCAGTCTGTCCTCACCTGGGAAGAGAAGCCCACCGTGGTGGTGATCTGCTCCAACGAGGAGTACGGGATGGTGGAGCCAGGGGACCTGCCCCTCAAGGAGACGGCTCCCTTCCGGCCGGCGAACCCCTACGCCGTCAGCAAGGTTGCCCAGGACATGCTGGGCTACCAGTACTACGTGGCCTACGGTCTTCCCATCGTCCGCATTCGGCCCTTCAACCACATCGGCCCCGGCCAGAGCGATCGATTCGTGGCCTCCAGCTTCGCCCGACAGATCGCGGAAGCCGAGATGGGGCTCAGGCCGCCCGTTCTGAAGGTGGGCAACCTGGAGGCCGAGCGCGACTACTCGGACGTCCGCGACATCGTCAGGGGCTACCATCTGGCGGCAGTCCACGGGGTGCCGGGCGACGTCTACAACCTGGGCAGCGAGCGGGCGGTCTCGATCCGCCACCTGCTGGATCTCCTCCTGGCCCGGAGTCGGGTCCAGATGCGGATCGAGCAGGATCCCGCGAGGCTTCGCCCCGCCGACATCCCCCGTGTGGTGGCGGACTGCAGCAAGTTTCGGGCGCTGACAGGATGGAGGGCTGAGATACCCCTCGAGCAGACCCTCGCGGACGTCCTGGGCTACTGGCGGGAGACGTTGAAGAAGTAGGAGCGAAGCGTTCGCCGCGCCGAATGCTTCGCCCGCACTTCATCCACCCTCACCCCCCCTGGTTTGCCTATCGCCCCGCGGACTCGCTAAACTCTATGCAAGAAGACTATTCGAGCTGCGGATGGCCGCGGCTGGACGAGGGATGATCGGAGACAGAGCCGCCTCCGCGCGTCCCACCTATCGCTGAGGAGGGCCACGTGGCAACAGAGATCAAGTTCGGCACGGACGGATGGCGCGGCGTCATCGCCGACGACTTCACCTACGACAACGTGCGGATCGTTGCCCAGGGCATAGCCAACTATCTGAAAGAGAGCGGCAAGGCCGAGAAGGGGCTGGTGGTGGGCTACGACTTCCGCTTCGCCTCAGAAGGCTTCGCCGCCGCCGTCGCCGAGGTGCTCGGGGGCAACGACATCAAGGTCTGGCTCTGCCAGGAGGCGGCGCCAACCCCCGCCGTGTCCTACTCCATCCTGGCACAAAAGGCCGGCGGCGCCGTGATGGTCACTGCGAGCCACAACCCCGGCATCTGGAACGGCATCAAGGTTCGCCCCGAGTACGCGGGCGCCGCCTCGCCGGAGATCATCCAGAAGATCGAGGCACAGGTCAGGCTGATCCAGGCCTCGGGCCAGGTGCAGCGGCACTCACTGCAGGATCTGACCAAGGCCGGGGTGGTGGACTACTTCGACCCCAAGCCTGCCTACTTCGAGCAGATCGGCAGGCTGGTAGACCTGAACGCGATCCGGAACGCCGGTCTGAACGTCGTCGCCGACGCCATGTACGGCGTCGGGGCGGGCTACTTCGACGCCCTGCTTCGGGGCGGGACCACCCGGGTTCACAACATCCGCTCCCATCGTAACCCGGTCTTCCCAGGCATCAATCCGGAACCCATCCCACCCAACGTGGCAGAGACCATGGAGGCCGTCCGAGCCCACCGGGCCGACGTAGGGCTGGCCACCGACGGCGACGCCGACCGGATCGGCGCCGTGGACGAGAACGGACACTTCATCAACCAGCTCCAGATGTACGCCTTGCTGTTCCTCTACCTCCTGGAGGTCCGGGGGATGCGCGGTCCCGCCGTACGAACGGTGACATCGACGGGCATGGCCGACAAGCTGGGCAAGCTGTACGGGGTGCCCGTGTACGAGACCGGCGTGGGCTTCAAGTACGTGGCACCGAAGATGCTGGAGACGGGGGCGATCATCGGCGGCGAGGAGAGCGGAGGTTTCGCCTTCAAGGGGCATATCCCGGAGCGCGACGCCTTCCTGGCGGGCCTCTTCCTGCTGGACCTGAGGATAAAGCTGGGGCGGCCCCTCTCAGAGGTGATCCGGTACCTCTACGACAAGGTGGGCCCGCACTACTACGACCGGCGGGACTTCCACTTCGATCCGCGGCGGAAGGTAGAGATCATCCGGCGGGTGAGTGACTACCGGCCCGACGAGATGGACATGATGCGGGTGGTGGACATCAACACCACCGACGGCAACAAGTTCATCCTCGAGGACGGAAGCTGGCTGTTGATCCGGTTCTCCGGCACCGAGCCGGTCATGCGGATCTACACCGAGACCACCGATCCCGCCAGAGTCGACCGCATGCTGGACATGGGCGAGACCATCGCGGGAGTACGCTAACCAAGTGATGAGCAACGAGTGATGAGTGGAAAGTAGGACTCTCCACTCATCACTGGCATGGAGACATAGATGATGAATCTCGATGACCCGAACGTCTACCGGCAGGTGGACCCCGAGGGGATGAGGGATCGCATCGCCGAGATGGGCCGGCAGTTGGAGGAAGCAAGAGGGCTGGTTTCCGCCTTTCCCCATCCCGGTCCGGAGTACACGCAGGCCAAGACCATCCTGGTGCTCGGCATGGGCGGCTCCGCCATCGGCGGCGACCTGGTCCGCACCGTTGCCGAGGATCGAGCCACGGCCCCCATCCTGGTGTCCCGCGACTACCAGGTGCCGGCGTGGGTGGGACCCGACACCCTGGCAGTCGCCTCCAGCTACTCGGGCAACACCGAGGAGACCCTTTCCGCCGTCCGGCAGGCGCTGGATCGGGGCGCGCGTGTGCTGGCCGTTACCACCGGTGGCAAGCTCGGCCAGTTGGCCGGGCAGCGTGGCCTGGCGATGCTGCGCTTCCAGTACGCGGCCCAACCACGAGCGGCGCTCGGCTTCTCCTTCGGCCTGCTGCTGGGCATCCTGGCCAAGCTGGGATACCTGGACGACACCGGGTTGGGCCTGGAGGAGGCGATTTCGACCGCCCGCAGCCTGCCCTCAGCCCTGGGGCCCGGCGTCCCCACCGGATCCAACCCCGCCAAGCAGCTTGCCCTCCGGCTGCACGGCAAGCTCCCCGTCATCTACGGCGCGGGCATCCTCTCCGAGGTGGCCAGGCGCTGGAAGGGCCAGTTCAACGAGAACTCCAAGGCGTGGGCATTCTTCGAGCAGCTACCGGAGGCGAACCACAACGCCGTGGTCGGCTACGAGAACCCCGGCGACCTCGCGGGACGGGTGTACGTGGTCCTGCTCTCCTCTCCCAGCTACCACCCGAGGGTGGCAGCCAGGGTGCGGATCACCGCCCAGATCCTCCAGCAACGGGGCGTAGCCCACGAGGTAGTGGAGGCGAGGGGCAGCGGCCCGATGGCTCAGATGGTGGACTCGATCCTGATGGGCGACTACGCCAGCTACTACCTGGCACTACTGTACGGTAGCGACCCCACACCGGTGAAGACCATCGACTTCCTGAAGGGCGAGTTGGCGGCCATCTGACCCAGCCGATTTACATTGACACAGGAAGGGTGCGATCGTATACTATGGCTGGGAGTCAGCAGGTGTGATTTCAATCACGGGGCAGCGAATGCAGAGGCCACCGAAGACGCCATTCGCAACTGCAGCCAACCAGTGAACACCAGTGTGCACATGCACACTGGTGTTCTGCTTTATACCCACCTTGACTGCGAGAGACCGAGAGCATACTGAAGGGGAGGAACCGGTCGAGATGCACTCCAGCCTGATAGGCAAGATCCAGAAAGCCAACCTCTACGCCCAAGAACCGGACCGAGTCAGCTTCAAGCAGTTCTCCGCCACCTTCAGGGGTGAGCACGACTCCTACATCATCTCCTTCGACCAGGGCGTCTGGAAGTGTAGCTGCAACTTCTTTGCCAGTTGGGGCGTCTGCAGCCACACCATGACCATTCAGAAGCTCCTCGGGGTAATGCTGCCCCGCCAGGAGTCCCAGTCGACTGATCGACCCGCCGAGGCCATGGCCCGGGCGTAGCCCCCAAGGCAGCCGATCGCTAAACCCGAGGGAGAGGGCAGCTTCTCTCCCTCGTTCTCTGTTCGTGGAACCGACCCTGTTGGACTGGAGGAACGGCCAATGGGCTCCTCGAAGCGATCCCCCGTGGCGATGTCACCCAAACGACGCTTCCTCTCCGCCCTCTTCGGCGGCCGCCTAGACCGGGCATCCGTGGCGAATCCCACCTCCATCGCCACTGTCGAGTTGATGGAGAGAACCGGCGTCCGCTTCCCCGAGGCGCATCTCGACGGGGAGAAAATGGCGATCCTGGCCGCAGCCGGCCACGATCTACTGGGCTACGACACCATCGCCCCAGTCTTCAGCGTCCAGCAGGAGGCCGCCGCCCTGGGGTGCGAGGTGGATTGGGGCGATCCAGAGAACATGCCAGTCAACTCCACCAGCCCCTGCGCCGAGCCGGAGGAGATCGCCATCCCTTCGGACTTCCTGGACCGCCCGTCCATTCGAGCCGTCCTGCAAGCGCTCACCATCCTTCGGCAGCACTACGGTGACCGAGTGGCCATCGTTGGCAAGGTGATGGGGCCCTGGACCCTCTCGTACCACCTGAACGGCATCCAGCAGTTCCTTCTCGACACCATCGACAATCCCGATCGTGTCAGGCGCTTCCTGGACGTGCTGAAGGAGGTGACCGTCCTCTTCGGCAAGGCCCAGATGCGCGCCGGCGCCGACGTCCTGGTGCTGGCAGACCACGCCACGGGCGACCTGGTGAGCCCCGGCTGCTACCGGGACTTCCTGCTGCCCGTCCACCAGGAGATCAACGCCAGGCTGGGCTGCCCCACCATCCTCCACATCTGCGGGAACACCACCAACCGTCTGGACTACATAGCCCAAGCCGGCTTCGACGCCTTCCACTTCGACTCCAAGGTGGACGCCGCGACCGCATTGCGGATCGCCGACGGGCGCATCTCGCTAGTGGGCAACGTGAACAACCCGGAGACGTTGCTCCACGGAGACCCCGAGCGAGTAAAAGCCGAAACGCGCAGGCTGCTGGAGGCCGGCGTTCGGATCGTGGGCCCCGAGTGCGCCGTGCCCCTGGTGACCCCCAACAGAAACCTGGCAGCCATAGCCGAGGCGGCGGAGGAGTACCGGCTCTTCAGTTAAGGTCAGCATCATCGTGCTCCACTCCTGCGCTCACCTCTTCGCAAGGCGGCGCGGGGCCTTCTCGTTCGGCAGGGTTCACTCGCCAGCAAGGGTACCAGAAGGTCCTCGTACACCCTACCGTCTGAGTAGGCCCCGCACCTGCACCAGATTCAGCAGGTCGGAGCGGCTCACCATCCCGACGATCCTGCCATCCTCGACGACTGGAAGCTCCTCGGCATCGACCTCGCTCAGCCGCTGGAGCGCCACGTCCCCCGATAGCCTGGGATCGAGCGGCGGATGCTGCGCCACCGGGCGCATCACCTGGCAAACCCAGGTGGAGGTTCGCTGCTCGGCCTTCACCCGACGCACCTCCGGCAGTCCGACCGTGCCCACCAACTCGATGCCGTCCACCACCGGGAAACGAGCGTGCCGGCGCCGGGTCAGGTAGCCATTCACGAACTCCGCCACGGAGGCGTTGATCGGCACCGGAACGACGTCCCGGGCCATCACGTCCCCGGCGGCGATCCCCCTCAACTCCTCGGCAATCCTCACTGCCCTGTAGCTGCCCAGCGCCGCCCCATGCAGAAACCACCCCACCAATATGGGCCAGATGCCGGCCATCAGGCTACCGCCAAGCCCGAAGGTTGCGTAGACGCCGTAGAGGACCAGCAGGAGGCCGACGGCCTGGCCCACCCAAGAGGCGAGTCTCGTGGCCGCGGCGCGGTCTCCCGTGATGGACCAGACCCCCGCGCGCAGCAACCGCCCGCCATCGAGGGGAAATCCGGGGATCAGGTTGAAGATGGCCAGGCTGCCGTTGACCGTCGCGAGCCAGAGGGAGAGGCTGGCGGCCGGGGGGCTCGCCGCTCCGAGAAGCAAATGGGCCAAACCGAACAGGAAGGCGATCGCCAGACTCGCTGCGGGTCCCGCGGCGGCGATGGCCGCCTCTATCCGAGGCGTGCAGGCCTCGCGGCCGATCTGGGCCAGCCCACCGAAGATGAACAGGGTAATCCGGACCACCGGGATCCCGCAGCGCAAAGCCACGATCGAGTGGGCCAACTCGTGCGCCAGGACGGAACCGAAGAAGAGGAGGCTCCCGGCAGCGGCCATCGTCCAGTGGATCGAAGCGTGCCACGTGGGGTGCTGCGCCGGAAAGTAAGCGGCGCCCAGACTCCAGGTGACAAGAGCGAAGATCACGAACCAACTTGGGCTCAACCCGATGCGAATGCCGAACAGCCTGCACGCGGCGATAGAGGATTCCAGGGTCCTATCCATCGCTGTACCGATCGCCAGACCTTTCTCGGGGCGCTGCGTCTTCGCTGAGCAGGTATCTCAAATCCATGTCAACTCCTCTAGCGGGAAACGTGTGCTCTACCTAGAGATACCTGGTTAGAGCGCCCACTCGACGCTTCCACCATCCTCCGGCCCCTTGGCTCGGATCAAGGGGTTCACCGGCGCTCGAGATCCTGCGGCGAGGGTCTCCAGCCCCAGGAATCGGCTGGCAGAAGCAAGATGCGCACCCACAGCGATACACCTACCCTCTCACCCTGGGAGACGAGGCGTTCCGTATCGCCTTCCCTCTGTGAGGATCGCCCGTCGGGCGGGATGAGAGCCGCGTCACCAGCATGGCTGAGAGACCCCAACGATACTGGCAGGGGTGGACCTGCGTTCCCGCCCGCGTGGCCTTTCCCGCTCGGAGGGCAGCCACGAAGGTCTGCCCCTACACAGGTTGCGCTGGGCGCTCTAAGGACCCTGCACGGCTCCAGCCGAACCGTGCATCCCACTCCCCCTACGTGTTATTATCGGCAGAAGAGAGTCCAGCCAGCAGATCCGCGTCATCCAGTGCAATTCACTGGTCTTTTGGTACTTCCCTCTTGAACGGAGGGTGCCATGGCGGAGAAGGTGATTGGCATTCTAGGGGGTATGGGGCCGGAGGCCACCATCGACCTGTTCAGGAAGATCGTGGAGTCCACTGCAGCCCGCACCGACCAGGAACACCTGCGCATCATCGTCGACAACAACCCGAAGATCCCGGACCGGACGGCGGCCCTGCTCCACGGGGGCGAGGACCCCACCCCCCTGCTCCAGGCCACTGCCCGCAACCTGGAGCGCGCCGGTGCCGACTTCATCGTGATGCCGTGCAACACCGCGCACCTCTACTACGACGAGGTAGTGGAGGCAGTGAGGATCCCCGTCCTCCACATCGCCGTCGAAACGGTGGGCGAGGTCCTGAGGCAGTACCCGCTGGCCCGGACCGTGGGCGTCCTGGGCAGCAGCGGGACGGTGAAGCTGAGGCTCTACCACGATCTGCTGGAGGAGCGCGGATTGCGGGCCATCTCATCGCCGGAGGACGACCAACGGATCCAGGATGCCGTCATCCACAGCGTGAAGGCTGGAGACAAGGGACAGGCGGTGCACGAGAGGATCAGGACGGTAGCAGAGAGGCTGGCGGAGCGGGGGGCGCAGTTGCTGCTTACCGCCTGCACCGAGCTGCCGCTGGTGCTCCAGGACGGGGACGTCAGCGTGCCGGTGCTCGATCCAACCCTAGCGCTCGCTCGCGCGGCAGTACGATTCGCACGGGAGTGAGACCAACCATTCATGGCCGAATCTCGCGTGATCTGGGCATATCAGCAGTACGAGAAACGGGTAAACCGCAACAGCAAGAAACGGCAGTACGAGGAGCAGCGGGCTGAGAGAGCCGCCGCCAAGGCGCGGAAAGCGGCAGAGGACGACGGCGGGCGGTCCGGCGGCCTCACGGGAATCGTTGCCGCCGTCCAGAGGTCTCGCTGCCTGGTGGCGCACGGAGAGAGCTACGTCCCCTGCCGGATACCGGTGCGCGCGCTGGCGGGCAGCGAGGGCGATCCGGTGGTGGGCGATCGGGTGGCCTTCGACTGGGAGAGCGAGGGCCAGGGTGTCGTCCGCAGAGTCCTGCCTCGCGCTTCCAGGCTGGTCCGGATGCGGGTGAACCGGGGAGCCCGCGGCTGGAACCACGGAAGGGACGCCGAGGAGCAGGTGCTGGCCGCCAACGTCGACGTGGCCGTCATCGTGGCATCGGCCGCCGCGCCCGCCTTCCATCCCAGGCTGGTGGATCGCTACCTCGTGATGTGCCAGTACGGAGAGGTGGCGCCCGTCGTCTGTCTGAACAAGTGCGACCTGACAGAGACGCCACCGGATCTATCCACGTACGAGCGGATGGGGATACCGGTGGTGTACTGCTCTGCCGCGACGGGCCAGGGGCTGCCGGAACTGCGGGAGCAGTTGAAGGGCAAGTATTCGGTCCTTACAGGCCACAGCGGAGTGGGGAAGTCCTCCCTGATCAACCGGCTGCTGGGGGAGGAGAAGCTGGAGGTGGGCGAGGTGAGCGTCGCCACCGGAAAGGGTCGCCACACCACCACCACGTCCAGCCTCCACCGGCTGGACGACAATACCTACCTGATCGACACGCCCGGCATCAGGTCGCTCAGCCTCTGGGCGGTGGAGAGGGATTCCATCCGGCTCTACTTCCCTGACTTCGAGCAGGCGTCCCTCCGGTGCAGGTTCCGCGACTGCCTCCACCTGGCGGAGCCCGACTGCGGGGTCAAGGAGGCCGTGGAGCGGGGAGAGGTCGCGCCCGAGCGCTACGACAGCTACGTGCGCATGATGAACGAAGAGTGACGAGTTGTGAGTTATCAGTGGTAGCTCACAACTCATCGCTCACGACGTCAGCAGTCCCCCCACGTCCTCGAGGATGTAGTCGGGCGCCCACTCCGAGCGCGCCGCTTCCTCGCGGCTGGTAACCCCCGTGAGCACCAGCGCCGTGGCGATGCCGGCCCCCTTCCCCCCTGCGATGTCGCTGTCCAGCCGGTCGCCCACCATGATCATCCTCCCCGGACCCAGCAGGGTGCGGGCAGCCTCGATCATTCCGGGCTCCGGCTTGCCGATGGAGATGGCCGTCCGGCCCGAGGCCACTTCGATGCCGGCCAGGACCGCGCCGGTCGCCGGCACTACTCCCTCCGGCGTGGGGAAGGTGGCGTCGCGATTGGTGGTGTAGAAGTGGGCGCCGTTCTGCAGCGCGAAGCAGGCCAGCATCATCTCCCAGTAGTTGAAGCCGGAGTGGCCGCCCACCACCACGAAATCCGCCCGCCGGGCCTCCTCGGCTGTCTCCACGACCCGCAGCCCCACGGAGCGCATTTCCGCCTTGAGCCCCTCGCTGCCCACCACATAGACGCCCTTTCCCTCCAGCGGTTGGTGGCGCTCCTGGAGATAGACCGCCGTGGCCCAGCCACAACTGAGGATCTCGTCCTCACGGGCATCGATACCCATGCCCCGCAGCTTCGACGCGTAGCCCGCGCGGGGGCTCCGAGGATCGTTGGTCAGGAAGAGCACCCCTTTGCCCCGCCGACGAAGCTCGGCGAGGGTCGGCGGCGCCGCGGGAATCACCCGATCCCGCAAGTAGAGGCATCCGTCCAGATCGAAGAGGAAATGGTCGAAGAGGTCGATGATGCTCACTTTCGCCCTCACCCCGACCCTCTCCCTCTGGGAGAGGGGAGGTTCTTACTCCCCCAGCTTGAGTACCGCCATGAAGGCTTCCTGCGGGATCTCCACGTTGCCCACCCGCTTCATCCGCTTCTTGCCCTCGGCCTGCTTCTCCAGCAGCTTCCGCTTTCGCGTCACGTCGCCGCCGTAGCACTTGGCCAGCACGTTCTTCCTCATGGCGCTGATGGTCTCCCGCGCGATCACCTTGCCGCCGATGGCCGCCTGGAGAGGCACCTCGAACATCTGCCTGGGGATCAGCTTGCGCAGCTTCGACACCAACTCTCGCCCCTGGGAGTAAGCCTTGTCCGCGTGGGTCATCAGCGACAGGGCATCCACTGGCTGGCCGTTCACCAGGATGTCCAGCTTCACCAGCTTCGACTCTCGATAGCCCTCGTAGCTGTAATCCAGCGACGCGTACCCCTGGGTGCGGGACTTTAGCTGGTCGTAGAACTCCACCAGCATCTCCGCGAGCGGCATGTCGTAGTTCAGCAAGACTCGCTGCTCGTCCAAGTAGTCCATCTTCAGGAACTCGGAGCGGCGGCCCTGCATCATCTCCATCACCGTCCCGATGTAGCGGCTGGGCACGATGATGCTGATCCGCACCCACGGCTCCTCGATCCAGGCGATCTCACCGGCGGGCGGGAGCTTCGCCGGGCTGTCCACGGTCAGTTCTTGCCCATTGGTGGTGAACACCCGGTACTCCACGCTGGGCGATGTCACCAACAGGTCCAGGTTGTACTCCCGCTCCAGCCTCTCCTGAATGATCTCCATGTGGAGCATCCCCAGGAAACCGCACCTGAAGCCGAAGCCCAGGGCCACCGAACTCTCGGGCTCGTAGGAGAGGGAGGCGTCGTTCAGCCGCAGCTTGTCCAAGGCATCCCTGAGCGCGCCGTAGTCCTCGCCCACCACCGGGTAGAGGCCGGCGAACACCATCGGCTTGATCGGCTTGTAGCCCGGCAGAGGCTCCGTGGCTGGATCGTCGAGATGGGTGATGGTGTCTCCCATCTGTACGTCGCGCACGGTCTTCAGCCCGGTAGCCACGTATCCCACTTCGCCGGTCTCCAGCCGATCTACGGCCGATAGCCGGGGCCGGAAGACCCCCACCTCCAGGCAGTCCAGATCCAGACCGGTGGCCATCATCTGCAGCTTGTCCCCAGCCGCGATGGATCCATCCACCACCCGGACGTAGCTGATAACGCCCTTGTAGGGATCGTAGTGGGAGTCGAAGACGAGGGCCCGCAGCGGCTGGTGCCGGTTCCCCCGAGGAGGCGGGATGCGATGGACGACGGCCTCCAGGATCTCATCCACGCCCGCGCCATCCTTCGCCGAGGCCAGGATCACCTCGCCAGCGGGCAGCCCCACCACCTCCTCGATCTGCCTCGAGACCTTCTCCGGATCTGCACTGGGCAGGTCTATCTTGTTGACCACCGGAATGATGGTGAGGTCGTGCTCCAGCGCCAGGTAGACATTCGCCAGGGTCTGTGCCTCCACCCCCTGCGCGGCATCCACGACCAGCAGAGCGCCCTCGCAGGCGGCCAGGCTGCGGGAGACCTCGTAGGTGAAGTCCACATGGCCGGGCGTGTCGATAAGGTTCAGTTGGTACTCGCGCCCCCTCCGATCGACGTAGCCCATCCGCACGGCCTGAGCCTTGATGGTGATCCCCTTCTCCCGTTCCAGATCCATGGAGTCCAGCACCTGCTCGGTCATTTGGCGTGCGTCGATAGTGCCGGTTCTCTCCAGCAACCGGTCCGCAAGGGTGGACTTGCCGTGATCGATGTGGGCAATGATGCAGAAGTTTCGGATTCTGTCCTGGCTCGACACCGGTTTAGGCTCCTCGAATGACCCGAGAAAAGGGGTCCAGTGGCGACACCCACGAGAGGGATCGCGCCTCCGGACCCCGGTGATTACCACAAGATTAGCTTGTATTATAGCACAGCCGTAGGGTCTGGCCGCGGGAGGTTCGCCCGCGCGGCGGCGAATCCACGGAACGAAGTGATAATCTACGCAATTCCCGTGCATTCTGCAGAAGTTGGTATAGAAAATGCCAACTACAACCTAGCGTCGCGGCCTGCCCGCTACGTGGCCGAGCGCCATCCAGCGGTGTCGCAGCCTGCCCGCGATGGCCGTTGCGTCGGGACCGCTCTCCGACGCCTCGTCGAGCGCCGTTCTCTGTAGAGCAGGTAGGGGGAAGCCCAGCAGATGCAGACCATCCTCAAGAACCTCGCCCTTCTCTTTCTCGGCACCCTTCTCGGGGCGGCCGTCGTGCTGGGAACCGCGACCCATCTCCCCGCCGTCGGCACGGGGAGCCGCGCCCCCAGCGCGTCGGCCCAGGTCGCCGTGAGCGGCCCCATGACGGCCGCCGAGGAGGCAACAGCGGATATCTACCAACGGCTGAGCCCCGCGGTGGTCAACGTCACCAACCGACGGGCACCGGTGTCGGGCGGCGCCCAGGGGCAGTTCCCAGAGCGTGGCGTCGGCTCCGGCGTCATCGTCGACGAGCAGGGGCACATCCTCACCAACGACCACGTGGTGGACCGGGCCGACAGGCTGGACGTGACCCTGCTGGACGGGACCCGGGTGCCGGCCACGCTCATCGGGAGGGATCCGGGGAACGACCTCGCCCTGATCCGGATCGAGATCGACGACAGGATCCGTCCCAAGCTGGCCGTGGCGCCGCTGGGAGACTCCGACCAACTGCGTCCGGGGCAGGTGGCAATCGCCATCGGCAACCCGTTCGGCCTGCAGAGCAGCATGACCAGCGGGATCATAAGCTCCCTGGGGCGAACCTTCTCCACCGACTCCGGCCGCCCCATCCGGCACATGATCCAGACCGACGCAGCCATCAACCCCGGCAACTCCGGAGGGCCGCTCATCAACTCTGCCGGCCTCGTCATCGGCATCAACACCGCCATCGAGAGCCCCGTCCGGGGGTTCGTCGGCGTCGGGTTCGCCGTCCCGATCAACACCGCCCGACGAGTCCTGCCCGACCTGATGGCCGGCCAGACCATCGACCATCCCTGGCTGGGCATATCGGGGATGACGCTCACCGAGGACCTGGCTCGGAGCGTGGGGGTGAGCGCCACGTCGGGGATCTACGTGGCCCACGTGCTGCCGGACAGCCCGGCGGAGAGGGCAGCCCTGAGAGGAGCCGTCGCCGCCGATGGGCTCCAGCGAGAGCCATCGGATCCGCTTCCCAGCGGAGGCGACGTGATCACCGCGGTTGACGGGAGAGCCCTGACCTCGATCGATGAACTGACCGACTACGTCGACTCGAAGCAGGTGGGTGATACGGTCACCCTCAGCCTTCTCAGAGGCGGACAGTCTCTGGAGGTGCAGGTAACCCTGGGCGTCTGGCCCGACGACAACTGATACCCAGGGGCGCGCCGGCGGGCTGGGCCAGAGGCGTGGCGGTTGAGCATCGACCGTCGGGGTTGGGATAACCCCGACGGTCGTGACGATCCCAGAGCCGGCGGCCCCTTCTCACCCCGCAGCCGGTGTCGTCCCTGACGCCGGCGGGGTCGAGGCCGAGGCCGCGAGGCTGCGCTCGCTCGCCTCGCGTCCTCGCTCGCGTCACGTGTCCCCCCGCCGCCCGTGTGCAGGCCAGACGCCCGCGCTTTGCCTCAATGCTGGTAGCGCCTCCAGCGCACGCCAACGGGCGGCCGCACGTAGACGATGTTGGCGATGCGCAGGTACTCCTGCTCCGCCCCCTCGATCATCAGCTTGTGCATCAGCACGACGTCGCCCTGTGGAAGCTGCTCCACCGGCTCGACGCATATCCTCATCGCCAGCCGGTCGGCCTCATACACATCCACCCAGCCCGGGCGCACGGGGACCCTGTACACACGCCCCACCACGTGCCGGCTGGGGACTGAGAGGTATCCGGTTTGGACCAACTGCTGGTGCTCACCTTCGGAGAGCAGCTCGCGCAACAACGCTGCCGCCCTGTTCTCCGACTCGGGATCCAGCTCCCGAGGAGGAGACAGGTAGTACCGGCACCACAGCTTCCACAGGAGGACGAGCAGGAGGATACTAGCGAGTACCAGGATCTGCGGCCCCTGCAGGAAATCCGTCATCCTCCCGCCACCCGAGGCACCACCACGACCTGGTCGGCCTCCGGGTCAAACCGATCCAGCCGGGTGGCTGGGGCACCCGATTCCAGACGGAAGGCGGTGGCTCCGTTTCGAAGCGCCTCCCGGAAGATCCGCTCGGCCTCGCGCACGGCCTCCTGCGCCTCCGGATCGCCCTCCGCTGCCCGCTTCCGATCCCAAGTCACAGTCCGATCGCCCTTGATCGACAGAATCCGCAACTTGCCCATCTCCAGCCTCCTGCCAAGGAATGCAAGTCCGATCCGCACCGCGGCTGCGGGCGGAACCGCGCCTCTGGTCAGGCAGATCAGCATAGACTCGGCGCTACTGGACTGTGTTGCCCTTACCACCCCCTTCAGGCAGAGAAACCGCGCGCCCGCCTGGCACGCTCAGGCGGGCACTACAGGGCACGCTCTCTTCGCCACAAGCTAGCGCATCCTGCATGGCGCCACCATCGATAGCGGCCGCTATAGAGAGCACGTTCCCACGTCACCTACTATACTCCTCTTGCTGTTCGTGTCAATATGCTGCCTAAGTAAGGGGTTGTTGATATACTAGCTTCCGGAGGGATGCCGGCGGCGCCGGCACCCGAGTGTTAGGCCCCACCTCAGGGAAGGATCTGATGCCATGACGAATCGCGACCGCGAGGAGCCGAACCCGGCGGACTCTCCCACCCCTGAACCGGCCTCCGAGGGAGGATGGAGCGAGGAAGGTCGCCGGTGGTACGAGGAGCTTACGGAAGAAGAAGGCACGATAGCCCCGTGGCTCAGCTTCGAATGGACCGGCGAGCAGATGCGGGTGCGGCGGGGATAGAGTCCCCTGCGGCAGTAACACTCTGTGGCTCGGAGACACCTCGACGCAACCGCCCAGACACGAAGTCACCGAGGATCCTGTGGTTCTCTCGGGACGATCTCAGGGGTCTCCGTGTATCGGTGGGTGAGCTCTGTTAGGTGTTCTTGGGCGGCGCAACGGTGAAGAGATTGTGAGGAGGCAGAGAAGATGGCATTGGAGTTGGCGACAGCCGAGCGGATCGTCAAGGGAGCAGTGGCCCGAGCCCAGGAGATGGGGGTCAAGCTCAGCATCGCGGTGGTAGACGAAAAGGGCATCCTGGTGCATCTCTCTCGCATGGACGGCGCGCCTTTCCTCTCACCCCAGATCGCCATGGGCAAGGCGTACACCGCCGCAGCGTGGGGGGTCAGTAGCGGGGAGATGGAGCAGAGGGCGCAGTCCAGCCTCGCCTGCTTCAGCAGCATCGCCGCCATGACCGGCGGGAAGACGGTCTTCCGGAAGGGCGCGCTGCCCATCATCATCGACGGGCAGGTGGTTGGGGCTGCCGGCGCCAGCGGTGGCACCTCGGACGAGGACGAGGAGGCGATCAGGGGCGGTCTGGCCGCGATCGCCTAGGGCGAGCATCCTCGACTCCGCAGCCCCGTTTCCTTGCGACCGGCTCGTTCGTGGCCGGTGGGGATGGCTCAGTCTCCGCCGGCCACGGCCGGCCGACGCGCACCCGCCAGTCTGGATCGACGAAGGCACCTTCCAGAGGCGGGACCTGGGGTCACACGTCCTCCCCTTCTCCGAACGCAGCCCGCAGCTTGGAGGAAGCGCGCGGGCGAGTGGGCCCGGGCGCCATCACGGCGCGGTATCGGGCGCCGTCCTCGTCCTCGGATTCCTGGGCCGACCCCCTCGCCATCGACGCAGCGAGAGCGGACGCAACCCCGTCCGCATATCCGGCAACAAAGCGCGCCAGATCGGCCCGCCCGACCACTCGCTCGCGGATCGCCCAGTTCGATAGGCGGCGATGCGAACCCGGTAGGGTTCCCAAGCACTAGACAAACTATCGGGATTGCTGTAATATCCGTTTTTGCGACAGGAAACGGCTGGCCCAACGGGCGGCAGTTGGCTGTGGCTGGGCACCTGCCAGAGCGCTGGGCCGGTTTTTGTACAGCTTTCATCCCGCGGGAGAGGTGATAGGTTGGCCAATACGAAGTCTGCCATCAAGATGATCCGAGTCGCTCAGAGGCGGCGACAGCGGAACCAGCCGATCAGGTCGGAGTTGAAGACCCTGGTCAAGACGGCGCGCAAGGACATCGACGGCGGGCAGCTAGAAGCCGCTCGGGAGGATGTCCGCCGTACGGCCAGCGCCCTGGACAAGGCCGCGAACAAGGGCGTCATACATAGGAACGCCGCCGCCCGGCGCAAGTCGCGCTTGATGAAGCGGCTGGCAAAGGTGGAGAAGGCCGCCTCGGCGTAGCCCGGGCGCACCGACTCGCGAAAGCTGGGCCGAACACCGCCTCGACGCTTGACAATAGTCACGGCAGGCGGATAGAATGCCGTAGAACGTGCGTTCTACGGCCTTTTCTACTTGTGGAGGACGGTCATGCGCCCACTTTCCGAGCGACAGCGACGGATCCTCGACTTCATTGCTAGCTTCCAGCAGCACCACGGCTACCCCCCGACCATCCGTGAGATCGGCCAGGAAGTCGGTATCTCCTCCACCTCGGTAGTGGACTACAACCTCCGATCCCTGGAGAACCAGGGATACCTGCGCCGGCACCGAGAAGTCTCCCGAGGGTTGGAGCTAGTCACTGCCGGCATCCCTCGCACGGCTCATGGGACGGTCTCCGTCCGCGTCCTCGGGCGTATCGCCGCAGGCGAGCCGATCGAGGCGCTGCCTGACCAGCAAGAGGAGATCGAGGTCTCGGCTCAGCTCTGCGACGTGGGGTGCTACGCCCTGCGGGTGAAGGGGAAATCGATGATCGAGGACCTGATCGACGATGGAGACCTGGTGGTGGTCCGGCCGCAGGATAGCGCCGACGACGGCGACATCGTCGTGGCCCTGCTCACCGACGGCCCCACCCAGGAGGGACGGGCCACCCTGAAGCGGCTCTATCGAGAACGTGGACGTATCCGCCTGCAGCCCGCCAACTCCACCATGGATCCCATCTACGTCGACCCAGAGGAGCTACGGGTCCAGGGAAAGGTCGTGGCGGTGATCAGGCAGCTCTGAGAAGCTCGGTTATCAGCAGCTCCAGAGCCGCCTCGGGCTCCCTGGCCCCCGTCTTGACGTGCACGTCGTACTCGAGCAGTTGCCGGTAGGCTCGTTCTAGCTGCTCGAAGCTGAAGTTGCGAGCCTGCCGCTGGAGGCCAGCAACCCCCCTGAAGGGCGCCCCGGTCTTGCGGGCGATTTCGTCCGGAGAGGCTCCAGTCTCTGATAGCTCCTTCACCTGGATCAACAGCCGGAACTGCCGCACCACCATCGCCGCGATCCTCAAGGGGTGATCCCCCTCTGCCTGCAGCTTCCGCAGCTCCCGCAGAGCCACCTCCGGCTGCCGCAGCCCAATCGCCTCCACCAGCGCGAAGACGTTGGCCTTCCGAGCGTCGGCCACCAGCGATCGGACGTCCTCACGCTTGACCGTCTCTCCGCCGCAGTAGGTGGCCAGCTTCTGGATCTCGCTGTCCAGCAATCGGGCGTTCGGCCCAACCGCCGCGGCCAGCTCCTCCACCGCCTCGGCAGACATCTTGCAGCCGAGCCTGGCGGCGCGAGATCGGATCCAGGTGGATAGCCCACCCTCCTCCAACCGATGGGCCTTGACGAAGCCCCCCAGGTTGCGGATGGCCTGGAGAATCGGATCCCTCTCCAGGATCAACTGCTCCTCCAGGAAGACCAGCCGGCAGAACTCGGGAACGGTGGGCAGAAACTCGAGGATGCCCTCCAGGATCGCCCTCTTGCTCCCTCGGGGAGCACGCTCCTGCCGTCCCTCCTCGCGGGGCGACTCCCGACCCGCCTCACCCAAACGCGACAGCAGGTTGGTCACGACCACCAGCCGCTTGTCGGCCATGAATGGCAGGGTCTGACAGGTGCCGGCCAACTCCGAAAGGACCAGCTTCTCCCCATCGAAGAAGGTGACGTTGAGATCGCCCATCGGGGCGTCCCTCATTCGGGCCACCAGGCCCTGCACCGCCTCGCGGGAGGAAAGCTCGTCCTCACCGTGGAAGAGGTATATCCAGTTGGCGCGAGATCCAGCCATAGTGGGGGAATGATACCGCACGGCCTTACCGGAGTCGAGACGAGCGCGGATCTGAGACAGGGCTCGCTCGAAGTCGAGCAGGCCGTCGTGCCAGGCATGGCGTGGCCATCGCCCCGGCATCGCTACATCTGTCACGCTGAGCGCAGCGAAGCGTCTCCTCGTGGCGGACGTGCCCGCATCGCCACGTGGAGACTCTTCGCCGACCAGGGAGCCTCCTGGGCCAGGCCCCCACGTGAGGCCTCTGGACAGCGCACCATATAATGGATCCTGGCTCTTGTTCCGGCTGGGGCCGCGGGCGAAGCCTGAGCAGGCATCTCTGGATGGAGTACACGTTTCCCGTTCGAGGAGTTGGCATGAACTAGAGATGCCCGCTTATGGCGACGGTACAACCTCTCCTATGGAGCGCCACAATGTGCATCAACCCGCCCCCGACTGACCGATCCCGCGGGGGCCCCCGATCGACCGGACCCGCCGGGCTGATAGCCGCAGCCGTGGTGCTGGCCGTTCTCCTCGCCATCGCCGCCTTTGGGCCTTCGGCCTGCTTGAGCAGAGAGGACGTTGCATCGTCTCCCACGGCGACGGAGGGTGGCCTCGGCACTCCCGCGCCGGCCCCTGCAGCGCAATCCACCCGGCCGTCCACGGGCATTTCGCCGTCCGCTACCCTTACGCCGCGCGCCACGTACACCCCGGTCCCGACGCCCGGGCCGGCCCACCCCCTGGCCGTCGTGGTGGAGAACTTCGTCGACGCCCGGCCCCAGTCGGGGCTGGCTGCGGCAGACATAGTGTACGAGGCCCTCGTGGAGGGAGGGATCACCCGATTCCTTGCGATCTACATCGACGGCCGGGCGGAGGCCGTGGGCCCCATCCGCAGCGCCCGCCACTACTTCGCCTACCTGGCGGCCGAGCACGACGCCACCTTCGTCCACATCGGCTCAAGCCCCCAGGGTTACGCTGCACTCGACGCCACCGGAGTGGTCAACCTGGACGAGACCTATGGGGATCCTGGCTTCTGGCGGGCCAAGACCCGATACGCTCCCCACAACGCCTACACCAGCACCGACCTGCTGCGACCCACCCTGGAGAAGGTCCGGAAGCCCACCCCCGACCCCTGGGCGGGCTTCGCGTTCCGGACCGATTCCAGTCCCATCGAGGGACCCGAGGCCAGGGAGCTCACCATCGGCTACGCCACCGACTACTCGGCGAAGTACGCCTACGCCCCGGAAAGCAAGCTCTACCGTCGCTACATGGATGGACTCCCCCACCGGGATCAGGAGACCGACGAGCAGGTGGCGCCGCGGAATCTCGTGGTCCAGTTCGTCGGAGCGTGGGTGATCGACGGCGAAGGCAGGCTGGACATGGCGCAGGTGGGCCAGGGCAAGGCGCTCTTCTTCAGAGACGGCGTGCTGACCGAAGGTCGATGGCACAAGCCCTCCCTGGGCAGCGTTACTAGGTGGTACGACTCGGAGGGCAAACCCCTGCTGTTCAATCCCGGCAAGATCTGGGTGCAGATCGTCCCCCCGGGGACGCGGCTGGACTACTGACCGTATCGCCACCCCTTCTTTCTCCCCATCGAGGCGGACGGGACCCGCGTCCCCACTTCCCTCGTCGGAGGAAGGGCACCGTTCTTCACAGCTTCTTCACGCCCCGTTGGTATAATCTGTCTCGTGTGAGCCCAATCGTGCCTGTCGGGAGGTAGACGTGGCCGGCGAGACCATCCTGGTGGTGGAGGACGAGCCGAAGATCTCGGAGCTGCTGAAGCTCTATCTGGAGAGGGAGGGCTTCCAGGTGATGGTGGCAGCCGACGGGGCAGCGGCTCTGGAGGGCTTCCGCCGAAAGAACCCTCGGCTGGTGGTTCTGGACCTCAACCTGCCCGTGATAGACGGCCTGGAGGTGTGCCGGCAGATCCGGAAGGAATCCGCCGTCCCCATCATCATGCTCACAGCCCGCGACGAGGAGGCCGATAAGCTGATCGGCCTGGAACTGGGGGCAGACGACTACGTCACCAAGCCCTTCAGTCCACGGGAGGTGGTCGCCCGCGTGCGTGCGGTGCTGCGGCGGGTTGGCACTGCCAGGCCCCACTCCTCCGAGACCCTGAGGGCTGGGGAGTTGGTGCTCGACCCGGCGCGCCACCTGGTTCGGCGCGGCGAGGTGGTCCTCGACCTAACCCCCACGGAGTTCCGCCTGCTGGAGGTGCTGATGGGCAGCCCCGGCCGCGTCTTCAGCCGGCTGCAACTGCTGGACCTGGTTCAGCGGGAGGCCTTCGAGGGCTACGAGCGCACCATCGACGCCCACGTGAAGAACCTGCGGCAGAAGATCGAGCCGGACCCCCAGCGCCCCACCTACCTGTTGACGGTGTACGGGGTCGGCTACAAGTTCGCGGAGCTGCCCGATGCGTAGCGTCACCTTCAAGCTGGCCGCCGGGTTCGCCGTGGTGGCACTGGTGGGGGTGCTGATCGTCGGCGTCATCGCCAACCGGTCCACCGCCGCGGAGTTCGGCCACTACTTGGAGGGCGGAGGGGTTGCCCAAGAGCAGAGGGTGGCGGAGTACGTCGCAGCCCGCTACTCCTCGGGGGGCTGGCAGGGCGTGCCCCAACTGGTGGCGACCCTCGCCCATTGGACCGGCCAGCGGCTGGTGGTGGCCGACGGCTCCGGACGGGTCGTCGCCGACTCGGCAGGCCGCCTCCGTCCCGGTACGGCGATCCCCAGCCCCGCACCGTCCCCACCGGTGGAGATAGTGCTCGGAGGAAAGAGCATCGGCACCCTCTATCTGGAGGGGGAGCCGCAGAGCGATGCCAGGCCCTGGGGAGGTATGAGGGGCCACATGGGCGGCTACCCATCCATGATGGAGATGATGAGGCAAATGGCCGGCCAGGCCGGCACGCCGGAGTCCCGCTTCCTGGAGGCGGTCAATCGCTCCCTCTGGATCGCGGGCGGCGCCGCGCTCGTCGTGGCGCTGGCGCTGGGATCGTTGATCAGCCGCGAGATCACCGCTCCCCTGAAACAACTGACACTCGCGGCGCGTCGAGTGGCCGCAGGCGACTTCGGCCAGAGGGTGGAGCTTCGGTCCAGGGACGAGTTGGCTTCTCTGGCCGAGGCATTCAACACGATGGCCGCAGCCCTAGCCAGGGACGAGGCGCAGAGGAAGCAGTTCCTGAGCGACGTCGCCCACGAGCTGAAGACCCCCCTCTCCATCATACAGGGCAACCTGGAGGGAATGATCGACGGAGTGGTGCCAACGACCCCGGACCGATTGGCATCCCTACGGGAGGAGACGCTCCTGCTGAGCCGGCTGGTCACCGATCTGCGCGACCTCTCGCTGGCAGAGGCAGGGCACCTGCCTCTCCATCGGGAGCAGGTGGATCTGGGCGGGCTGATACAGGGGATCCTGGCAGGCGTTCAAGCCCAGGCGGCAGACAGGCGGATTCGGTTGGAGGCCGAGCTGCCGGAGG
Organism: Sphingomonadaceae bacterium; assembly: GCA_050261575.1. GTDB lineage: Bacteria > Chloroflexota > UBA6077 > UBA6077 > UBA6077 > JBLNDL01. The sequence continues at coordinate 16,011 of JBLNDL010000093.1, read as the reverse complement.
ATCTGCCGGCGGTTCCGGCCGACGCGGACCGGGTGGGCCAGGTAGTGCGCAACCTGCTGAGCAACGCCCTGCGGTACACCCCCGCGGGCGGCACGGTGCGGATATCCGCGCGAGTCGCGCACCCCTCACCTTTCCTCCAGGTAACAGTCGCCGATACCGGCCCCGGAATACCCCCGGAGGATCTTCCACGGGTATTCGACCGCTTCTACCGAGTGGACAAGTCCAGAACCAGAGGCAGCGGTGGCTCGGGTCTGGGGCTATCGGTGGCAAGGCAACTGGTGGAAGCCCACGGGGGGCGGATCTGGGCGGAGAGCGAGCGCGGGCGAGGAAGCAGCTTCCACTTCACCCTGCCGACGGCCGATTCGGCGAAGGCGTAGCACCTTCAACCGGATGCCACGCCCGTGTCATAGCCGTACGGGCCTGCCGGCCGAGAGCGCCGTCGTAGGAGCCTGCGGAGCCCTTCTGGTCTTGACGCCACGATCGCGGGCGGCAAGCCCTGCCGGCCCGTCCGGGCGGCGAGCACAGACGTGCAGTGAGGCGGAAACTTGCCAAAGAAACGCGACAACAGGGACTTCACAGCCTCCCGGAAGGCCGAGCACCTGGCCATTTCCACTAGTCAGCCGGTCGAGTCCAGCCTCGCCGCGGGATGGGAGGAGGTCTTTCTGCTCCATCGCAGCCTTCCGGAGGTGAACAAGGCGGAGATCGATCTCTCCACCTCTCTGCTCGGGAAGCAACTCCGCGCTCCGCTCGTCATCGCCGCCATGACAGGGGGAACCCCTGAGGCAGAGACGATCAACCGGCACCTCGCCCGAGCAGCGCACCGATTCGGCCTGGCCATAGGGGTGGGAAGCCAGCGCGCCTACCTGGAGAGCCGCGAGGCGGCCTCCGGCTTCGAGGTGGTCCGCCAGGAGGCACCCGAAGCGCTGGTGATCGCCAACGTTGGCGCCCCCCAGTTGGTCCCCCAGGGTGGGAAGCCGCCCTACACCGCCGCCGACGCCCGCCACGCGGTGCGGAGCATCTCCGCGGACGCGCTGGCCGTCCACCTCAACTTCCTCCAAGAGGCAGTCCAACCCGAGGGGGATGTCCGGGCAGCGGGATGCGCCGAGGCCATCGCCCGCCTCGCCCGGGAGCTGGAGGTCCCGATCGTGGCCAAGGAGACCGGCGCCGGCATCTCTCGCGAGCAGGCGCTCCTCCTCAGGGACCTGGGCGTGGCCGCCCTGGACGTCGGTGGGGCGGGTGGCACCAGCTTCGCGTTGATCGAGTCTCACAGGTCCGCCGCGCGAGGCAACCGCAGATTGGAGGGGATGGGACGGCTCCTCGCGGGCTGGGGAATACCGACCGCCATCTCGGTGCTCGAGTGCTCCACGTCGGGACTGCCGCTGATAGCCACCGGCGGGGTTCGCACCGGGATCGACGCTGCCAAGGCTATCGCGTTGGGGGCCACGGCCGTCGGGGTGGCGATGCCGCTGTTGAAACCCGCGATCGAGGGTTACGAGCAGGTGGAGGAGTGGGTAGAGGGCTTCCTGGAGGAGCTGCGGACAGCGATGTTCCTGGTGGGGGCCCCCAGCGTGGCAGAATTGCGCTCCCGAGAAACGGTGCTCCTCGGTCGGGTCCGGGAGTGGATGGAGCAGCGGGGACTGGGAGCCCGTTAGGATAGGGATTCGGATTGCACACTGCAATCCATCGGGGTATACTACGGCGAGCCGTGAACCCCCTGCCCATGGGCTCCAATCGGGGTACCGCGGCAGGTGTATGCCGTTCATTCTGTGTCCCCAAGAGTTCAACTGCGGCTAAGCAGGCATCTCTTGTTCGTGTCAACGTCTCTGACGGGAAACGTGTACTCTGTCTGGAGATACCTGCTTAGCAGTCCATCAGCGTGGTATTGACGGCCTGGTGGGGTCAGACCCGTGTGCGCCCCCGCCGATCTCTCTTGGCCACTATCGGATCAGCTTGTCGAGGCAGGCTTGCGCATCGGGGGGGTGCTCGCCACCGATCCAAGCGCTTCGTCGAGTCCGGTGGGCCTTTCCGATCGAAAACTAGTGCAGTGAAGTTACACATGGCGTGGGAGGTGCCAGCGTGTTCAAAAAGACGGAAGATTCCGAGTGGTCCCGCTTTTCGAGAGCGCTTTCCGGCCAGTCTAGAACTGGCACTGACGAAGAGGTAGAGGAAGGGGTAATCGCCAAGAGCGAGCCCGCAGAGGCGGTCCGCGAGCCGGCCTCCCGTGAAGCGGCGGTCCGGGAGAGCGCGCCTCGCGAGGGAGCGGTTCGAGATGGCGCTACCCGAGAGATCCCCACGCCTGCGGTCCCGCCCGCCGCGGCTCCGGTGAGATCCATCTCCGCCGCCCAGCCCGTCTACTCTCGACCTCACGCTCCGACGATATCCCAGGAGGCCGACGAGTCGGACACGATCATCGGCAGCCAGACGGTCATAGATGGCAACCTGAAGTGCGAGTCGAACCTGCGCATCAAGGGCTCCGCCCAGGGAGACATCGTCTGCAGCAAGTCGGTGTTCATCGAGGAGAGTGCCAAGGTCAACGCCAACGTCCAGGCGGCCAACGCCGTGGTCGCCGGCCAACTGGAGGGCTCCATCGTTTGCGAGGGCAGGCTGGAGATCCTGGCCACCGGCAGAGTGACCGGCGAGCTGACGGCAGGCGTCCTGATCATCCAGGAGGGGGCCTTCTTCGAGGGGCACCTGAAGATGAAGGACCGAAGCAAGTAGGGCTGGATCGCCACCCCGCCGCCCTCCGGAAGTGCGGCACCCTCCCAAGTCCCACGTTATGGTAAACTGGGACCGGGACCGGCGAGAACAAGATGGCCGGCCGGGCCTGTAGGCCCGGCTGTGCTCGTTTGTGGGGCCATGCACGAACTATCCATCACGCAGAGCATCCTCCAGATAGCCATCGACGAGGCCCAACGGAGCCAGGCATCCCAGATCAAGGTGATCCGCCTGAAGGTGGGTGCCCTCACGGACATCGTCCCAGAGTCCGTGCAGTTCTACCTCGATGCCCTCACCCCGGGGACCATGGCCGAAGGGGCGAGGCTGGAGGTCATCCCCGTGCCCGTCGGGGCTACCTGCACCAAGTGCGGCCTCTCCTTCGTGGTGAAGGATTACGACCTCACCTGCCCCTCCTGCGGGCGAACGGGAAAGATCACCCAGGGCCGCGAACTGCAGGTGGACAGCCTCGAGGTGGAGCGTTGACCCCGACCCCCGATCCGGCCCCCAGGTCCGCGCCACCCGAGCTGGCACAGCCTCTCACCGAAGGCGACCTGCCGGTTCGCTGCCACCTCGTGGTCTCCGGCATCGTTCAGGGAGTGGGCTTCCGCCCGTTCGTCCATCGGCTCGCTGGCCAACTGGGGCTGGCGGGCTGGGTGCTGAACTCGACGGAAGGGGTGGTGATCGAAGTCGAGGCCAAAGCGGACCTAGTGGATCGGTTTGTTCGCGCCCTCCCCCTGGAAGCCCCCCCGCAGGCGCGGGTGGACCGGGTGGACCGCGTCGACCTCCCGCCCATCGGCTACACTTCCTTCGCCATCGAATCCAGCCAGGACACCGAGGGCCACTTCGCCCTGATACCTCCGGACATCGCGGTCTGCGACGATTGCCTCAGGGAGATGCGCGATCCCCACGACCGGCGATACCGCTACCCGTTCATCAACTGCACCAACTGCGGACCGCGCTTCACCGTGGTGGCCGGCATCCCCTACGACCGGCCGAAGACCACCATGGCCTGCTTTCCCATGTGCCCGGACTGCGAGAAGGAGTACCACGATCCGGCCGACCGTCGCTTCCACGCTCAGCCGAACGCCTGCCCCGCGTGCGGGCCGAGGCTGTGGTTGGTTCGTGGTAGCCCCCCTCTGGGAGAGGGTCGGGGTGAGGGCCCCGGCCTCCCCTCCCGGGGTGGCGCGGGCCTGCCGGTCGCAAGTCCACGGCCTGGGGGCAACGAGGATGCCATCCTGGAGGCTCGACGGCTCCTCGCCCGGGGAGCGATCGTGGCCGTGAAGGGCCTGGGAGGCTTCCACCTCGCCTGCGACGCCACGAACGACGATGCCGTGGCCGAGCTGCGCCGCCGCAAACGCCGCAGCGACAAGCCCTTCGCCATCATGGCGCCGGACTCCGATACCGTCGCGACCTTCTGCCTTCTGAGCGACGAGGAGCGCCAACTCCTGGAGTCCCCCCAACGCCCCATCGTCCTTCTCCGGCGGAAGGAGGGCTCGCCCATCTCGGCCCTCGTGGCTCCGAACAACCGATTCCTGGGTGTGATGCTTCCCTACACCCCGCTCCACTACCTGCTGCTGGAGCGATCGGCCGCAGGCGAAAAGCACTCCAGCCCTGAGCCCTGCGTCCTAAGCCCCGAGTTGCAGAAGCTCGGCCTCGAGGGATCAGGGCCGAGTAGCACCCAGCACTCGACACCGGAGGCTAGGTCCTCAGTCCTCAGTCCTCAGTCCTCGCCACTCGCCGCTCGGCTCCCGGGACACGGGACGCAGGACGCAGGGCTCGGGTCTCAGAACCCGCCTCCGGCCCTGGTGATGACCAGCGGCAACCTCAGCGAGGAGCCCATAGCCGTCGGCAATCGGGAGGCGCTGGAGAGGCTCGACTCCCTGGCCGACGCCTTCCTCCTCCACGACCGCGACATCCAGGTGCGGTGCGACGACTCGGTGACCCGGCTGTTCCGTGGTCGGGAGGCGGTGATCCGCCGTTCACGAGGCTACGCCCCCTTCCCCGTCCGCCTCGGCTTCGAGTTGAGGGATATCCTCGCCTGCGGCGGTGAGTTGAAGAGCACCTTCTGCATCACCAAGGGCAACTACGCTTTCCTCAGCCAGCACATCGGCGATCTGGAGAACGCGGAAACGCTGGAGTCCTTCGCCCGATCTGTGGACCACTTCCGCCGCCTGTTCCGGCTGGAGATAGCGGCGATCGCCCACGACCTGCATCCGGAGTACCTCTCCACCCGCTATGCCTGGGATCTAGCCGAACGGGGAGCCAGACTTCCCCTGGTTCCGGTCCAGCATCACCACGCCCACATCGCCGCCTGCATGGCCGAGAACGGGGTGGACCAGCCGGTGATCGGCGTTTCGTTCGACGGCACCGGGCTTGGCGACGACGGGCGGCTGTGGGGTGGCGAGTTCCTGGTGTGCGACTTCGCCGGTTATCGTCGCGCCGCCCACCTGAAGTACCTGCCGCTGCCGGGAGGGGAGGCCGCCATCAAGCGCCCGTACCGGATGGCGGCGAGCTACCTGGTGGACCGCTTCGGCACGGAGGCGTTGGCCGAGGACCTGCCCCCGCTCCGTCACACGGCCGCATCGGAACTCGTCATCCTGCGAAAGCAGATCGAGCGGGGCATCAACTCGCCTCTCACGTCCAGCGTCGGGCGGCTCTTCGACGCCGTCTCCTCCCTCATCGGCCTGAGGCAGGTGGTAAACTACGAAGGCCAGGCGGCCATCGAGCTCGAGATGGCCGCTCGGGAGGACGTGGACGGTCACTACGGTTGGAGTCTCCTTGAGGGCATGCCACTAACCATCGACGCAGGCCCCACCATCGAGCAGATCGTCGACGACCTCAGGCGGGGAGTGGCCACCGGCGTGATCGCCGCCAGGTTCCACAACACGGTGGCGGACCTGATCGCGGGTACCTGCGACGAAATCAGAAAGGAAACCGGACTCGACCTCGTGGTCCTAAGCGGAGGGGTCTTCCAGAACCTGTTCCTGCTGGAACGCGCCTGCCGGCGTCTGGAGGCACGAGGCTTCAGGGCGCTGATCCACCACCAGATCCCGCCCAACGACGGCGGCATCGCCCTCGGCCAGGCCGCGATCGCCAACCGCGTGTTGAGTGCTGAGTCTCATCGTATCACGGAGTCTGGGTTGTCCCAAACCCGGCTGGCCACGGAGGCCGACATCCGGCGAGGCGGCGCCGTCGACCGCCTGGGTTGAGACAGCCCACACTTCACGGCCACGTGCTGATAGCTGATGGCTCGTTTCTGGAGGCTTAACATGTGTCTTGCTGTGCCAGCCAGGATCGTCAAGATAGAGGGCAACCGAGCGACGGTGGATATGGCCGGCGTGGTGAGGGAGGCCAGCATCCGAATGCTGCCCTCCGCCCAGGTGGGGGACTACGTCATCATCCACGCGGGCTACGCCATCGAGAAGCTGGACGAAGAGGAGGCTCTCCGCACCGTCGAGCTGTTCAAGCAGATGGAAGAGCGGGGTGCCGAGAACTAAGCCATGAAATACGTCACCGAGTTCCGAGATGGCGCTGCCGCCGCGCGCCTGGTGGAGCGCATCCACCGAAGGGCAGCCCTGCCGGCCAACCTGATGGAGGTGTGCGGCACCCACACCGTCGCCGTCTTCCGCCACGGCATCCGGCAGTTACTGCCGAAGCAGGTTTCCCTGGTGTCCGGTCCCGGCTGCCCGGTGTGCGTGACGGCCAACCGAGACGTCGACTGGGCCATCGCCGCCGCCCACCGGCCGGACGTCATCCTGGCCACCTTTGGCGACATGCTGAAGGTGCCGGGCTCCTTCTCCAGTCTCCAGCAGGCTCGCGCCGAGGGCTGCGCCATCCAAGTGGTCTACTCCGCGTTGGACGCACTCTCCATCGCCCGCGCCAACCCCGAGAAGACGGTGGTGTTCTTCGGCATCGGCTTCGAGACGACCGCCCCCACGATCGCCTGCTCGATTCTGGAGGCAGAGGAGGCCGGGCTCGACAACTACCACGTCTACTCCGTGCACAAGGTGATGCCTCCGCCCATGAAGGCGCTGGTGGACGCCGAGGAGATCGAGATCGACGGCTTCCTCTGCCCAGGCCACGTGAGCACGATCATCGGCTCGGAGCCCTACCGCTTCCTGGCCGAGGAGTACGGGATACCCTGCGTCATCGCGGGCTTCGAGCCACTGGACATCCTCCACGCGATCGACATGCTGCTGGCGATGAGGGCGGAGGGCCGGGCCGAGGTGGCCATCCAGTACCGGCGTGTGGTGCGCCCGGAGGGGAATCCGGTGGCGCTGGAGCTGCTGTACCGGGTCTTTCGACCTGCCGACGCCGAGTGGCGTGGGCTCGGGATCATCCCCGGCAGCGGCCTGGAGATCCGCGAGGAGTACGCCCGCTTCGACGCGCGCCGCGCACTTCAGGTCGACCCAGGGCCGACGAGGGAACACCCCGGCTGCCGCTGCGGCGAGGTGCTGCGTGGGGTCGCCCAGCCCCCGGAGTGCTCCCTCTACGGCAGGGTCTGCACCCCGGAGAACCCTGTCGGCCCGTGCATGGTATCCAGCGAGGGGACCTGCTCCACATGGTTCCAGTTCGCGGGGGTCGAATGAGAGACGATAGGATCCTTCTAGCCCACGGCAGCGGTGGCAAGCTGAGCGCGGAACTCGTGCAGTCGGTCTTCGTTCCGGCCTTCGGCAACCCGGCGCTATCGCGCATGGACGATTCGGCGGTGCTCTCTCTTCCCCTTCTCACTTTGGGAGGGGGTAAGGGTGAGGGCTCGTCGGTCGAAAGCCCCTCAACCCTCATCCCGGCCCTCTCTCAAGGAGAGAGGGGGCAAGCTCGTCACTCGTCACTCATCACTCGTCACTCCACTGGCCGGCTCGCGATGAGCACCGACTGCCACGTGGTGCAGCCCCTCTTCTTCAAGGGGGGAGACATCGGGCGGCTGGCCGTCTGCGGCACCGTGAACGACCTTGCCATGGTGGGCGCGAAACCCCTCTACCTCTCGGCGGGGTTCATCCTGGAGGAGGGACTCCCCATCGCCGTTCTCAAGCAGGTGGTCGCATCCATGAAGGCGGCGGCCGAGGAGGCGCAGGTGGCGGTGGTCACCGGCGACACCAAGGTTGTGCAGAGGGGAAGCGCTGACGGGCTGTATATCACCACTGCGGGGGTCGGGATCGTGCCCGACGGCGTCGACCTGTCGGGCTCCAACGCCCGGCCGGGCGATGTCGTTCTCATCTCGGGGCCGATTGGCGACCACGGCATGGCGGTGCTCAGCCAACGGGAGGGGCTGGAGTTCGACGCACCGGTCGTCAGCGACGTGGCACCCCTCAACCACCTGGTTGAGGCGCTGCTGGAGGCCAGCCCGAACCTGCGCACGCTGCGCGATCCCACGCGAGGGGGGCTGGCCACGACCCTGAACGAGGTCGCGGCGCAGTCTGGGGTAGCGATCCGCATCGAGGAGGAACGGACCCCGGTGCGACCGGCCGTCCAGGCGGCCTGCGAGATGCTGGGCTACGACCCACTCTACGTGGCCAACGAGGGGAAGCTGATCGCCATCGTGCCGGCCGAGGAGGCCACGCGGGCCCTGGAGGCGCTGCGGGCAACCCGCTACGGGGAGGAGGCGAGCATCATCGGGACGGTACTGCCGGATCCGGTGGGGAAGGTGCTGATGAAGACCCGCATCGGCGGCACCCGCGTGGTCCAGATGCTCATGGGCGAGATGCTGCCTCGCATCTGTTGAGCGCCCGCCCCCTCGAATCACGGAGCCGGGTGCTGATAGCTGATAGCTACTTTGGAGAGACCATGGAGATCAAGGTGCTGCGCAACGTGCTGGAGGCCAACGACGCCATCGCAGCCGAGAACCGGCGGCTGCTGAAGGCGAAGGGCATTGTCGCCCTGAACCTCATCGCCTCGCCGGGGGCCGGTAAGACCACCGTGCTGGAGCGCACCCTGGAAGGGCTGAGGGGCGAGATCCGCATGGCCGTGATCGAGGGCGACATCGCGGGAAGCGCCGACGCGGAGAGAATCGGGCGGCACCAGGTGCCGGTCGTACAGATCAACACCGGCGGCGATTGCCACCTGAACGCCAACATGGTCCGGTCGGCGTTGGAGAGCCTCCCCCTGGACGATATCCAGCTCCTCTTCATCGAGAACGTGGGGAACCTGGTCTGCCCGGCCGGTTTCGACATCGGCGAGGACGCAAAGGTAGTGATCCTCAGCGTTGCCGAGGGCGACGACAAGCCGGAGAAGTACCCCCTGGTCTTCCAGCAGTCCAGCGCGATGGTGCTGAACAAGATCGACCTGCTGGGGATGGTGGACTTCGACCTGGAGAAGGCCAGGCGTGCGTCCCGGGCCACCAACCCCGACCTTCCCATCTACGAGCTTTCCGCGCGGACGGGGCAGGGGCTGGATGGATGGCTCGAGTGGGTGAGATCCAAGGTGAGATAGCCCTCCCCTGCGATGCATCGCCCGGTCGGCAGGAGCCCCTAGCTGTGCCCACCAGAACCGCAGGGGCACACACGAATGTGCGCCCCTGCAACCGCCCGCGGTCTACGTGCGCGCGGCGCGGCAACGTGCATCACGGGTGTATTGCCGCGCTCGGGGTGACAAGTGAGCGCCCCCAATAGTTAGCGTGTCTATGTATCTTGTCTTTCGACGGCCCATTTGGTAGCATCAGCCGCGAAGGGTGCTCCCGCTCCGTGGCACCCCCCACACGGGAGGTGACGAAAGCCTCTCCCCACGCTCTCGACCGCAGCGTCGGGCGGGGAGGGGCTTGTGGCCTTTTGGCTTCGGAGACGGGTGTGGCCCACCCACCATGGAGAGGCGGAGGCCGACTTGCGACGTTCTGCTCCGATGGATATGGAGTTGAGCCAGCGCATCAACTGGCTCATTCGGTTGAGGTGGTTGGCGTCCTCCGCGGTGATCTATGGCACCTTCCTGTTCACCGGCTTCCTGGGCGTCAGACTCGACCCCCTGCCGCTCTACCTGATCGGCGCGGCCATCGCCACCTACAACTCCTTCCTCATCGTCGGCCTCAAGTGGAGCGAGGTGGCCTCCACCGCCAACCGCCTGGAGCGGGCCAGGGTGATGGCCAACGCCCAGATCGTCATCGACCTCTTCTTCCTGACCCTGTTGATCCACTTCTCGGGCGGCGTGGAGAATCCCATCGCCTTCTTCTACATCTTCCACGTGATCATCGCGAGCATTCTGCTCTCGCGGCGGGAAACCTTCCTCCAGGCCACCATCGCCGTCGTCCTCTATGGTAGCCTGGTCCTGGGTGAGTACGCGAGATACATCCCCCACCTGAACCTTTTCGACTGGGAACGCTCCGAGCCCGCCTTCGAAGGGCTCTTCGTGGCCGTCACCCTGCTGGTGTTCTGCAGCACTCTCTACCTGGCCGCGTACATGGCCACCTCGATCACCGCGCGGTTGAGATCGCGGGAGATGGAGATCATGGCCCTGACCCGGGCGCTGGAGGAGAAGGCACAGGAGCTGGAGGGAGCCTACAACCAGCTTTCCAAGCTGGAGCAGATCAAGAGCCAGTACATGGGCAGGGTTTCTCACGAGATGAAGGCCCCACTGTCGTCCGTCCAGAGCTCCCTGAAGGCGGTGCTGGACGGCAAGCCGGAGACGATCTCACCCACGCAGAGGGAGTTGGTCGCGAAGGCGGAGAAGCGGATCCGCGGACTGCTGAGCTTGGCGGCGGATCTGCTGATACTCGCACGAACGCGGGAGGCGAAGATGTTCACCGACCGCCGGCCGCTGAGCGCGTCGGCGGTGGTGGAGAAGGTCGTCGCTCAGCACTCGCCGCGGGCGGAAGCGAGGGGATTGAGTCTCGAGACTCTTCTTCCAGGCACACCGCTCACCATCTTCGCCGAGCCCGAAGCCCTGGAGCAGATGCTCTCCAACCTGCTTTCCAACGCCATCAACTACACGCCCACTGGCGGCAAAGTGGAGCTCGGCGTCGACTCCATCGAGAACACCGTGCGCTTCCAGGTGAGGGACACCGGCATCGGTATCCCCTCCGCCGACGTGCCAAAGGTGTTCAACGAGTTCTATCGCGCGGAGAACGCCCGCCGCTTCTGCGAGGAGGGAACGGGGCTCGGGCTCTCCATCGTGCGCACCATAGTCGATGCCCACGGTGGGGAGATCAACCTGGAGAGCCAGGTAGGGGTTGGCACCACGGTGACGGTCGTGCTCCCCCGTGGCGAGATGCCACCCGATGGAGAGGCCATCGAGGGCGAGGAACGGCCGGAAGCAGCCGAATCGGATGCTCCGGGGCTATACGGCTTGGAGAGTGAGTCGCGACAGCCGGAATAGGGGTGGGGGGACAGATGGCTCGCGCTCTGCGGGTGGGCGTCTACCTGGTGGCCCTCCTGTTGGCCGCCTCGCTCATCCTCCTGTTGGCCGGCCTGGCGATGGCCGCCCGTCCGGAGGCGTTCGAAGAGTTCGTCCCCAACGACACCTCCAAGACGGGCATGGTGGTGGCCCTGGCCGGAGGGATCGGCACCATAGTTAGCGCCGCCCTCGGCTGGGTGCTGAACCTGATCCGGGGTTCCCTGGGCGACCAGAATGAGTCCGCTCACACCTGATCGAGCTCGAACGCAGCGTGCAGCTTCTCCACCGCCTCCGGCACCCTCTCCCGATCCACGATGCAGGTGATCCGGATCTCCGAGGTGGTGATCATCTGGATGTTGATTCCTGCCTCGTAGAGTGCGCGGAACATGGTCGCCGCGATGCCCGGCGCGCTCTGAATGCCGGCCCCCACGATGGAGACCTTCCCCTGACTGTCGGAACTGAGCACCTGCGATGCGCCGATCTGCTGCGCCAGCGGCTCTACGATCCGCACGGCCTTCGCCAGATCGCCCCTCGCCACCGTGAAGGAGAGGTCCGTGGCGCCCTCGACGGTCACGTTCTGCACGATGACGTCGACGCTTATCCCCGCCTCTGCCAGGGGCTGGAAGATGGCAGCGGCCAGGCCGGGCCGGTCGGGAACGCCCACGACGGAGATCTTCGCCACGTTCAGGTCATGCGCGATGCCGCGCACCCGGTTTCTGGTTTCCATTTCCTTAACCTCGTGAATGAGCGTGCCCGGCTGATCGTTGAAGCTGGAGCGGACCATGATGGGGACTCCGAACGCGCCCCCCAACTCGACCGAACGGGGATGCATCACCTTGGATCCCAGTTGGGCCATCTCCAGCATCTCCTCGTAGGAGATCTCTTCCAGCCGCCTGGCCTGAGGCACCAGGCGGGGATCGGCGGTGTAGACCCCGTCGACGTCGGTGTAGATGTCGCATCGGTCCGATTTCAGCGCTACCGCTAGGGCCACCGCCGTCGTATCGGACCCGCCCCGCCCGAGAGTAGTTATGTCAAACTGGTCCGTGATCCCCTGGAAGCCGGTGACGATGACGATCTTGCCATCACCCAGTTCCCGCCATAGCCGCTCCGTGTCCACCGACTTGATGCGCGCGCGGCCATGGAGCGAGTCGGTGCGGATCCCGGCCTGGCCTGCGGTCAGCGAGATCGCCGTGTGGCCCATGTGGCGCAGCGCCATCGCCATCAGGGTGGCAGAGACCGTCTCCCCCGTGGAGAGCAAGAGATCCAACTCCCGCTCGTCGGGCTCCGGCGACACCTCCCGAGCTAGGGCGATCAACTGATCGGTGGTCTTGCCCATGGCCGACACCACCACCACGACACTGTTCCCAGCCTCCTTGGTGGTCGCCACCCGCCGGGCAACCGCCAGGATCCTCTCGGCCGTGGCCACAGACGAGCCACCGTACTTCTGAACGATCAGTGCCATTGAACCCCCCACTGGCAGGACTTAGGACTGAGCGAGTGCTCCGGGCGACTCGGTCCTCGGCTCTCAGCCCCGTCCTGTTCCCGGATCATCCCCGCTCGATAACCTGGGCACCCGAGTAGCAGACCTTGGTGATGATGGTTCTGCCATCCACCCCCGCTCGCTCGCCCGCCTTGCCCATCGCCTCTGCCACCCGCTCTTCGCCTCCCAGGCTGAATGCCAGGATGCTGGATCCGGCGCCGCTCAACGCCGCGCCCGAAGCCCCCGCCCCAAGGGCCGAGCCGATGATCTCCTCCATGGCGGGGAACAGCTTGAGCCGGTAGGGCTGGTGCAGGGCGTCCTCGGTGGCGGCCTTCAGGTGGCCGATGGAGCCCGTGGCCATGGCCGCTATCAGTAGCGCGGCACGGCTGATGTTGAAGATGGCGTCCGCCCTGGACACGTGGCGGGGCAGGACCTCCCGTGCCTCGGACGTGAGCATCGGGAAATCGGGGACGAAGACGACGATCCCCAGGTCCGCCGCCAGGGGGACGCGCAGGTGCTGGACGGTGCCGCAGTTCATCACCGCCACTTGCAGTCCGCCAAAGAGAGCGGGGGTCACGTTGTCCGGGTGACCCTCCATCTTGGTGGCTATCTGCAGGAGCGCCTCTGCGGAGAGAGGGTGGCCGAGGAACTCGTTCCCTGCCACCAGCCCGGCCACCAGCGCGGCGCTACTGCTGCCGAGGCCTCGGGCAAGGGGCACCCAGTTCTCACACGAGAGACGGAGGGGCGGAACGGGCTTGTTCAGCTTCTCGTAAACGGCCAGCACCCCCTGGTAGACCAGGTTGTCCTGACCCTGGGAGAGGACGTCCACCCCCTCCCCAGAGAGGCTCACCCCGAACTCGTCGCTGGCTTCGATGGCGACGGTGTTGTAGATGTCCAGGGCTATGCCGATGGAGTCGAAACCAGGGCCGAGATTGGCGCTGGTCGCGGGAACTCGAACGGTGACTCGCGTGGGCATGGTTGGAGGCCGCTTCTCCACTTCGGTTAGGACGTGCGCAACATAATACAGCAGTGCCGCCGCCTCTGTCCAATCGCCCCACGCGATCCACGGGGCTCGCTCGAAGTCGCCCGGACCGTCGCGCCAAGCACGGCATCATCCTCGCCACGGCCGCGCTACACCTGTCTTACTGAGCGTTGGCAAAGCATCTCCACGTGGGACACACCCGCATTGCCACCTGGAGCCCCTTCACCCGCGGCTCAGCGTGACGATGAGAAAGCCCTGATGCTATCCAGATGCAGCTAAGACTCGACAATTGATTGATTGTGATCTGGCGGAGACCTATAATGCGGGCGACGCGGGCCGGGCTGTCCCTCGTGCCACCCGGGCCCCCTCACGGTTGCCTCTGCAAGGGGAGAATCGGCAACCCACCTCTCCCCGAGCCACGCCAAGCCTGCTTCACAGTGCGCCTTGCAGGGAGGTGATGGACTGATCCGGTTCGGCCGATCCCCGAGTATGGCTCCCCATCATGGGGGTCTCTGGAAGGCATCACGTTCGGGCCGGCATTCTCGATCGATTCCAGGCATCGTTTCAACGAACTCGACCCTGTCTGTGTCCTCTTGGCCTTCCAACGAAGGCAATCGATCGCTCACAGGAGGTCCATCATGGGCTGGTGGTTCCGGTTGAACATCACCTGGAAACTCTTCATCGCCATGGTCCTGGGAATCGTCGTCGGGCTCGTGTTCCCACCCGTGAAGGAACTGAAGTGGATCGGTGACATCTTCATCCGTCTGATCCAGGTTGTGGTGGTGCCCCTCATCTTCTCAGCCCTCACGGTCGCAATGGCCAGCATCGGTGACATCCGTTCCTTCGGCCGCATCGCCGTCAAGGTGGTGGTCTTCTACATGCTCACCACCATCATCGCCGGCTTCGTCGGTCTTGTCGCGGCCAACGTCTTCCAGCCTGGTGCGGGGATCGACAAGGCGATCCTCGGCCAGGTGAAGCCCCCAGAGGCAGCAAAGCCTCCCGCCTTCGTCGACATCGTCCTGAACATGTTCCCCACCAACATCATCGCCGCAGGTTCCAGCGCGAACATGATCCAGGTGGTGGTGTTCGGCGTCCTCTTCGGCCTGGTCATGGGCTCGGTGGGCAAGAAGGCCGAACCCGTAAGGACGGTACTGGACTCCCTCTTCCAGATCATGGTGAAGATGGTCTGGGTGATCATGGAGTACTCACCCTATGCGGTGTTCGCCTTGATGGCTTGGCTCACCGCCACCACCGGCACGGCTGCGTTGGGCGCCCTCGCTAAGTACGTCGTGACCTGCGTGGTCGCGCTGCTGTTCCAGACCTTCATCGTGGTGTCCATCTTCGTCTGGGCCGTCGCCAAGGTGAATCCATGGCACTTCTACAAGAGGTCCGTGGACTACATGATGGTGGCCTTCAGCACCCGCTCCTCGGCCGCATCCCTGCCGGTCTCCATGCAGGTGGCCGAGCAGAAGCTGGGGATCCGGCCCGAGATCGTCGGCTTCTCCATGCCGTTGGGTGCCAGCATGAACCAGGACGGCACGGTGGTGTGGCAACCCATCGCCGCCATGTTCATCGCCCAGCTCTACGGCATCGCCCTGCCGATAGAGCAGCAAATCAACATCGTCATCCTGGCCGTGCTGATCGGCCTGGGCGGCGCCGTCATCCCGAGCGGTGGCCTGGTGCTGCTGGCGATGATCCTCCAGGGCGTGGGTCTCCCCATCGAGGGCATCGCCTTCATCGCCGGCATAGACTTCCTTCCGGATATGTTCCGGACCACCCTCAACGTGATCGACGACCTCTCCGGCTGCATCATGGTCGCCGGCACCGAGAAGGGTATGCTGCGGCGGGACATCCTGTACGGCAAGAGGGAACTCACCGCCGACGAGATCACCTTCACGGGAATGGCCCAGGAAGCGTAGCGACGCGAAGGGCTTCCGCCCCAATCGAGGGGGTGCCACGCGGCGTGGCACCCCTCTCCTTCGTCCTCCCTGGTATAATCGAACCAGGATGAAAGCCCCATGGAGAAGGTGCCCTATCTCGCCTCACTGGAAGGTGTAGTCGAGCGGATAACCTATAGCAACGACGAGAACGGCTACACCATCGCCAGGTTGCAGCCGGTGGAGCAGCGCGACCTGGTCACCATAGTCGGCAACCTCCCCTCCCTCAACGTCGGGGAGTCGCTGCGACTGCAGGGACGTTGGACTACCCATCCCCGCTTCGGCCGCCAGTTCCAGGTGGAATCCTACCAGGTAGTGATGCCCGCCACCATCGAGGGGATCCGTCGCTACCTGGGTTCTGGGCTGATCAAAGGGGTGGGTCCCATCACCGCCACCCGCATCGTCGACCAGTTCGGCCTCGAGACCATGAAGGTCATCGAGCAAGAGCCACAGCGGCTGCGAGAGGTGCCCGGCCTCGGCTACAAGCGATCCGAGATGATCACCCGGGCCTGGGAAGCCCAGAAGGTGATCCAGGAGGTGATGGTCTTCCTGCAGTCGCTCCAGATCAGCTCCTCCCT
>JBLNDL010000092.1:0-71264 GCA_050261575.1 Sphingomonadaceae bacterium | reverse complement strand
GCGTCTCCACCCCACGCTTCAGCTTCCACGCAGCACTACCATAGTGTCAGACCCCAGTAGCAGAAGTGCCCTTCCGCACCCGCCGCACCTTCCTCGGCGCAGCCAGCCAAAGACAGGTGATGCTGAGGAAGGCTGCGACGCCCCCAACCCCGAAGGCGATCACGTAGGAACCGGTGGTGTCGAAGATGTATCCGGCCATCCAGGCGCCGAAGGCGCTGCCGAAACCCTGGCCCACGCAGATGAGCCCGTAGATGGAGCCGAAGCTCCTTCCCTGAAAGATGTCGGCGGCGGCGGTGGAGAGCAACGGAGGGGTGGCCGCGTAGCCCAACGCGAAAACCAGGGCGTAGAGCAGCACCAGCTCCGTGGAGGGCGCGATCCGGGTTGCCACCAGCACCAGTATGCTGAGCGCCAGCACCCCGTTGCCCAGGGAGAAGGCCCGCTCCCGGCCCAGCCGGTCGCCCATCTCGCCCCAGAACACCTTGCCCAGCATGCTGAGGAATCCCACGAGCCCCACCACCGAAGCGGCCAGCATCTTGTCGTAACCCCCGTCCACTAGGTAGGCAGCCTGGTGGACGAACATCATCTGATGGGTGAGTACCGCCAGTGCGAGGGCAGCGGTCAGCAGCCAGAACCGATTGGTGCGGATGGCGCTGCCCACCGACCAGGGGCGGGATGCCCAGCCGCGGTCCACCACCTCTGGCAGCCGCTGCGGCTTCGGGGAGGCGATGGCCTTGCCCCCTGCTGCGCCATCCGGCTTGAGCCCCAGCTCCTCCGGCCGCTTCACCCCCAGCAGCGCGGCCTGGGGGACGATGCCGACGAGGGACATCGCCGCCAGCAAGAGGTAGGCGGATCGCCACCCGGCGGTGGATATGACGTGCTGGCTGAGCGGGACGAACACCACTATCCCGAGGCCGATCCCCGCCGAGGCTACCCCGATGGCCATCCCCTGTTTGGCGGAAAACCATCGGCTAACCACCGCTACGCCGGGTACCCATCCTGCCAGGGCGAGGCCGATGCCGCAGACGATGCCGAAGTAGACGCTGAACTCCCACAGTTGGGTGATCTGGCTGGAGGCGAACAGCCCTAGGGCCAGCAGGATCCCGCCGGCAGGAATCACCCTAGCGGGTCCCAGCCTGTCGATCAGGGCGCCCGCGGCGATACCGCTGATCCCGTTGACGGCCACGAACAGCGAGAACACCCCGGCGGTGGAGGCCCGGCTCCAGCCGAACCCCTCCAGCAGCGCCACGAAGAAGACGGAGAAGGAGTAGTAGACGCTGAAGGAGACGGCCATGACCACGAAAATGGAGGCCACCACCACCCAGCCGTAGAAGAAGGGGAGTCTGGCCTGCCAGGTGGCTTTGGCGGCGGTAGGATATGGTGGCGAGATGCGTGGCTCTGGCGGCAACTCAGATCAACACCATGGAACAGATTGCGCTCAATATACTCCAGTGGAGAGACGAGGGGCAATGCGTGAAGATCGACGGATCAGCAATCTGCCGCGCGTGATGCTCACCGCCGCGCAGCGCATTCAGAGCTCGCGGCTGGTTGCAGGCGGACCTGCATGCCCGCCCGCCTCGGGCGCAGGCGACGAGGGCACACACGGCGTGACGCTAGCGAGCACGCGAGGCGAGCGAGGGCAGGCTCGCTGTATGGCCCCTACTGATGGGCCAGTGATGCCAGAATGCATCAAGCGTTGTCGACTGCGGAAAACCGAACCAGCATCGAAGACGACGCGAGGGGTAGACACATCGAGTTGAGGGGGAGTGGGAGGGGTCCGATGCCGAGCTATATGGCAAGGGAGATAGCCGCTCAGCCGGAGGTGTTGCGCCGCCTCTTTCAGTCCGAGCGAGAGAGCGTGGAGGAGATAGCCGCCTGGATCCGGGAGTTCGATCCCTGCTTCGCCTTCGTGGTGGCGCGGGGCAGCTCCGACAACGCCGCCCTGTACGGCAAGTACCTCTTCGGCGCCGTCAACCGTCTGCCCGTGGCCCTCGCGGCGCCCTCGCTCTTCACCCTGTTCCACACGCCACCCGACCTCTCTCGGGCGCTGGTGATCGCCATCTCCCAATCGGGCCAGTCGCCGGACCTGCTGGAGGTCGCCCAGAACGCACGCGCCCAGGGGGCGGTGGCGGTGGCGGTGACCAACGATCCTGCCTCGCCCCTGGCCGGGATGTGCCAATGGGTCATCCCGGTCCATGCTGGTGAGGAGCGGAGCGTCGCCGCCACCAAGAGCTACACGGCCCAGTTGATGGCGCTGGCGATGCTTTCGGCCAGCCTCGCGCAGAGGCCGGACCTGATGGAGGATCTGAAGCGGCTGCCGGAGCAGGTGAAGCTGGCGCTGCAGTCGGAGGCGGAGGCTCGGGCGGCGGCCGAGCTGATCGGGGCGGCGAACCGCTGCGTGGTCATCGGGCGGGGCTTCGACCTTGCCACCGCTCAGGAGATAGCCCTGAAGCTGAAGGAGCTTGCAGCGGTCGCCGCCGAAGCCTACTCCGCCGCCGACTTCATGCATGGCCCCCTGGCCATGGTGGAGCCGGGCTTTCCCGCGCTGATGGTCGCGCCCGGGGGAGTGACCTTCGAGGAGATGAGCGGGCTAGCCCGGCGGCTGTCGGAGCTGGGCGTGGAGGTGGCCGCCATCTCCGATCGCCGGGAGCTGCTGGATTCCGTGGCCGTGCCGATACCCCTTCGAGGGTCGGTGAAGGAGTGGCTCCACCCCTTCGTCACCGTCGTGCCTGGCCAGTTGCTCGCGCTCCACCTGACCCTGGCCAAGGGGCTGGACCCCGACCGGCCCAGGAGGCTGAGCAAGGTGACCCGGACGCGGTAGGGCTGATGGGGTATCGGCCGCACCGGCTGGGGCGAACACCGCGGTGTCCGCCCGATCCAGGTATACGGCGGGCGTGGCGCGAGTGAGCGCAGCCTCGGGGGCATGGCCCCCAAGCCAGACCGCAGACGTCGATGCACATCACGCATGTGGAGCGTGCGGCCACTGGTTGGACCTTGTCGAGTGGACCACCCGCTATGCTCGGTACACCGTCCGGCCGCCTACGATGGTCTCGAGGACGTTCAGGTCGTCGTCCAGCAGCACCAGGTCGGCGTCGTAGCCAGCCTCCAGCTTCCCCTTGCATATGGATAGCCCGATCACTCGGGCGGGCGTCTCGCTGGCCGCCCTCAGGGCACCCCACAGGTCGCCGGTCCAGGCGGCCAGGTTGGCCACGGCCTGGTTCATTCGTAGCAGACTGCCCGCCAGCCGGCCGTCCTCCAGCCGCGCGGCGTTGCCGTCTACCCGCATGCGTTGCCCCGAAAGGGTGTACTCCCCAGGCGGCAGTCCCACGGCCGGCACGGCGTCGGTTACCAGGAAGATGCCTTCGGGGCCTCGGGCCTCCCAGGCGAGCCGGACCACGGCGGGGTGCAGATGGCGCCCATCTACGATCAGTCCTACCGGTGGCGCGCTCCTCTCCAGGAGGGCTCCGGCGAGGCCCGGTGCCCTGTGATGAAGGGGAGGCATGGCGTTGAACAGGTGGGTTCCGGCGCCGACCCCTGCGGCGAAGGCCGCGCAGGCCTCCTCGTAGCTGGCCCCCGAGTGGCCGATGGAGGGCACGATGCCCCGCTCCAGGAACCGAAGGCAGGCTGCTGGCCCTCCCTCCAGCTCCGGCGCCAGGGTGACCAGCCGGACCGGTTCCACAGCCAGGGATCGGACCAGAGGCTCGCTGAAGCCCCGGATCCAATCGGGGTTGTGGGCTCCCCGATAGTCCACGTTCAGGAAAGGGCCTTCCAGGTGGACCCCCAGGAAATGCGCCCCCGGCAGGCCCTTCAGACTCTTCAGGTGGTCGAGGATCAGGGGATAGCTCTCCGGCGCCGCGGTGATGACTGTCGCCAGGTAGCCGGTGACGCCGGTTTCGGCCAGGTAGCCCGGCACCGCGCCGAAATCGGCAGCCGGGTCGCCGAAGTCCTGCCCGAGGGCGCCGTTGCACTGAAGGTCTATCCAGCCCGGCGAGAGGATGGGCATGGAATGGTCGGCCTGCGGGAGCCTCTCCACCGCCGTTATGCAATCCCCCTGGATTCTCAGCCGGATCCCCTCGAAGCCACCGCCCTTCACCGGCAGCCGGCCAATCAACTCGGCCATCTCCTCCCCCCTCTCTGCACCGGTCGACTGCTACCGCATCACGATCGCATCGTCTGGACCATGTTCCACGTGGATGGCTGCCCTCTAATCGATCTCCTTGCCGTTCTCCTCGACGGATCTCTCCCCGAAGATCTGCTCGTAGCTGCGGGCGGGCCAGCCGCCTGCCGCCGTGTGGAAGCGCTTGGAGGCGGCGCGCCTGGGCTGGTAGTACGCCTCGTCTCTCTGGCGCGCCTCCTGGGCCTCCTGGGAGAAGTAGGCCACCCACTCCCTCGGCCCGTCGATGCTCTCGCCACCGTGGGGGGTGAGCCTCTGCCGCACCTGAATCAGGGCGGGCGCGTTCAGGGCGGCGCCGGCCACCACCGCCTGGCCCCGAGAGAGGGCGGGTAGCTCGTCCAGGATGTCCTTGGAGGCCGACTCCACCGAGGATGCGACGGTGTTCTGGTCGATGGGGTTGACGATTCGGAGGATGAACTGGGTCATGCACTGGCTGAGCACGTCCTGGTCCAGCTTGCCTGGCCGCTGGCTGATCAGCCCGACGCCTATGCCGAACTTCCGCCCCTCGGCCAGCACCGTCTTCAGTTGGCGAGCCGACACGACCCGATCGGTGCCCTCGCCGCCGGGCGCGAAGTGGTGAGCCTCCTCCAGCAGGACGAATGCGGGATAGGGCAGGTACTCGTCTTCCCCTGGGCTCGCCTTCTTGCGCACCGTCTCCATCCGGGCCCGATAGAGCCGTCGCAGCAGGACGCTCACGATCACCTGCTGCTCTCGCGGGTCAATCTCGTCCAACTGCAGCACCGTGCACCGTCCGGGCTTGAAGAGGTCGGAGAGCGGCAGGTGGTCGTAGTCCTTGAAGATCCTCGACTTCATCAGCCGATCCAGCCGCCACAGCACGCCGTGGACGCTGGAGGAGAAGTCCGCCCCCTCGGCCTGCTTCTCCTGGCCGTAGGCCGTCACCACGTTCTTCAGATCGTCCATCGTCCAGTGCTCGGGCGAGCCGGTGGCCTTCTCCGATTCCTGTCGGACCCTGTGCAGGCATGTGGAGAGGATGAAGTCCATCCGCTCGCCCATGTCCGACATCAGGTAGCGCAGGTCGCCCTCGGTGAGGCTGGATGCCTTCACGTACACCTGATCGGCCGTGATCACCTTCACCTCTGGGGCGTAACCCTCGGCGGCGAAGTCTGGCGCCCCCTGCATCTCGTCCAGGGTGCCGTACTCGCCATGGGGATCCACTATCAGCAGGCAGGCCCTGTTGGCGGGCTTCATCAGCTCCTCGATCACCACGCCCGCGAGGTAGCTTTTGCCTGCGCCGGTGGAGGCGATGATCGCCATGTGGGTGGAGACGAGGTCTTTGGCTGAGAGCACGATGGGGACGCGGTGCCCTGGCCTGGACAGGAGGTAGCCCACGTGCACGGAGCCGGCCGCGCCGAGGACCCTGGGGTTGAGGACGTGGGCCAGCACCTCATCGGGCACCAGGTAGATCGGCCACCCCTGGCGCGGCTGGATGCGCGGGTTGACGAAGCTCTTGAGCCCCTCGTCGAAGTATCCTAGCAGGCTGACCGTAACCTCGAACAGCTCGGCCTCCGCGGAGTCGCAGCCCAGCAGCCCGGCCACCTCGGCTGGAGGAACCTGGGGATCGGCGGAGAACTCGTCCGGGTAGAGTCGGGCGGGGCGACGGCGCACCACGCGCCCGATGACATCCCGCTCGTCCCCGTCCGCGAGGGTCCGGTAGAAGACGAACTCTCCCACCTTGACGGTGTTGTCCCGGTCTGGGGTGAGGAAGGTGTACTCCTGGGGCTTTTCCCCTGGACCCTTGGCGGTGCCGATCGGTTGCGACGTGATCATCATTCCCTCCTCGCCAGCCGGGCGTTCCAGTCCAGGTTCGACCGCAGCACGGCCAGGGTGCCGGAGCTATCGGGGAAGGCCTCGATCAGCCGGGTGAGCAGCCCGTTCAGCAGCTCCGGCATGGCGGGGTTGCGCATCGCGGCCAGCCTGGGCAGGTAGGCCACCCGCGGCCCGACCTCCGACTGATGGAATGCCCTGAACTGCTCCTCCTCCAGGGGGTAGGCCCCCGCCCCGATCCGGCAGGCGATGGGGGGAACACCTTGGTAGTAGCGGGTGTTGGATCCCTCGCCATGCTTCCAGCCTATGGCAGCCACCCCGACCACCGTCGAGGTCTCGGGCAGGTAGTCCGGCGAGAAGGTGCTGAGGGCGGGCTCCGTGGAGAGGCGCGGCCCGAGGGTCCCGTAGGTTGGGTTCAGCAGCAGGGTGTCGTAGATGACGCCGATCAACTGGTAGCTGCTCCCCTCGTCGGCGACCCGGACGAAGCTTCCGAAGGCGTAGTCCTCCGGCCCGGGCGGTGCCTCCACCTCCCCCCGCGCGAAGATCTGGACAACGTAGTCCACGTGGCTGTTCGACTTGACTACTCTACCCAGGAGCATGTCGTCACCCCCTCACCCCCTGCCCCCCTCTCCACCTGCAGGTGGAGAGGGGGAGGAGTACCGGAATGTCGGGGACTCCCCGAACCTGGCCAGAGGAGCCTACGCCCCTCTGGACTCCCCCGCTTGGCCAACTCAGGCACTGTTGGTGATACCCGCACCAAGCCATCAGGCCTCAGCAGTCAGGACCCTACACCCGCCGCCTTCGCTTGCTGGCGGCCTTCGGCGCAATCCGAAGCCGCATCCCGTGCTGCTCGCAGAAGCTCTGCACCTGCGCGTAGAACATCTCGCGATCCTGCACGCTCAGCACTGCCGCGGCATCCACCGCCTCGAAGCAGTACGGATATCCGGTGCCGGCGATCACCTCGCAGCGCACCGCGTCGGCCACGTAGTCCGCCAGCCCCTCCCGCACCACCCAACGTGGAACGTCCACGCGGGCCGGCGGTCCGTCCCCCGTCGTCTGGAGGTAGAAGAAGGCCACCTCCCGCGAGTAGTCCTCGCCGCCGGCCTCCGGCGGCTGCCTGTAGTAGCCGAGGATCTGGTCGCGACCGCAGACGAAGGCCCGGGTCCGGTCTCCCCATTCCATCCGCCCGCGGAGCAGCAGCCCGTCGGTTATCCCCTCTGGCTTCGGCACGCCGCCGATGTGGGAAAGGAGGGTGCACAAGTCCGTGGAGTGGCTGGTGTCCACGAAGCCGACCAGCGGCACTCGATGCTCCCTGGACTCCCGCAGCAGCCGCAGGATGGCCCCAACGTAGCGGACCCTCAGCCTCTCTGGCAACGACGCGGCGAAGGAGACGGCCAGGGTGCCGTCGAAGAAGGCCACGGGGGGCGGGTCGAGCCGGTGCCATCGCTGCATGTGCTCCACGATCTTGGAGACTTCTGCCTCGAAGCGGCGAAGCTGGACGTCCTGGCCTGGCTCCACGGCCTCCTCCCCCTGCTCTCGCTGCGCCGCAGGCGCCAGCAGCTCGAAGGAGGCGTCCTTGACGTAACCCTTGCCATCGCAGGAGTGGGGATTCTCGAACCAGGCCACCTGGATCGCCGCCAGCCGGAAGGAGTAGTCCTTGGAGGGTGGGATCTGGCTACCGTCCACGGCGAGGGTGGTGATCCCCTGGATTCGCTGGAATGCCCAGGCCCTGGCCTCCTGGTGGTTGGCCCATCGCTGGCCGAAGGGGATCACCAGCGGCGTCCCATGCTCCTCACTCGGAAGGGCGCCGGGGTCGCCCCTGCCCTCCAACCGGGCCTCGATCTCGGCCCGGCTCATCCCTCCCAACCGTTCCAGTGAGCGGAGGCAGCCCTCCATATCCCGATGGTGGCGGGACTCCAGATCCTGGAAGGCGGCGAGCCTAGCCTCCAGCGCCTGCTTCACCTTTTCCGGGTAGAGCATGGAAGTGTGCCTCCTGGCGTAACGCCTGGCCCCCTGCGGTGGGACCGATCCGCAGATGTACGCAGATGCTCGCATATACCTGCCCGGACGGGCTCTATCTGTGTCGATCTGCGCCGTCTGCGGATTCGCCCGGGTTTCCTAAGTGCGTCGTTCCGCCCTATTCTTCCACCACGGTCGCGCTACCCTGCTTCGCGAGCCTCACCACGTGGCTGAAGAGGGTATCGAAGGAGTCGTCGTGGGAGATCACCACGAGCTGGTCGAAGGAGCGCAGGTTCTGGATCTGCGCTGCCAGGTTGGCCCGGCGCACCGCATCCATGTGGGCAGTGGGCTCGTCCAGGAAGGCCAGCCGCAGGTTGCTGAGGCTCTGCAGCAAGGCGAGCCTCACCGCGAGCGCCGCCGCCATCTGCTCCCCGCCCGATAGCTGCTTGAACTCCCGCTCCTCGGACCGGATGCGGCAGCGGATCTCGTAGTCGGGTCCCCATTCCAGCGATACTGTCGGCTGCCCCAGCAGGTCTCGGTAGATGGTGGTGGCCCGGGCGGAGATGCGGCGCAGCAGCGCCCTGGCTATCTCGGGGCCGGCGGCGTCCAGGGCCCGCCGCACCGCCTCCACCGTCTCCACCAACTGGCGGCTCTCGGCGGCCTGCCCCTGGGCGGCCTTCATCTCCGACTTCCTCTGCCGCAGCTCGCTCAGCTCCCGCAGGAGTCGCTCCTCCTCCTGGGTGCACAGCTCCAGCTCCCTCTGGCCGCTCGCGATCTCGGCGGTGACTCCGTCCATCTCCTGCCGCAGTCGCTGCTGCTCCGCCTCGTCGTAGGTGGCCCGCAGCTTCTCGAGCGCCGCGCGCGCGGCCTCCTCGAGCGCCGCCGCGCGCGCGGCCTCCTCCACCGCCTGCTGGTGGGCGTGGCGGCGCTGCTCGAGCCGGCCCGCCTCCCCCTGGTTCTCCAGGAAGCGGCGGTAGCTCTCCTCGTTCTCGTCCCGCAACCGGGTTGCAGTGGCCATCTCCTCTTCCAGCCGGGCGAATGGCTCCAGCGCCAGCCGCATCTTCTCCTCGGCGGTCCGGGCCGCGGCGTACTCCCGACCTGCGCGCTCCAGTGCCCGCTCGGCCTCTGGCCGCTCCCGGGCGATACGCTGTCGCAGCGCCGCGACCTCTCCCCGGGGGTCGCCCAGCTCCTTCAGGCGGGCCTGGGCCGCGGCCAGCGCCTCCGTCGCTCCCGCATCCCTCTCCAACGCCGTCCGCAGCTCGGCCAGGGCCTGCCTCTCCCTCTCCACATCCGCGGCGGCCTCCTCGGCCTGGCGCCGCCAGCCGGGCTCGCCGCTCACCAGTTGCCGCGCTGCCTCGGCGCGGGCCAACTCCGGCTCCAGCGCCTGGAGGGTCTCCAGCAGCTCGGCCCGCCGTTGAGGGACGCCCTCCAGTTCTCGGAGCACGTCCTCCAGCCGCCCGATCTCTTGCTCCAGTCCCGCACGCTCCTCCGATAGTCGAGCCAGCCGAGCCTCCAGATCGGGCAGACGGGCGACTTCGCGCTCCGCGGAGCGTGCCTCGGCTAGATCCGCCTCCGAGCGGGCCAGCCTCGCCCGGGCCCCTTCCAGCGCCGTGGCGACCTCGGCGATCACCCGATCGAAGTGGCCATCCAGCGACACCCCGGGCCGCAGGTTCTTGCAGGGCTCGTGGAGGAAGGGGCACAGTCCATCCTTCACCTGGCTGCGGGATCGCTGGGCCTCCAGGTGGCGGGCCCGAAGGGCCTCCAGGTCGCCGTGGGCCGCGTCCCGCTCCCTTTGCCGATCCGACGCTAGCGCGGCCACCGTCGCCAGCGGGCGCAGCGCCGCGGCCTCGCCCTCGAGCCGTTCCGCCTCCCGGCGAAGCTGGAGCAGCCGGCCTAGCGCCTGCTCCAGGTCGGCGGCGGCCTGCTTCAGGATCCACCCCTGCTGCTCCAGTCGAGCCAGATCCTCCCTCAGGCCACGGTCCCGTGCCCTCAACTGCTCCAATCCCGCGGACGCCGGCCTAGCCGCCTCCACCTCCGCCAGCCGCTCCCTGGCCTCCTGGAGCCTGCTCTCCGCCGATGCCAGCCGCTCCTCGACGTCGGGCAGCCGGCGCTGCGCCTCCAGCCTGGACCTCACCCGATCCTCGGCCTCTCGCACCGCCGCCTCTCGAGCCTCCTGCTCGGGAAGGAGGCGCTGCCGCTCGGCGGCGCGGGCCTCGTCGCGGTCCAGATCCGCTAGGCGCTTCTCGGCGGCAAGTCGCTCCTGCTCCCAGCGTAGGGCGGCCCGACCCGCGATCTCGGCGCTCTGTCGGAGGCGGTCCCTCCCCTGGCGGCGCTCGTTCAGCTTCCGCAGCCGATCGGTGGCTTCCTGGTATGCCTCGTAGCCCGGCCGGCTCGCCTCCAGCAGCCGCACGGCCTTCTCGGCGCGGTGCAGCTCTGCTTCCAGCTCCTCCCGGCGGCGCTCCGCCTCCGCCGTCCGGCTCCCGGCCAATCGCAGATCCGCCTCCGCGCGCTGCACAGCCAGGCGGGCCTGCTCCAGCCGCTCCGACGCGGCGGCCAGCTCCGTCTGCCGCTGCTGTGCACGGGCTACCGCCACCGCTAGGTCGGCCTTCCGCAGGGCCACATCCCGATGCCGCTCCTCCGTATCCGGCAGCCTGCGGACGTCCCCCTCCAGCAGCGCCGCCCTCTTCTCCGCCTCCACCGCCTGGTCCCGGAAGAGGTTGCTCACGGCCCGCAGCCCCTGGGCGGCGGTGGCGTAGTCCTCGATCTGCAGCAGCCGATCGAACTTCTTGCTGCGGAGGGCGGCGCTCTCCAGGAAGATGGCAGTGAGGGTGCCCTGGGGCGGCCCCACCGTGTCCTCGAACAGCTTGGCCAGGTCGGTGCCGGGCTCCAGGTGGAAGAAGTCGAGCAGCCAGTTGCGGACGTCCGCCTCCCCCTCGGCCACCTTCTGGTTCAGCTCGTCGTAGACGGCCTGTCCGGCGGGCGATCCCAGCTTGCGCACCACGTCGAAGCTGCAGCCCTGGTCGTCCTCGACCGTCACGGTGATGCTGCCGCTCTTCTCCCCCTCGCGGAGGAAGGCATCCAGTTTGTAGGGTTTGTAGCCGAAGAGGGCGAAGCCCAGCGCCTCTAAGATGGTGCTCTTGCCGGCGCCGTTCGCGCCGCACACGGCATTGATGCCCGGCTTCAACTCGATGGTGGTGGAGCCGGCGTAGCTCTTGATGTTGTGGAGGACGAGTCGGGCTATGCGCATCAGTATGCCGTACTAGACCTCGACTGCGGCTCGTGGGGGCAGACCCACTCGCCCGCCCGAATGCCGGTGGCCAGGGCGCACACACAGGTGCGCCCCTGTAAGGGTGTCGGTGACGTTATATGGGCAGACACACAGGTCTGCCCTGTCTGCCTTCACAGCGCGGCGCGAGCGCGCCCTCGGGTGTGGCCTCTACCGGGTCTACTGCGGTTGTCTCTCTGCAAGCGGGGCCGTCAGTTCGGCGGCCTCCTTGCGGACCATCTCGGCCAGTTGCTCCGGGCTCTCCTTGGACAGCACCCCCAGTTTGAGGCTCTGTGCCAGCCGCGCCCACGCCGAGGCACGATGCACCCGCCGCTCGTCGTTGGC
This sequence comes from Sphingomonadaceae bacterium, assembly GCA_050261575.1. Classification (GTDB taxonomy): domain Bacteria; phylum Chloroflexota; class UBA6077; order UBA6077; family UBA6077; genus JBLNDL01. Next base: position 59,739 of record JBLNDL010000092.1, on the reverse strand, counting down.
GAAAAGCTGCCGCAGCACCTCCAGCTCCAGGGCGGAGCGATCCACTATCCCATCTTCCTCGCCTGCGCGCACCTGGAAGGCGGTCTCGTCGGTCTGGTCCCTGATCTGGACCACCAGCGGCCGGAGGGCGGACGTCACCTCCGCCTCCAGCGCCCCCAGGTCCAGGTCGCGGCGTTCGAAGCGGAGGCGACCAGTGAGGGTCAGGTGGACCACGGGGCTCTCGTCCCGGGCATCCCGGGTCCATTTCTCCAGGTGGCGCCGCAACAGCGCCATCAGCGCCTCGGGGCTGGTGCAGGGCTCCACCTCCAGCCGGTAGCGGAGGAAGGCCCGCCGCGGGGGCACCACCAGTTGGGCGGTGTGCTTAGGGTCGGCGGAGTCGTCCACGACCACGTGGAGGAAGCCCCGCTCCCACCCCACCTCGCCAGCGCTCCAGGTTTCGAGGGATCCGGGGTTGTACACCCAACCCTCGCGACTGTAGTGCTGGTGTATGTGCCCCAGGGCCACGTAGTCCACCAGGCCGCGCAGCGGTGCCAACTGTTCGTAGGTAAGCTCTGCCCGGAAGTTGGGCACCACCCCATCCAGCCCCGCATGGATGAGAGCCACGGTGTAGGGCCGGCCGATGGGGCTCAGCTTCCGAAGCTGGGCGCCCAGCTCCTCCACCGCCCTGGCCGTCGAGGCTCCCAGGTAGCGCATCCCGACGAATCGTATGCCCTTCAGGTCCAGGTAGCCACCGGAGCCCTCCTCCGCCGACCAGGGTCTCAGTTGCAGCCCCTCCGGCCCCACCGCGTCCAGGTAGTGCAGGAATCCGTGGAGGCCCAGCGACTCCACCCACGCCCTGCCCTGACCGTAGCGGGCCCGGTCGTGGTTGCCTGCGATGTCGACGACCGGAATGCGGGCGCGCCGCAGGTCCTCCAATCCGTAGAGGGCCTGGTCGAAGGTGACGGGGTCCAGGGTGGATCGCTCGAACAGGTCGCCGGCGAGGACGACGAAGTCCACCCTGTGCTCGACCGCGTAGTCCACGGCGAAGTAGAAGGCCCTGGCGAAGTCGTCGGCCCTCTCTTTCCGGCCGTACTGCTCGTGGCCCAGGTGGACGTCGCCCAGGTGGAGGAAGGATGCTTTCATGGGGCTCCAGCGGTTTGAGTGCAGCTTCCTTTGTACAACATGGCCGGACCTTCTGGCAATAGCCGGGCATTTACTTTGATGCCCGCGGCCGATATCATTTGGCGGCCCTGAGGACTGGGAGCAGGGTGCTGAGTCCTGGGTGTGATTGGTTCCGTATCCAGGACGCGGGACCCCTCTCCGCGTCCCCGCGTCTTCTCGTGCCCTGGGGTGTTCTTCGTGACTGTCGCACTGGGGGTTCCATTGGCTCTGCTCTGGGCGACGGTGGGCCTGGTGGCCGGCCCCATCCTGAATCTCGCCGCCTATCGACTGCCCCGGCTGGAGGCGCTGACGGCGCCGCTGGAGTGCCCGCGCTGCCACGTCGGGCGTCCGCTCCACACCCAGTCGGCGCTGCTGTCGCTGCTGCTCGGCGCGCGCGGGCGCTGTCATGGGTGCGGGGCCGCGCCCGAAACCACGGCCGCGCTCACGGAGCTGGCCACTGGGGCTGCCTTCTGGCTGCTGTTCCTCCGCTTCGGGGTGAGTCCCAGGCTGCTCCTCTACAGCCTCTACTCCTGTTTCCTTATCGTCGTGTTCCTCATAGACTGGCGGCACAGGCTGATCCTGAACCGGATCACCTATCCGGGCATCGCCCTGTCGGTGCTCCTCACCTCCACCCTCACGCCCGTTGGCCTGGTGATGACTCTGGCGGGGGTGGTGGCAGCCGGGCTACTGTTTGGCTCCCTGTACGCGATTGGACGGCTCATCTTCCGGCAGGAGGTGCTCGGGCTGGGGGACGTCAAGCTGGCCATGCTGCTGGGCGCGATGGCCGGGTTCCCCGCCGTGGCCTGGTGGCTGCTGCTGGGTAGCCTCTTTGGGGCCGTGGGAGGGCTGGCGATGGTGGCGGCGCGCCGAAGCTCTTTGCGCGATTTCATGCCCTACGGCACGGCCATGTGCCTGGGAGCCTTCACAGCCTTCTTCCTGGATTCCTCCCTCCTGTTCTGATCGAGAGCGACGGCCGAAGACCACGTTTGCCGGCCATCCGCTGGTAGTATCGCGCTTTCGATGCTGGTCTTCACCGCGCCCCTCACGGTGGCGCTCTTCGTCGCGGGCGGATCTGGCCGGTGGCTTCCCCGATCACCGTAATGGTAGGGACTTGATCTTTAGCCACCACGAGCAGTACGATGGTCACGGCTTTATTAACGGACTGGGACTGAAGGGTGATGAGATCCCTCCAGGGGCCAGGATCATGGTCGTGGCCGGCTCCGTCGGCGCCATGCTGTCCGACAGAACCTACTGCAAGGCTCTGAACGTACAAGACGCCATGCAGGAGCTGAGGCGGAACCGGGGCCGACAGTTCGATCCCATGGTGGCGGACGCGATGCTGGAAACCCTGGAGGGGGAAGGCAGGCTCGGAACCTCGGAGGGCTTGTCTCCGATGCCTGCGTCTCCATGAGAGTTGCTCCCCATGGAAGAGCCGCATCCGGCAGCAGGTGTGGTCGCGAGCGACGAATCCCCGGTGCTGGCCGAATGGACGCTGGGGATCGTTCCGGAATGGGACCAACTGCTGGTTTCCAGCCTCGAAATGGCCGCCTCACTCATGAGGGGGTGTTGGTGCGCCCTCTTTCTGCTCGATCGGGACCGGCAGAGGCTGGTGCTGGTCAGCTTCTCTGGACCGGAGCCCCACTGCTCCCCTCCCATCCGCGAACTGTTCTCCGATAGCATCGAGTGGAAGGCCTCCGAGGGCGTGGGGCCCGTCGCGCTCCTCGCTCCACGCCCCAGGTGGCTGGGTCCCCATCCGGACCTCGGCGGCTCCGACCTCTATCCCGTTGCCTGCGTTCCAGTGGACGTCGAGGGCACTCGCTTCGGCGTGGCGGAGGTGGTCCGGACCCCTGGCAGCGACCCCTTCTGCCCGGAGGAGGTGGATAGATTGCGGGTGGTATCCCGCCACCTGGCGCTGTGGCTGAGCAACAGCGCCGTCCTTCGGCGGCTGAGGGAGCTGGCCATCACCGATGGCCTCACGGGCGTCTACAACCACCGCTACTTCCAGGACCGGCTGGGGTTGGAGATCGAGCGGGCAGCTCGCTACCAGCGGCCTCTCTCCCTGATCATGATGGACCTCAACCACTTCAAGCGGTACAACGATCTCTTCGGCCACCAGGGAGGTGATGAGGCTCTCAGGACGATATCGGCAACGATCCAGCGTGAGGTCCGCAGGATCGACGTGGTAGCCCGATACGGCGGCGACGAGTTCGCCGTGATCCTGCCGGAGACCGTTGCCCCTCAGGCCCTGGTGGTGGCTGCCAGGATCGACCGCGCCCTGCGTGCCCAGGGTCTGGAGTTCCGGATGGGTGCGGAGACTGGTCGCCTCTCCCTCTGCATGGGGATCTCCTCCTATCCCGATCTGGCCGGAAACCGAGAAGAGTTGATCGCCCGGGCCGACGAGGCGCTCTATCGTGCGAAGCGCGGCCCAGGCCGGAGGATCGTGATCTGGGATGCCGCGTGGATCGGCGAAACCCCAGAGGCGCAGCGCGCAGAGGGACTGCGGTAGCCCCTTTCGGTTATGATTCCCCATGGCCGGCGGGGCTGGCGGTCCGCCGGCCCCTTCGGGGTCCAGGCTGTGGCGCCCCTTTGCACCGCCCCGTGCACCACCGTTAGCACTCATCAGCACCAGGAGGTCGATCATGGAGTCTCGCCTGTCCAACCGCGTGAAGGCTTTTCCGCCCTCCGGCATCCGGAGGATCTTCGATCTGGCAAGGCAGCCCGGCACCGTCAGCCTGGCCATCGGGGAGCCGGACTTCGATACCCCCGTGCACATTCGGGCCGCCGCCAAGGCCGCGCTGGACCGGGGCGAGACCCACTACTCCCAGAACCTGGGGGAGGAGGACCTGAGGGCCGCGATCGCCGAGAGGGAGTCTCGGAAGAGGGGCTCGCGGGTCGACCCGTCGGCGGAGGTGATCGTCACCATCGGCGGCGTGGAGGCCCTCTACCTGGCGATGCAGACGGCGCTCAACTCCGGAGATGAGGTGCTGATCCCCGACCCCGGCTTCATGGTCTACCACTCCCAGTCCCTCGCCTGCGACGCCAGGCCGGTACCCTACCCCTTGCGGATCGAGAACGGCTTCTACCCGGATCTGTCTGAGGTGGAGTCGCTGATCACCCCCAGGACGAAGCTGCTGGTGATCAACTCCCCCGGCAACCCCACGGGGCAGTTGCTTACTGGTGAGGTGCTGGAGGGGCTGGCGGCGCTGGCGGAGAGGCACGACCTGCTGGTGCTCTCAGACGAGGTGTACGACACCATCGTCTACGACAACCGGGAGGCCATCAGCTTCGCTTCGCTTCCCGGAATGAGGGAGCGGACGATCACCGTCAACTCCTTCTCAAAGGTGTACGCCATGACCGGCTGGCGGCTCGGCTACGCCGTCGCGCACCCCGCGCTGATCCAGGGGATGATGAAGCTCCACCAGATCCTGGCCGCTGCGGCCCCCACGATGTTGCAGAGCGGCGCCGTGGCGGCGCTGGAGGGCGAGCAGGACTTCATCGACGAGATGGTGGCAGAGTACCAGGGGCGGCGCGACCTGATAGTGGAGCTGTTGAACCGGGTTCCGGGCTTCCGCTGCCTGAAGCCGGAGGGGGCCTTCTACGCCTTCCCGGATATTCGTGGCACGGGCATGACCTCGATGGAGCTGTGCGAGTTCCTGCTGAAGACGGTGCAGGTGGGCTGCGTGCCTGGCAGCACCTTCGGCGCCAACGGCGAAGGCTTCATCCGGGTCTCCTACGCCACCTCGCGGGAGAACCTGATCGAGGCGGGCAGGCGGATGGCGAAGGCGCTCGGCTGCTGATGCCTCTCAGTCCCGCTCCTCGGCCAGGCCGTAGTGATCGCGGGCGTCGGCGACGATGAAGAGGGAGCCCGTGACGCAGATCAGATCGCCGGGGGCGGCCAGAGCAGTGGCCAGACCGATGGCCGAGGTGAAGTCGCGGGCCACCTCCACCTGGGGGCAGAGGTCGCCAGACAGGGCCGCGGCGATCCGATCTGGGTTGGCAGCCCGGGGGTGGCGGGAGCGGGTGGCGACCACCACCGCGGCCTCCGGAGCCAGGGCGCTGGCGATCGCCTCCACGTCCTTGTCGGCGGAGGTACCCAGCACCAGGATCAGCCGCCGGTAGATGAAGTTCTCTCGAAGTGCGGCGGCCAGCTTCGTGGCGGAGTCGCCGTTGTGGGCGCCGTCCACCACCACCAGCGGATCCCGACGGACGACCTCCAGCCGACCCGGCCACCGAACCTGGCCGAGGCCTCGCTCCACCGCCTCGCGGCCGATGGAGAAGCCGTTGCGCGACAGCTCCTCGACGACGGCGATGGCCGTGGCCGCGTTGGCCACCTGGTGGGCGCCCAGCAGGGGCAGATCGAAGCGGTAGATCGCTCCCGATGGGCCCCTCAGTGCGACCCTGGTGTGCTCCCTGCGGGGTCGTGCGGCCTCCCCTTCGCCAATCGGCTCCACGGGCGCCTTCGCCGGGACCTCGACCATCTCGGGCCTGGCCACCACCAGCCGGGCTCCCCGCTCCGACGCCACCCTCCGGATCACGCCCATCGCCTCCTCGGTCTGGTCGGCTGCTACCACCACTCCCCGCTCCTTGATGATCCCGGCCTTCTCGGCGGCGATCTGGGCGATGGTGTTGCCAAGGATCTGGACGTGGTCCAGGCTGACCGGCGTGATCACCGACATCAGCGGATTCGCGACGTTCGTGGTGTCCAGCCGCCCACCCAGCCCCACCTCCAGCACCACCAAGTCCGGTTCCAGTCGGGCGAAGTGGTGCATGGCTACCACGGTGGCGATCTCGTAGGTGGTGGGAGAGCCCAGCTCCGGTCGGGTCCGCCGCAGCTTCTCCACTGCCGGTACCACCGCCTCCATGGCCTCGGCCAGCTCCCAGCGGCCTATCGGCCGACCGTTCATCCGGATCCGCTCTCGGAAGCTGTGGAGATGGGGCTGGCTGTACAGTCCGACCCGCGCACCTGTCGCCTGGAGGATGGAGGCGATCATGGCGCTGGTGGAGCCCTTCCCCTTGGTACCGGCCACCAGCACGGAGGGGAATCGGGTATGGGGGTTCCCCAGCAGCGCCAGCAGTTCCGTGGGCCGCCGCAGGTCGAAGCCCTCGTCGGAGTAGGCGTAGCTGGTCTTCTTCTCGTAGTCCGTGAAGCTGTAGAGGTAGCGCAGCGCCTCGTTGTAGTCCATGGCTGTAAGTCCTGGGGCCTGGGTCCCGAGTGCTGAGTCCTGCGCAGTCACCACTCATGACTCGGGACCCAGGACTCAGGACTTCGTTAGGTTCGGACGATGGCGTCGGTCATCCGGCTGACCCGCACCATCTCCTTGACGTCGTGGACCCGGACGATGTCGGCACCGTTGCAGATGCTCACGGCCACCGTGGCCCCCGTTCCCTCGACCCGCTCCTCCGGGGGAAGCCCGAGGGTGAGGCCGATGACCGACTTGCGGGAGGTGCCCATCAGGATCGGCCTACCGAGCGACCTCACCTCCTGCAGACGCCGCATCACCACCAGGTTCTGCTGCGGGGTCTTGCCGAAACCGATGCCGGGGTCCACGATGATGTTCTCCCACCGCACGTTGCCGGCGAGGGCGATCTCGACGCTCTCCCGCAGCCCCTGGACGATCCCCCCCATTAGGTCGAGGTACTCCACCTGCCGGAAGTGTCCCCCCAGCTCGGTCTTCGAGGCCACGGCTTGCCGGTTGTGCATCAGGACGATGGGGACGTCGTAGGCGGCGGCCAGGCTGCCCAGCCCCTCGGTGCGTCGCAGCCCCCACACGTCGTTGACCATGTGGGCTCCCGCATCCAGCGCCTCCTGCACTACGAGCAGCCGGTAGGAGTCCACCGATACGGGCACCGGGAACTCCTTCACCAGCCGGCGTACCACCGGCACCACCCTCTCCCTCTCCTCCTGGACCGAGACCTCCGCAGCGCCCGGGCGGGTGGACTCACCACCGACGTCCAGGATGTCCACCCCGGCCTGGACGAACCGCTCTGCCAGGGCCAGGGCAGCGTCCACGTTCTTGCCGAGGCCGTCGCCCGAGAAGGAGTCGGGCGTCACGTTGATGATCCCCATCACGTAGGTCCGCTTGCCCCACTCTAAGGTGAGGTTGCCGCACTTCGTGGTGCCAAGCTGCCGGCCTTCGTACCGCTCCAGGGCGGTGCGCAGTTCGGCGGCGACGGCCCGTTCGACCCCGCCTCCGCCCGCCTCGAGCCGCGAGGCCACATCCAGCAGGAGCGGCTTCGGGCCTGCGACAAGGACGGTCGAGGACTGAGGACTGAGGCCCGAGGACTGAGGCGTCTCGCTGGTGCCGAGTCCTGGGTCCTGAGTGGCTGGCCCGCCGTCAGGATTCGGGAAGCGGCACTCACGACCTCTCTTCGCGTCCCCGTGTTCCCGCGCCTCCCTGTCGTCGACCGGGGCGATCAGGGCGAGGCCGGCCGGATGGGATATCATGCGCTGCAGGGCCAGGGCTATCGTGGGCGGCACCCACTTCAGCTTTACCATGGGCGTCGCCAGGGGGCCGGCGAACGGTTCCAACGCGGAGGGCGGCACGCCCATCCGCTCGGCCTCCTCCTTCACGTCGGCCGCCGTCGGCAGGCAAAGCACCCTGGCTGTGGGTCGCTCCATTCGGTCCTCCTCGGGGATCTGAGAGTCCGCCTAGCGGTTCTTCCGCCACGGGGGCGGAGGCTTGTCCTCCGCCGTCGCGGACTTGGCGGATGCGTTGCTCACCGGGTCGTGGTCAACCGCTCATGGCGCGGCGTTGAGCTCATAGTATAGCGCACCGAGGCGGAGGCTGGGGGCGCCGGTTCCGCGCGCGGTGGTACGCCTCGTCGTGGATGCCGAGGGCGACGAAGGTCACCCGCCCGCCTAGAACTGCAGGTCCCGGGCGCGGAAGAGCATCTCGCCCGCGTGGAGGAGCAGGAGGATCCCCTCCTTCTCCCTGCCCGCCCAAGCCTTCGGGTCGATGGTCCGGTAGTCCAGGTAGCCCAGGTTGATCCGCCTGCAGCGCGCCTCGGGGATCCCAGTGGCCAGCGTCACTGACACCCGAGGCGTCTCGATGCCGGTCGCGGGGTCGTAGCTGCCCGCGCCCTTCACGTGGGTGCTGTGCGCCTTGACCCCGCCGGGTACCTCCCTGAAGCGCTCGGGCTGCTTGGTGAAGTACTCGAGTACGTGGTAGCCCACCTCGTCGAGCAGACGGCCATGGGTGTAGGAGACCTCGGTGATGTGGGGGGCGTAGATTATCACCTCCCCGCCGTCGGCCACGGCCGGCTCCACCTTGTACATCGCCTTGGCTGCCGTCCACAGGTCGTCGTACATCTCCGACGGCATCGAAAGCACCTTCCGGAAGGCGTGGGGCACCACAACAACGTTCAACTGCGCCGAGAGTTCGGCCGCAGCCTCCCAGGACTCCACCAGCGAGCCCGCGTACAGCCCGTGGAGGGCGCTACCCTGCAGCACCAGCGAGAGGCAGAGGATCGGCCGAGACAGGAACTCCGCGGCGCGGTGGATCACCCGTCGGACAGCGGTGTCCTTGATGCCGATGGTCTTCACGTTGGTGACCATGGCGCCCAGCCAGTGGGTGGAGTTGATGATCTCTGGACCCGCTATCCCGGGGAAGAGATACTTGGCCCCACCGGAGAAACCCACCACCTCGTGGGGGAAGACCGGTCCGCAGATGATCAACTGGTCGTAGTCGAAGACCATCCGGTTCAGCCTCACCGGCGTCTCCTCCTCCACCAGCCCCCCGCTCAGCGCGGCCATCTCCCGGCCGGAGATCACCCCCACCGTCTCCAGCGTGTCGGGCAGGTCCCACCTGTGGTTGAAGATCCGTGTCTTGGGGTAGCCCTCGGCCCGCTCGGCAGCGGAGACCCCCACCAGGCGGTCGATGGCCTCGCCGTCCATCGGTGGGTGGGTCCCAAGGGCCACCAGGTAGTCGAGTCGCGCCACCCGCCTCCCGATCAGGTCGTGGAGCAGGTAGAAGATGAGGGGGATGGGGGCGGTGCGGGTGCTGTCGGGGATGATGACGAGGATCTTCTTCCCATCCAGCGGCAGCGGCTCCAGCGCCGTCGCCAGTAGCTGCCTCACGTCCTCCGAGGTCAGGGTCCTCTCCACCGATCCCTGTCCTATCACCATGGCGACCTCCAGTGGTTGCATCTCGTCTCGGCACTCGATCGGTGCCTCCACCATAGCATCCCGGCCGGAGAGTGTCTACGCGATGCTTGCACAGTCGTTGCTTTCCTGCTTTAATTGCCGCCAACCTGCACGGAGTCTCTCTATCGGCCCATGCCTGACCATCCCTGGAACGTCCATCTCGTCCGCAGCCCCCGGAGGACTAGGACCGTCGGTGCCAGACTCGTGGACGGCGGGATCGAGGTGCGAGTTCCGGAGGGGCTGCCCCCCGAGCGGGAGAGGGAGCTGGTCGACAGACTGGTAACGCGTCTCCAGAACAGGATCTCCCGAGCCGAGCGCAGGGGGGACGAGGAGCTGATGAGGCGTGCCCAGGCGTTGAACCGACGCTACTTCGATGGGAAGCTCCAGATAGTCTCCGTGCGGTACGTCACCAACCAGCACTCGCGCTTCGGCAGTTGCAGCCCCGACGTCGGGGCCATCCGGCTGTCCGAGCGCCTCGCGCGGGTGCCCGACTGGGTCCAGGACTACGTCCTGGTTCACGAGTTGGCCCATTTGCTCCAGCCCAACCATTCGCCCGAGTTCTGGAAGCTGGTCCACCGCTACCCCCGAACGGAGCGCGCCATCGGCTATCTCATGGCCCTGGGATTGATCGAAGAGAGCGAGACCAGTGAGTAACGCCGTGGTTCGGTGAGCTGAGAGGGTCCCACCCTCGACTCGTGTGGAAGTAGAAGGAGAATCGAAGATGACACCGGAGAGCCACAAGCGCAGCCCTGAGCAACTCGACCTGCTGGACAAAGCCGCCCGTCTGCTGCCCGGGGGGACCCTGGGGATGTTCGGCCTGGCTCGGGATCTGGCCATCGTTCCCGCCTCCGGGCGCGGCGCAAAGCTGTACGACGTGGACGGCAACGAGTACATCGACTGCCTGCTGGGGTCGGGTCCCTTGATCCTCGGCCACGCGCACCCGGCGGTGGTCGAGGCGGTGCAGCGGCAGGCGGCGCGGGCGAGCACCTTCTACTTCGTGAACGAACCTGCGTTGGAGCTGGCGGAGACCATCGTCTCGGCCGTGCCCTGCGCCGACAAGGTCAGATTCTGCGGCTCGGGCAACGAGGCGACCTTCTTCGCCATGCGGCTGGCCAGGGCGCATACGGGTCGGGAGAAGGTGCTGAAGTTCGTTGGGGCCTTCCACGGTGTGCACGACTACGCCATCCTCAGCGTGTGGCCCGCCGAGCCCTACAGCTCCCCGGCGCCCAAGGTGGAGTCCGCGGGCATCCCGTCCGCCGTCTCCGGCACCGTGCTGATGGCCCCCTACAACGACATCGAGACCACGGCCGCCGTCATCGAGGCCAACCACGACGATCTGGCTGCGGTGATCGTGGAGCCCTTCCAGCGATCCTACTCCCCGAAGCCTGGCTTCCTCCCGTTCCTGAGAGAGATCACCTCTCGGTACGGTATCGACCTCATCTTCGACGAGGTGGTCACCGGCTTCCGCTTCGCCTGGGGCGGTGCCCAGGAGTACTACGGCGTGGTGCCGGACCTCGCCTGCTTCGGCAAGATCGTCGGCGGCGGCTATCCCCTGGCGGCGGTGGCCGGCAGGGGGGAGATCATGGATCTCTGCGACAACAGCCGGAAGGGGCGACCGGATTACACCTACGTGACGGGCACCCTGAACGGCAATCCAGTGAGCGCGGCGGCGGGCGTGGCCACCCTGAAGGTGCTGAAGGAGCAGAACCTCTACCCTCGCATCCACCAGTCCACGGCTCGCTTGAAGTCTGGGCTGCAGCAGATGCTGGCCGATGCCGGTTTGGTGGCTCAGGTCACGGGGGATGGAGGGGTGCTCCAGGTGGTTTTCACCGACCGGGAGATAGTGAACTGGGACGACATCCGCTCCGGCGATCCGGCGAAGGCCGCGGTCCTGTACGGCACTGCCGCCCGAAACGGCCTCTTCCTGGGCGTGGCCGACAAGATCTACGTCTCCGCAGTCCACACCGACGAGGACATCGATCGGGTTCTCGCCGCTTTCAGGGCCGGCGTGGAGGCGGTGGCGGAGCTCTCTGAGCGCCACCCCAGAAAGTAGCCTGCAGGCGACGAGGACGAAGGCGAACAGTATGCAGGGCGAGGAGGATGGACAGGATAAGCTAAGCAGGTATCTCTAGATGGAGCACGCGTTTTCCGCCAGAGAAGTCGATATGAACTAGAGATGCCTGCTCAGATGCTCTATCCTGTTCCGCCACTCCGCTCTGGGCCAGAGCACGGGCTACGACTGCTCTTGCGCCGCCAACCCCCCGCACGGCGCTGGGGGAGACGATAGCCCGGCTGGCCACCCTGCAGAACGCCACCGGCCCGGCGCTGGGGCCGTTCCACTCCTGGCTGCTGCTGTGTGGGATGAAGACCCTGGCGGTGCGGCTGGAGATGAGCAGCAGAACGCCCAGCGGGTCGCCCGGTGTCTCCGCCAGCACCCCGTGGTCGATCGGGTGTACTACCCCGCCCCTCCCGGCCTCCCTCTCCCGTCTTCAATAGCCCAAATTGGCCATTTCGTGCGTGCAACAATCGCGTCCCTCTGCGTTATACTCCATAGGCACCCACCACCACTTTCATCCCCGAAGATTCCCCTCCTGGAGGTTCCAAAGATATGGTTCTGTCTACCCGACTGAGGGTCGTTCTCACCGCTGGGCTGCTGATCCTGCTGATGATGCTGGCTGCGGCCTTCCGATCGGCGGCGGCCGCGCCGCTGGAGGGTCCCTCCGCAGCCTCGATCCAGGGCGGCAAGCTTGCGCTGCCCGGCAAGGGACCCTCCTTCCTGCTGGCCGTCAACTACGAGGGGCCGGCGGATCGGGCCTGGCAGATGTGGGAGGATGGGAAGTTCGATCCAGGCCTCATCGAGGCGGACCTGCGGCGATCCAGGGCGGCAGGCTTCTCCACGGTGAGGGTCTTCGTTCAGCCACCCCTGGTCAAGGATATCCAGGCGAACCGCTGGGATAAGCTGGACAGCTTCCTGTCCATGGCCCAGCGACAGGGGTTGTCGGTGATCCTCGCGCTCTACGACTACGGCGAGCGTGACCTGGCCAAAGTGGCCGAGATCGACAGCCGCATCGCTGCCCGATACGTTGGCAACGCCACCATACTCGCCTACGATCTCAAGAACGAGCCCCACTTCAGCGATCTCGCCTCAGCCCTCTACCCGGGCGGCGCTCGCTCCCCCATCGAGATGGCCGGTGCCGAGGCGACCCTGAAGAGCTACCAGGAGTTCGTGGCGGCTGCGGGGGCCTGGGTCACGGAGCGCAACTACCTGGTCTCCACCCTGGACTACATCGACTCCCCTGAGGGGCGCCGCTGGGACGGCCTGCTCGGCACCGTCAACGCGTCCCTCGCCATGTGGCTTCAGCCCCAGATCGACGCGATACGCAAGGCTGATAACCAGCGCCCCATCACCGTGGCCTATAGCGACCTGATCCTGGCGAAGCTGCCGGCCAACGGCACCTTGGACTACGTCACGGTCCACCGCTACCCCAATGCCAGCGGCAAGGCGGTGGAGGGGGTTGCCAGGGTCCTGAACAACCTCCGCGCTGCCTTCCCGGGCAAGCCGGTGCTGCTGGGCGAGTTCGGTTTCTCCACCTCCGGCATGTCGCCCGAGGAGAGCGCCAACTACGAGGCGGCGCTCTACATGCTGCTCCTCGCCGAGGGACAGGGCGGCGGTGGAAAGTGGATGCTGAACGACTTCCCCAAGGGGGCCAACGAACGGCAGAACGCGTTCGGCGCTTTCCGGGCAGACGGATCGGCGAAACCGGTGGTGCCAGCCGTGCAGGGGCTGGCCGATTACCTGGGTCGGGGGGGCATGGGTGGCGGCTACATCTACCTGTCCGACAAGCCATCGCCGGGCTACCGCTGGGCCTACGAGACCGGCGACGCCCTGGTCGTCAGCGCCAAGAGCTACAAAGGCACCCGCCTCAGCTTCGAAGCGCAGCGGCTCTCCCAGCTCTTCCTCACCTGGACCGACCCCAAGGTGATGCGGATCTACTCCACCTCCGCGACCCAGTTGGAGCTGGATCCGGCGGCGCTCGTCAACGATCCCAAAATGGGGACGGGTTACTCTCTGGCCAGGGTCGAGGGTACCGGCAAGACTGCGGTCTCCTTCAGCCAGGACGGCTCGAGGCTGAAGATGTCGCTGGAGGGGGAGCGATGGTACGAGTTGAGCCTGCCCCGCTCGCAGGATGGTCCCGCTGCAGCGCGACCCCTGGACTACGACATCCCCAACGGCCACTTCTTCACGCAAACCAACGGCCGGCCCCTAGGGGCCAACGCCAGCGGCTTCGCCGTGACCGACGAGGGGGGCGTGAGTTTCTGGAGCGAGTTCCAGCGGCTCGGAGGGGTGGATGCCCTCGGCTACCCCGTGACCCATCGCTTCGTCCTAGATGGCTTCGTCACCCAGGCCTTCCAGAAGGGGGTGCTCCAGTGGAGGCCGGAGGTGAAGCAGGCATACTTGCTGAACACCTTCGACCTGATGCACGATCGCGGGCTGGACGATTGGCTGCTAGCCTATCGCCAGACCCCCAAGCCCTTCGACACCAAGCCGGATACCGGATTGCCCTGGGAGAAGGTCGTGGTGCGCCACCTGGCCTTTCTGGACCAGAATCGGGCCATCAAAGATCGCTTCCTCTCCAACCCCGCCTGGCTCCAGCACTTCGGCCTGCCCGTCGCCTACGCCGACATGGGCAACTCCTTCGTGGTGAGAGCCCAGCGGGCCACCTTCCAATACTGGAAGGAGGACGTGCCCTGGGCCAAGAAGGGCGAGGTGACTGTGGCCAACGGCGGCGACCTGGCAAAGGAGGCGTTTCTCTGGCCCGTGCCGGCGACCATCCCCGGTCCCCCGCCAGCGCGCTAGACAGGTATCTCTTGATAGAGTGCACGTTTCCCGCCAGAGAAGTCGACACCAACTAGAGATACCTGCCGCTGAGCCCGGCGGCGCGGTGCGTCGTCACCCTGTGCGCCACGCGTACGAATGCGCAGATGGACTGCTTGGGCGGGCGCGCGTCTTGCCGCAAGCCTCGCCGAAGGGGATCGATGGCGCCGAAAGGAGTGCTCGAGATGGAACTCGCGCTGCAGCCGGAGGAGGCGCGACTGCTGAGGGATATCCTGTCCGAGTACCTATCGGACCTCCGCATGGAGATAGCAAACACCGAACAGTACGAGTGGCGGGAGGAAATGAAGAAGAGAGAGGCAGCCATCCAGGAGATCATCGTCAGGATCGAGAGGCTCGGCACCGCCCGCGTGTGACGGGACGGTGGGGTTAATCGGGATCTCCCCGTGGATACGGCACCCTGCCGCCGCGGCCGATTCGGTGCCCTACTCCACGATATGGCAACCTCTCTCGGCCAGGGTCTTGTTCACCCACTCGGGTAGGAGCTTGCCGGACTGATGTCCTCAACCCTCACCACCGGTGGCCGGCCGGGGCGGGCCTGAGACCCGCCCCAATACCGGGATGGGAGGGTCTTTTCACACCCCCCGCGACCAGCCGCCCGGCTGGTCGCGTTGACAGGGTCACCGTTCTCTTCTACACTTCGGGCCGAGAAGGGTATCGGATCCGATACTGCTGCCAAGCCTGCCGCCGCTCGGCCGTCGCCCTCTTGTCTCCTGCCTTGGTACCCCGAGGGACTCTAGGCTTCACTCGTGTCTCGACCCGCGCCAGCCCTTCCGGCGAAGTCCCGCCCGACAGCGGAAGGCGGTTCCGGCTTCCCTCCTTTGGGAGAGATGGCCGGCCAGAGGGCGAGTACTCGGGGTGGGAGGATGGATGGTGGCCAGGAGGCGCCGAGTGTGCGGCGAGCAGGGTCCGATCCCGTCCGCTCGCTTGACGGGTGCCCGGCGGCTGCTCCCCGGCACGCATGCGCAAGTGGGAAGCGCAGCTCAGACTTAATCGACGAGGATTAAAAGTATGAGACCCAACCGGATCAAGCGACTCCTCAAGGAAGGCAAGCCTGCCTTCGGATGCTTCCTCAACATCCCCAGCATCGCCTCGGCCGAGATCATGGCCCACGTCGGCTGGGATTGGTTGGTGGTCGATACGGAGCACGGTGCCATCGGTGTCGACACCATGCACGACATGTTCATCGCCATCGGCACAACCGACACCGTCCCCATGTGCCGCGTTCGGGAGAACCACCCTGCCGCGATCAAGCAGGCGCTGGACGCCGGCGCCTACGGCGTGGTGATCCCGATGGTGAATTCGCCGGAGGAGGCCGAGCGGGCCGTGAAAGCCTGCAAGTACGCCCCCGAGGGCAACCGGAGCGCCGGACCCGGCCGCTGGCGCTTCTACGGCGGGCCAGACTACCAGAAGTTCGCCAACGACGAGGTGTTGGTCGCCATCCAGATCGAGCATATCGACGCCGTCAACAGAGTGGAGGAGATCCTCTCCGTGCCGGGCATCGACCTCGTCCACATGGGGCCCGGCGACCTGGCCTGGTCGATGGGGTTGGGCAAGGGCCTCGGCGAGAAGGACCCGGCACACGCGGAGGCCGTCGCGAAGGTGGTCCGGGCCGCGAAGAAGTTCGGGGTCCCCATCGGCACCGCCGCCAGGACTGTCCAGCAGGTCCCGCAGTTGCTCGAGCAGGGCTTCACCTTCATCATGGTGATGAACGACGTGAACTTCCTCTTTAACAGCGCATCGGAGGCCTTGAGGTACTCCAAGGAGTGCGTCAACAAGTAGAAGACCGTTCCGCAGAGTGAGGGAGCGGCGGCTGCCGCGGCACGGGTCCTCCAATTCCCCGAGGCCGTGCCGCCGCTCCCGAGCGCGCCTCTGCCGTCGCCCTGCGCCTGACGGCCCTGCTGGTGGAGTCCCTCCCCAGCGCCGTTGCCCTCGGATGCACGCCGGTCGGGCAGGTACGAGATCGACTCCCGCGGAGTACCCTGCCGCCATCCGCGCCGAACGGCCCCCTGACGCTTGATCCGCGCCGCGCCCATCGGCTACGATGGGCCGCGGAGGTGGCCTGCTTGTCTCGAGTGCTCCCTTCCCAGGTCCCCGTGATCGGATCGCGGGGCGCGCACCGGATCCCTCGCCGGGGTTGGCACTGCGCGATCCTGGCCGCCGCCCTCCTGGCCCTCGCCGCGGGGCTGCTC
The DNA here is from genome assembly GCA_050261575.1 of Sphingomonadaceae bacterium. GTDB lineage: Bacteria > Chloroflexota > UBA6077 > UBA6077 > UBA6077 > JBLNDL01. The sequence goes on along the minus strand of JBLNDL010000092.1, from coordinate 43,370 downwards.
CCCCCTCCCCTCGTCGCCCGTGCCCAGGCCCGGGATGTGGCCTCCTACCAGATCGCCGTGCGGTTGGACACCGGGCGGAAGGAGCTCTCTGGAAGCGAGAGGATAACCTTCCTGAACGACACCTCCCGCCCGGTGGAGGAGCTCTACCTTCACCTCTATCCCAACGCCTTCAGGAGCATAGACAGCACCTTCATGCGGGAGAACCCCCAGGCGGCCCGCCGTTCGGTGGCCGAGAACAACTGGGGCAGCATGGAGGTCTTGGCCCTGCGGCTCGCTTCCGGCCACGACCTGCTGCCCGGTTCAAGTGTGGACGATACTGTGATGAGGGTCCCGCTGCCCCAGCCGTTGGCGCCGCAGCAGTCGCTGGAGTTGGAGGCCGAGTTCCTCGTGCGCTTGCCCCGCCTGATCGCCCGCATGGGCTACCAAGGCGACCAGTACACCATCGCCCAGTGGTTTCCCAAGCTGGCCGCCCTAACGGAGCGCGGATGGGTGGCCCACCCGTACCACGCGTTCTCCGAGTTTTTCGCGGACTTCGGCAGCTACCGAGTGGAGATCACCCTGCCGGAGCGGTTCGTCGTTGGGGCGAGCGGCGTGCCGCTGTGGGAGCGGGACAACGGCGACGGCACCAGGACCCTCGCCTTCGAGGCCCGAAGTGTCCACGACTTCGCCTGGGTGGCAAACCCCGACTTCCGCGAGGCTTGGGCCAGGGCGGGTGCGACGGACATCCGTCTGCTCTATCCACCCGAACACGAGGGATTGAAGGATCGCTTCCTCGGCTCGGCCGTTGCGGCGGTGGAGCATTTCGGCCGCTGGTACGGACCCTACCCCTACCCCCGGCTGACGGTCGCGGACGTACCAGAGAGCGCGGGCGCCGGGATGGAGTACCCGACCCTGGTGACCGTCTCCGCGACAGATCTTCCGGTGTCGGGCCTGCTGGATGCCGAGCAGGTGACCATCCACGAGGTGGCGCACCAGTGGTGGTATGGCATGGTAGCCAGCAACGAGTTCGAGGAGGCGTGGCTGGACGAGGGCTTCGCCACCTACTCCACTCGCAAGCTGATGGACGAGCTGCACGGCCCGAAGAGTTCCATGGGCGTCGTCCTGGGGCTCCACGTCGGGCAGATCGCCGCGGATAGGGCTCAGTATCTCGCCGTCCACCGGCTCGATCCCGTGGTCCAGGAGTCGTGGAGGTTCCGCGACTTCGCCAGCTACGGTGGCAACGTTTACGCCAAGGCCGAGTTGATCTTGGGCACCTTGGAGCGCCACCTCGGCTCGGAGAAGATGGGCGAGCTGATGCGCGACTACTTCCAGCGCTACGCCTTTCGTCACCCCACCACCGAGGACTTCCTGAACGTGGTGCGGGAGCATGCGGGAGAGGGCTTGACCGGTTTCTTGCGGCAGGCTCTCTACTCGGCGGCGGTCTTCGATTACTCGGTGGAGCCGCTGGAGGTCAAGCGAGAGGGGCGCGACTACCGGAGCGTGGTGGTCGCCCGCCGGCTGGAGGATGGCACCATGCCGGTGGAGGTGGTGACCACATTCGAGGACGGCCACCAGGAGCGGGAGACGTGGGACGGCGAGGCTCGGTGGCAGCGGTACGAGTACCTGCGCTCCTCGCCCGCCGCCAAGGTGGAGGTCGATCCCGAGCACAAGCTGATGCTGGACACCCGCTGGGCCAACAACAGCTACACTAGCTGGTTCGGCTTTGCGCCGCTGTTCCGTCGCGCCGCCGACCTGCTCTGGCTGGCCCAGGGGTGGCTGAAGCTGCTGGGCTACGCTATCTAGGTAGCTCCATCTCCGTTTCCGAGGTGTTGCGCAAAGAAGCAGGGGATCGTCGTTGTCCTCCTTCTTTCACTATGATATCATGCCGATATCACGAGACTGGTAGGAGGCACCATGAACACGGAACACCGCCGCTCGGCGGCCTCTGGCTACCCCGCGCTGGTCATCGGCGTCCTGGCGGTCCTGGCAGCAATCGTCTTGCTCATCCCGCTTATCCAGAGCGGAGATCTGTTGCTGCTGATCCCCATGCTGTTCCTTCTCATCGCGGGATCGCTCGTCCTGGCTGGGCTCTTCATCGTCAATCCGAACGATGCCAAAGTGCTGGTCCTCTTCGGGGACTACGTCGGCACCGTTCGAGAGAGCGGCTTCTACTGGGCCAACCCCTTCTACACCAAGAAGAGGATCACGCTTAGAGCGAGGAACCTGAACGGCCAGAAGCTGAAGGTCAACGACAAGTCCGGCAATCCAATAGAGATCGCCGCGGTCGTGGTCTGGCAGGTGGAGGACACCTACCGGGCATCATTCGACGTGGACGACTACGAGCAGTATGTGGTGGTCCAGAGCGAAGCAGCGGTCAGGCACCTGGCCGGCTCCTATCCGTACGACACCTTCGACGATCACGACGAGAGTGGCCTCACGCTGCGGGCGGGAGCGGAGCAGGTCAACTACGTTCTGGAGAAGGAGTTGAGCGAGCGGTTCCAGAGGGCGGGGGTTCGAGTGATAGAGGCCCGCTTGAGCCACCTAGCTTACGCCCCCGAGATCGCCGAGGCGATGCTGCGCAGGCAGCAGGCCCAGGCCGTGGTCGCTGCGCGCACACAGATCGTCAACGGCGCCGTCGGCATGGTCGAACTGGCCCTGGAGAAGCTGTCTGAGAGGAAGGTTGTGGAGTTGGATGAGGAGCGAAAGGCGACCATGGTCAGCAATCTGCTGGTGGTGCTGTGCAGCGAATCCTCAGCCACGCCGGTGGTAAACGCCGGCACTCTCTACCAGTAGGTCGTCGATCGTGGCCGAACGGAGGAAGTTTCTGCTGCGCATCAGCCCCGAGCTGTGGGAGGAGCTGAACCGGTGGGCTGCCCAGGAGTTCCGAAGCGTGAACGGCCAGATCGAGTACCTCCTGCAACGTGCGGTGGAGGAGAGACGAAGGAAGGGGCGCAGCCGGGAGCCCGTCCAGGATCCGGAGAGGAGTGCACCTGATGCTTCCGACTGATCGTGCCCTCATCCCCACCCAAGAAAGCCATGGTACTTGCCGGACGCACCACCAACCGACTAATCTTGGTTGGGGTTGCTGCGGCAACCCGATCCTAGACGGGGATGGGGACACCACTGGCGAGCAAGGTACCCCTGCGGCGAATCGGCAATGATCGCGCTGCAGAAGCCTGCGGTTACGCCCCGCGGTCGATATGCTTGCTGTTCCTGTCAGCTTCTGGAGAGGCTGGGTGAGAGCGACGGCCCTGTGGCAGGTCGTGCTGCTTCTGTACCTAGTGGAGACGACCTTCGCCGCGCTGCTGGCCGCGCCCTCGGCCAGCCAGCTAGCCCACGTCTTCGGCCGGTCGGCCATGGCGCCCGACCTGATGGGTCCCTACAGCCTGGACTGGCTGATCGAGGCGCCGGGTGGCTGGGACTCCACCTCCTTCCCCTGGCCGCTCTACCTGCTCGTGCCGCCGCTCTTCTTCCTGGTGGGGACCTTCCTGCGAGGGGGCACCATCGGTGCGCTGGTATGGGGTGCCCCGCCCTTCCGGTGGACCAGCTTCTTCTCCGACTGCGCCCGCTTCTTCGGCCGCTTCCTCCTGCTGCTGCTCCTCCTTATCCCGGGGCTGATCCTGGTGGGACTGCTCTTCCTGGCCATCAGCTTCCCGCTGGGCCTGCTTCCCCCCAGCGCGGTCTTGACGGCCCTGCGAGCCGCCCTGCTGCCCTTCCTGCTCTTCCTCCTCCTGCTCGCGATGGACTACGCCCGAATCAGCCTCGTGGTGGAGCCAGAGCGCCGGACCTGGCGCCATGCCGTGGAGGGTGGGTGGTTCGTGGTGCGCCACTTTCCCCAGGTGCTGCTGCTGGGGCTCGGCTTCGCCCTTACGGCGGCCCTTTTCGGCGCCCTCTATCCGGCGCTGCTCCGGTTCACCCCCCTGGACGCCACCACCTTCCTGGCGCCACTGTTCCAGCAGATCGGTATCCTGCTGCTCACCTGGCAACGGGTGGCGTCGCTGGGCGGCGAGGTGGCGCTGTTCCGGGCGCGCTGACGCAAGGCTAAGCAGGCATCTCCAGTTCATGTCAGCCTTTCTGGCGGGAGACGTCTACTCCATCTAGAGTCACCTGCTCAGGGTATACCGCGCAGCCCGCTTTCGCCGTACACTGTAGGCGCAACTACCCGGTCGATTCCCCACGAAGCCTGGGATCGGAAGGAGTGAGCCATGGCCGCAAGTGGACCGACGATGACCCACCGACAGCGAGTGCTCTCAGCCCTGAAGCACGAGGAGCCGGATAGGGTGCCGATCGACTTCGGAGGCACTCGCTGCAGCAGTATCCACGTGGCGGGATACGAGAGGCTGAAGCAGCACTTCGGCCTCGATGCCCCGAGCGCAATCTCCGATCGGATGATGCAGCCCGTCCTGGTGGACGAGCGGATCCTGGAGCGACTCGACGTCGACACCCGCGCGCTGGTGCCCGGTGCGCCCGACCGGGGTGGCGACGTGGAGCTGGACCCCATCACCTACCGGGACGAGTGGGGGGTGGTGCGCAGCAAGCCCCCCGGCTCCTACTGGTACGACCTGCGAGAGTCACCCCTGGCCGGCGAGATATCCGTTCACGACATCGTGCGCTACCCCTGGCCTGATCCGGAGGATCCAGGGCGGGTGCGGGGGCTGCGGGAACGGGCCCTGGCGCTCAGGCAGAAGGGAGACTACGCCCTGGTGTTGAATCTCACGATCGGCGTGGTGCACATCAGCCAGTACCTGCGCGGGTTCCAGGACTGGTACGTGGACATGGCGGCCGACCAGGGGCTGGCCGGCGCGCTGATGGATGCCATCGTGGAGACCACTACGGCGATGGCTCGCCCCATCCTGCGAGAGGTGGGGGACCTGGTGGACATCGTCTTCACCGGCGACGACCTGGGCTCCCAGGGCGGGCCGCAGATGTCGCCGGAGGCATACCGGAAGGTTATCAAGCCTCGCCACGCCCGCTTCTTCCGGCAGGTGCGGGAGATCTGCCCCGACGCCAAGATCGCCCTCCACACCTGCGGCTCCGTCCACTCCCTGCTGCCCGATCTGATCGACGTCGGCGTCCAGGTGCTGAACCCGATCCAGGTCTCGGCCAGGGACATGGAGCCGGCCCGGCTGAAAGCGGAGTTCGGGAGCCACCTCAGCTTCTGGGGAGGGATCGACAGCCAGCATGTGCTGCCCTACGGGACCACCGAGGATGTGAGGGCGGAGGTGCGGCGGCGGGTGGCCGAGATGGGGCGGGGCGGGGGCTACATGCTCGCCGCCGTGCACAACATCCAGCCCGACGTGCCGATCGAGAACGTGCTCGCAATGTTCGACGAGGCGAGGGAGGCGGGGCGGTATCCGCTCGACGTGGCCTCGTAGCATCACGGGGTGCGGCGTGTCGACGCCGCTTTCGCCGAGGGTTGCGGGGGTGCGGCGCTCGTGCGCCGCTCTCCCTTCTGCTCCTCGAGCGGGCGCGCGTTCTCGTTCCACAGCGAAGATGCGCGTCTAGCGGCGTCCGTTCACCGCCGCCGCCCGCGCGGCTGCCACGGCCATGGCGTCGCACCGCTCGTTCTCCGGGTGGCCGTTGTGGCCGCGGATCCAGGACCAGGTCACCTTTCGCCCTTGGCAGAGGGCGTGCAGCTCCTCCCACAGGGCCCGGTTCTTCACCGGCTCCCCTTTGCTCGTCTTCCAGCCGTTCCGGAGCCACCCCTTCACCCAGCCGCTCATCCCCTTCACCAGGTACTCGCTGTCGGTGACGACCGCGATCTCCTTCGCCCCCAGATCCACCGCCAGCCTCAGCCCGGCGGCCGCGGCTGAGAGCTCCATCTCGTTGTTGGTCGTCCTGGTCTTCCCGTCGGCCAGGGTGCGCTCCGGGTGGCCGGGTACCCGCACCACGACGCCGTAGCCGCCGGGGCCGGGGTTTCCCTGACAGGCGCCGTCGCAGTAGACGGTGGCGGCGGTGCTGGGGGTGAGGGGCGCCCGATCGAAGTCTATCGGACCGGCGCTCTTCTTCGTCCGGGGCGCGGGCGCCACCAGCGGAGCCAGGTCGAAGTCTATGGGGCCGTCGGGCTTGCCCCGCCCGGGCGTGGAGCCCGACCGATGCTCGGGGGATGGTTCTGGACCTTCGGGATCCCTCGGTGCCCGAGTAGCCGACGGCGCGACCCGCTCGGGGCGGGGTGTCCTCGCTTGGCCGGTGTTCTCCTCCGAGGCGAGCCAGAGCCGGCTCTGGAGCTCCGCCTCCACGGAGGCGAGCTGCTCCCGCAACTCCCTCGGAAGCTGGGTATCGGTGGCCCGGCAGGCCCCCACGTTCTCGCAAATGAGCCGGTAGCGCGCAAGCAGATCCAGCGGCTTTGCCCGGCTGATGTCGTCCATCAAGAATCTATCCAATCAACGATCCAACGCCGCACCCGCCTCCTGCTCTGCCACGGTGAAGACGATACGCCCTATCACGCTGAGCGATAGCGAAGGATCTCTCCGACGTGAGAGATCCTTCGCTATCGCTCAGGACGACGCCTATCACGTCCCCCGTATCAGGGCACCACTGGTCCGCCTGCGTGGTCTTGACTGCCCCTACCGGCAGCAAGCACCACCTGTCTGGTTGGCGGACTACTGGAGGTGTGCCGCGCCCGGCCTCCCGGCCGGTACCTCCCTTCTATTCGTCGAACCCTATATGAGAATTATACGTGAGGGCGCTCGACGCCCGAAAGGGGGCCGCTTGATCTCGTTCAGTATCGCCATCATCTTCCAGACGAAGGCCACTCGCCGCTGGTATTCCCACCGTGTCACCGAATCCGAATGGACCCCCTAGAGAGCGGGGTTGAACATTGCCTCATCCCCCGAGCAGGGTGACGCTCTGCAGCAGGTGCTGTCGGACTCGGTCCGCGGCGGTGGGATCGGCACCCGCTGGCACCGAAGAGTAGATATCCACTATGCCCTTGCTGCCCAGCCGCACCAGGACGTGGACCTCGGTCGCCAGCACGGCGCCTTGCGGCCCTCCCTGTGCTGCAGGAGCCATCCTCTCCAGGTGATACTCCGCCCCACTACCCCACGGGAGGCTCACCGATGCGCGGCCCTTCACGACGGAGCGATTCGGCAGCGCGGCCTCGGGCTCCATGCCTGGCTGCCAGGGGATCGTGTTCACCCCGATGACGGCCTTGGATGCCTGGTCCTCGAAGATGGTGCGGTCTCCGGATGCCTTCCAGGTCGAGGGCACTTCGAAGGAGAGCCCCTGCGACTGTACCCGCCGGTAGGGGCCTGCGGTTGCGGGGCTGCTCGTCGGCTCGGTTGCTGCCGCCGTCGCGGTAGCCATCGCCGCTTCGTTGGTAGGCGTGGCCTGCGGGGCGGCTGTTGTGGCCGGGGCCAGGGGGTGGGTAGGCGTTGCCGCCACCATCGTGGGCGGGGTCTTCGCCGCAGGGCCGGCTGCCGGCCGAGAGCATCCCCCAATCAGCAACAGCGCCAGTCCGGCAGCCAGTGCCGCCTGCCGCATTGCGGAATGCCTCACTTCAATCACCTCCTCACCCCGTCCTAGCCCTTCGCCGGACTATCGCCGGAGCACACGTCACTCGTAGTGGGCCCAGTTCATGGTCATGCGAACCACGTCTTCGTATCGCTCCGTTCCGTACCACCACCCCACCCTGATCTTGCTCGGAATGGTGTAGTCCTCGAAGGTGGCCTCCTCGTCTACATGGATCCCGTACGGGATGAACTGGAAGGATCGGTCCGGCGTCATATCGCCCCATCGCGCTATGTACATCTCCGTCAAGCGTCCCTCGGGATCGACCGTGAAGTTGACGGTGGTGGTCTCTCCCTGAAGCTTCATGTGCGCCGTGAAGCGTGATTCGTCAATGCCCTCTATCCTCACGTTAGGACCAGGCAGGAAGGCCGTGGGGAGCAGCGCACCCTCCATCAGCAGCCTGCCCATGGCCGATCGCGAGAGATCAGGCCCGCTGGCGTTGACGACGGGGACGAGACCGAAGAGGGCGATCTTCATCCTGCCTTCTCCATCGAAATAGTGGTCCCTACCCGTGACCACCAAGGGCCCCTTCCACGTTCTGGCCTTCCAGACGAACCCCCTCTGCTTGACCAGGATCTGATGGGCATCTAGGGACATCCAGGGCATCTGCTCGCCGGGCTTGATCTCCCCGGTGTAGCCGAACTCCACCCTGGTGGCCAATGGAGCCCCGGGCCTGATGGCGTGGAGGAAGTAGCGCCGGGCGGCGTCCGGCAGGTCGGAGACCATCTCCTCGCTGAACACCCCACCGACCCGCTCTGTCTGCTCGAGCGATCGCCATATCTGGTCGACGTACCGGTCATCCATCACCTTCATGCCGGTCAGCACGACAAGGGTGCCCGCCCCCAAACCGAGTGCCGTTTTTCCGATAGTCTTCAGAATCCCCATCTCCGACTCCTTTGTCTGCAACATCGCTCGTGCAGGCAATCCCCCGAGGCTCACTCGTGCAGATACCCAGCTTGGATCGGCCCAACGATGGGGGCCTCACGGAGCAGGCGACCGGGCAGGAGTCCTTGCCAGGGTGGAATCGCCAGCGCGGTGCAGCGCGTCGACCCGCTTGCGTTCGTTGGGCATTCTACACCTGAGGTGCAGAATGGGCATCGGAGCAAAGGCGGGTTCGGCGTACGCAGAAAGTCGTAGAGATCAGTTGGAGTTCGAAGACGCCGGAGCGTCGTCAGCAGGGCGGGGTCGGCACAGGAGGTGGAGGCAAAGGCGTGGGTTAGGGCAGCCAGAATGTCGCGCGCTCAGACCGCCTCCTGCAATTGCTGCTCCAGCAACTGCCGAAGCACCACTGCGTCGTTGTGCTCCTCGTCCTTGGCCGCGTAGAGCAGTGTGACCCATCCCCGGCGGGCTCGCTCCCTCAATTCTGCCAGCAGCCTTTCGGCCTCGGGCGTTGAGAGTTCTTGCCGGTAGAGTCTCTGAAACTCGGCCCACTTGGCTGGATCGTGGCCGAACCATCTACGCAACTCGGTGCTCGGCGCCAGTTGCTTCAGCCAGGCATCGAGGGCGAGATCCTCCTTCTTGACGCCCCGTGGCCACAGCCGGTCTATCAGCACTCGATAGCCGTCGTCGGGTGCTGGCGGTTCGTAGGCTCGCTTGATCCTGACCCTGTCTCCTCGTTCCATGCCGTGTGCTGGCCTCCTCGGACTAGCCGTTGACGGCAGGCACCGTGCCAGAGGCGGCAACAGCCGTCCGCGGAGCGGCGACAAAGCAGAGGGGCCTCGACGACGTCGAGGCCCCTGCGAAGCGGATGTTGGGCTGAGGTCGCGGCGGCGACCCCAGTGGGTCTAGTACTCCATGCCACCCATGCCGCCGGGAGGCATCGCCGGAGCCTTCTCCTTCTCCGGGATGTCGGTGACCAGCGACTCGGTGGTCAGGATCATCGAGGCGATGGAGGCCGCGTTCTCCAGGGCGGCGCGGGTCACCTTCAGCGGGTCGATGATGCCCCTCTCCACCATGGGGGCGTAGTCGTTCTTCAGTGCGTCGTAGCCGATGCCGACGGGCGAGTTCTTGATCCGCTCCACCACGACAGAGCCTTCCTGGCCGGCGTTGATGGCGATCCGGCGCAGCGGCTCCTCCAGGGCGCGGCGCAGGATGTTGACGCCGGTCTCGATGTCGCCCTGGCCCTTCAGCTCCTCGGAGACCTTGTCCAGGGCCTTGATCGCGTTCACCAGGGCGACGCCGCCGCCCGGCACGATGCCCTCCTCCACCGCCGCTCGGGTGGCCGACAGGGCGTCCTCCACGCGGTGCTTCTTCTCCTTCAGCTCCACCTCGGTGGCGGCACCCACCTTGATCACGGCCACGCCGCCGGCCAGCTTCGCCAGCCGCTCCTGCAGCTTCTCGCGGTCGTAATCCGAGGTGGTCTCCTCGATCTGCGCCTTGATCTGCTTGATCCTGGCCTGGATCGCGGCTTCGTCCCCGTGGCCCTCGATGATGGTGGTGTTGTCCTTGTTGGAGACGACCCTGCGGGCCCGACCCAGATCCTGGACGGTGGTGCTATCCAGCTTGCGGCCGACCTCCTCGGAGATCACCTTGCCGCCGGTCAGGATGGCGATGTCCTCCAGCATCGCCTTGCGGCGATCCCCGAAGCCCGGGGCCTTCACGGCCAGGACGTTGATGGTGCCGCGCAGCTTGTTCACCACCAGGGTGGCCAGGGCCTCGCCCTCCACATCCTCGGCGACGATCAGCAGGTTCTTGCTGACCTGGAGGAACTTCTCCAGCACGGGCAGGATGTCGGCGATGGCGGAGATCTTCTTGTCGGTGATCAGGATGTAGGGATCGTCCAGGACGGCTTCCATCCGGTCGGGGTTGGTGAGGAAGTAGGCGGAGATGTAGCCCCGATCGAACTGCATGCCTTCGGTGTATTCGGTCTCGAAGCGAAGGCCCTTGGACTCCTCGACGGTGATGACGCCGTCCTTGCCGACCTTGTCCATCACCTCGGCAATCAACTTGCCGATCTCCTCGTCGGCGGCGGAGATGGCGGCCACCTGGGCGATGTCGCTCTGGCCCCTGACGGGGGTGGATATCGCCTTCAACTCCTCGACCACGGCGGCCACGCCCTTGTCGATGCCGCGCTTGATCAGCATCGGGTTGGCGCCCGCGGTCACGTTCTTCAGCCCCTCGGAAACGATCGCCTGGGCCAGCACCGTGGCGGTGGTGGTGCCGTCACCGGCCACGTCGTTGGTCTTGGTGGCGGCTTCCTTCGCCATCTGGGCGCCCATGTTCTCGAAGGGGTCCTCTAGCTCGATCTCCTTGGCAATGGTAACGCCATCGTTGGTGATGGTCGGGGCCCCAAACTTCTTGTCCAGAACAACGTTGCGCCCCTTGGGGCCCAGGGTGATCTTGACGGCGTCGGCCAGGGCGTCGACACCCCGCTTGAGGGCGTACCTGGCTTCCTCGTCAAACTTGAGTTGCTTTGCCATGAACTATTCCTCCTGAAGGACCGGAGCCTTCACTCATAAAGTCGGCCCGCGGGGTGGCGAGCCGGGATGGTCCTACTCGGTTACTACGGCCAGGATGTCCTTCTCGCTCAGGATCAACAGCTCCTCGTCGTTGCGCTTGAACTCGGTACCCGCGTACTTGGCGAAGAGAACGCGGTCGCCCTCTTTCAAGTCTACGGTGACCCTCTGGCCGTTGTCCAGGAGGCGGCCAGGGCCTACCGCCAGCACGCTGCCCTCCTGGGGCTTCTCCTTGGCGGTATCGGGGAGAACAATGCCGCTCTTGGTAACTTCCTCGCGCGACAGGGGCTTGACCACCACGCGGTCACCAAGGGGCTTGAGTCCGATAGCCATCTCTTCAGACCTCCTTGCTTAGCAGAATTCTCTCGGAAGCTCGGATCCGCACCCGGATCTGTTGTTAGCACTCTATCAGGTCGAGTGCTAAGGGCTGAGCGGTATATTAGCGAACATGCCGCTCACCCGCAACCACACGGTGGGAGCTCTGTGGCACTGGAGCGGGCCTGAGCCGGACAGAACTGGCTCAGGCTCGAGAAAGCTCCATCAGGCTCCATAGATCGACGGCTTGCGCCTTCCAGAGCTGGACGAACCGATGCAGCCCGGATTCCTGCTGCAAGTCCTGTACCCACGAGGGCCGAGGAGTAGCAATCGCGGGGGCTCAGTGCTAGTGAAAAAGGCGAACGTGGGACTCAGGCCAGGACCAGGTTGGGCGAAACGTCCATCTCCAGCCCGTCCAGCTCGCCCCTGCGGAAGCGATAGTATCCGGCGCTGGCGATCATCGCGGCGTTGTCGGTGCACAGGCGGATGGGCGGAACGTGGAGTGGGACCTCCACCCGCTCCTTGACCCGCTCGCGGAGGGCGAGGTTGGCGGCCACGCCCCCGCAGATGGCCACCTGGCTGGCCCCGAACACCTTGGCTGCCCTGGCCACCTTGGTCGAGAGGACGTCCACCACGGCCTCCTGGAAGCTGGCTGCCAGATCGGCGGTCGGCAGGGGGGGCTGCAACTCCCGCACGGTGCGCAGCACGGCGGTCTTCAGCCCGCTGAAGCTGAAGTCGTAGCTGTCGCCCAGCCACGCCCTGGGGAAGTGGAAGGCGTTGGGGTTGCCACCCTGGGCGGCCTTCTGGATGGCGGGTCCCCCCGGGTAGCCCACTTCCAGGATCCGCGCCACCTTGTCGAACGCCTCGCCGGCGGCGTCGTCCCTGGTGCTCCCCAGTCGCTCGTAGACCCCGTGGTCCTTCATCAGGAACAGGTCGGTGTGCCCGCCGGAGACGATGAGGCAAAGCAGGGGGAAGGTGGGCTCCGGGAAGGGCTTGTCGGTGATGACCCAATTGGAGTAGATGTGGCCCTCCAGGTGGTTCACCCCCACGAGGGGTATCCCCCTGGCCAGGGAGATCGCCTTGGCGGCGTTGACCCCTACCAACAGGGAGCCCGCGAGCCCGGGCCCGCGGGTGACGGCGATGGCGGAGATATCTCCCCAGTCCACGCTGGCCTGGCTCAGCGCCTCCTCCAGAGTGGGGACGATGGCCCGGAGGTGGGCGCGGGAGGCCATCTCGGGCATGACCCCACCGTACTTGCGGTGGAGGTCGATCTGGGAGGCGACTACGTTCGATTCCAGACGGCGGCCATCGGCCACCACCGATGCCGCCGTTTCGTCACAGGAACTCTCTATTCCCAGGATTCGCATCTTTTTCTGATCCCTCTCCCTCGGAGGGGCACGACGCTGTGCTCGCGCCGCAAGGTGAGGGTGATACTGTTCGGGGCACCGCAGAACCCGCCCAGCGGGCCTCACGCCCATCCGGGCTTGCCAACCAATCGGGCCGGCAGTGCCGCCGGCCCCCGCATCCCACTCATCACTGCATCGGCGGTAGGTCGACGCTGAACAGCGATTTGTGTGCCAGCAGGTACATTCTCCGCGCGCCCTCGTCCACGAAGATGTCGCGGAGGTCCTTGAACGAGACGTCCTTGCCGGCCTTGAACTGCCGCTGCAGCTTCCCCTCGGGCGAGAACTGGATGATCCGCTCGCCCGCCGTATCCAGCACGTAAAGGGATCGAGTGTTGGCGCTGGCGAAGAGGGCTCTCGGTCCCTTGAGGGGTCCGTCGGGCAACTCGTCCGCGAAGTCGAGGGGCCGGCCCTCGCGGTTGAACCGCTTGACGGTGCCGCTGGCCTCCAGGACGTACAGGTTTCCGTCCAGGGCGATGTCCACGGCCTGGGAGAGGTCCACCTTGGACCTGGCGTCCACGATGGTGTAGGGCTCGCTCTCGTAGCCGTTCTTGGTGGGAGGGTAGTAGAATACCCCTTTCAGCTTCGTGTCCAGCAGGTAGAGGCCTCCTGCGAAGCCGTTGATGGCCTGGATGCTTCCCCAGCGCTGGCTCTCCGACACCTCGATGCGGGACAGGCCCACGTTGGGGGCGTAGGTCAAGATGGAGCGGCCGCTCTCCAGGGCGAACAGGGCGGGGGCGGCTCGCAGTTGGCCCGCCGGCATCCAGCTCAGCGACAGGAGATCGCCCACTGTCGCCCCCTCAAGCTTGTCCCCTCGCCTCACCAGCACCTCGTGCTTGCCCGGATCCTGCACCCCCTTGCCGTCGGCGGTCAGGTTGTACTTGTACAATCGGTCCAGCCCCTCGTCCATCACGTAGAGGTTGTTGCCATCCAGCGCCAGTTGGGTGACGTCACCCTTGGCGTCGACTATGGGGGTGTAGTCCACCAGGGTATTGACCTGGTCGATCCGCACGATCCGGTCGATCCGGTCCAGCTCGGCCAGCACCTCGGCGGCCTGCGTCCTGATCGATTCGTCCTCCTTGGCCCGCAACGATCGGCTGAACAGCTCGTAGGATTGGGCCAGCAGGCTCCGGGCGGCGGCCTGATCGGGAGCGGAGCCGGCCTGGGCGCGCTTCTGCTGGGCCTCCTGGGCCAGCGCCACGGGATCTCCCAGTTGCCACGACCTCCAACTGTTGATCCCGAAGGTCCCCGCCAGCACGAAGATGGCCGCCAGGACCAACACCAGGATCGGCTTGCCTATCCAGGATGGGGCGCCGCGGCGGTCGCTCCAGTTCTGGGGGTACTTCCTCTTCAGCCGGACCGATGACCTGCCCACCTCCTCCAGGGGAGGGCCGGGCGGGTACAGTGGGGCCGACCGCTTCTGTCCTCCCGGCCTGAGCCGTTCCCACAGCGAGGGGCGGCGCGCGGGCTCAGCCCTCCCGCGGGGCACGTTGCCGCTAGGCGCCTTCTGGCGGTTGCCCGGGGCGGCCACGGGTCGCTGCTCGAACGGCTTGGGCCGCTCCGGCGGCTTGGTACGCTCGGGGGCGGCGGGCCGCTCCGCCACCGCGGAGATCTCCGACATCTCCACGAGGGCCGTGCGAGGCTCCTCTTGCCGCTCGTTCCCATTGCTTCGACCGTGCCTAGCAGGCGCCTCCGAGATGCGGATGACGATCATGGAGGTGGTGGGGCGCCGGGCGTGGGCCAGATAGCAGCCGTACAGTTCGGTGGCGGACAGCTCCGGATCGACGTGCTTGGCAGCGTCGAGGATGTACCGATCGGGGACGAGCTTCCAGTAGGCCCCAGAGGCGAGGACCACCAGGTCGCCCTCGTCGAGGGGACTGTAGGCCAGGTTGATCTGAGGGTCCAGACCGGAGCCCAGGGAGTCCGAGGCTCGATTGGTGCCGTTGCTGCTGACGTCCGGGATCACGCTGTAGGTGCTGAAGATCCGCTTGACCTCTCCACCGTGCAGGATGAAGGCGTTCGCGGGCGCCACCTGCGCTATGAAGACGTCGCTCTCCCGCACCACCGCGCAACTGAGTCCGGCTCGGAGCTGCCTGTCGGGAGTGGACCTGGAGTTCTCGCTGCGCAACCGTTCGTTGGCGGTGACTATGGCCTGGCGGAGGCTGCCGGTGACGGACCGGCCTGGGTCGCGGAAGTACTCGTCCTCGATGGTCTCGATCAGGCGCCGGCACACGTCTTCCGAATCGGGGAGGCTGGGCTCCACGATGGTGAACAGTTGCCCGCGACGCCGCTTGAAGAGCGAGAGTACGGGGGAGGCGGCGATCCCGACCAGATCCGAGCTTTCCTGGCGTTCTCCCGAGAGCACGTGCAACTCGGAGAAGATGACGCCGCTCGCCATGCCAAGCCTCCCCAAAGATAGTACGCCAGAAAGGGTGATTGTGAGGGAAGTGAGTATCAGGAGTCTCTGTGGGAGCCAGTATAGCAAAAGCCATGAGGCAGGTAAATCGGACTTGAAGGGACAGAAGGGGACGGGGAGACGGGGAGACGGGGAGATTCCCTCTCCCTTTGGGAGAGGGAGAGAACACTCAGCACCCAGCACTCAGAACCCAGAACCCAGCACTCAGAACCCGGTGTCCACCGGCAGGCTGAAGGTGAAGGTGGAGCCCTTCCCTTCGGCGCTTTCCGCCCAGATCCGGCCGCCGTGGGCCTCCACCACGTGCCTCGCGATGGCCAGCCCTAGCCCGGTGCCTCCGCCCGAACGAGAGCGATCCGCCTTGTAGAACCGCTCGAAGATCCGCGGCAGCGCATCCGGCGGGATGCCCACGCCGGTGTCGGCCACCCAGACGTGGACCTGGTCCCCTCGGCGGAGGGCCCCGACGACGATCTCTCCTCCAGTGGGGGTGAACTTGATGGCGTTGTGGATCAGGTTCACCAGGACCTGCTGGATCCTCTCACGGTCGGCCGACACCCTGGGCAGGTCGGCGGGTAGCTGCACCGACAGCTTCAGGCTGGCCCGGTCGGCCTGGGCCGCCAGCCGATCCACCGCCCCCCGCACCAGCGGCTCCACCTCCTCCGGCTCGAAGCTGAGGGCCACCCGACTGCTCTCGATGCGGGAGAGCTCCAGCAGCTCGGTCACCATCTGGGCCAGGCCGTCCACCTCGACGTGCATCTTGGAGAGGAAGTCTCGGGCCGCCTCCGGCTCGACGATGGCTCCATCCTCCAGGGTCTCCACCAGCGCCTTGAGGGAGGCAAGGGGGGTGCGAAGCTCGTGAGAGACGTTGGCGACGAAGTCGCGGCGCACCGTCTCCATCCGCCGGATCTCGGTCAGGTCCTGCAGCAGCGCCAGGGCACCCTCCTGCCCTTTTTGCAGGGGGGTTGCCACGATGCGGAGGAATCTCCTGCTGGGGCCCACCTCGGCCGTTCCACTCGAAGGGGCGGCCTCTCGCAGACATCTCTCCAGCACGGTGCTCAGCTCGTGGTCCCTCAGCACCTCCACGAAGGACCTGCCCTCCATGGCCGGTGCGGGCGCTCCCAGGAGGGCAGCCGCCGCGCGGTTGGCCTGAACGACCCTCCCCTTGCGGTCCACGATCAGGATCCCGTCGGCCATAGTGGAGAGCACGGTCGACAGGGTGTTCCTCTCTGAGGAAATGGTCCTTATGGTGCTCTGCAGACGGTCCGCCATCAGGTCGAAGGCCCTGGACAGCCGTCCCACCTCGTCCCGACTGTAGACCCCCACCCGCTGGTCCAGATCCCCCTCGGCCATGCGGCCGGCGGCCCGGGTGAGCTCCTCTACGGGGCCTACGACGCTTCTCGCTATCAGCAGCGCCAGCCCCACGGCCAGGGCGATGGCTACCAGCCCTCCCAACCCGATGGCCCTGGCGATCCCCTCCGTCGCCTGGTTGATCTCCGCGATGGGTAGGGCCACCCGGGCAATCCCCAGCACTCGATCCCCCTCGGTTATGGGGACCGCCACGTAGAGGGTTTCGTAGCCGACCGTGTCGCTGCGGCGCCGGCTCTCACCGTTGCCGATCTCCAGGGCTGCACGCAC
Organism: Sphingomonadaceae bacterium; assembly: GCA_050261575.1. Lineage (GTDB taxonomy): Bacteria > Chloroflexota > UBA6077 > UBA6077 > UBA6077 > JBLNDL01. The sequence continues at coordinate 26,661 of JBLNDL010000092.1, read as the reverse complement.
CTCCGGCCGCTGGCCGTGGTTCTCCATGGTGGCCGGATCGTGCTCCGAGTCCCCAAGCACGACCCCCGATCGGTCGATGATAGTCACCCGGATGCCGGTTTCCCGGCCCAGCCCCTTGGTCAGGGCATCGATCTCCTGCGGAGACCGGGACTCCAGCAGATAGGGGCGCATCGCCACGCTCACCAGCTTCGCCTGGCCCTCCACCCCCTGGTGCAGGGTGTCCAGGTAGGATCCCTGCCCTACCTCCATCAGGTAGAGGCTCAGGGCGCCGACGCAGAGGATCATCAGGGCGGCGAAGGTCAGCGCGATGCGTGCGCGAAGGCTGCCGAGTGGGAGTCTCCTGCTGGAGAAGGGCCGCACGTCGCCGCAGGCCGAGGTAAGAGGTATCCCGCTGCTACGACTTGAATCGGTATCCAATTCCCCTCACCGTTTCGATCAACCGGGGGCTCGATGGGTCTGCCTCCACCTTCTCCCTGAGCCAGCGAACGTGGACGTCCACCGTGCGGGTATCGCCCGCGTAGTCGTATCCCCACACATGCTGCAGCAGTTGGTCGCGGGAGAATGCCTGGCCGCGCTGGCGCATCAGGAAGGCCAGCAGGTCGAACTCCTTGGGCTTCAGATGAAGGGGGGTGCCGGCCCGTGAGGCCTGGTGGGAGAGCAGATCCACCTCCAGGTCGCCCTCTCGGAGGGGTTTCCCAGCTAGACGCTCGCCGTCGGAGAGGACCATCTCGGACCGTCGCAGCAGCGCCTTCACCCGAGCCATCAGCTCTCGGAGGCTGAAGGGCTTCGTGAGGTAGTCATCGGCGCCCAGCTCCAGGCCGAGCACCTTGTCCACCTCGTCGTCCCGGGCTGTGAGCATCAGGATGGGGACGGAGCTTTCCTGGCGGAGGGTGCGGCAGACGTCGAAGCCGTCCACCTTGGGGAGCATGACGTCCAGGATGACCAGATCCGGGGATTCCTGTCGGGCCACCCTCAGCGCCGCCTCGCCGTCGTCGGCGGTCCGAACCTCGTAGCCGGCCTTGGAGAGGTTGTACCGAAGGGTATCCAGCAGGATCCGCTCGTCCTCCACCACCAGGATCTTCGCCAATGGATGCTGTGCCTCCGTGGGGTGTGTCTTTGATTATATCAGGGTCGGTCCGCGGGATAGGCCTGGAGAGCGAGCCTCTAGGCTCGCCGTCCGGAAGATGGGAGCACGAAGGCTCGGCAGGAGCCTCGTCCTCCAGGATCGGCGCCTTCCTAATACTTGGAGACGTTCGTCTCCTCCATCTGGCCGGTCACCATGAAGACCACCCGCTCGCAGATGTTGGTCGCCCGGTCGGCAACCCGTTCCAGGTTGTGGGCTGCCCAGAGGAGGTAGGTGGCACGGGTGATGGTGCCGGGGTCCTTGATCATGATGTCCAGCAGATCCCTGTAGACGCGGTCGTACAGCGCGTCCACCTCGTCGTCCTCGGAGGTCAGGGCCCTTGCTCCATCTGCATCCCGAGCCACGAAGGCATCCAGGCTTCTGCGCAGCATGTCCTGGGCCTTTTCGGCCATTCGGGGTATGTCGACCAGCGGCTTCAGCAGCGGCTCATCGCCCATCAACAGGTTGATCTTGGCGATCCCCTCGGCGTGGTCGGCAATCCGCTCCAGATCGGTGATGATGCTCATGGCCGCGGCGACCACCCGAAGGTCGCTGGCCATCGGCTGCTGGGTCGCCAGCAGCAGCAGACACTTGTCCTCTATCTCGAACCGCTTCCGGTTGATCTTCATGTCGTCGGAGATGATCATCTCCGCCTCGTTCCGGTCACGCCGCTTCAACGCATCCACGGAGCGGGCGATGGCCTTGTCTACCATGCTGCCCAGGATCAGCACGTCGTCCTTCAGTGCGGCCAGCTGGCGATCGAAGGTCGATCGGGTGGTGCTCACGGTAATACCCCTTCCCTCTGCCCCTTCCCCTATCAGGAGGGGAAGGGGGTTCTCTCAGCCGAATCGGCCGGTGATGTAGTCCTCGGTGCGCTTGTCCCGCGGATTCGTGAATATCCTGTTGGTCTCGCCGAACTCGATCAGCCGTCCCACCCGCTCCTCGCCCGCCAGCATGAAGGCGGTGTAGTCGGACACCCGCGCCGCTTGCTGCATGTTATGGGTGACGATGACGATGGTGTAGGTCTGCTTCAGCTCCTGTATCAGCTCCTCGATACGCATGGTGGCTACGGGATCCAGGGCGCTGGCCGGCTCGTCCATCAGCAGAACGTCGGGCTGCACGGCGAGGGCGCGGGCGATGCAAAGACGCTGCTGCTGCCCACCCGACAGGGCGGTGCCGGGCTGGTTCAGCTTGTCCTTCACCTCGTCCCACAGGGCCGCCTGCCGCAGGCTCTTCTCCACGATGGCGGGCAACGTCCGGCGATTGGCAAGGCCGTTCAATCGCAGGCCGGAAGCCACGTTCTCGAAGATGGACATGGTGGGGAAGGGGTTCGGCTTCTGAAAGACCATGCCGACGCGGCGGCGAACGCTTACCGGGTCGACCCCCGCGGCGTAGATGTCTTCGGTCTCCAGCAGTACCTTGCCGGCCACCCGAGCGCCGGGCACCACCTCGTGCATCCGGTTGATGCAGCGTATCAGGGTGGACTTGCCGCAGCCCGACGGGCCGATGATCGCGGTTACCCGATTGGCCTCGATCGAGAGGCTGACCTTCTCGACGGCCAGTCTCTCCCCGTACCAGGCGCTGATCTCCTGGATCTCTACGCGCTTGCCCGCCGTCTCGACCATGGAAAGATCAGTCAGCCTGTTCGAGAGCTGGGGCTTCACGTCCAACATCGCTCACCTCAATGCGTATTCGTCTTGCGGACCAGGAATCGGGCCACCACGTTGATTATCAGCACCATGCTCACCAGGACGAAGGCTCCGGCCCATGCCTGGGCGCGCCAGTCGTCGTAGGGGGAGATGGCGTAGGTGAAGACCTGCAGCGGGATGGCGGCCATCGGTCGGGTCGGATCCAAGGACCAGAAGCGGTTGCCGAAGGCGGTGAAGAGCAGGGGTGCCGTCTCGCCGCCCACCCGGGCTATGGCCAGCATGGCTCCGGTGATTATGCCCCCCATGGCCGCAGGCATCACCACCCGCAGCACCGTCTTCCACATGGGGACCCCGAGGGCAAGGGACGCCTCCCGGAGGCTGCCCGGGACCAGCTTCATTATCTCCTCCGTCGCTCGGGTCACCGTCGGTATCATGATGATGGCCAGGGCGAAGCCGCCGGCCAGGGCCGAGAAGCTACCCATGGGCAGCACCACCACGGTGTAGCCGAAGATGCCGATGGTTATGGAGGGGATGCCGGTGAGGATGTCGGAGACGAACCGCACGATGCTCCCCAACCTGCCCGCGCCGAACTCGGAAAGGTAAATGCCCGCGCCGATCCCGATGGGGAGGCCGATGGCCGAGGCGATGGCCAGCAGTATCAGGGTTCCGACTATAGCGTTGGCCATCCCCCCGCCGGGCTCTCCGACCGGTTTGGGCAGGCCGGTGAAGAACCCTGGGCTGAGGGCGGAGCCCCCCTGGAACAGGGTGTAACCCAGCACCGCCACGAGGAGGGCCACGGCCATCGCTGCGCTGAATCCCGAGAGGGCCAGCATGGTGGCATTGGCTGCCTTGCGCCTCAGGTGGCTGCCCTGCGAGGTGCCGGGGGTCTCCGGTGATCGCCCCCGCGTTCCCTCGGCGGGTCTCGTCGTCGACGTGTCTGCCATCTCAGCCTCGCGGCGGACCGTACGCGGTCCGCCACACGAGCAATCGTGCCAGTACGTTGAGCAGCAGGGTCACCCCGAGGAGCACCAGCCCTATCTCGATCAGGGCAGCCAGGTAGAGATCGTAGGTGGCCTCGGTGAACTCGTTGGCGATGACGCTGGCCATGGTGTAGGAGGGGGCGAAGAGGGAGGCCGAGATCTCCGGCCTGTTGCCGATCAGCATCGTGACGGCCATGGTCTCTCCCAGGGCGCGCCCAAGCCCGAGGATCACCGCCCCGACGATGCCGGAGCTCGCGTAGGGCAGCACCGCCTTCCGAATCGTCTCCCACCGGGTGGCCCCGAGGGCCAGCATCGCCTCTCGTTGGGTGTTGGGCACGGCTCGCATCACGTCGCGGGACACCGCGGTGATGGTGGGAACGATCATCACGGCCAGGATCAACCCGCCGGCAAGCATGCCAAAGCCGTAAGCCGGCCCCTGGAAGAGGGGGAGGAAGCCGAAGGCCCCGGACAGGAACGGCTCCACCGTGGAGCGGAGCCAGGGGGCCAGGACGAAGATCCCCCACAGTCCGTACACCACGCTGGGTATGGCCGCCAGCAACTCCACCAGGGCGGACACCGGCGACCGCAGCCATTCGGGAGCCAGCTCCGCCAGCCAGATGGCGGTCCCGAGACCGAGTGGAGCCCCTATCAAGAGGGCAAGCAGGGAGGACACCAGGGTGCCGAAGATGAAGGGCAACGCCCCGAACTCCTCGAAGACGGGGTCCCAGCTGGTCCTCGTCAGGAAGCCGAGGCCGAATCGCTGGATCGCCAGGCCGGAGGAGTCGATCATCTTGAAGGCGATGAGGGCAAACAGCGCCAGTATGGCGCACGCCGCGGCGGTGACCGTCCACTTGAAGATCCGGTCACCCCGATTTCCGACACTGGATTGCAGGGGCTGGGGAGGTGCCGTCGCCTCCAGCCCCGATGCTCTCGACATAGACTGTCTCCTTGGTGGCTAGTTGCTGTACAGCGGCTTGCTGTCGAAGGTGACCGCTCTCACCATCGCCTCGGCCTTCTTGACCACCTCGCGGGGAAGCGGCGCGTACAGCAGCTCGCTGGCGTACTTCTGTCCGTCGTGGAGCCCCCACCACAGCAGGTCCACCAGAGCCTTGCCCCTGGCGGCGTCCCCCTGCTCCTTCCGCACAAGGAGCCAGGTGAAGCCTGCGATGGGATAGGAGTCCTCACCCGGGGCGTTCACCAGGGAGACCCGCAGGTGGTCGGGCATCGTTGCGGCCGCGCCTGCCGCCGACGCGGTGGTCGACTCGATGGTGGCGTCGACGAACTTGCCCGCCTGGTTCTTCAAGGAGGCGTAGGTCAGCTTGTTCTGTACGGCGTAGGCCAGCTCCACGTAGCCGACGGCGCCCGGGGTCTGCCTCACCTGCCCGGCGACCCCCTCGTTGCCCTTGGCTCCCAGCCCGGCCGGCCAGTTCACCGAGGTGCCATTGCCGACCTTGCCCTTCCATTCGGTGCTGACGGCGCTCAGGTAGCCGGTGAAGATGCTGGTGGTGCCGCTGCCGTCGGAGCGATGGACCAGGGCGATGTCGGTGTCGGGGAGCCTGGCGCTGGCGTTATCGGCGACGATCCTGGGGTCGCTCCACCTCTTGATCTGCCCCAGGTAGATGCCGGACAGGGTCTCGGGGGTTAGCCTCAGCCCACCCTCGACGCCCTGGAGGTTGTATATCACCACCACGGCCCCCGCGACCGTGGGGATGTGGAAGATGTCCCCGCCCCCGGCCTGCTGGATCTGCTGCTCGCTCATGGGGGCGTCGCTGGCGCCGAAGTCCACGGTCCTCTCGGTTAGCTGCTTGATGCCGGCGCCCGATCCCACCGACTGATAGTTGACCTTGATGCCCGTCTTCTGGTTGTAGACGTCGAACCACTTGGAGTAGAGGGGGTAGGGGAAGGTGGCGCCGGCCCCGGTAAGCTCCTTTGCCGAGCCGGCGGCCGCCGCCGGAGCCGCCTTGGGCGCCTCTCTGGACTTGGAGGGCGCTGCGATCGGCGTTGCGCTGCCGCTGCAGGCGGCGGTGGTGGCAAGCACTGCCACGGCCAGGCCACCAGCCAGCAGCTTCCTCCACCCCCGGACCGCGAGCCCGGTTGTCCCTCTGGACTGCTCTGCTCCTCTGAACATGGTTTCCTTTCTGCTCCTCGAGCCTTCTCTGTATCTTTACCTCGTTTCCGTCCAGAAGCTTAGCGGTGCTGGTTTAACGACCGTTCAACGGATTGTTAACGTCTCGTAAACAGTTGGAGACCACTGCTGCTACAAGGTCGACGCGAGCCGCAGACCGGGCGGCGGGCGCCCCTTGCGCTCGTGGCGATCGGCATCGTAGGCTATCAGCGACCCACTTGGGGGCGAGCAAGAGACTGGAGGGATAGCGATGGCCCAGGAGACCGGCCCGAAGCCCGAGGTCCAGCAGGTGGAAGGCTTCCAGATGGCTCAGCCGGAGACCACGCCGGTGGGCACGGAGCCCCTTCACCCTTCGGAGATGATCCGGCTTCCAGCGAAGCACAACCCGGTGCTCCAGCAGTTGCTGGCGCGCGTCAACGCCGACGAGGATCTACACACCCTGTGGCGCTGCCAGAACATCAACGCCGTGGATCGGCTGGGCATGAGCGACCACGGCCCAATCCACATGCAGATCGTCGTGAACATTTCCCTGCGGATCCTTCGTATGTTGATGGCCAGCGGACTCGTTCCGAGCGTGGTCAAGAACCACCGGTTGACCAACGAGGACGCGGAGGTGGTGGTGGTTCTGGCCTCCCTGCTCCACGACGTGGGGATGTCCATCGACCGAGTGAACCACGAGGAGATGGGGCTGTTCATCACCCATCAGAAGGCGATGGAGCTGCTGGATGGGATCTACCCTACGGTGCAGAAGCGGGTGATCGTTTCGGAGGTGCTCCACGCGGTGCTGAACCATCGCAGCGACGGACGCCCCTTGACCCTGGAGGCGGGGGCGGTGCGGCTGGGTGACGCCCTGGACATGGCCAAAGGGCGGAGCCGCATCGTCTTCGAGGCGGGGCAGATGAACATCCACTCAGTGTCGGCGGCTGCCGTGGACAGCGTGGTCATCGAGGAGGGGGAGACGAAGCCGATCCGCATCACGGTGCACATGCTGAACGCCGCCGGTCTCTTCCAGTTGGACGAGCTGCTGAAGAAGAAGCTGAAGAACTCGGGACTCGAGCCGTACGTGGAGGTCTTCGCCGACGTCCTGGGTGAGGCCGACAAGAGGCTCTTCGAGACCTACCAGATCTGACGGGGTGCGCTAACCGGTCGTCACCGCCAGAGTCACTCGGTCTCCACGGCGGCTTACTCCTGGGTTCCTCGCAGACGACCTGCCTGTCTAGAGGAGACGGATCCATCTGCGTGAGTCGTCTCCCTGTCCCCGGTAGCGTATGAACCACTGCGGAAACGTGCCGGTCTGGTAGGGGCCGTGCCCGCGAGGCTGTGCTTGCTCGCCTCCCACCCGCTCCCGTCACGCTGTGGGTGCGCCCTGGTCCGCCTGCGGATGGATGCTCCTTCGGCACGAAGGCAGACACACAGGTCTGCCCCTGCGGGGTTTACGCGATCCCGCATATACCCCCCGTCGCCCCGTCGCCTGGCCCGAAACTTGCATTTCTGCTCCGCGGCTACTGCCAGAGGTTTCCCCAGCGATCCCGCCACGGAAGCGACCAGTATCCCTGCAATGGAGGAGCCATAGCAGGGGGGCAACTCGCGCCGTTGTCCTCCGTCTCTCCTCCAGCATCGATGGCCTGCTTGCGGTCGGAGTTGGATATAGAGCACAAGAATCTTCTCAGGGGGTTCGACGGTGATTTCCGTACAGTGCGAGAGGTGTGGTGGCAAGCTGGCTAAGTGGGATTCCATCGGCCTCGACTGGGTGATGTACTGCATCAACTGTGGCTCCGAGTTCTACACCCGAGAACCGGAACTGAAGGAGCAGTGGGAGCGGGCCAGGGCCGAGAACAAGCGAGCTTTCGTCCTGCGACCCCGGTCCGTTGCCATGGGTCGGAGATAGCTGCGCCGATCCCCCCCATCGAACTCCATCTCGCGTGCTGCTATACTAGGTGCGACTCAGCCAGGAGGTGATTGGATGGAGGAGAGGGATCAGATTCATCGGCTGATCGCGAGCACGGGGGCTCTGTACGAGGGGGGGCACTACAGGTACTCCTCTGGGCTGCACGGTTCGATCTACGTGGAGAAAGACCGGGTTCTGGCTGCAGTCGATGTGTCCAGCAAGCTCTGCTATCGGATAGCCAAGCACTACTTTGCAGAGAAGATCCAGGTGGTGACCGGTCCTTCTATGGGCGGAGCGATGATGGCCCCCTTCGTGGCTTACTACCTGGAGCCGAAGGCGATCGCGGTTTACGCCGAAGGGGAGCGGGAGAACCGCTACTTCCGGCCCTCCGTGGTGGACATGATCGCCGGCAAGCGGGTACTGGTGGTCGAGGACGTGCTGGACACGGGAGGCTCAGCACTGAGGGTGATTGAAGCGGTGGAGCGCCAGGGGGGCGAGGTCGTCGGCGTAGCCTCCATATGGAACCGCGGCAACGTCACCTTCCGGTATCCTCTGTTCTGCCTCGTGGAGCACGAGACCTACGAGCCGGGGGATTGCCCCATCTGCAAGGAGGGTCGGCTGCCCTTGGAGGCCATCTCGAACGGTCGGTAGTGGCTGGAAGAGTGCCCCGACCGGCTTCGCGCCGATCCGGGCGCTCCCGTCTGCCGCCTACTTCTACGTGGCCTTGGCGTCCGCCATCAGCGGCTTGACCTGCACGTCGTGGAAACACAGCAGGGCCAGACCTCGAGGTCTGGCCCTGCTGCTATTCGATTGTGTATTCTGTTGTCGACGAGCCCTTCGGAGCCGGTACAGGCCCCTTCGGGCTGCAGAGGGCGCACCCTCCACGTTATTCAAGCGCAGGAAGCGTGCCAGACGGTGTCTCGCGCGCTGGCGGCAGGAAAGGCCACGCGGACAGAAAGCGAGGCCCGGCGTTACGCCGGGCCTCGCGTCGCAGTGTGCGGAATGCCGAAGTAGCGCCCGTTGCCGGACTACTTCTTCTCTTCGGCCTTCGCCGCTTCCACCAGAGGCTTCGCCTGCGTCTCGATCTCCCTCATGTACTTGTCGAACTGCTCGGGGTTCATGTACCGCTGGGTCAGGCCAGAGGACTCCATCTTCTCGATGAGCGAGGGATCCTTCATCGCCTGCTCCATCGCGTAGGAGATGAAGTTGACGATCTCCTTGGGGGTGCCCTTGGGCGCGGCTAGGCCGCGGGAAGAGGATGAGAGCAGCTTGAAGCCCTGCTCCACCGACGTCGGGACGTCGGGGTAGAACTTGGATCGCTGCTCGTCCAGCACCGCGATCGGCCGGGCCTTCTTGGACTTGTACTCGCCCAGCCACTCGCTCACGTTGTTGAAGGCCACGTCGGTATGGCCGCCCAGGAGCGCGGTCTTCGCGGGAGCAGCGCCGTCGAAGTGGACGATGGCGAACTTCACTCCGGTCAGCCTCTGCAACTCCAGGATCGCCAGATGGTCGTCGCCCAGGATACCGGTGGTCGACACCTTGACCTTCTCCGGGTTGGCCTTGGCGTCGTCGATCACGTCCTTCAGCGACTTGTACTTGCTGTCGGGAGCGACGGTGACGATGCCGGGATCGAAGACGTGCAGGCCGATGGGGGCGAAGTCCTCCCACTTGAATACGGCCTTCCGATCGGGATCCAGGTAGATGGTCTGGGTCGCGGGGCCGCTCACGTTGCCGATGGTGTAGCCGTCTGGCTTGGCCTTAGCCAGCTCGGTGATGCCAACCTGGGAGCCCGCGCCGGTCTTGTTGACCACCTCGATCGACTGCCCCAAGGTCTTCTCCATCAGGGGAGCGAGCAAGCGGAATCCCACGTCGGTCCCTCCGCCCGCGTTCCAGGGGATGATCATCTGGATGGACTTCTTGGGCCAGTCGGCCGGCTTCTGGACGGTGCCGGTGGATGCGGCGGGGCTCGCCGCGGTGGGCTTGGCTGCTGCCGGCGCCGTAGTCGCCGCGGGTGCAGCCGGAGCCGTGGTCGCCGCGGGTGCAGCGGCCTTAGTGGGCGCGGCGGTGGGAGCCGGTGGTGCGGCCGAGGAGCATGCCACGGCTGCAATCGTCACCGCCCCGAGTGCGGCAACGCCGAGGCCGAGTAGGTATCTACGCATCGATTGTCGTCCTCCTTCTCGTCTTCGAGCCATCCTGAATTGAAATCCTGGTGTTCTCGTTTTCAGATCACCTCCCTTCATGTGCTGCACACGGTGCGATCCAGCAGGTCGCTGGATCGCACCGCATTCTCGATAGTGGTTCGCGTCGCTCGAGCTGTCGTTGACCTCTCTGACCTCTCGAGTACGCCGGTCTATAGCTGTGTATCGCCCCCTCGGAGTTGGGAGACCGCCTGGAAGGTGGAGAAGGTGACGAACAGGGCCGCGATGATCAGGAGACCCAGTGCGATGGGGCGCTGGAAGAAGATGGAGAAGTCGCCTCGACTGATCTCCAGCGACTGCCGGAGTCCTCGCTCCATCAAGGGCCCCAGGATCAACGTCAGCGCCAGCGGCGCCAGCGGGATATCCAGCTTCTTGAAGAAGTACCCCAGGACGCCGAAGGCGGTCATCACGCCCACGTCGAAGACGCTGCTGTCCAGGCTGTAGGAGCCGAGGACGCAGAAGCCCAGGATCAGGGCGAACAGGACAGCGTAGGGAACTCGCAGGATCGCCACCCACATCGGGATCAACGGCAGGTTCAGGATCACCAGGATCACGTTGCCGATGTAGAGGCTAGCGATGACTGCCCACACGAAATCGGAGTGCTCCTTGAACAGGAAGGGGCCGGGGATGAGACCGTTCATCATGAAGGCGCCCATCAGGATGGCGATGGTGGGCGAGCCTGGGATGCCCAGGGTGAACAGCGGGATCAGTGCGGCGTTCGCATAAGCGTTGTTCGCCGTCTCGGGGCCGGCGACGCCCTCGATGAGGCCGGTGCCGAACTTCTCGGGATACTTGGAGACCTTCTTCTCCGCCACGTACGACATGAAGGTCGGAACCACCGCGCCGACGCCGGGGATCAGGCCCAGGAAGAAGCCGATCACGGTGCCGCGCAGCATCGCACCTGCCGAGTCCTTGAGATCCTGAACTGTGGGCATCAGGGAGCTCATCTTGGTGTCGAAGACTCGACGGGCCTCGCTCTCGGCGTTGAGCAGGATCTCGCTGATGCCGAAGACGCCCATGACCACTGGGACGAAGTTGAAGCCGTCCAGCAGTTCGGTTATGCCGAAGTTAAAGCGGGGAGCGCCCATGACGGGGTCGATGCCCACCATGGCGATCAGCAGGCCGAAGACCGCGGACATGAGGGCTCGGGTCATGGACTTGGCGGCCAGGCCGGTGACCAGGGAGAGGCCGAGCACCATCAGGGCGAAGAACTCGGGCGGGCCGAACTTGAGAGCCAGGTCCGTGAGGGGCAGGGCGATCAGCACCAGACCCATGGTGGCGATGGAGCCACCGACGAGGGAGCCGATGGCGGCGATGGAGAGGGCTGCCCCAGCCCGCCCCCTCTTGGCCATCTCGTAGCCCTCCAGGCAGGTGATGGCTGAGGCGGCCTCACCGGGGGTGTTGATCAGCACGCTGGTGATGGTTCCACCATACATGGCGCCGTAGTAGATCGCGGCCAGCATGATGATGGCGGGGGTTGGATCCAGCACGAAGGTGATTGGGATCAGAATGGCGGTGCCGGCAGCGGGGCCAACGCCGGGGAGAACCCCGATCAGGGTTCCCAGGAGGCATCCCATGACGGCGAACAGCAGGTTGGTGGGCTGCAGGGCGATCGCGAAGCCGCCCATGAGGAGTTGAAGGCTTTCCAACAGATTCCTCCTAGATTCCGAACATCCCGATCGGGAGCGGGACCTTCAGCAGTTCGACGAAGACGAAGTAGACGCCCCAACTGCCTGCTAGCGCGACCGCGGCCGTGACGAGCGGGTTCTGCCGACCCAGGGCGAACAAGAGGAAGAGGTAGAAGATCAGCATCATGGGGCGGAAGCCAAGCTCGTCCATGAAAAGCACGGTGACCACGAGGGATAGCAGGATGGCGCCGGCCCGGATGTAACCTTTCGCCGAGGCGAAGAAGTCATCCGGCATTGGGTCCTGCGGCTTGAAGGAGGCCTGGTAGAGCATGTTTGCCGCCAGCAGTCCGAGGAAGACCGAGAGCCAGAAGGGGAAGAAGCCGGGGCCCGGGCCCAGCGAGGTGTAGAACTTCAGCTCCAGCGACTCGCGGGCGATGAAGGCCGAGAAGAGGATGAATACGATCGCCGTGATTTGATAGGGACGCTTCATGGTACACCACTCTCCACAGTAATTGCGCGAGGCCAATCTCTTGCGGGAGGACGCGTGCATTGTACAGGTCTGCGGGCATGTTGGAAAGGTGCATCCAGTGCAGCGGCTGGCAGACGGACTCCGAGTTCGACGGGCCCGATGCGGGCGGCGCGGCAGATTCTCGGGATGCCGCTGGGCATGAACATGATGACCAAGACACCCGGGGAGTCCCTACCAGGGAAACGGTTGTTGGGCAGCGCGATCGTCACTGCCAGGGGTCGAGGGCGAGACAGAGCCGACGGTCAGATTCGAACTGACGACCGGCGGTTTACGAAACCGCTGCTCTACCTCTGAGCTACGTCGGCTTACGACCGATATGTGCGACTACATCATCGCACAATGGAATTCTACCAAAGGCTCAGGCCAAACACAACGGGAAGGGGATCGCGGCGCACCACGTTCCCCTTCCCCGTCACTTCTGCAGGGTCACTTTAGTAAGAGCCCGGATCTGCGTTCCCGCGATGTCGGCAGCGATCGCGCCGATGTCTCCCCCTTTGAAGGGGGACCCCTCGGTGTACAGACCGATCTGGGCCTCGTTGCACGCCGCTCTCCAGCCGGCCATGATCCCCATATCGAAGAGGGGCTGCGCCAGCAGAGAGATCTGCTCCCTGGCCAACTCCCATGCTTCCTCGGGCGTCTCCCTTCGGAAATCGTAGACCCACGCCTTGCCGCCGGGTCTCAGCACCCGATGAATCTCTCCGAGGATCGCCTCCGGCGTGTCCGAGCAGTCGAGGCCCCTGAAGGAGACGACGAAGTCGAAGGACTGATCGGGGAAGGGGATATCTCTCGCGTCGCCGTGCACCACCTTCACCTGCCGCCCAACCCCCGCGTTGTAGGCCCTGGATTCCGCCATCTGCACGCTGTCTGGGGAGGGGTCGAGCCTGGTGATCTTCAGATCCCTTGCCCGGCGTGCCATCTCCACCGCTAGCCGTCCCGGGCCACCCCCCATGTCCAGCAGCTCGCCGGAGGCGGCCTGGGACACCACGTCCTCCGCTATCGCTCGGTAGATGCCGTCCATCAGTTGATCGCCCAGGGCGGCCGAGGCTCTCGCTCCCACCAGGGGGAGGCCCCGCATCTTCTCCACCACGGCGCCGCCGACGGATACGCGTCTGCGCCTGTCGGATAGCACTCCCCAGAGAAGGGCTAAGATGCCCCCTACCAGCAACCCCCGTTTGAAACCTCTCGGCAAGCCGGCCACGTGCCACCTCCCTTGCAGCTATCAGCCACGAATGCCACAGTCCCAAGCAGGATATAGCACAGGCGGATGGATCTCGTCTAGGTGATTCTCGAGGTAGGCGCAGGGTGGAGGGACGGGGCTGGCATAGCCTGCGGCCGGGCGTTGTGAGGGGACAGCGCCCGGCCGCAGGAATGGTGGTTAGGCGTCGTAGTAGAGGAAGAACTCGTAGGGATGAGGTCGAAGGGCCATCGGCGCCACTTCTCGCTCTCTCTTGTACTGGATCCAGGTCTCTATCAGGTCCTTGCTGAAGACGCCCCCCTTCAACAGAAACTCGTTGTCCGCCTCCAGGGCATCCAACACCTCGGCGAGGCTGCCGGGCGTCGACTTGATGCTGGACCTCTCCCCGGCGGACATCTCGTACAGGTCCTCGTCCACCGGCGGCGGAGGCTCGATGCCGTTCTGGATGCCGTCCAGGCCCGCCATCATGAGCGCCGCGAAAGTGAGGTATGGGTTGCAGGAGGGATCCGGGAAGCGAACCTCGAGCCGCTTGGCCTTCGGGCTATCCGAGTACATCGGTATCCGGATGCAGGCGCTGCGGTTTCGCTGCGAGTACACCAGGTTGATGGGCGCCTCGTAGCCGGGCACCAGCCTCCGGTACGAGTTGGTGGTGGGCGCCGCAAAGGCCAGGAGGGCCGGTGCGTGCTTCAGGATGCCGCCGATGTAGTGGCGGGCCACCTCGCTGATCAGACCGTAGCCGCTCGGATCGTAGAACAGGTTCACCCCGTCCTTCCAAAGGCTCTGGTGGACGTGCATCCCCGAGCCGTTGTCGCCGAAGAGGGGCTTCGGCATGAAGGTGGCCGTGTAGCCCTTCTTGTAGGCGGTGTGGCGGACGATGTACTTGTACTTCATCACCTGATCGCCCATCAAGGTCATCGTCTTGTACTTCATGTCGATCTCGGCCTGGCCGGCAGTGCCGACCTCGTGGTGGTGAACCTCGACGTCGATGCCGGATGCGATCAGGTTCATCACGATCTCGGAGCGCAGGTCCTGCTGCTTATCCATCGGGGGCACGGGGAAGTAGCCCTCTTTGTAGCGAGGCCGGAAGCCGAGGTTGGGCTTGCCGCCGTTCTGGCCGCTGTTCCAGATGCCCTCTTCGGAGTCGATGAAGTAGTAGCCGCTGTGGCTGGTCTGGTCGAAGCGGATGTCGTTGAAGATGTAGAACTCCGCCTCGGGCCCCCAGAAGCTGGTGGTGGCGATGCCCGTCTTCGTCAGGTATGCCTCGGCCTTCTTGGCCACGTTGCGGGGATCCCGGCTGTAGGGCTGCTTGCTGAGCGGGTCGAGCACGTCGCAGACGATAACCAAGGTCGGGACCTCGAGCGTTGGGTCCACGAAGGCCGTCGCGGCATCGGGCATCAGCAGCATGTCGCTCTCGTGGATCCTCTGGAAGCCCCGGATGCTGGAGCCGTCGAAGCCGAGACCCGACTTGAAGACGCCCGCATCGAACTCCTGGATCGGCATAGAGAAGTGCTGCCACGTGCCTGGCAGATCGACGAAGCGGTAGTCCACCATCTTGATGCCCTGGGCACGGGCGTAGGCTACCACCTCTTCTGGCTCGGTCAGGGTTGTTTCTTCCTTGGTCGGTATCGTGATTTCGGAGAAGTCCGGCGTTACAGCCACCTATCCTTTACCTCCCCTCGGTTACTCCTCGGTCACGTGCCGCCTCGTGGCGGCCAGCATGCCGTCAATCCTCGATGCAGGCCCGCTCGTAGCGGGCGTATAGATTGACCAGTTCCTGCTCCAGGCTGGGGTTCCACCTGGGCTGGCCGTGCGCCGCTCGCGTGTGGACGGGACGAATCCAGGTAAGGCTATTGTCGATAGCCGCCCAATCCGTTGCGCCTTTTCCCGTGTCGGCTTGGTTTCCGTGGTGCAACTCCAACATGGCTATCCTCCAGAGCAGGTAATCACGCAAGGTAGGCTAACAGCGCGGGAGCAAGGGGTCTACGTGCACGAAGTCAGAAAAGAACCGAGGGGATTTGTGCAGGATGCACGAATTGGGGGCGGTCAGATGGGGAAGGTGGCTGTCATCCTGGGCCGCTCCGAAGGATCTCTGCGCCGAGGAGATGCTGAGCGCAGCGGAGCATCACGAGACGACCGTCCGGCCGCTTCTGCAGCGGCCCGGTCACCTCACGCTTTCTCTGCGTACCGATTGGTGATGGGGAGTCGGCGGTCACGGCCGAAGGCCCGAGGGGTGATCTTTATACAGGGGGGCGCCTGGCGCCGTTTGTACTCGCTGCGATCCACCATGCCCACCACGCGACGGACCACCTCCTCCGGGTAGCCCAGAGCCACGATCTCCTCCACGCTGCGATCCTCCTCCACGTACGCCTGGAGGATGGGGTCCAGGATCGCATAGGGGGGCAGGGTGTCCACATCGCGCTGGTTGAGACGGAGTTCGGCCGATGGCTCCTTCGCGATGACACTCTGCGGGATCACCTGCGAGAGGCTGTTGCGATACTCCGCCAACCGGTAGACCAGGGTCTTGGGCACATCCTTGAGCACCGCCAGACCGCCGGCCATGTCGCCGTAGAGGGTGGTGTAGCCCGTTGCCATCTCGCTCTTGTTGCCTGTGGTGAGCACCAGGAAGCCGAACTTGTTGGAGAGTGCCATGATGATGTTCCCGCGGATGCGGGCCTGCAGATTCTCCTCGGCGATGTTCGGCTCGGTTCCGCGGAAGGGCTCCTCCAGCATCTGCAGGTACGCCCGGAAGGCGGGCTCGATGGGGATGGTGAGCATCCTTATGCCCAGCCGTTCGGCCAGGTCGCGGGCGTCGTCTTTGCTCGCCTGCGAGGAGAAGCGGGACGGCATGGAGACCCCCAGCACGTTCTCGGGGCCGAGGGCGTCCACGGCTATGGCGGCCGTGAGGCTGGAATCGATCCCCCCCGAGAGACCGATGACCACCTGCTGGAACCGGTTCTTGCGCACGTAGTCCCGTGTACCCAGCACCAGGGCGGAGTAGACCTCGGCCGGACCCTCCAACAGCGTGGCCGTGTGAGGGGCTAGGGGAGGCTTCTTCGCCGCCGAAGGCTCCTCGGAGAGGACGATCTCCGGAGTGGGCACGTCGGCGAGGACCGGAAACAGAGGCTCCTCCCTGCGCCGCGGATCGTGGAGCCGCGACCGGAAGACCGACTCCACATCCAAGTCCGCTAGCAGCAGCTCCTCTTGGAACTGGCCGGCGTGCGCGACGAGCTGCCCCGTCTGGTCGTAGATGAAGCTGGCGCCGTCGAAGACCAGTTCGTCCTGGCCTCCAACGGTGTTGACGTAGCAGACGATCACCTCGTTGTCGGCGGCGCGCGTGGCCACCATCCTCTCCCGCCGCGCCCGCTTGCTCGTGTCGTAAGGGGAGGAGTTGATGTTGACGAGTAGCTGCGCCCCTGCCCGGGACTGGATCGCCGCCGGCCCAATGGGATACCAGATATCCTCGCAGATGCTGATGCCCACCTTGACTCCCGACAGGATGAACACCGGCTGCTCGATCCCCCGACGGAAGTAGCGGGCCTCGTCGAAGACGCCGTAGTTGGGCAAGAAGACCTTGTGGTAGGAGTAGGCCAGCGCCCCGTCGTGGAGAACGGCCGCGGCGTTGTAAATGTCGTCGTCGGCATCGACGAAACCCACCACCGCCGTGATACCCTTGCTGGCGGCGGCGATCTCGTGGATGCAGGCCAGGTTATCCCTTATGAACTGAGGCTTCAGCAGCAGGTCTTCCGGCGGATAGCCGGTCAGGGCCAGTTCCGGAAACGCGACGAGGTCGGCACCTGCTGCTCGGGCCTGCTCCAGGTATCGAAGGATCTTGGACTTGTTGCCCTCCAGGTCGCCCACGATGGGGTTGATCTGGGCCAGGGCCACTCTCAGGGAAAGCATCCGCACTCCTCTTCCGGCCGGTGTCCCGTGCGACCATACCGCCGGTGGGATTCTAGCAGGTTCGTGCTGCCCGCGTGCCCCCTTCTCCAGCGAGGTTCACCAGAGTGGGGTGATGGGATCACGGCGGCAGCCTGGACCGGAGTTTGCAGGGAAGATGGTCGAAGAGACTGCCGGCGAATCGCCCCCAACTACCCCGCGTTACAGTCCTGGCAGTATCGTGGGCCAAGCCGCTCCAGGCAACGCCCATCACCCCGTGTCGTCCAGACCCAGGGCCGAGTGGCCCGGGTAGAGGAAGGAGGTACGAGTTGCCCTACGGGTACTATGGCAAGATCCTCAGGGTGAACCTGTCCACCGGGGAGATGTCGGTGGATGAGCACGACGAGAACTGGTACCGAAAGTACCTAGGTGGCGCCGCCATGGCGGCCTACTACCTGCTCAAGGAGTTGAAACCGGGCGTGGACCCGTTGGGGCCCGACAACAAGCTGGTCATGTTCCCCGGCGTGCTCACCGGTGTGCCGGTCTCGGGCAACGCCCGTAGCGGTATCGGCGCCAAGTCACCAATGACCGGCGGCATCGGTAAGAGCGAGGTGGGAGGACACTTCAACGCAGAGCTGAAGCACGCCGGCTTCGACGGTCTCATCTTCGAGGGTCGGGCGGAGAAGCCGGTCTGGCTGTGGATAAGGGACGGGGTGGCGGAGCTGAGGGATGCCGGCCATCTGTGGGGCATGGAGGTCAAGGAGCTGGAGGAGGCCATCAAGGCCGAGACCGGGGAGCGCTTCGCCAGGGTGTGCAGCATCGGCCCCGGCGGCGAGAAGATGGTCCGCTTCGCCTGCGTCATGCACGACCTGAAGGACGCGGCGGGTCGCGCCGGGTTGGGCGCCGTCATGGGCTCCAAGAAGCTCAAGGCCATCGCCGTTCGAGGAAAGATGCCCCCCCAGTATGCCGATCCGGAAAGGATAAGGGCGCTGGGCAAGGCGATCCACGAGGTCGTACCCACCAAGGCGTTCGGCTTCCACGAGTACGGCACCGGCGCGGACATGACCGGCTACAACCTGGCGGGGAACGTGCCCACCAGGAACTTCAGGGACGGCTACTTCGAGAACATCGAGCCGATCACTGCGCCCACTATCAAGGAGACGATCCGCATAGGGATGGAGGCGTGCTACGCCTGCGCCGTCCGCTGCAAGAAGGTTGTGAAGGTGGACGAGCCGTGGGTAGCCGACCCGAAGTACGGTGGACCCGAGTACGAGACCCTAGCCGCCTTCGGCTCCTCCTGCGGGATCGACAACCTCGCGGCCCTGGCCAGGGCCCACCACCTCTGCTCCGCCTGGGGGCTGGACACCATCTCGGCCGGCACCACCATCGCCTTCGCCTTCGAGTGCTACGAGCGGGGCTACATCACCAAGGCCGATACCGATGGCCTGGAACTCACGTGGGGCAACGCGGAGGCGATGCTGAAGCTGCTGGAGATGATCGCCTACCGTCGGGGGATCGGGGACGTCCTCGCCGAGGGTACCCGCATAGCCGCACGAAGGATCGGGAACGGTGCCGAGGAGCTGGCGATGCAGGTCAAGGGGGTGGAGATCGCCATGCACGAGCCCCGGCTGAAGCAGGGCCTCGGCATCGGCTACGCCGTGGCCAACCACGGCGGCGACCACGGGACGGGGTTGCACGACACCTTCTTCGAGAAGGAGGGCCCGAGACTGGAGGATGAGGCGAAGCCCCTCGGGATCTACGAGCCGATGCCGGCGAACGAACTCTCCACCCGCAAGGTGAATCTCTTCACACAGTTGCACAAGTGGCGTAACACCCAGGATAGCGCCTCGTACTGCTACTTCGTCCCTTGGACCTACCAGCAGATCGTGGAGCTGGTGAACGCCACCACCGGCTGGAACACCACACTCGAGGAGCTGTTGCTGGTGGGGGAGAGGGCCATCACGATGGGGAGGGCCTTCAACGTGCTGGAGGGCTTCACCCGCGCCGACGACCGGCTGCCCAAGCGCTTCTTCTCCCCGCCCCTGAAGGGATCCCTGGCCGAGAAGCGGCAGGCCATCGATCCCGCCAAGATGGAGGAGATGGTACGTACCTACTACTATCTGATGGGATGGGACCCGGAGACGGGGGTGCCGACCCGCATCACCCTGGAACGGCTGGGGCTGGAGTGGTTGGCCGACGACCTGGCGAAGTTGGGCAAACTGCCCGAGTAGGTCGGCGGACGGGCTCAACGGGACCACGGAGCCGGGGTTGTCCCAACCCCAACGTCGATGGCGCCGACGGCGGCTCCGCGCTACCGAGTCGACGGGGTTAGGGACGCAGCGCGGGCTAATCCGCGCTGCGTCCGGCACCGTGATGATCGTGAGGGCCGGCTTCTAGCGGGTGATCGTGGCCGCCAGGAGTTGGGCCGCGATCGCCAGGATGAGGAGACCCAGCCCGGCCAGCGCCAGGAGGATGGGATCGATCCCTGCCAGCATGCCCAGAGGGGTGCTGAGGGCATCGGCCGCGCCGAAGAGGATCAGCCAGGGGGCTGCCCTTCGGTTGGAGCGGCGGACCCGAGCGGTGTCCTCGGGGGTGCGAACGACGTGCACACCCACCCACACCCGCTCGGGGCGCCGCAGTATGTTCACTCCCAGCACAAAGAGCCCGAAACCCACCAGGAGGTTGGTGACCAGAACCAGGATCACGACTACAACTCCTTCCCGATGGAGACGGCCAGATCCTAGACCCCGCCGCCCACGACACGGGCGATCCCCTCGGCCACCACGTCCACGATGGTGTCGATCTGCTGCTCGGTGACGACGAAAGGCGGGGCCAGCATGATCACGTCGCCCCTGGTGCGGAAGACCACCCCATGCTCCTGGGCGTAGGTCTGGATTCGAGGCCCTGCCGAGAGGGACGCCGGTAGTGGCGTTCCGGTCTTGTCGGCAGCCAGGTCGACGGCAGCCATCAATCCGATGCCTCGGACCTCACCGACCCCGGGCGTACCCTCCAGTCGCCGGAGGCTCTCCAGCAGCATCTTTCCCATCGTGGCGGCCCTGGCCACCAGGCCCTCTTCCTCCAGGATGTCCAGGTTCCTCAGGGCCACGGCGCAACAGACAGGATGCAGGGAGTAGGTGTAGGCGTGGTTGAAGCTGCCGCCGGGAGGCAACTCGCGGAACGCCTTGTGCACCCGCTCGTTCACCATTACCCCGCCGAGCGGCAGGTAGCCGCTGGTTATTCCTTTGGCGAAGGACATGATGTCGGCCGTCGCGCCCCAGTGCTCCTGGGCGAACATCTTGCCGGTGCGCCCGAAGCCTGTGATCACCTCATCGGCTATGAACAGGACGTCGTGTCGATCGCAGATCTCCCTAATGCGGCGGAAGTACTCCGGCGGAGCCGTCACCACCCCGCCGCCCCCATGGACCGGCTCGGCGATGAAGGCGGCCACCGTCTCTGGGTCCTCCGCGAGGATCTGCTGCTCCAGAGTGTCGGCGCAGGCGACGTCGCACTGGGGGTATCGCTTGCCGAGGGGGCAGCGGAAGCAGTAGTGGGTGGGGATGTGGAAGAAGCCGGCCTGAACCGGATCGAAGTGCTGCCAGTACTGGCGCATTCCGGTGGCGATCATGGCCGCGCCCGTGGTGCCGTGGTAGCCGCGTTGGAGGGCGACGATCTTCACCTTGTCGGGCTTGCCGTTCATCTTCCAGAAGAAGCGGGCGATCTTGAAGGCCGTCTCGTTCGATTCCGCGCCTCCGGTGGTGTAGAAGGTGGCCTTCAGGTCACCGGGGGCCAGGTTGGCCAACCGGCCTGCCAGCTCGATGGCCGGAACGTTGGAGGTTCCCGCGTAGCCCGAGGCGTAGGCGAGGGTCCGCATCTGCTCAGCGGCCGCCTCGGCGAGTTCGGCTCGACCGTGGCCCACGTTGACGTTCCACAGGCCGGAGAACGCGTCGATGTACTCCTTGCCGGCGGCATCCACCACGGTGGCTCCCCTGCCCCGGACGAACACCACCGGTCCGGTGGTGTTGTGCGCGTGGCTATGCATGGGATGCAGGACGTGCTCGAGATCCATCTGGACCAGGCGCTCGGGTTCGTACATCGCTCTACCCCTTTTCTTGGCAGCGATTAGAGGGAGGACGGAAACGGCTCGTTGGGTTGCGGCCTCACCATACCACAATTGGCTCGTTCCTCGGAACTGACCTCGGAGATGCGGGTTCACGGCGACGGCTCGGGGCGACCCCGCGGGCTGGTCATCTCCGTGGCCAGCTCTGCTTTCGCCACCTCGACACCCTTCTCCCGCTTGAACTCTGCCGCCACCATTCCTGCCAGGATCAGGGAGCACCCCAGGATCTCCCTGGGACCCAGCCTTTCGCCTGCCAGCAGGTAGGCGAATATCGCCCCGAACACTGGCTCCAGCGACAGGACCAGGGCGGTGTGGGTCGGGGTAGTGAAGACTTGCACCCGATTCTGGATGGTGAAGGCGAGGGCCGTGGCGAAGAGCCCCATCCCGGCGGCCACTACCACCGAACCCGGCTTCAGGGGCAGCGGGTTCGGCTCCAGGATCGCGGTCGCGATGGCGCCACCCACCGCCACCACCCCGATCTGAACGGTGGTGAGAGCCACTGGGTCCATCCTCGGGGCGAAGCGGCTGATGGAGACGATGTGGAGTGCGAAGGACGCGGCGCAGCCCAGCACCAGCAGGTCGCCCATGGCGAGCGAGAGGTCGTCCACCAGCGATAGGAGGGCGAGCCCTGCCGTCGCCAACACCACACCCAACGTAGCAATGAGCGACGGGGTATGGCCCAGCAGAAGGTGGGCGAAGAGGGGCGCCAGCACGACGCAGAGGCCGGTGATGAAGGCGGCCTTGGAGGCCGTGGTGTAGCGCAGCCCCACGGTCTGGAGGGCGTATCCTCCGAAGAGGAATACCCCTATAAGCGCGCCTGCGGCCAACTGATGCCGGCCGATGCGGGCGAGGGATCGCCGCATCAGAAGCGCCATGAAAAGAAAGGCGAACGTGAAGCGAAGCGCGACGAACGCGAGTGGACCGATGTTGGCCAGCTCGTTCTTCACCACCACGAAGGTGCTACCCCAAATCAGGGTGACCAGGGCCAGCCAGAGATCGGCCTGTAATTGCCTGCTCAGCACTGTGGAACCCTCGAATCCTCGGGCGTCAAGACACGGAGACGCGGAGTGATTCCGGTCTCCGCGTCCCGGGCTTGCTTCCTCTGCTACACTATAGAATACCATTGACCATCGATGCTACGGGAGGCCGGACATGGACCTGCGCGATCTCGAGTCGGAGGTGCAGCGGCTGGTGGGCTACGACTGCTTCGTGACGGGTGGTCTGGCCGATAGGGGCCCCTACCTGAACTTCAACGCCAAACAGCGGATGCTCCGCATCTGGATCCCTCGAACGGGGGTGGAGGCGAAGCGGATCGCGGAGATGGCCCGCTCCTATCTGTCGAACCCTTCGGAGCCGGCCTACAAGGAGTTGGAGTACCACCCGGCACAGTAGCATCGACGAGTCCGGCCCGCGCTCCCGGGCCACTCCCACGCCTGGAGCCGCAGGCTGCAGCCTGCGCACCCCGAGGCGAACCGCCACCCTGCCCTACGAGGTTCGCGTACCCTCGAGGGTGTGGCTACGTTTCTCGGCCGGCGCACCCGTGAACGGGTGATGCACGTTGGGATCACTGGCTTATCAGTAGGGGCCGTGTCCACTGGCCCTCGTGCAGAACCCGGCCCACCTCGGCTCGCAGTGCCTCCCCGCGGCCCCAGCGGGCAACCATCTCCACCAGGTATCCCACCGTCCACGCCTGGATGCGGCAGGATCGAGCCCGCCCTCCCCAGATGTTGTGGAAATCCATGGAGGGGTGCTTCTCGCCATCCAGATAGGAGTACAGCTCGGCAGGACAGCCCAACTCGGCCAGGGCGCGCAGCACTGCTGCGTCGATCCCGGCCGCCTCCTCATCCATGCAGAGTCGCCGGAGGGCGGAGGCGGCCACCCAGTTGTCCCAGGGCCAAATGGTGCCTCGATGGTAGCGGAGGGGGGCGTAATTGGGCGATCGGGAGCTGAGGGTCCGGACCCCGAAGGGGGTTCTCAGGTCTGGCTCCAGCAGCCGTCGCGCTGCACGTCTGTGCCGGCGCGGCCGCGTCGGTCCCAGCCACAACCAGTGGAAGCCGTTGGACGAGACGTCGGTTAGCGGCCGCTTGCGCGCGTCGAGGGCCTGGGCGTAGCTCCCAGTCTCCGGCAACCAGAATCGGCGCTCGAACCGATCGGCCAGCCTGCTTGCACTGGCCCGCAACCCCGCCGCGAACTCGGGGTCTTCCGCGTGCCTGAGATCCGCCTCTCCCAGTAGAGCCCCGTAGCAGTACGCCTGCACCTCTGCATAGGCCACCGGGTAAGGGGGTATCGTGCCGTCGGACATCAGCAGGGAGTCGCGACTGTCCTTCCAGTTCTGATTGATCAGTGACCTTCTCTCGGGGTTGCGCTGCAGGAACTCCGTCAGGTCGTCGCCGTCCAGGTCTGCCCGCTCGAGGAGCCACCGGAGCGCCCGGTCCCGGCTGTCCCGCAGCTCCACGAGGAGCGGGGGGATAGCGCAAGCGCCTGGTGGTCCGCCAGGCTGATCGTGAAGAGCCGGGGTCGGGACCGACCCCGGCGGCGTCCGGGACGACGCCAGCTTCCCGATCACCACGGCGTACCGATGCAGCGTGACGAGGAACAGCGGAGTCGCATCGATGCTGGCGTAGTAGGCGCCTGGGAAGTCGCCCTCGCCGTCGGGGTTGTACTCGTGGGGGATCTTGCCGGGCTCCTCCTCCGTCCAGGGGTCGTCTATCACTCCCTGCAGTTGCGCCAGTGCGCGAAGGCTTCCCTCGATGGGTGGAAGGAGGACGGGCGCGAGGGTGGGATCGAGGTCGATCGCGGAGAGGAACTGCATGGAGGTGATCAGGGAATCCCGACCGAAGAGCCGCCCGAAGAACTCGGAGCGGGAGCTGGCCAGGAGAAAGTCGCCGGAGGCGATCTCAGCCAGCCCCACTGCCGCCAGCCGGACGGCGAGCGCCAGCCACTCATCGGGTATCCGCCGCATGGGCGCCTGGGGTTCCGGCGGCTCGCCACCGCGCGGTGACGGTTGCAGCCGTTCCGAGGACGAACGACTGGGGTCGTTGCTACGGGTAGGGGCTGGCCTCTCTCTCCCAGAGGAAGAGGCGTGGACGTGTCTGGAGGCACCGCCACGGGGTGAGGGCTGGGGAGCCTCTGGCCGAGGAGCCCTCACCTTAGCCCTCTCCCGAGCGGAGAGGGGATTTGGCCGATCTCCTCAGTCTGAAGCTGGCGATCTTGCCTCCGGCCAGGGTGCCGTCGAAGGGCTCCTCCAGAGGCTGCTCGTCCAGGCGGCACGGCCGGGCGTCGATCTCGCCGGAGATGGCCAGGGCTGCGGCCGTCTCGCCGGGGTTGTAGACCCGGAGGACTACGCCGTCGCCGTCCTCGGCGCCCTTGAGGGCGCCGAGGCAGAAGCCCCGCCCCTCGAGGCGGAGGGACTCCTGGCTCTCCAGGTTCGGAGGCCCCGCGAGCAGCCCGAAGCGGTAGTCGTGCGAGGCCCGAACCAACTCCGCATCGGCGAGATCCTCGACCAGGGAGACGGCGTACTCGAACCGGTGGTAGCCGAGACACTGGGCCTCGGGGGTGGCAAGGTGGGGGCCGGCGCCGCCTGGGCGGGTGGATAGGTCGTCCCTGGAGAGCCAGCCGACGGACCGAAGCAGGGTAAGGGCTATCTCGGCCCCCCCTTCCGCGTGGCGCACCTCGTACTCGGGCAGCCCCTTGCCGAGCAGCAGCACACCGCCTGCCTCCACCCCCCCCAGTGTATGGTGGGTGGGCTGCGCTGGCTCCTTCCAGTCGGGGCCGTGCTGCTTGGCGCCCACCGGCCGGTGGATGACGGCGTAGTGGCCCTCGGCCCTCACCTCGTGGGCCGGGCCCGCCGGGAACACGACCCTGAGACGGTGGTCGAAGGCTCGGTTCTCCAGCGTGGTGACGAACTCTACCCTCTCCACTCCGGCGATGAGGCGCACCTCCACCCGGATGGGGCACGCCACCGTCTGGCGCAGCCTCGCCCTCCGGTCGGTCCTCAGCCCCTGAGGAAGCCTCGCATCCATCTCCAGGACCAGTGAGGCCACCGCCGGCCCTCTCATCCCCCCTCGTATCCGAACCTTATGCGCTCGCATGTCCCATGGGGTATCGCCGTCGACGGGGCAGAAGTTGTACTCGTCGCCCCGGTCCGCCTCGTCCACGAGCCAATGGGCGCCGCTGAGCTTCCTGCGGGAGCCCTTGTGGAGGATCTCCAGGGTGCCGTTGGGCAGGGCCGCGACGTGGTAGTGCTCGTTCTCGATGGCGTGGTAGCCCACGAGGCGAGCCCCTTCCACCCGGGGGCGGCCGGAGCGGAGGTGGATCCGCGAGGCCCCGAGGGATGGGGCCTCGGTGGCGACCAGCGCGTGGGCGCCGTAGCCATCCCGATAGAGTTGAGCCGGCAGCTCGCCATCGGGGCCCTCGGCCCTGATGGAGCGGGCGTGGGCGAGCTCGGGGGGGAGGGGAAGCTCTACCAGACCCCTGCGCCCGTATGGCAGCAGGTTGACGGCCGTGCGGTGCGCGTTCGGCCTCTCTCGGTACGACCAGATGGCCTCGCCGCCGGCCAGCTTCCACAGGGCCTCCCTGCGGAGCCGAAGGGCCAATTGCTCGGCGGCGTCGAAACGCCAGGCCATGTCTCTGTGGACCTCGTCGACGGAGCAGCCACAGATCGAGTCGTGCGGGTGGTTGCGGAGGAGGTGACGCCACGCGAGACGCAGGTCCTCTGCCGGGTAGGGCGCGCCCGTAGCGAGGTGGGCGAGTGACGCGGCGATCTCGGCTTCGAGGAGCGCCCTCTCCACCGCCTCGTTGCGCTGCTTCAGGTGGATGCGCGCGGAGTTGACGCCTCGGAGCACGGGGGCGTCCTTGCCGTCGCACATCTCGCCCTCGTAGACGTCCAGATAGGGCATCCGGCCTCGGATGGCATCCGCGTACTCGTCAAGGCCGGCGATGCGGAACTCCGCCTCGGGCCACGCGAAGCTGGCGGCCGCCAGCAGCGATGTCAGGTCCCGCTGCACCAGTTGGTGGTCGGTGCCGTTGCCGGCCAGCAGATCGATCACCCCCGAGCGCTCCAGGTAGGGCGCGGCGATATCTCGCAGCTCCTTCAACCGGCGAAGCGCCATCTCCGGGTACTCGGCAGGGTCGGTGGCCCTAACCCCTCCCCGAGCCCATCGGCCCAGGTTGTCCACGGCACCGTAGCCATCGATCTGGCGGATGGCCAGGACCGTGGAGCCGTCGGGGCCACGCCAGCGGAAGGCGACGCCGAGGCGGTCGGAGTCGTCGCCTAGACCCCTCCAGAACACGAAGCTGTCCATGCCGAAGCCCCGCACGATCTGGGGCATCTGCGCCACGTGGCCGAAGGTGT
>JBLNDL010000091.1:0-28021 GCA_050261575.1 Sphingomonadaceae bacterium | reverse complement strand
CGGCATCGTGTGGGGACCTGGCGGCAGCTACGTGCTGGTGGTGATGGGCCGGTCGGTCGACCCGAATGAGGCGGTTTCAGCCGAAGCCGAGATATCGAGACTGGTGTACGACCGGCTCGGGGCCTGAGCCGAGGCACTGCCGGCCCGGTCCGGACCGTTCTACCGGGCCATTTCGGACTATTTGGGTCCTTTTGGTTGACACTGGCCTCGCGGTGCGCTACAATCCCCCCTGGCCGGGCTTCCTTGCCCGCGCCCAGCCCGGCCGAGCGGTACCCAAGCACCATCCATCAACCTTTTCACGGAGGGTTCATCATGGTCTTTGTCCAAAAGGCTGCCCCAGACTTCAAGGCCACAGCCTTCGTCAAGGGCGACTACCGACAGTTGGCCCTCAGCGATTTCAAGGGACGTTGGGCCGTCCTCTTCTTCTACCCGGGCGACTTCACCTTCGTCTGCCCCACCGAGCTCACCGACCTCGCCACCCGCTACGAGGAGCTCCAATCCCTGGGGGTGGAGGTGCTCGCCATCAGCACCGACAGCCACCACGTCCACAGGGCCTGGCAGGAGGCCGAGCTCTCCAAGATGGTGGACGGCGGCCTCCCGTTCCCCATGCTCGCCGACCCCGACGGCAGGATCGGCTCCCTGTTCGGCGTCTACGACCAGGAGGCCGGCGTCGACGTCCGAGGCACCTTCATCGTCGACCCGGACGGCGTCATCCAGGCCATCGAGGTGGTGGCGCCGTCGGTGGGCCGCAACTCCGACGAGTTGATCCGCCAGATCATGGCCTTCCAGCACACCCGAGAGACCGGCGAGGTCACGCCGTGCCACTGGCTGCCCGGCCAGGCCACCCTGAAGCCCGGCGCCGATCTCGTCGGCAAGGTCTGGGAGGTGTGGAAGCCCGAGGCCAACCGCCGCTGAGCCTCAGAAACGACGAAGGGGGCGGGTGCTCGACCCGCCCCCAGCCCGCGCGCCCTACTTCTTCCCCTTGTAGATCTCCAGCGCCCGCTGGACGTAGGCCTCCACCTCCGGGCCGTACGGGCGCTCCTTCGCCTTGGACCACCCTCGGGCGAGCCCCTCCTCGATCTCCGGGTCGCCCATGGTGAACTCCTCCACCAGCTCCGTCCAGCGCCTGGCCAGATCCTGAACCTCCGGGCTCGACGGGTCGTCCCCCCGCGCCGCGGCGGCCTTCATGCCGTCGATCACTTCCTGCCACCGCTTCGCATCCGCCCAGGCTTGCTCCTCCGAGTAGCCCTTCGCCCGCTCCTCCACCTTCCGCCGGGCTGCCTCACTGTAGTGCTGCATCCACCAGTCCTTGTCGTACTGCATCTGTTGTGTCACCTTGATCACCAGGGTGAGGAGTTCCCAATCCAGCTCCCAGCCCGCCGCCATGGCAGCCTGCAGACTCTCCAGGGCCCTAATCGCCCGGTCGATCTCCGCCTTCCTCTCCTCCATCATCCGCTTCTGAAGGGAGAAGAGGTCGGGCAGCCACATCGACTCGCCCCGCACCATCTCGCGGATCTCCTCCAGGGAAAAGCCGAGGGACTTCAGGGCGAGGATCTGCTCCAGCCGGATCAGATCCCGATCGGTATATCGCCTGTGGCCAGCCTCCGTGACGAAGGAGGGCTTCAGCAACCCCACCTGGTCGTAGTAGCGGAGCGTTCGAACGGTGACGCCGGCCTTGGCGGCGAACCGGCCGGTCGGGTAGTTGCGCGTGATCAAGGCTGCGGCCTCCTTTCGAGGGGAGGATAAGGGGTGACGTAACGTCCCCTGCAAGCCCTGAGAGCATAACCCCTCGAGCTGGGTTTCGGAAGGGCTTGACAGCCGCCGATGCCCCTCCTATACTGCGAACAGTTACTATTGTCGCTTCATTACGCCTTGTGGCAGGCCGGCGCCGCCGCTCTGGTCCGGTTTCTGCACTACTACTTTGTGCGCTGGAGTAATCCCCATGGAGCAGGTCAGGGCCACCGGATCTAGGGGCAGCAGGCAGCGGAGCATCATCCTCGAAGAGTTGCGCAAGCTCAAGTCCCACCCAAGAAGCGACGAACTCTACCTGCTGGTCCGTCAACGGTTGCCCCGCATCAGCCTGGGAACGGTGTACCGCAACCTGGACCGACTGCAACGCGATGGGCTAGCCCTCGAGATCTACTGCGGCGATTTCACCAGGTACGACGGCAACGTGTCCTCCCACGACCACTTTATGTGTCGTCGCTGCCGTCGAGTCTGGGACTTCGACGCGGGATCGGGCCAGCACGCCACCAAGCCCCCCGCCCCGGAATCTGGGTTCGAGGTGGAGGGGCAGTACACGATGTTCTACGGACTCTGCATCGACTGTCGTGAGGCAGAGCAGGGTTGACCCGCCCACCCGGTCGTGGGTCGGGTGCACGCTCTCCGTCGTTGCTGGCGGCAGGTTACTCTACGAGGAGGTGGCTGTGAACGAGCTTCTCTTGGCGAGGATGCAATTCGGCATCACCACGGCGTACCACTTCTTCTTCGTCCCCCTCACCCTGGGACTCTCCATCCTGGTCGCACTCCTGGAGACCCGCTACGTCCGCACAGGGGACGAGACCTACAAGCGGATGGCCCAGTTCTGGGGAAGGCTGTTCCTCATCAACTTCGCCATGGGGGTGGTGACCGGCATCGTCCAGGAGTTCCAGTTCGGCCTGAACTGGTCCAACTACTCGCGCTTCGTGGGGGACATCTTCGGCGCGCCCCTCGCCGTCGAGGCGCTCCTGGCCTTTTTCCTGGAGTCTACCTTCCTCGGACTCTGGATCTTCGGCTGGGACAGGCTCCCCAAGGCCCTACACGCCGTCACCATCTGGCTCGTGGCCATCGGCTCCAACATCTCGGCCTTCTGGATCCTGGTGGCCAACTCCTTCATGCAGAACCCAGTGGGCTACACCCTACGCAACGGCCGGGCGGAGATGACCGACTTCTTCGCCTTGCTCACCAACCCCTATCTCCAAACACAGTACCCCCATGTGCTGGCCGCCGGCCTCTGCACGGCCGCCTTCTTCATGCTGGGGATCAGCGCCTACCACCTGCGGAAGAAGGGCGCCAACCTCGAGGTCTTTCGCCGCTCCTTCCGGTGGGCGGCTGTGGCCGGCACCGTGGGCACCCTGGCCGTCATCGCCGTCGGCCACACCCAGGCGCAGCACCTGATCCAGATGCAGCCGATGAAGATGGCCGCCGCCGAGGCCCTGTGGGAGAGCGAGGACCCCGCCGGCCTCTCCCTCTTCACCTGGGGCGACGAGGCAGGCAGGCGGGACGTCTTCGCCATTCGGGTCAAGCCCTTCCTGACCCTCCTCTCCTACGGGACCACTCAGGGAGAGGTTAGTGGGATCAAGGAGCTGGACGAGGAGTACCGGCAGAAGTACGGGCCCGGCGACTACGTCCCCTCGGTGATCACCGCCTACTGGAGCTTCCGCGCCATGGTGGGCGCGGGATTCCTGATGCTGTTCGTCGCGCTCTACAGCCTGTACTACTCCTTCCGAGGCACGGCTAGGCTGCACCCGGCGGTGCTGAAGATGATCCTCCCGACCATCGCCCTGCCCTACGTCGCCAACACGGCGGGCTGGCTGCTGGCGGAGATGGGGCGGCAGCCCTGGATCGTCTACGGTCTCATGACGACGCAGGAGGGGGTCTCCCCAACCGTCTCGGCGGGCATGGTGCTGCTCTCGGTGATCGGGTTCACCCTGGTCTACGGTGCCCTGATGGTTGCCGACATCTACCTCCTGGCAAAGTACGCGAAAGGCGGCACCGACAGCCAGGAAGCCGCTGCACTGGCGCACGCCTACTGAGGCTGGGGGCAGAGTCGCGAGCGCTCGGTGCCGAGTGGTCCCGAGTAGTGCTGAGAGCTGAGAAGAGAGGAGTCGGTCGCTCAGTCCTCAGTCCTGAGTGTGTTCCACGATCGCTGGAGGATCGATATGGATCTGAACATCGTCTGGTTCATCCTGATCGCGGTGCTGTTCATCGGCTTCTTCTTCCTGGAGGGCTTCGACTACGGCGTGGGCACCCTCCTCCCCTTCGTGGCCAGGGACGACGCCAGCCGAAGGGTGGTCATCAACGCCATCGGCCCCTTCTGGGACGGCAACGAGGTGTGGTTGTTGACGGCGGGTGGGGCGATGTTCGCCGCCTTTCCTCACTGGTACGCCACCCTCTTCAGCGGCTTCTACCTGGCGCTGGTGCTGATGCTGTTCGCGCTCATCGTCAGGGGAGTGGCCTTCGAGTTCCGCAGCAAGGATTCCAGCCCCGCCTGGCGCGGCTTCTGGGACTGGATGATCTTCGTGGGGAGCCTGGTGCCGGCCCTCCTGTGGGGCGTGGCCATCGGCAACCTCATCCAGGGCGTGCCCATCGACGCCAAGATGAACTACGTCGGAGGCTTCTGGAACCTGCTCAACCCCTACGCCCTGCTCGGAGGCGTCGCGTTCGTCGCCCTCTTCTCCCTGCACGGCGCACTCTTCCTGAGTCTGAAGACCGGTGGCGAGGTGTTGGAGGCCGCCCGCTCCGCCGCCAGGTGGTTGTGGCTGCCCACGGTGCTCCTGGTGGCCCTCTTCGTGGTTGCTGGCTTCGTCGCCACGGAGATCTTCAGCAAGAGCGAGGTGAACCCCACGCCCATCGCCCTTCTCGCCGCGGTGGCCCTCGTGGCCTCCGGGGCGTTTATCAGACTCGGGAGGGAGGGGTGGGCCTTCTCGATGACAGGGCTCACCATCGCCATGGCGACCGTGATGGTCTTCGCCGGCCTCTTCCCAAGGGTGATGATCTCCACCCTGGATCCCAACTGGAGCCTGACCATCTACAACGCCTCCTCCAGCGCCTACACCCTGCAGGTGATGACGATCGTGGCCGTCTGCTTCGTACCGATCGTCCTGCTGTACCAGGGCTGGACCTACTGGGTGTTCCGCGAGAGGGTGGGCAGGACACAGCAGCTAGAGTACTAGGCGCGCGGGCGAAGCACTCGCGCTGGGTGAGTGCTTCGCCCCGACCGGCTTCACGCCCATGAATCTGGATAAGCGACTCCTCGATCAGGCCCGCAGCATCCGATCCTACCTGGTCCTCACGGTGGGGACCGGGTTGCTGGCCGGGGCCGCCACGGTCCTGCAGGCCCTGCTCCTGAGTCGGGTGGTGAACGGGGTCTTCCTGGAAGGGCAGGCCCTGCAGCAGGTGAGTCCGCTCCTGCTACTCCTGCTCCTCGCCATCGTGTCTCGGGCAGCCCTGGTGGCCGTACGGGAGGTCACCTCTCACAGGGCAGCGGGGCGGATCAAGGCCGCCCTGCGGGAGCGGCTCTTCGCCCACCTGCTGACCTTAGGCCCCGCCTACTGCTCTGGCGAACGGACGGGCGAGCTGGCCAACACGGCCGTGGAGGGGATCGAGGCGCTGGAGGGGTACTTCAGCCAGTACCTTCCCAGCCTCGCCCTCGCCGCCCTGGTCCCCGTCACCATCCTCGCCTTCGTCTTCCCCCTGGATCTTCTCTCGACGCTGGTCTTTCTGCTCACCGCGCCGCTGATCCCCATGTTCATGATCCTGATCGGGAAAATGGCGGAGGCGATGACCCGACGGCAGTGGGAGTCCCTCAGCCGGATGAGCGGCCGCTTCCTCGACCTACTCCAGGGGCTGACCACCCTGAAGACGTTCGGCCGCAGCCGAGAGCAGATCGGCGCTCTCGCGCTGGTGAGCGACCGATACCGAATCGCCACGCTGGGGGTGCTGCGTGTGGCCTTCCTCTCGGCCCTCGCGCTGGAGCTTCTCTCCACCGTCAGCACCGCCATCGTGGCGGTGGAGGTGGGCCTGCGGCTGCTGTACGGCACCCTATCCTTCGAGCACGCCTTCTTCGTCCTCATCCTGGCGCCGGAGTTCTACCTGCCGTTGCGGAACCTGGGCACCGGCTTCCACGCCGGCATCTCCGGCGTCGCCGCTGCCCGCCGGGTGTTCGAGATCCTGGAGACCCCGGTCCCAGACGGGGAGACCGGAAGACGCGGGGGCGCGGAGGCCGACCTCCCCGTCTCCCCGTCCCCACACGTCAAGTTCCGGGACGTGCACTTCGGCTACGATGGCGGCGAGCGCCCGGTCCTGCAGGGAGCCTCCTTCGAGGTTCGGCGGGGCGAGCGGCTCGCCCTCGTGGGGCTGAGCGGCGCGGGCAAGAGCACCGTCGTCCAACTGCTGATGGGCTTCCAGAAGCCCGACCGGGGGGAGATCCTGGTAGACGGCAGGTCCCTGAGCGCTATACCGCCGGAGGAGTGGCGGCGATGCGTGGCCTGGGTCTCGCAGACCCCCTACCTGTTCCACGCCACCGTAGCCGAGAACCTCCGTATGGCGCGACCAGACGCGAGCCCGGATCAGTTGGTCCAGGCCGCGCAGCTCGCTCACGCCGATCAGTTCATCCGCCAACTGCCCCAGGGCTACGACTCGGTGATCGGGGAACGGGGGGAACGATTGAGCGGAGGCCAGGCTCAGCGCCTGGCCCTGGCCAGGGCCTTCCTCAAGGACGCGCCCTTGCTGATCCTGGACGAGGCGGCCTCCCACCTGGACCCGGAGCACGGGGCACTCATCCAGCACTCGCTGAGCCGGCTGATGGAGGGCAAGACGGTGCTAGCCATCACCCACCGGCTGAGCACCGCCCGTATGGCCGATCGGATCCTGGTGCTGGCCGAGGGGCAGGTCGTCGAGGCGGGCACGCACGAGGAGCTGGTGGAGAAGGATGGCCTCTACGCACGGCTGGTGGAGGCCTGCATGGGAAGCGATCGGCCGTCAGCGGTCAGCGGTCGGCCGATCGCTTCCCGCAACCCGGAGCCCGCGTCGTCCATCCCGGATAGCCCGAAGCCCGCACGCGGCGCCGCGTTCGCTCACGGCGCGCCCCCGGCGCCGCCGGAATCGGGAAGTGCCACACCTCCTCGGGGTCGCCCGATCGGAGGGCCGGGCGCCGTGGGCACCCTGCTCCGACTCCTCCGGCTGGTGGCCCCCTTCAAGGGGAGGATGGCCCTCTCGGCGCTGCTCGGCTTCGCCACCGTGGGCAGTGGCGTGGGCCTCATGGCCACCGCCTCCTTCCTGATAGCCGCCGCGGCCCTTCACCCCTCGGTGGCCGATCTCGCAGTGCCCATCGTCGGGGTGCGCTTCTTCGGCCTATCCAGAGGGGTGTTCCGCTATCTGGAACGGTACTTCTCCCACGACGTCACCTTCCGCATCCTCGGCCGGCTGCGGGCCTGGTTCTACGAGGCCCTGGAGCCCCTAGCCCCATCCCGCCTGATCGGCCACCGAAGCGGCGACCTGCTTAGCCGCGTGGTGGGCGACGTGGACACCCTCCAGCACTTCTACGTTCGGGTAGTGGCGCCTCCGCTGGTAGCCCTGCTGGTGGGTCTGGCGATCACCCTCTTCCTCAGCCGGTTCGACGCCGCTCTGGCCTGGGTGCTGACCGTCTTCCTGCTCCTGTCCGGCGTGGGCATCCCCCTCCTTGCCCACTACGGAAGTCGAGGTCTGGGGCCACGCGCGGCACGGCTGCGGGGAGAGCTGAGCGTGCAACTGGTGGACGGCATCCACGGCATGGCCGACCTGATCGCCTTCGGGCAGGAGCGTCGCCAGATTGAACGGGTACGGGAACTGGGGAGGCGATGGCTGGAGGCCCAGGATGGCATGGCCGGGGTCACGGCACTCCATGTCGGGCTGGGGAGCCTCCTTTCCAACCTGGGGATGTGGGCCGTGCTGGCGGCAGCGATACCTCTGGTGTCGGCCGGACGGATGGATGGGGTGTACCTGCCTGTGGTGGCCCTCGCCGCCCTGGCAAGCTTCGAGGCAGTCGCCACGCTCCCCTCCGCCATGCAGCAGCTCGACGGCGCCCTGGAGGCGGCCCGACGCCTGTTCCAGGTGGTGGACGCGGAGGAGGGGAGACGCGTCGACGCGGAGACGCGGAGAGTCCAGGAGCCGAAACCCAGCACCGAGCGCTCAGCACTTCTCACCCCTCGCTCATCACTCACCACCAATCACTCAGTTGGCCTGGTGGTGGACGGGCTGCGCTTTCGGTACGGCCTCGACGAGCCGCCTGCCCTGGATGGGGTGAGCTTCAGGCTGGACGCGGGGAGCAGCATTGCACTGGTCGGACCCAGCGGGGCGGGAAAGACCACCCTGATCCAACTGCTGCTCCGCTTCTGGGACTACGAGGAGGGACGCATCTTGCTGGGGGGACGAGATCTGCGGGAGTGGGATCCCGAGGAGGCACGGGCGCACATGGCAGTGGTCTCCCAGCGCACCCACCTGTTCGACGGCACCCTGCGTGAGAACCTCCTGGTCGCCCGGCCCCACGCAACCGAGGAGGAGCTGATCCGGGCGCTCGCGCAGGCTCGGCTCCTCCCCCTCCTCGAGTCTCTGCCCGAGGGTCTAGACGGGTGGATCGGTGAGCGCGGAGTGCGGCTGAGCGGCGGGGAGCGGCAGCGGCTGGCCGTCGCCAGGGCGCTGCTGAAGGATGCCCCGATCCTGCTGCTGGACGAGCCCACAGCCCACCTGGACGGCATCACCGAGCAGGAGCTGATGCACTCCCTCCGGCAATTGATGCGGGGACGCACCACCCTGCTGGTCACCCACCGGCTGGTGGGACTCGAGGCTGTGGACCAGGTCCTGGTACTGCAACGGGGACGCATCGTGGAGCAAGGCCGCCACGCGGAACTGCTGCGGGGAGACGGGCATTATCTCCGCATGTGGCGGCTACAGAACCAAATCCTCCTAGCCTGACTTTAACCTCCTCGGCATACTTCTTGCCAATTCACCTTGTGGTCTGTCCTCCGCGTCCTGGAACGTACCTCCAGCAGAACTACCAGCAGAATTCTGGATCGAGCACGGGGTTGTGCAGTGGATTACCTGCGACTGACCAAGCCTGGCAGCGTGGCTCTACTGTTGTTCACGGCCTTCGGGGGCATGGTGGTGGCTCGGCCTGAGCTCCCCTCCTGGGAGCTGCTCGCGATGACGATGCTCGGCGGAGCCCTCGCCGCGGGCGGAGCCAACACCCTCAACTGCTACCTGGACCGCGATCTGGATCGGCTGATGCCGCGCACCTCCGGACGTCCCCTGCCCGCCGGTAGGGTTCAGCCCTCCAGAGCACTGGCATTCGGTCTCCTGCTATGCATTCTGTCCGTCACCGTCCTGGCGGCGGGGGTGAATCCCCTCAGCGCCCTCCTGGCCGCCCTGGGCGTCTTCTACTACGTCGTGGTCTATACCCTTTGGCTCAAGCGATCCACCCCCTGGAACATCGTCATAGGCGGGGGCGCAGGTGCGATGCCGTTGCTGGTGGGATCTGCGGCCGCTACAGGCCAACTCTCCCCCCTGGCCCTCTGGCTCGGGGTGGTGATCCTGCTGTGGACCCCACCTCACTTCTGGTCCTTAGCGCTGTTCAGGCACCGCGAGTACGCCCTGGTGGAGGTTCCGATGCTGCCCGTGGTTCGGGGGGAGGGAGAGACGCGACAACAGATACTCCTATACAGTCTGCTCCTGCTGCTCGCCACCCTCCTCCTGGTGCCCGCTCAGTTCGCGGGACCCGCGTTCCTGGTGGCGGCTCTGCTGCTGGGGAGCAAGTTCGTCTTCCATGCGATAGTGCTGCTGCAACGGGCAACCCTCCAGGCTGCCCGCCAACTCTACCTGTATTCCATCCTGTACCTGGCACTGCTCTTTGGTGCCTTGATCGTGGAGCGGCTAATCCTGTGATGAGTCGCGAGCAATGAGTGGCGGGTGGCGATCACCGGTCTACTCATGACTCATCACTCGTCACTCATCACCACACTCCGGAGGAGCGAACATGCGGTCGACGTGGAAAGCGGTGAGGACCATCACACTTCTCGGACTGGCAGCCTTCTGGCTCACGACCCTTGCCGGCTGCCAGTCCGCCCCGGCCGCCATCTTTCGGCCGGAGTCGGCGGGCGCCACCGCCATCCACGATCTCTCCATACTCCTGCTGGTCCTCGCCGCCGTCGTGCTGGTTGGAGTTGAGGCCACGCTGCTGCTGGCGGTGTTCCGCTTCCGCAACCGCCCCGAGGAGATGGCGGTGCAGACCCACGGCAACCTCAAGCTGGAAACCGGCTGGACGGTGGCGACGGCGGTCGCGGTCATGGTTATCCTCGGCATGACGATCAAGACCATGGGGGAGGCGACCTCGGTGCCGGCCAGCGCGCTGCCCGCGATCTCGGCCTTCCCCGGCGATACCATCGTGCTGCGGGTCGTCGGTCACCAATGGTGGTGGAGATTCGAGTACCCCCAGGCGAACGTGGTCACCGCCAACGAGGTGCACGTTCCGGTGGGCAAGCCGATCAAGCTGCAGTTGGAGTCCGCCGACGTGATCCACAGCTTCTGGGTGCCCAGGCTGGGAGGCAAGACCGACACGATCCCCGGCCAGATCAACTACGCCAACCTGCTCGCGACCACCCCTGGTACCTATGAGGGGGCGTGCGCGGAGTTCTGCGGCACGCAGCACGCCCGCATGGGATTCAAGGTGGTCGCCGTGCCCGTGGCCGAGTTCTCGGACTGGATCAGGAAGCAGCAGGCCGAGGGCGCCCAGCCGGTCACTGAGGCCCAGAGGGCCGGGGAGCAGGCCTTCCAGCAGTCCTGCGGCGGCTGCCACACGGTCGCAGGCACCGCTGCGCAGGGAACCAGCGGACCCGACCTCACCCACTTCGGCAGCCGGCAGAGCCTGGGGGCCAACTCTCTGCCGAACACGCCGGAGAACCTGGCCAGGTGGGTAGCGGACCCCCAGGAGGTGAAGCCAGGGAACCTCATGCCCACCGAGAAGCTGGATCAAGCCACTATCGATCAACTGGTCGCCTACCTGGATAACTTGAAGTAGGCTCGAAGGAGAGGAGCACAAGATGGCGAGCACCGCAGACACGTGGGCTCGGCACCAGTGGTACGAGACCGGAGTCTGGAGTTGGGTTACCACGACCAATCATAAGCGCATAGGGATCCTCTACACCTCCACCAGTCTGGTGTTCTTCGTCGTCGCCATCGCCATGGCGATGCTGATGCGGACTCAACTGATCGTGCCCAACAACACCTTGCTGGGTCCCCAGGCGTACAACCAGGCGTTCACGATGCACGGCACCACCATGGTGTTCCTCTTCGGCATGCCCATACTCTCGGGTTTCGCCAACTACCTGGTGCCGCTGATGGTCGGCGCCCGAGACATGGTCTTCCCGCGGCTGAACGCCCTCAGCTACTGGACCTACGTCGCCGGAGGGATCGTGCTGTACGCCAGCTTCCTGGCGGGAGGGGCCCCCGACGCCGGTTGGTTCAGCTACGTGCCGCTGACGTCATCCACCTACTCTCCCAGCTCGGGGATGGACTACTGGTGCATCTCCATCGTCCTGCTGGGTATGTCTTCCATCGCGGGCGCGGTGAACGTTCTGGTCACCATTCTGGTGCTCCGGACGCCGGGCATGAGCTTCAACAAGATGCCACTCTTCGTCTGGGCGACCTTCGTGAACCAGTTCATTATCCTGGTCGCCCTGCCTAGCCTGACCGCCGCCGCCATCATGCTCTACCTGGACCGCCACTACGGCACCAGCTTCTTCAACCCGGATACCGGTGGCGATCCCCTGCTGTGGCAGCACCTCTTCTGGTTCTTTGGCCACCCGGAGGTCTACATCCTGATCCTGCCCGCCTTCGGCATGGTCTCGGAGGTAATCCCGGTCTTCGCTCGAAAGCCGATCTTCGGCTACTCGTTCATCGCCTACTCTTCGGTGGCTATCGGCGTGCTCAGCTTCGCCGTCTGGGCTCACCACATGTTCCCAGTGGGCATGAGCCTCACCGCCCAGGCGGTGTTCGCCTTCACCAGCTACACCATCGCCGTGCCGACCTCGGTGAAGATATTCAACTGGCTGGCCACCCTGTGGGGAGGGTCCCTGCGGCTGAAAACCCCGATGCTGTTCTCCCTGGGCTTCATCGGACTCTTCGTTCTGGGCGGCCTCACCGGCATGTCCCTGGCCGTGGTGCCCTTCGACTGGCAGGTCAGTGACAGCTACTACGTCGTGGGCCACTTCCACAGCGTCCTGTTCGGCGGCACAGCCTTCGGCGTCTTCGCCGGCT
Source organism: Sphingomonadaceae bacterium (assembly GCA_050261575.1). GTDB lineage: Bacteria > Chloroflexota > UBA6077 > UBA6077 > UBA6077 > JBLNDL01. The sequence continues at coordinate 15,973 of JBLNDL010000091.1, read as the reverse complement.
TCTACTACTGGTTCCCGAAGGTTACTGGACGGATGCTGGACGAACGCCTGGGAGCCTGGAACTTCTGGCTGCTGGTGGTCGGCTTCCTTCTGACCTTCCAGCCCATGCACGTGCTGGGGATCCTGGGGATGCCGCGCCGGATCTACACCTACGCCGACAACATGGGCTGGAACGAACTGAACCTGCTTTCCACCCTGGGAGGCTACGTCATCGCGGTCTCCCTGCTGCTGTTCATCTGGAACATCATCAAGAGCGTCCGCAGCGGCAGGGAAGCGGGACCAGATCCCTGGGATGGCTGGACCCTGGAGTGGGCCACCTCTTCGCCCCCTCCGGAGCACAACTTCGACCGACAGATACCTGTGCGCAGCCACCGCCCTCTGTGGGACGAGAAGAACCGACGATAGCTGTCGGCCATCGGCTATCAGGGCATGACGCATAGCGGTGGCCAGGAGTGGATGGCGAATGGCAGGTATCGGCTGGCGAGGAACCGGATGGAAGTGCCGCATGTATCCTCGTCGGCTCCTGGCCTCAGATGAGGGAATCGCGGCCGATAGCAGACGGCGGATGGCTCGCAGGAGGTCTGACTTTGGATGAGGAGAGCAAGAAGGAGCAATCTATGAGGAGGGGATCTGGATCCGCCCTGAACGCCCCCGCGGCGATCGAGACGGAAGCCCACTCGGAATGCGAGGGGCAGGAGCACGCGTCTCCGCGTGCCCACTCCGAAGGCCACGCGCCGGGCAGCCACAAGACCTCCGAGCACAGCATCTGGCCGGTGGTGCTGTCCATAGGCCTGTTGCTGCTTTCGCTGGGGCTGCTGAACCACTCCGTCGTCGCGGCGATAGGGGGCGTCGTCATACTGGTTGCGATCGTCGGATGGCTGTGGCAGCCGTGGGTCTCCGCGTGAGGGGCAGGGGGCCCCGAGTCGGACACCCACCACGCAAGTCTTGTCGATGAAAACGGGGGCTTACAGAACATGATAGCGAGCCCAACGAGCCGAGCCAGGGAGCCTTTCGGGTCGCGCATGCATCCCACGATGCTGGGTCTGTGGGTGTTCATTGCCACGGAAGCACTCTTCTTCGGGATGCTGATATCGTCCTATCTCTACCTGAGGGTCCGTGCAGGCGTCTGGCCACCGCCGGGCTTTCCGGGACAGGACCTCTTGATTCCGCTGTTGAACAGCGTGGTGCTGTTCAGCAGCGGTGCGACCATGCACGGCGCCCACCTCGCTATGCGCCGAGGGGACACGGCGGTGCTGCGGGGAGGGATCCTGGTCACCATCGTCCTGGGGGCGGCCTTCCTGGGCGGCCAGGCGTACGAGTACGTCCACGCGGGCTTCGGCCTCAGCAGCGGGTTGCTAGGATCGGTCTTCTTCACACTGACCGGCTTCCACGGGGCGCACGTGCTGGCGGGACTGGTCCTTCTCGCCCTCATCTGGAAGCGATCGGGAGAGGGCCGCTACACCAGCGAGCACCACCTCGGTGTGGAGGCGTCCGCACTGTACTGGCACTTCGTCGACGCGGTGTGGGTGGTACTCCTCACCGTGCTGTACCTCGTGTAGGGCGGGGTCCTGTGCCCGCCGCCCGATGACTGGCGGGCCGGCTGGCCCCGCAGAACCCGCTGTCGGGTATCCACGACCGATGACGGGACCCGAAAACCTGGGAGGAAAACCGTGAAAAGAAGAACCGTCCTGCTACTGGTGGCCGTGCTGGTGCCGGCCGCGATGGTAGCCGCCGCATGCGCGGGCGGAGCGGCACCGGAGCCCACCACTGCCAAGCCCGCCGCGACCGCCGCACTCGCGACCCAGCCTCCGGCCACGGCGGCCTCGGTCCCGACACAGCCCTCGGCAGCCCAGGCTCCCGCCGCATCCGGGGCCGAGCAGGGCGACGTGGCGGCGGGCCAGGCCGTCTTCAACCAGAACTGCGGCGGCTGCCACCCGGGCGGGGGAAGCGGCGTGGGCCCTGCCCTGAGGGGCAAGAATCTCGCGGCAGACACCATCCGGAACAAGGTCCGGACCGGGGGCGGATCCATGCCGGCCTTCCCCCAGAGCCGGATCAGCGACCAGCAGTTGTCCGACGTGATAGCCTACGTTCAATCCCTGAGGTAATCACGGGGGATGAGTATGAGATATCCGAAGGCTGCGGCAACAACGGCACTTGGAGTCCTCCTCGTCCTGGCGTCGCTCGCTGCGGCTGGGTGCGGGGCCGCGCAGCCCAGCGCCGCGGCGGCGAACCCAACGGCGGCTCCCGCCGCGGGCAAGGTGGTCTGGGCCGGCAGTTACGCCCAGCACATCCAGCCCATCTTCGATCAGCGCTGCGTCAGTTGCCACGGACCCACCAAGGCCGACAACGGGCTACGGTTGGACAGCTACGATGGAGTCATGAAGGGCACCCAGCACGGTCCCGTGGTGGCACCGGGCTCGCCGAACAACAGCGCCCTGATCTCGGTGCTGAAGGGCACCGCGGATCCGAGCATCAGGATGCCCCACGGGGGGCAACGGCTGACCGAGCAGGATCTGCAGAACCTCACCCTGTGGATCGAAGCGGGAGCGAAAAACCAGTAACGAGCAATGAGCGGTGAGTAACGAGTGAGTAGATGCTCATCGTTCGTCACTCATCACCCACGACATAGTATGGAGAGTCACCATGGAGAGCGACACCGCCGAGAAGCAGGGCGGCAGTGTAGAAGGACAACAGGCTACCCGACGCACTTTTCTCAGTTACGTTATCGTCGCCATCGGCGGCTTCATCTCCACCACCCTGGGCATACCCCTGGTGGGCTCCGCGGTGCTGCCGGCACTCCGCGCGCGCGAGGCCAACTGGATCCCCGTCGGCCCGGTCGCGGACTTCCCCATCGGGCAGCCGAAGCCCGCCAACGTCTCCGTCACCCAGCGGGACGGCTGGATAGAGCAGACCGAATCCAAGGGCGTGTGGGTGGTAAGGAACGGAGAGAACAGCTTCACCGTGTTCAACGGGCGCTGCGTCCACCTGGGGTGCGCCTTCAACTGGCAGGAGGCCCAGAAGGAGTTCCTCTGCCCTTGCCACGGCGGGCGGTACTCAATCGATGGAAAGGTGATCGGTGGCCCTCCGCCACGGCCCCTGGACACCCTCGAGTGGCGTGTGGAGCAGGGAAACCTGGTGGTCCGGTACCAGGATTTTCGGCTGGGCGTCCCGCAGAAGGAGGTGGCATGAGCACCCTTGCATCACCGAAGCAGAAACCCACGGGCAAAGTGGCTGGGCTTCTGGATTGGCTCGCGGTCCGGTCCGGCGTGAAGGTGGTGTGGGACGGCTTCTTCGGCCGCAAGATCCCGCTGGGGGCGGGGTGGCTCTACACCCTAGGCTTCGCCTCCATGTTCGCCTTCATCCTGCAGGCGGCCACCGGAGTCTTCCTGGCGATGTATTACTCGCCCAGCCCGGACCACGCCTACGACAGCATCCAGTTCATCATGTACCAGGTGCCGTTCGGCGCGGTGGTGCGGGGAATCCACCACTGGACGGCCAGCGCCATGGTCGTGTTGGTGGTCCTCCACATGGTGACCGTCTTCGTCCTGGGTGCCTACAAGTACCCCAGAGAGCTCACCTGGATGGTTGGGGTGGGGCTGCTGCTGCTGACCCTGGGCTTCGCCTTCACCGGCTACCTGCTCCCCTGGGATCAGAAGGCATACTGGGCAACTGTGGTGGGAACTGCCATTCCGGGCACGCTGCCCGGTGTGGGGGACCTCGTCCTGAAGATCGCCCGGGGAGGCTCGGAACTGGGGGCGCTAACACTCACCCGCTTCTACGCCGTCCACGTGCTGCTGCTGCCGGCGTCCCTGGCCGGGCTGCTGGCCATCCACCTCTACCTGGTCGTGCACCACGGGATCAGCGTCCCGCCCTGGCTGTGGGAACGGATCGGCCCCAGGGTCCGGAGCATCGCAGGTGCCGGCAGGCCTGCCCCGAGCCGCGAGGAGGAGTACCACGCGCGGTACGAGCAGTTCAAGGCTCGGGGCCGCAGCTTCTGGCCCGAGATCATCCTCGAGGATATCATCGCCGCGGCGCTCGTGATGGTGGCCGTCCTCTGGCTCGTCACGACGGCCGGCGTGCCGACGGAGGCCAGGGCCGATCCCACCGACACGTCCTACGTGCCGCGTCCCGAGTGGTACTTCATGTTCCTATTCCAGGCGCTGAAGTACTTCCCGGGCGAGTTGGAGTGGGTGGGTGCCGGCGTACTGCCGCCGCTGGCGCTGCTGCTCATCCTGCTGCTGCCGATCTACGATCGCTCACCCTGGCGTTCGCCCTGGCGTCGCCCCCTTGCCATGCTGGGCGGGCTCGCCATGGCGCTGGCGGTCGGCTTCCTCACTTGGGCGGCATACCAATAGACAGAGAGTGCGGAATAATGAGGCCTGTACATCTTCTTGGCATAGGGTTCGTGGTGGGGACGGTTGCCCTGGGCGCCATGCTCGCAGTAATGACCTTACGATGGCAGGAGTCGGCCTACCCGGGAGCGGGCCCCGCGGTGGCGTCCGCAGCCGGCACCGGAGCGACCTCGGGCTCGCCCGAAACCGTGAAGGGAAAAGCCATCTTCGACCAGAAGTGCGCCGCTTGCCACACCGTGGGCGGCGGGAGGAAGGCGGGACCAGACCTGAAGGGTGTGGCGGACAAGCGGCCCCGCGACTGGCTGGTACGGATGATCGTGGAGCCCGACAAGCTGATAGCGAGCGGCGACGCCACGGTACAGCAGCTCGTCCGGGAGTACGGCATGCCGATGCCCAACGTGGGCGTCTCCCAGCAGGACGCCGAGGCCATCCTGGCGTTCCTGGCTCAGTAGGTGGCGGCGGCGCTGAGCTCGCTCGCACCGCGTCCCTGATGCCGGCGTTGCTCCCATCGACCGTCGGGGTTGTCCCAACCCCGACGGCGGGTTGCGTGACGATCCCCGCATCGGCGTTCCTCGCGCAGCGGGATCGGGAACCCGGCGCGGGTGGGGGCAGCGTTACGCCCGCCTCCGTACGATCGATCTCGCAGACTACTATCCCCCCACCCCATCGTTGACTGCCGGGCCACGAAACGGTAGACTCCTTCGCGTCCAGTTGATAGTTGTTGGCGCGCGAATAGTACGTCGGCGCGAAGCTTTGGAGGAGGGAGTGGGCGAGGAGCGCGAACGGGTCATCGGCCACATCCTGGACATCGACAAACGGCTGTACCAGTACCTCCAGAGGAGCCGCATCCCCCACTGGGCGGAAGTGGACCTCACCATGCCGCAGTTGAAGGTGCTGTTCCTCGTTGGGGGAGCGGGCGGGCCGATGCCCAGCAGCCGTGTGGCTCGCGCCCTCGGCATGACCCTCTCCACCACCACGGGGGTAGTGGACCGATTAGTTGCCCAAGGGCTGATCCGCCGGCTGGAGGACTCGGCCGACCGTCGCATGGTCCTCCTGCAAGCCACCCCGGAGGGATCGGCCCTTCTGGACCGGCTCCTGCGCGCCGGCCTCGAATACCTCCGCCAGATCCTGGAGCGACTCAGCCTGGACGAGCTACGAACCGTCTCCCGGGCGTTCGACCTGCTCCACGAGTCCGCCATGGCACTCACGAGCGATCAGCCGTCGACTATCGGCTATCAGCTATCAGCCGTCAGCGATCAGCCATCCGAGGGGCACCCGCTGACGGCCGATCGCTAGGGGCTGACTGCAGTGAGAAACATGTGGCTCTCCGACCTCTCCATCCGCCAGCCGGTTTTCATCACCATGCTGGTGGCGGCCGTGCTGGTCGCGGGTGGGCTCTTCTACTCTCGCATGGCGATGAACCTCCTTCCGGACGTCGCCCTCCCCGTCGTCACCATCCGCACCGTCTACCCGGGCGCCGACCCCCAGGAGGTGGAGCGCTCCGTTACCAAGCCGATCGAGGACGAGGTCTTCTCCCTCAACGGCGTCGACAGCGTTCGCTCCACCTCCATGGACAGCGTGTCGCTCGTGGTGGTGGAGTTCAAGATGGAGACCGATCCCAAGGTGGCGGTGGACGACGTCCGCAACCGGGTAACCACCATCCGCAACAGCCTTCCGGCCGACGCCGAGGACCCCGTGGTGGACAAGCTGGACTTCTCGGCCTCCGCGATGATGACCCTCTCCATCGCCGACAGCTCGGGGCAGCGGACGCCGGAGCAGCTCCGTAGCCTGGTGGACGACGTGGTGAAGCCGCGGATTGAGCGCGTGAGCGGCGTCGCCGCCCTGGAGGTCACCGGAGGAAGGATCAGGGAGGTCCACGTGGACCTCAAGCTGGACCGGCTGAAAGCCTACGCCTTGCCGCCCCAGCAGGTGATCCAGGCGATCCGAGGCGAGAACCTGGACGTGCCGGGCGGCAGAGTGACCGATGGCGGAGCCGAAGAGCTGCTCCGCACCGAGGGACGGGTGCACTCTCTGGAGGAATTGGGCGAGATCGGCGTGCCCACGCCGCGCGGGGCGCTGGTGAAGCTGCGGGAGCTCGCCGACATCTCCGAGGGCTTCGCGGACGTCCGATCGATCTCCCGCCTCAACGGCCAGGAGAGCGTGACGGCCGAGATCCGGAAGCAGTCGGGCACGAACTTAGTTCAGGTGGCCGACGCCGTCAAGCGGGAGATGGAAGCGTTGCGGCGCCAGTACCCCGAGCTCAGCTTCGGCATCGGCTACGACCAATCCACCTACACCCGCCAGTCCGTGCACGACGTGCTGATCTCCCTCCTGCTGGGCGGTGTCCTGGCCGCCGTGGTCGTCTTCGCCTTCTTCCGAGACCTCCGCAACACGCTGGTCACCGTGGCGGGTTTGCCGGTGGTGGTGTTCGGCACCTTCGGCGTCCTCTACTCCATGGGCATCAGCCTCAACACCGTGACCCTGATGGCGCTTTCCCTCTCCATCGGCATGCTGATCGACGACGCCATCGTCGTTCGGGAGAACATCTTCCGCCACATGGAGGCGGGGGAGGAGCCCCAGGTCGCCGCCCGCACCGGCACGGCTGAGATAGCCATGGCGGTGGTGGCCATCACTTCCACCATCGTCACCGTGTTCCTGCCCATCGTCTTCACCGGCGGAATCACCGGCCGGTTCCTGAGGGAGTTCGGGCTCACAGTGGTGGTGGCCGTGCTGATCTCCCTGGTCGAGGCATTCACCCTGGCTCCCATGCTCTCCGCCTACTTCTTCCGCCGACAAGTGCAAGGCAGCCACTCCGTGCTCGGCGCCGAGGGCCAAGGAGCACCCAGGGCACAGGACCAGGGCGGGTCTGAGACCCGCCCCTACACGCAGGACTCAGGTCTCAGGGCTCAGAACACGGCACCCAGCACCCGGGACCAACTCCTCAGTCCTCGGCGCTCCGCCCTCCACCGCGGCTACCGCTCGCTGCTCGACTGGTCGCTGCACCACAGGGTCGCGGTGGTGATAGTGGCACTCGTCTCCTTGGCTGCCAGCCTGGCCACCCTCCCGCTGATGACCTTCTCCTTCCTCCCGGTGATAGACCAGGGGGAGTTCATGGTGACACTGGAGCTGAAGCCGGGGTCGCGGCTGCAGGACACCGACGCGGCCGCCCGGGTGGCGGAGCGCATCCTGATGGCCGATCCCGAGGTGCAGCAGGTGGCGGCCACCGTCGGCTCCGCCGACGGTCCAGTGGATAGGGCCACCTTCCGCATCAAGCTGAAGTCGCTCGGCCGGACCGACGAGGCGATGGTACGGCTGCGCCCCCAGTTGGCCGCCGCCCTCTCAGGAGTCACCGTGCGGGTGGAGAAACAGGCAACCACTGCCGCCTTCGGCAGCAGCCCGGCCATCGGCTCCGTGCGCTCCAGGCCCATCCAGTTCAGTGTCGAGGGACCGGACCTGGAGCAGCTCGATCGGGTTTCCGCCGAGATGATGGCGCGGCTGCAAACGGTGCCCGGCGTGATCGACGTCAACCGATCCCTCCGGGAGGGGCAGCCGGAGCGGGTCATCACCGTCGACCGGGGCCGCGCCACCGACCTGGGGGTGTCCACCGCCCAGGTGGGGTCGACCGTCAGGACCCTGGTCAACGGCGAGGTGGCCGGCAGCTACCGGGCGGCCGACAAGGACGTGGACATCGTGGTCCGACTGGCCGAACCCGATCGGGACGAGATCGACGAGATCCTTCGACTCCCCATCGTCACGGCTCGGGGGGTGCAGGTCCCGCTCTCGGCGGTGGCCAGCGCCAAGCCCTCCACCGAGGCGAGCCAGATCGACCGACAGAACCGCCAGCGGCAGGTGCTGGTGGGGGCTGGCTTCGCCGGTCGCGACCTGGGGGCGGTGCTCTCCCTGGCCAGGGAGGCCGTGGACGCCATGCCGCTGCCGGACGGGGTAAGCGTGAAGCTGGCTGGAGACATCAAGTTCATGGACGAGGCATTTGCATCCATGGGCCTAGCCATCGCCCTATCCGTCGTCTTCGTCTACATGATCCTCGCATCCCAGTTCGCCAGCTTCATCCACCCGTTCACCATCATGCTGGCGTTGCCCTTCTCCGCCATCGGGGCGCTACTGTCGCTGCTCGTGGCCCGCTTCAGCCTCGACATGCTGGCGATGATCGGCATCCTGCTGCTGATGGGGCTGGTGACCAAGAACTCCATCCTGCTGGTGGAGTTCATCAACCAGTTGAGGAGACAGGGCCACTCCGTCCACGAGGCAATCCTGGAGGCGGGACCAATCAGGCTGCGACCGATCCTGATGACCACCCTCGCGATGATCTTCGGAATGGTGCCCGTGGCCGCCGGCTTCGGCGCCGGTGCGGAGCTCCGGCAGCCCATGGGCATCAGCGTGATCGGGGGGCTCATCACCTCCACCCTGCTCACCCTGGTGGCGGTGCCGGTCGCCTACAGCCTCATCGACGACGCCGGCCGGTGGATAGCCCATCGCTTCCGCGGGTCCTCGATACAGGCTGGAACCGAGGAACTGGAGCCGATCCCGTAGGGGCTGGCGGCGCCACGCGGACAGGCATCAACAGGAGAGCCAGGACCGGCTTGTTTGGTCCTGGCTCTCGTCCCCGCTCCCGAGCTTCCCGCTCGGGTCTCCGGCCCGAACAGGTATCTCTAGATGGAGTGCACGTTTCCCGCTGGAGAAGTCGACATGAACTGGAGATACCTGCTCAGTCGGCTACGACACGGCTCGTCCTGCTCACGGTGTAGATCAAGTACAGTCCGGCGAGGCCAACCAGCACGTATATGATCGATACCAACGCGGGAGCCCAACCGAAGAGCGCCTCTACCAGGTTGAAGCCGAACAGTCCGATCAGACCCCAGTTGATCGCACCGATTATGACCAGAACGATGGCGGTCCAATCCAACCAACCGTAGCGCACGGCGCATCCTCCTTTCCACCCCAAGGGGCTCATCACATACCGCCGCCAGGCGGGCGTGCTAACGAAGCAAGTCGTATGCCAGGATGGGATCAGGACCTCGGCACGCGCCGCCCCGCTGGCTGGAACAGCCTGTGGTAACCCTCGGGCAGGCGCCCCAGGATCTTGCCTATAGTCCCTGGCGAGACGGCGGCCTTCACCTCCTGAAGCACCACCTGCGCGTGGATGTCGGCGACAGTCACGTCGACCCCCTCCCGATACGCGATGCGGTTCAGGAAGTCGTCCAGGCTCAGGCTCTCTCCGGCGGCAGACTCCCTGACGTAGGATGCCATCTCCTCCGGAAGCTGCCCAGCCAGCGCGTTGGCCTCCTCCCAGGGCAGCACATCGCTCAACGTCTCCAGCGTGGCGCGGATGGCAGCTTCCGCCTCCTCATCGGAATCCACGAACGCCCCCTGGCGAACCGCAGCCACGAACTGATCGTACTTCATCTCGTCCTCCTGGCTGAGCATGTACCTCCAGTTCGTGCCGACCTCTCTAGCGGGAAACGTGTACTTTATCTAGAGATACCTGCTCAGTCCCCGGCTCCAGTCCTCCCGCACGTCCGAGAAACCCCGACGAATCCGCAGATGCCGCAGACCGGCACAGGTAGAGCCCGCCCGGGCAGGTATCTGCGAGATTCTGCGTTCGTCTGCGGATCGGTTCTTTCGGCGTCGAAAGCAGTTGCCCTCGAACATGGATTCCCGCTTTCGTTGTAGCGGCGGGCCGAGGGCCGGACGCTCAGAGTATTCGGCCCTTCGTGGTCACCCCGAACAACTGCCTGTCGTACTCCTCGGGCAGTTGGTCGAGCACCTTGTCCAGGATACCCGGGGAGACCGCTTCCTTCAGTGTGTCGATCACGGCTCGAGTGTGGAATATCGCCAGAGGCAGCTCCACCCCCTCCCGCACGCTGACTCTCCGATAGAACTCGTCCAGGTCGAAGCTCTCGCTGCTGGCCGGCTCCTTCAGGTAGTGGCCGATCTCCACCGGCAACTGCGCGGCCAGATTGTCCGCCTCGCCCCCGAACAGCCTCTCCCCGAGGGTCTCCAAGGTGGCGTGGATGGCACGCACGGCCTCGCCCTCGGTCCCCAAACGAGCGCGGCTCTGCACCAGTCCAACGAATCGGTCGTACTGCATTTCGTCCTCCTGTTGCCCAACCCCTTGCGGGAAGGCTCGCCCCCGGGCATAGTCCTCCCGAAGGCGGCTTCCCTCTGCACAGGTCGCACCAGGGGAGATCACCTGCTATCATAAGGGCCGGCCGAGCCGGGCAGCCCGCTCCCCAGCCCGGCCAAGCCTGCCCTCGAGGTTCCCGCCCTGTGATAGGTGAGCTCAGCGGCCTGGGCTGCGCGGCAGCCTGGGCCGTCATCAGCACCGTGATGCGCTCCCTCTCGGAGAAGATCAGCCCGGTCGTGGTGAACGGGCTGCGCTGCGGCTTCGCGACGATAACCCTCGTCCTGCTCGTCGTTCTCCTGGGCCACGCCGGCGCTGTCGCACGACTGCCGCTGGCGGGAGTGGCCGCCATTCTCGCATCCGGAGTCCTGGGCCAGACCGTCGGCGACGCCGTCTTCGTCCGAAGCATGAAGCTGTTGGGAGCCTCCAGGGCCATGCCCATCTCAAGCATCAACCCGATGCTGACGCTGATCCTGGCCGTGGCCTTCCTCGGCGAGCCGCTGACCTGGGGCGCCGCGGGAGGAACCCTCCTCGTGATCTGCGGGGTCTACCTCCTGGCCTTCCCCTACAACCCCCTGGCGCACGGCGCGCACCCCCGAGGACCCTCCGAAAAGCTGGGGCTGATGCTGGCCCTGTTGGCCGCCACCTGCTGGTCGCTCTCCACGATCTTGCTGAGGGTGGGGCTCGCCAGCGTCGACATCTTCGTAGCCAACGCCGTCCGCATGGGCACCGCCACGGTGCTGTTGCTCGGGCTCGATACCTTCCAATCGCATGGCCGTATCCCAGTGGGGTTGAGCCGCCGGTCTCTCGTCGTCGTGGGGATGGCTGGCGTCCTCAGCGCCTTTTCATCGTTGATGTTCCTGACCGCGGTACACTACGCGGGCGCCGCCAAAGCGGCGACCCTCTCATCCACCGCGCCCCTCTTCGGCCTTCCCCTATCCATCTTCTTCCTGAGGGAGAAGTTCTCGCGCCGGATCGTGTTGGGAACCCTGCTCGCTGTGTTCGGCATCTGGCTGGTGGTGGGAGGGTAGCCCTCCTCAGCGCCTCCGAAGGTTTCAGCCCGGGTGGAGGCCGGGCAGCCCGCCAGCCCCACCCAGCCGATGGCCAGTCCCGCCACCGCCGGCCCGGCCATGCGAGCAGAGTTGAAGGCGGCGAAAGCAGACCGGCCAGCAGACGGCCGTGGGTACGAAGAAGGGCGTAGAGAAGGTCGGTGCCGGCCTCAGGCACACCCTTCAGAGACTGCCCCCAGCAGGTCCTCGGCCGGGCATCCCTTGACGAGAAAGGCATCGGCTCCCGATGCCAGGGCGCCCGCCCGATAGGTGGAGTACAAGGTGAGGATCACCACCTTCACGTTGGGCCACTTGGTCTTGATCCGCCGCGTCGCCTCCAGCCCATCCAGTAGTGGCATCCTGGCATCCATCACCACCACCTCGGGCCGGTGCTCCCCCACCATCCGCACCGCTTCCAAGCCGGTTGCCGCCTCGCCCACCACCTGCACCCGCGGGCAGGTCGCCAGCAGGGCCCGCAATCCATCGCGAGACCGGCGCTCATCGTCCGCGATCAGTATCCGAACAGGTTGTTCCATGGTTCCCCTCAACCCCGGGCAGGGGTGGAATCCACCCCTGCCCAGCGGTCCACCTACGACTTAAGACTTCCTCACGGTGTCGCCGTCCCGCAACTCTTGTTGCCCGGCAACCACCACCTCTTCGCCGGCCTCCAGGCCGTCGGCAATCTCCACCGTTCCGTTGTGGGCGAGGCCCACCTTCACCGGCCTCATCTCGGCGACTTCACCCTTCAATACGAAGACCACGCTCTCGCCGGAGCGGCTAACCACCGCCTCCTTGGGCACCAGCACAGCTCCGCCCTTCTCCTCGGTCACGATCCTCGTCTGAGCGAACATCCCTGGCCGCAGCCGGCCCTCCGGGTCCTCCGGCCGCACCTTCACCAGGAAGGTCCGGGTCTTGGGATCCACCGTCGGGGAGACCACCGCCACCGCAGCGGGGAAGGTGACGTCCGGATAGGCCCCCACGGTGATCTCCGCCTTCTGGCCCTCCCGGAGCTGGCCGATCCGATCCTCCTCCACCCCGAGCAGCAGCTCGACGCCCTCCGAGACCACACTCACTATCGGCGTTTGGGGGCTCACTAGGTTGCCGGCCGTCTGGAACCGCTCCGCCACCACGCCGTCCACCGGGCTGGTTACCACGCTCTCCTTGAGGGCCAGCTCCGCCAGATCCACCGCCGCCTGAGCCTGGGCCACCTGAGCCCGTGCCATCTCCAGGTCGTGCTTCGTGTAGGGGTTCGCCGCCAGGCTGTACTGCTGCTGGGCCTGGGTCAGCGCGCCCTCGGCCACGGTGAGATCCTCCGCCGTCGGCCCGTCCTGCAACTGCTTCAGCCTCGCCTCGGCGCTGGCCAGGGCCGCCTCCGCCGCGGCAACCGCCCCCTCGGCCTGCTGGAGGTCCTGGGCGGCGGGCCCCTTCTTCATCTGTTCCAGCTTCGCCGCCGCGGACTCGTAGGCGGCCTTGGCCGCCTCGGCCCTGCTCTCCGCGTCCCGCAACTCCACCGGCAGCGGCTTGCTCTTCAGCAGGTTCAGCTTCTCGAGTGCGGCGTTGTAGGCCGACTGGGCTGCCTCCGAGGACTTAACCGCCTGGCTGGTGCTGGTCGCACCGGTGGCCAGCTTCACGGTGTCGGGGTCGCTCCCCTTCCAGATCTGCACCCGATCGTTCGCCGCGTACAGGGCAGATAGGGCCGCGTCCACCGCGTTCTGAGCCGCCTGCAGCTCCGACGGCTTGGGGCCAGCCTTCACCTCGTCCAGGTACGCCTGGGCCGCATTCCAGTTCGCCCGAGCCGAGTTCACCGAGGCCTCGGCCGCGACCCATTCCGCCTGGGTGGGCCCGATCTTCAGAGACTCCAGCCTGGCCTGGGCGATCTGCAGGTTCGCTCTCGCCGAGTCCACAGCACTCTGAGCGGCCTGCACGTCCGCCTCGTTCGCACCCTTCTTCACCGTGTCGTGGCGGGCTTGGGCCGACTCAAGCGCCGCCCACGCCTGAGCGACCTGCTCACGGCGCGGCCCCGACTCCATGCTGGACAGCCGCGCCTGGACCGACGCCAGGTTGGCCTTGGCCTGGGCAACCTGCACCTTCAGCGCTTCCGCCTCCAGTTCGGCCAACGGGTCACCCTGCCTCACGGGGCTCCCCACATCCACCAGCATCCTCTCGATCCGCCCCGAGGCCTTGGGCAACACCGTCACCTGGGAGGTGGCCTTCACCTCCGCCGTGTAGGCCAGGCTGGTGGCGATCTGCCCCTCCCTGGCCGGGGCGGTCTTCACCGCCACTACCGCGGTGCCCTGATAGGTAGAGACCGTCTGCTCCGCACCCTGGACGCGGGTGGTGAAGCCCCAGAGGATAGCTACCGCTGCCACGCCTGCCAGCGGCAATCCCCACTTCCCCATGGTCCTGATCGGCCTTATCTGCCGCACGCTCATCTCACTTCTCCTCACTCTTCTTCCACCCGCACCCTGATGGCCTCCATCGGGAGCGTCTTCTGGGGATGCGCACTCGTCTGATACAAGGGAGAGCGCTCGCGATGCTCCTGTCCCTTCTCTTCGTCGGCCTTGGCCGTCTCGTCCCTCCGTCCGAACCGCGCGGCCACCCACCGCTGGAGGTCATCCATCACCGTGTAGCCAGCCGGAACCACCACCAGGGTCAGCAGGGTCGAGGTCAGCAGGCCACCGATCACCACGACCCCCATGGGCGACCTGGTCTCCGCGCCCTCCCCGATCTTCAGGGCCACGGGGACCATGGCGAAGACCATGGCCGCAGTAGTCATGATGATTGGCCGGAGTCGGGTCGGGCCGGCCTCCAGCAGCGCCTCCAGCCGCGAGTACCCCTTAGCCCGCAGCGTATTGGTGTAGTCCACCAGCAAGATCGCGTTCTTGGCCACCAGGCCGGTCAGCATGATCAGCCCCACCAGCGACATGATGTTCAGGGTATCGCCGGTCAGCGCCAGCGCCCCGATGGCCCCCACCGAGGCCACCGGCAGGGCGCCCATGATCACTAGGGGATACACCAGGGAGTTGTAGAGTGCCACCATCAGCATGTACATCAACACCACCGAGAAGAGCATCGCCAGTCCCAGGGAGCCGAAGGCATCCGCCTGGGCCTCTGCATCTCCGCCCATCACGACCTTGTAGCCGGCCGGCAGGGGGAGCTTCTGGATGCTCTGCTGCAATTCCGCGGTCACATCCCCGAGAGGACGGGTGCCGCTCAGGTTCGCCCCCACGAGCACCTGGCGCATCCGGTCCACGCGCCCGATCTCCGAGGGACCCTCCACCGGCACGACCTTCGCCACCTGGCTCAGTCTCACCTGGGTGCCGCGTACCGAGGTCAGCGGAATGTCTGGCATGGAGGCGATCTGAGAGCTTCCCGCCTCGGGGGCATACAGCACTCGGATGTCCACCTTGTCCTCGTTCTCGCGCCGCAACTCCGTTGCCACTGTCCCGTCCAGGGCAGTTCGCAGGGCCGAGGCAACCTGGGCGGTCGTCAGCCCCAGGTCCGAGAGCTTCTGATGGTCGATCTCCACCCGCAGTTCGGGCGATGCCACTGCGGCTCCGTTGGTGACGTCGATAGTGCCCGGGGTCCTCCGTACGATCTCCTCCACCTGGCCGGCCAGACTGGTGAGATGGGCCATGTCACCGCCCCTTACCGAGATCTGGATGGCCTGGGTGCCGAAGCTGACGAAGCTGGCCTGCAGCACCTGCCCCTTCATGCCGGGGATAGAGGCGGCCATTCTGCGGATCTCCTCCGCCACCTGTCCATCGCCTCGGGACCGTTGGGCCCGAGGCTTCAGGCTCGCGAATATGGTGGCCGACCGGGCCTGGCCCCCGCCCTGCCCCACCAGGGAGATGAAGGAGTCCATCTCCGGCAGCTTCGCCATCTGCTCCTCTAACTGCTCTACTGCCTGGTTGGTCGCCGAAAGCGAGGTTCCGGCAGGCATCTCCACAGAGACGGAGAGCATGCCCTGGTCCGACTGTGTCATGAACTCACTGCCCACTGCTCCGACCGCCAGCAGGGCGATGCCGCCGACGAAGGCTAGGAAGCCGACCAGCAAGACGAGCCACCGGAGTCGCAGGGCCCTGTCCAGGATGCGCCGGTAGCCTGCCTCGAGGGCCTCGTAACCCGCCTCCCATCGCCGCCACACCGGGGCGAGCGGCGAGCGCTCCTCGGCATCGGCCGTCAGCCAGCGAGAGGCCAGCATCGGCGTCAGGGTGAAGGAGACCAGCAGGGAGAAGAGGGTGGCCACCACGATCGCCCCGCTGAACTCCTTGAAGAACTGGGCAGTCATCCCCGTGGAGAAGGCGATGGGTGTGTACACGACCACGTCCACCAGGGTGATGGCCACCGCCGCCGCCCCGATCTCGGCACGCCCGTTCAGGGCCGCCGTCCAGGGGCTCTCCCCCTGCTTCATGTGACGGTAGATGTTCTCCA
>JBLNDL010000090.1:0-35093 GCA_050261575.1 Sphingomonadaceae bacterium | reverse complement strand
TGAGCGGTCCGGACCGCTCACACCACCAGATCAGGCCGCGCTGACGGCTTCCTTGATGGCGCGAGCGGCAAACTCCACCTCTTCGCGGCCGATACCGTGGTGGGTCACCATCCGGAGGCGGTCCTTGCCGGATGTGGAGACCAGCACCCCGCGTGCTGCGACCGCCTGGACGAACTCGGCGTTGGACATCCTCTCGTGGTCCACGTCGAAGACGATGATGTTGCTCTCCACACGGGCGGGGTTCACCTTCACCACGGGCAGACCAGCGAGCATCTCGGCCAGATAGCGGGCGTTCTGGTGGTCCTCCTCCAACCGGTCGACCATCTCCTCCAGGGCCACGATGCCGGCTGCGGCCATGTGGCCTGCCTGTCTCATGGCGCCGCCCAGCACCTTCTGCCAGAAGCGGGCCCTCTTGATGAACTCCGCGGAGCCCGCGAGGATGGAGCCGACGGGGGCACACAGCCCCTTGGAGAGGCAGAAGCAGACGGAGTCAACCTCTCGGACCAGATCCTTCACGTCCACCTTCAGGGCCACGGCGGCGTTGAAGATGCGGGCGCCGTCCACGTGGATCGGGACGTCGTATCGCCTGGCCACCTCGGCCACCGCGCCGATCTCGGCCGGTGTCACCACGGCGCCGCAGGCCCGATTGTGGGTGTTCTCGAGCAAGATCAGGGAGGTGTGGGGCCGGCCGGACGTCCTCGGGAAGATGGCCGCTTCCACGGCCCTGGGGTCCGGAACCCCGTCGAAATCTGGCACGGTGACCGGCATCACCCCGGCCACCGAGGTCATGCCGTCGGCCTCTAGAGAGTAGACGTGCGAGATCTGCCCCACCACGACGCGGTCGCCCCGCTGGCAGTGGGACATCACGGCCACCAGGTTGCTCATGGTTCCGCTGGGCAGGAAGACCGCTGCCTCCTTTCCTAGCCTGGCGGCGGCCATTGCCTCCAGCCGGTTGACGCTGGCATCCTCGCCCTTCTGGGCATCCCCTACCTCTGCCCGCTGCATCGCCACGCGCATCTTCTCCGTGGGCAGGGTGACGGTGTCGCTACGGAGATCCACGACTCTCGTTGCGGTCATAACGTCCTCTCTCGTAGGTCTGTCTATTGCCCCGTGCCGCGGTCGGGGGGCGGCTGCAAGGTGCTGGTCGTCGGTCTATGCTTTGAGCAGTCCCAGCTCCACCAGCGCCTCCCTCAGACTGCGACGCTGCTCGTCGGTGAGCTCGGGCTGAGGCTGGCGGACCGGGCCGGCCGGATAGCCCATCATCGTGAGGGCGTCCTTGGCCGGGGTGACGTAGCCGGGATCGTACTCCAGGAAGCGGTTCAGCAGTTGCAGCTTCATGTGGAGTTCTAGAGACTCCTCTCGCTTGCCCCGCACGAAGAGGTCGTACACCTCCACCATCTGCTTCGGTATCACCGATGCCGCCGTGGAGAAGATACCGGTCGCCCCCACGCAGAGGGCGGGGAAGAACTGGCTATCGATGCCCGTGGTGACGGCCATCTTGCTGCCCGCCAGCCGGATCAGCTCCACCAGTTCCCCCATGTTGGAGTTGGACTGCTTGACGCCGATGATCCGCTGGTGGTCTGCCAGCTTCGCCATGGTGGTGGGGGAGAGGTTGTTGCCGGTGTACAGCGGATTGTTGTACAAGATGACGGGCAGTGCCCCGCGATCGGCCAGTTCCAGGTAGTAACCGTAGAGGGAGTCCTCGGGCAGCTTGAAGTAGTAGGGTGCGACGACGATGGCTGCGTCGGCCCCGGCCTCGGCGGCGTCCTCCATCAGCAGGAGCGTCTCCTGTGTGCTGCAAGAGGCGGTGCCGGCGATGACTGGGATGCGGTGGTTCACCTGCTCCGCGACCAGGCGGGTGACGTACTTCCTCTCTTCCCTCAGGAGCATCGGGAACTCTCCCGTGCCCCCGGTGGTCATGATGGCGTGGACTCCGTTGGATACCAGGTACTCGACGATAGTCTCGATGCCAGGGGCGCTTACCTGGCCGTTCTCGTCGAAGGGGGTGACGATGGCAGCGATAACTCCCTTAACGTCGGCGGAAGTGAGCACCTTCGTCTCCTTTGTGGACTAAACGGGCATCTCCCCAGAGTACACGTTTCCGGTCAGAGAAGCTGACGCGGACTGGAGACACCAGTCCAGGCAGGTATCTCCACATAGAGTACACGTTTCCCGCTGGAGAAACCAACATGAACTAGAGATACCTGCTTAGGGGTTTGACGAGCGGAACTTCTCCATAAGCATTTCTTGCTCGCGCCGCTTCTTGTCTCCCTGGTTGTTGCGGGCGGAGCCGGGCTTTCCCTCGGCCTCCCTCTCTCTCAGCCGGCCGTAGGCTCGCTCGAACGCCATGGCCATGGCGGTCAAGGTCGGCTCGTTGGAGGTGCTGGCCGCCTCTGCTTTGTACTCCCCGGTGTCGACGTCGTTCAGGGAGAGCGCGATCCTGCCCCTGCTGAGGTCGACCGAGACCACGCGGGCGCGCACCTCGTCTCCCACGCGCACCACGTCCTCCACCCGCCGGATCCGGTAGGGTGCCAGTTCCGAGATGTGGATCAGGCCGTCGCGCTTCTCGACCAGGCCCAGGTTGACGAAGGCCCCGTACCGCTCTATGCGGGTGACCTTGCCTTCCACCACACTACCCGGACGCAGCTCTGCCATCCGTGGGCCGACGGGTTTGGCTGGACGGGGCGGGGCCGCTGGGGGTGCGTCGGGGGATTTCGGGGCTTCGGCGGGGCTTTCATCTTCGGCTTGGGGTTCGGCCAGGGGTGGTGTCTCAGGCCCCGTCGGCTTCTCTGCCGGTTCCGGCCCGTTGGACGGAGACCCCTCGGCCTGCCCGGCAGCTTCGGCGCTGACCTCGGCAGGCTGCTCCTCGGCCTGGGGTTGGGTTGTGCTCCTCTCGGGAAGGTCTTCCAAGGCTCGGACTCCTGAATGAGATTGCTGCGGGCTTCTAGCCGTCACGGAAACAGTATTATAGCAGCCTTTGCACCATTTCGGGTTCTGCCCCTCCCCGCTGCTGGAGGAGCCGCCGCGCAGACCGGTGGGGGCCGCGGCCCCTGCAACGGAACCGGGCGGACGAGTGACGCAGGTCGGCAGATGGCCGGTCTCACGTGGCCATCTGCCCGCCGGGCTGCAGCTTCGCCGCCTGGTGCGACTCCAGCAGCTCCAGGAAGCGATCCAGCAGCTCGGGGTCCAGTTGCCTGCCACTCATCGTGCGCAACTGCTCCACAGCCTTCGGGTCGTAGGTGAGCGATGCCTCGCCGTTGGCCATGCACAGCAGGTCGTAGGCGTCGGCAACGGCGATGATCCGCGCGCCCAGGGGGATCTCCTCCCGCGCGTGCTCGCCTGAGACGTGGCTGCCGTCGTACCAGTCGTGGTGGTAGCGTATCGGCTCCTCCGCCTCCTCGAAGGCGGGGATCTCGCGAGCGATCATCGCTCCCAGGTGGGCGTGCTGTTTGAGACTGTAGAACTGGTAGTCGCTCAGCTCCCCCCGCGTGGCGGGGATCTCCCCCGCCGGATCGTCCAGCCCCAGCTTCCCGATGTCGTGGATCAGGGCGGCCCTGCGCAGTGCGCCCACCGCCCCGTCGCGAAGGCCTAGGCTCTTCGCCAGCTTCACCGTGTGCTCCGCCACCCGTTGAGAGTGCTGGAAGGTGAAGGGGTTCTTGCGATCCAGCACCTCGGCGATGATCTCGATGGCGTGGATCACCTGCTCCTGCTTGAACCTGGTGATGGTCAGCAGTTGGTAGACCGCCACCGCCGGCACGACCAGCAGGAAGGCGTAGGTGGACCCCTGGCGCCAGGCCGCGGCGCCGAGCACGCCGAGCAGTGTCAGGAGGATGCACTGGAGGTAGACCTCCCGCCAGTTGACCGCGTAGGTTCGCAGGAACGGCTGGTGGTTGGTGTCCGCCACCAGCACGGTGACCATGGCGCTGCTGACCAGCCAGTACGCGGCGGCTGACACCAGCAGCGCGGTGGCATTCTCCCAACTGTCGAAGGGCAGTAGGGATGGATCAGCCATGGCGCGGTAGAGCGAGCTGGCGAGGGCGACGGAGAGCACGCTGGAGCTGCTGGAGAAGGGGATGTTCCAGGGGCGCAGCTTCAGCCCGATGCCGGAGACGGCGGAGGTGACGGCGGCGACGAAGCAGGCGGCGGGGGTGGTAGACAGGAAGACGGCCATCAACAGGACCGCGCCGTGCAGGCTGATGCGCAGGTGGCGCTCCGCCATGGGGAGCCTGAAGATGCCCGCGAGGATGCCGGCAGCCGTCAGGGTCACCAAGAGCAGGGGATCCGTGGCCTCGAGTTGCCACGGGCGGACCCCAACCAGCACGACCATCCCACCCGCCATGACCGCCAGGATGTACCCTTGGACGGGGCGTGAGAACCTTCTCAACGGATCGCTCCCTGGTTGCGTGTCGGCAGGATGGGGATCATCGTCGGCAGAAGACTACTCCAGGGTGGCCCTGCGTGGCAATGGTCCCTGTGGACTGGCTTCCGTCCACCGACACAACCAGACAACCTCCGGCAGGGATGGGCGCGATCGGCCAGAGGTCGATCCCTCGTATGCATCGTCCCCGAAGCAGGGCAGGCGCGCCCTGCACCATCGAATCTGCGGAACGACGCGCCCAATCGCCAGAACAGGGGTAGGAGCCGATCGGTATCGGCTCCTACCCGGGCATCTGTCTGTGGTTAGCCGCAACGCCGATCAGGGATCCTACCGAATCTTGTACTTCTTGCCGGGATTCCCCTCTGGAAGCGCGTGCAGGTTGGGAGTGGGGTTCACGAAGGAGTGCCAGTTCTCGAGAGCCTGCTCCGAGGGGTTGGCCTTGGCCGAGGCCGGAGGGCAGTCGCCCTCGTAATCCCAGCCCGCCATCGCCACCGCAGTAGACAGCGCCAGCATGACCGCCACAGCCAAAGTCGCCAGTAAGGTAAGGGTAGCCTTGCGCATCGTGTACCTCCTCGTGGCCCGTCGAGAGGGTGGGAGATCGCTATCCGGATGCCCATGGACCCGCCACAGTGGAGAACACAGGTAGCGGCGCTGCGGGAGCGGCTCTCCCAGCGGCAACCTGGCTATCCTCCTGGCGCCGGAACGGCCGGTTCGGATCCATGGCTTTGCGTCCCCATCTCTCGATGAGTTTGCCCTTTTCGACTGGAGATCGAGAGAGACAGTCCTACCGACTGGAAGTCTACGGTCCGCCAGCATCTAGTAAATAGCCCAATAGTACTACTCGCGTCACGTCTACCCCTCCGGCGACCACTCAGGTGAGGGCTTTGCCCACCTCTTCCTGGAGGGTCCCGGTCCGGATCAGCTCGGCCACCGCCTCGATCTCGCCCGAGAGCGGCCGGTCGGAGTCCAGCGGGGGCACCACCTGGCGTATGCAGGCCACGGCTGCCTCCAGGGCCGGGGTGGTGTTGAGTGGGCGGTGCTCCTCCACCCCCTGTGCGGCGCACAGCAGCTCCACGGCCACGATCCGGCGCACGTTCTCCACGATGGTCCGCAGGTGCAGCGCCGCGGTGGCTCCCATGGAGTTGAAGTCCTCCATCCCCGCCGAGGTGGGGATGGAGTGGAGGGAGGCGGGCACCGCCAGGGTCTGGTTCTCGGCGCAGAGGGCCGCGCCGGTGTACTGGGCCACCATGTAGCCGGAGTTCAACCCTGGGTTCTTCGCCAGGAAGGGGGAGAGGCCGCTGAAGTGGGCGCTCAGCAGCCGGTAGCTGCGGCGATCGGAGAAGTTGCCGAGCTGGGTCATCACCAGCTTCGCCACGTCCAGCGCCAGGGCGATCGGCTGACCGTGGAAGTTGCCGCCGGAGATCACCTCCCCGTCGTCCGGGAAGCAGAGGGGGTTGTCGGTGGCGGAGTTGATCTCTCGCTCCAGGGTGCGCCGGCAGAAGGCGAGCCCCTCCCTGACTGCCCCGAACACCTGAGGTGCGCAGCGGAGGGAGTAGGGGTCCTGCACGCGGGGACAGTCGTGCTGGTGGGACTCCACGATGGGGCTGCCCTCCAGCAGCCGGTGGAGGTGCGCCGCGGCATCGATCTGGCCGGGATGGGGCCGCACGGCGTGGAGTCGGGGGTCCGAGGGACGCATGGAGCCCTTGAACGCCTCGATGCTCAGCGCGCAGGCGATCTCGGCGGCTTCCACCAGCCTCTCGGCGTCGTGGAGGGCGAGCACCCCGTAGGCCGTCATGAACTGGGTGCCGTTGATGAGGGCCAGCCCCTCCTTGGCCTCCAACCGGAGGGGGGCCAGGCCGGCCCGCGCCAGGGCCTCTGCCCCCGGCAGGGTCCTCCCTTCGTACTCGGCCTCGCCCTGTCCCAGGATCACGAGGGCGAGGTGTGCCAGGGGCGCCAGGTCGCCGCTGGCTCCCACCGATCCGCGCGTGGGGATGATCGGGTGCACGCGGCGGTTCAGCATCTCTGCCAGCAGCTCCACCAGCTCCTCGCGCACGCCGGAGTAGCCCTTTGCCAGGGCGTTGAGGCGCAGCAGCAGGATGGCCCGGCACAGCTCGGTGGGGACGGGCTCCCCCACGCCGGCGGAGTGACTCACGATCAGGTTGCGCTGAAGCTCCGCCACGTCGTGGATGGGAATGCGGATGGTGGCGAGCTGGCCGAAGCCGGTGTTGATTCCGTACACCGGATCGTCGCCGTGGGCCTTGGTCTCCACCAACTCGCGCGAGGCACGGAATCGGGGCTGGAGGACGGGGCGAACCCTGGCCACACCGCGGGCCACCTCCACCACCTGCTCTGGGGTGAGATTCTCTCCGTTGGCGACGATCTCCATGCCAACCTCCAACTGCTTCGGATGGTGCTGAGTCCCGATCGGATAGCCCACATTATTGCACGGCGGCGGCCCGCCCGATATAATGCAGCCACTTGGAAGAAACAAACCGACGCGTCGGTCTGTTTCTATCCTATCGTGAACGGAGGGGCAGCGTGGCGATCGACTGGGGCGACGAGGGCGAGGCCCAGGGGAGCGACCGCCAGGCCGAGCGGCGGAAGTCCACCCGGCGCCGGATCCTGGAGGCCGCGGTCCAGGTCTTCGCCGAGCGGGGCTACCACGACAGCTCCGTCGACGACATCGTGCGGGCCTCGGGCACCTCCAAGGGGGCAGTCTACTTCCACTTCCCCAACAAGCAGGGGATCTTCCTCGCCCTGGTGGAGTTCCTGGCCGGCCGCCTGATCGACGGGATGGACGCCGCCATCGCCTCGGAGAGGGGCGGCATCGCCAAGGTGGAGGCCGCGTTGCGGACCGTCCTGGAGGCGTTCGCCACCCATCGCAGCCTCGCCAGGATCCTGCTGATCGAGGTGGTGGGGCTGGGTCGAGGCATGGACCCGACCCTCTTCGCGCTTCGCGCCCGCCTGACCGAGGCGATCAAGCGGCACCTCGACAGGGCCGTCGCAGATGGGTCGATCCCTCCACAGGACACCGAGACGGCCGCCCGGGTCTGGCTGGGTGCGATCAACGAGGTAGTCACCCGCTGGCTCTACGAGCCCGAGGGGGCGGAGACGCTGGAGCAGCGGCTGCCTCCCCTGCGGGCGCTGCTGCTCCGCTCCGTCGGCTACCAGGTCGACGGGGGGAGTGGGGAGACACGGGGACGCGGAGATGGGGAGATGCGGGGATCCCCTTTTTCGCTGGGAGAGGGTCTGGGTGGAGGCAGCGACGCGGCGCATCCGTTTCTGAAGGCTGACTGCTGATGGCTGATAGCGCTTTCTCCGACCTACAGGGCTTCATCGCCTACCTGGAGCGCCAGGGCGAACTGCGCCGCGTCTCTGTCGAGGTGGACCCCGAGTTGGAGATCACCGAGATCGCCACCCGGGTGGTCCGGGAGAAGGGTCCCGCCCTGCTCTTCGAGCGGGTCAAGGGGGCCGATTTCCCCCTCGCCATCAACCTCTTCGGTTCGGAGCGGCGGATCGAGCTGGCCCTGGGCCGGCATCCGGGGGAGATCGGCGAGATGCTGGTGAGGCTGGCGGAGAGCCTCAACCCGCCCACCCCTCGGGCGATCTGGTCCCAGCGTTCCACCCTGCGAGAGCTGCTGAACATGCGGACGGCCAGGGTCCGAGGCCGGGCGCTCAGCCAGGAGGTGTCCGAGGAGCCCGATCTGGATCGGCTGCCCATCCTGAAGTGCTGGCCGCAGGATGGGGGGCGCTTCCTCACCTTTCCCCTGGTGCTGACCACCCACCCCACCACCGGGCGCCGCAACCTCGGCATCTACCGGATGCACGTCTACGACCGCCGCACCACCGGGATGCACTGGCAGATCCAGAAGGGGGGGCGTTTCCACTACTGGCAGGCGGAGGCGGAGGGCCGGCCCATCGAGGTGGCCGTCGCCCTGGGGGGGCATCCGGCCCTGATGCTTTCGGCCGCGATCGCGCTGCCGGAGAACATCGACGAGGTGGCCTTCGCCGGGCTGCTGAGCGGGAGGCCGTACCCCCTCGTGCCGGCCAGGACGATCTCCATGGCGGTCCCGGCCAACGCCGAGTTCGTGCTGGAGGGGGTGGTTCCGCCCCGCGAGCGGCGGATCGAGGGTCCGTTCGGCGACCACTTCGGCTACTACTCGCGGCAGGCCCCCTTCCCGGTCTTCAACGTCAGGCGGATCACCCGGCGGCGCAACGCCGTCTACCCGGCCACGGTGGTGGGCAAGCCTCCCCAGGAGGACAAGTACATCGGCGATGCCACCCAGGAGATGGTGGGTCCGCTGCTGAGGCTGCTGCGTCCGGAGCTGGTCTCTCTCTGGGCTTACTACGAGGCCGGCTTCCACAACCTGTTGGTGGCCGCCGTCAGGGTGCGGTACCGGCGGGAGGCCATCAAGAGCGGGCTGGCGCTGTTGAGCGAGAGCCAGCTTGCTCTGACCAAGTGTGTGATCCTGGTGGACGCCGACGTGAACCCGCGGGATTGGGACGCCGTGCTCGGAGCCCTGCGCTGCAACTTCGATCCCGAGCGGGACCTGACGCTGATCCCCCGGGCGCCCCTGGACACCCTGGATTTCTCCAGCTTCCGGATGCACCTGGGCTCCAAGATGATTGTGGACGCCACCTCGCCCGTGGAGGAGGATCTCCTGGAGGGGGCGGTACGCGGCTGCGATCCCCCTCTCTCAGGGGGAGAGGGGGCACCCTCTCCCCCTGAGAGTGACGCCACGCTACGCTCGCTCGCGTTGCGGGGGGAGGCTGCCGGGACCGCCTGCGCCCGCAACGTCGACCTGGGGCACCTGGACTCCCGCATCCTGGGGGCGCGGCTGATGGGCGGCGTCCTGCTGGCGGTGCGGGTCTCCTCTGGCGGCCGCGAGGTGTGCGAGAGGGTGCTGCAGGCGGGGATTCCGGCGGGGATAAAGATCGTCGCCGTCGTATCCCAGGACGTGGATCTGGACGACCGAGAGGCGCTGCTGTGGGGCATCTTCACCCGGTTCGACCCCGTTCGGGACGTGCTCTTCGCGCGGGCGGAACTGCGGGGCGTCTGGCCCGTCTACCACGGTCCCATGGGGATCGATGCCACGTTCAAAGAGGGCTACCCGGACCCCTTGGAGATGCCGGAAGATGTGAGGGCGCGTGTCTCCCGCAGGTGGGGACAGCTTTTTCCGTGACCTGGTGGGGGCAGACCTGCGCGTCTGCCTAGCAACAGCCGAAGGGCGCTGCCGAGACGGGGAGGCGCCACGGGGGGGCGGGGCGCACACGCAGGTGCGCCCCTACCCGCAATCGTTCGATGGTTCGATACGTTGTGAACAATCCCATGCGCTGGACGCTGTACCGAGAGAATCCCGAGCATTCAGCTTCACCAAGGCGGTTGGGGGCCGGCAGTTGATGGCCAGGCGCTTGCTACTCCTCCTCGAAGCCATCAAGTTCGAGCACTCGGTGTTCGCCCTGCCGTTCGCCTACTTGGGAATGGTGCTCGCGGCACGGGGCTTCCCCTCCTGGGGGGAGATCCTGTGGATCACTGTCGCGATGGTGGGGGCAAGGACCCTCGCCATGGCGGCCAACCGCGTGGTTGATGCCCACTACGATGCCCTGAACCCTCGCACCGCCAATCGGGCCATCCCCAAGGGGCTTCTCTCCCGGGCGGAGATGGTGGCCCTGGCGGTGGCCGGCCTCGTGGCGATGTTCTTCGCCGCCTGGATGCTGAACCCCCTCTGCTTCCAGCTAGCGCCGCTGGCCGTGGTGGTGCTGGTGGGCTACTCCTGGACGAAGCGCTTCACCTGGCTCTCCCATGCCGTGCTGGGGCTGGCCGACGGCCTGGCGCCCGCCGGGGGATGGATAGCCGTGACCGGCAGCATCGACCCTCCCGCCCTCCTGCTCACCCTGGCGGTGGCGCTCTGGATCGGCGGCTTCGACCTGATCTACGCCTGCCAGGACGTGGATTTCGATCGGAAGGTGCGGCTGCACTCGGTGCCCGCTCGGTTCGGCATCGCCGTCGCCCTGCGCTCCTCCGCCGTGGCCCACGCCCTGACGGTCGCGGTTCTGGGTCTGGTGGGCGTTGCGGCTGCCCTGGGGACGCTCTACTGGGTTGGGCTCGCCATCGCGGCCGCTCTCCTGGTCTACGAGCACCGGCTGGTGAGCCCGGACGACCTCTCCAAGCTCTCCGTCGCGTTCTTCAACGTCAACGGCTACGTGGCGGTAATCGTGTTCGTCTTCACCGTGGGAGGGCTCTATGTCTGAGGAAACGCAGAGACTCGGGGACGCGGGGGTGCGGGGACAGGTGGAAGCGGAGGGAGGTGCTGCGTCCCGCATACTGCGTCCTGGGGGTGAGGCAGCTACCAAGGGCACAGCACCCAGAACCCTGCCCCCTGTCGTCGTGGGGATCTCCGGCGCCAGCGGGGCCGTGCTGGCGCAGCAGACCATTCTCAGGCTGGGCCGCGCGGGCTATCCGGTGATCGCCACCTGCTCCGCCGCCGGCCGCAGGGTGTGGCGGGAGGAGCTGGATGCGGAGTTCGACGAGTTCGTCCGGGCGTGCCAGTCCGACTTCTACCTCGAGGCCCTGGACGTGGAGGACATCGGCGCCAGCATCGCCAGCGGTCGCCGGCCGACCCTGGGCATGCTGGTCGTGCCCTGCTCCATGGATACCCTCTCGGCCATCGCCCACGGCCGCTCCACGAACCTGCTGGAGCGGGCGGCTGACGTGACCCTGAAGGAGGGCAGGACTTTGACCCTGGTGCCGCGTGAGAGCCCCCTCTCTCCCATACATCTGGAGAACCTGTGGAAGCTGGCCCGGCTGGGAGTTCGCATCGTGCTACCGGTGCCCGCCTTCTATCTGCGTCCGGCGACGCTGGACGAGGTGGTGGACGACGTGGCATGTCGGGCAATCGGTACCCTCGGCATTCGAGATCTCGGGGAGGAAATGGGATGAAAGATATGCTGGACATCAAGCGCATCGTGCTCGCGCTCGCAGCGGCCGGTCTCGTGCTGGCCGTCGCGGGCTGCGGGCCGCAGGCGGCGCCGAAGGAGAGCCTTTCCTTGAAGGTTGGCGTCCTGCCGATCGTGGACGTGCTTCCGATGTACGTGGCCGAGCAGGAGGGCTACTTCAAGGAGCAGAACGTCGAGGTGGAGATGGTGCTATTCCCCAGCGCCCTGGAGCGGGACTCGGCCTTCGTGGCCGGCCAGATCGACGGCGAGCTGAACGACCCCATCTCGGCCGCGCTCCTAAACAAGGAGGGGGACAAGGCCAGGATCGTCCGGCTGGCCTACAAGGGGAACGAGTCCATGGCGATGATGGTCGTCCTGCTCTCGCCTTCCTCCAAGATCACCTCGCCCAAGGATCTGAAGGGTGTGCCGATCGGCATCTCCAAGAACAGCGTCATCGAGTACTCCACCGACCGTCTCCTCCAGTCTGCCGGACTGGCGGCCTCGGAGATAGAGAAGACCGAGGTGACCAAGATCCCGGTGCGGGCGGAGATGCTGGCGAAGGGGCAGTTGCAGGCAGCTACCCTGCCGGAGCCACTGGCCTCCCTGGCTCAGCAGCAGGGCGCTCGACGGCTGATCGACGACAGCAAGACGGGCATCGGTCAGTCGGTGATCACCTTCCGGCAGGAGGTTGTGTCCAAGAACGCCGAGGCGATACGGCGCTATCTGGCCGCCTACGAGAAGGCCGTGGAGGCCATCAACGGCTCGCCCAACAAGTACCGGGACCTGATGGTGGACAAGGCCAAGGTGCCTGATTCGCTGAAGGAGAGCTTCGACGTCCCCCAATTCGCCAAGGGGCAACTGATCGCGCAGAGGGATCTGGAGGACGTGATGCAGTGGATGGTCGAGAGGAAGCTGTTGGAGAAGGCTATCCCCTACGACCAGATGGTGGCCCAGGGGCTTCTGCCGAAGTGAGGACAGGGGACCGAGGGGTGAGAGCCTAAGACTCGCCCCCACCGGGTACCGGATGCGCCCGCAGGGGCGGACACACAGGGCCGCCCAGCCGGTCCCCGCGCGGGGCGGGGGCGTGAGGCGAGCGGGCGCAGCCTCGCGGACTCGGCCCCGCCGATGGGGCAACGTACGTCAAACGCGTAAGGCCTGCGGCCTCATCCGAGGGATCTAAGGATGATAGACGTTCGCGACCTCTCGTTCGGCTACACAAGGCCGGACGAGATATACAAGCACTTCGACTGGTCGGTGGCGGCGGGGGAGTCCTGGGTGGTTCTGGGGCCCTCGGGCTGCGGCAAGACCACCCTGGTGCACCTGCTGGCCGGCCTCCGCCGCCCTTCTGGGGGCTCGGTGAGGGTCGAAGGGTGCGAGGTCACCGCCCCCCGCACCTCCACCGGGCTGATCCTCCAAGATCACGGCCTCCTGCCCTGGGCGAAGGCGAGAGACAACGTGGCCCTGGGGCTGAAGATCCGCCGGGTGCCCCAGCCGGAGGTTGACGCCAGGGTGGGCTACTGGCTGGAACGGCTGGGCCTCGCCTCCGTGGCCGACAAGTATCCTGGCCAGCTATCGGGCGGCCAGCGGCAGCGGGTGGCCATCGGGCGCACCCTGGCGCTGGAGCCGTCGCTGCTGCTGATGGACGAGCCCTTCTCGTCGCTGGATTCCTCCACCCGGGAGGACCTGCAGGAGTTGGTGGTCCGCCTCTCCGAGGGCTCCGGCATGACCACCATACTGGTCACCCACGACATACAGGAGGCCGTCTTCCTGGGGCGCAACATCTTGATCGTGGGCCATCCGCCCATCGCCAGCTACGTGGTGATCGAGAACCCCGAGGCCCGGTATCCGGGCTACCGCCAGAGCGTCGTGTTCTTCGAACGGTGCGCCGAGGTCCGCCGCATCACGGCGGACCTCATGAGCTACGCTGGAGGCATCCGAGGATGAAGGGCAGGCAGATCCTCCTGGCCACGGCCCTCATCGTGGTGCTCTGGCAGTCGGCCGCCTGGGTGGTGAACGCCTCGGTGCTGCCCGGTCCCGGGGCGGCGCTGTCGGCGCTTGCCCGCCAGCTACCCCTGGGGTTGGGACACCATTTCCTGGTGAGCGGGTATCGTCTGGTGGCGAGCATGGCCATCGCCGTGCTGGTGGCCACCCCCCTGGGGCTCGCCATCGGCCAGAGCCCGCGTTGGAACGGCCTGATGTCGCCAATCATCTACCTCACCTACCCAGTGCCCAAGATCGTCTTCCTGCCCATCATCATGCTGTTTCTGGGGACCGGCGACGTCTCGAAGATCTTCGTGATCTCCCTGATCCTCTTCTTCCAGATCCTGGTGGTGGTGCGGGATGCCTGCCTCATGGTGCGACCCGAGCTGGTGCAGTCGGTGCGCTCCCTGGGGGCTGGGCGGCTCGACCTGCTGCGCTACGTCTACCTCCCCGCCTGCCTGCCCTCCGTGCTGACCGCGCTGCGGGTGAGCACCGGCACCGCGGTGGCCGTGCTGTTCCTGGCGGAGACGTTTGCCACCCAGTCGGGTCTCGCTTACTACATCACGGTCGAGGCGTGGGGGCGGATGGCCTACCCCGAGATGTATGCCGGCGTGATCGCCATGGCGACGTTGGGTCTCACCACCTACGTCGTGCTCGACCGGCTCGAGCGGAGGCTGTGCGAATGGATGGTGGTGAAGTGATCGAAAGCGCTGACAAGGCGGCGCGTGTGCGGGCCATGTTCGGCCGCATCGTCCCCCGGTACGACCTGATGAATCGGCTGATGACCGGGGGGATGGACGTCCGCTGGCGAAAGCTGGCGGTGAGGCTGTGCGACCCAGGAGGAGCGGTGGCCCTGGACATCGCCACCGGCACCGGCGACCTTGCCAGGGAGATGCTCCGCCAGGGGGCGCGGGAGGTGGTGGGAGTCGACTTCTGCGGGCCGATGCTGGATGCCGCCGCCGGCAAGCTGGCCGATCTGCGCCCCGCCGTCCGCCTGGTGGCCGGCGACGCCCAGGCGCTCCCCTTCGCCGACGAGAGCTTCGACCGGGTCATCAACGGCTTCCTGCTGCGCAACGTGTCCGACCTTCCGCTGAGCCTGAGGGAGATGGCCCGCGTGCTTCGGCCCGGGGGGCGGGCCGTCTGCCTCGAGATCACCCACCCGCCTTCCCGCCTCTTCGGCGCCCTGTTCCGGCGCTACTTCTACGGCTTCGTGCCTCGGCTGGGCGCGCTGGTGACGGGAGACGCCCAGGCGTACAGCTACCTCCCAGACTCCCTCACCCACTTCCCCACGGCCCCCCGCCTGGCGGCCCTGATGCGGCAGGCCGGCTTCGACGAGGTCGGCTACCGCTACCTCTCCTTCGGCGCCATGGCGATCCACGTGGGCGTGAAGGGACGTTGACCCCGGCTGCTAAGCGGCATATACTGCTCCTTGCCGCCTTATATCTCCATCTTGCACGATTCGTGCGATTAACCCCACTCCTGGGAGCAAGACGCATATATGGACAACCGTCGCTGGACACTGCTGTTCGCCTCGATCTCCCTGCTGGGGCTGTCGGTCCTCGCGTCCTGCACGGACGGCGACACCTCCCGCTCGGGCAGCGCCGTGACCGCCACGCCCCGCGCCTCCGTGGCCGGGCTCAGCCCCACGGCCGTCCCGACGCTGCCCCCCGCCACCAGGCAGCCCGGCGTGGGGCAGGGGGCCGGGAACGGCGAGCAACGGTCCGCCATGGTGGTGATCACCGGCCAGGTGAGGGACGTGTCGGCCAGCGCTCGGGTCATCACCTTCGTGCAGCCGGTGCACGGCCTCAGCTCGGTGGCGCTGACCGACGTGACCGAGATCACCGGTCCGGACGGCGGCCCCAGGACGCTGCAGGACGTCAAGCCCGGCGTGGTGATCCAGGTGGCCGGAGAGGCCGGCGGCTCCGAAGCCGTACGCGCCAGCAAGGTCCGCATCCTCACCGCTCCCAGCCCGATACCGGCTGCGCAAGCTGGATAGCGGAAGCCTCGGCAGGCCCGCGGGCCTGCCCGGCCATGGCCGAAGGGCGGTGCCGGAATGGGGGCCGCCGCTCGGGTGGGACCAGGGCGCGCGCGCACAGCGTGACGCGAGCGAGCGCAGCCCCACGTGCACGGTCCTCACGAGGTGCTGGCGGAACTGCAGGGGGAAGACCAGCGCGCACGGTGCCTCGCCGGGGGAGTTCCTTGCGGGAGCCCTGGTTGCCCGCGACCTCGCCGGTTGATACGATGTCGTGGCGAAACGGCCCCGTATACCACCAGTCCGTCGGGAGCCGGGATGCCCCCGACTCCCGAAAGCCCTGGGGTTGCCTCAACCCCGACTCCTGCTGGGAGGTGCACGATGCGCATCGTAATCCCCGACGATTTCCCACCGGTCTACCAAGGGCACGCGGAGCTGGAGGGGCTGGCCCCCTACGGCGAGGTCGTCCTCTACGGAACCAAGGCTGCCGACCAGCGCGAACTGGCGGAACGGCTGCGGGGTGCCGTGGCGCTGATCAACGTTCGCGCCTACTCTCGCTTCGACGCCGAGCTGCTGGCGGCGCTGCCCGAGCTGCGGCACATCGCCATCCTCGGCACCGGCACGGACAACGTGGACCTGGAGGCAGCCACCCGGCAGGGGGTGGTGGTGAGCAACACGCCCGGCGCCTCCACGGTCTCGGTGGCCGAGCTGAGCTTCGCCCTGATGCTGGCCGCGGCACGTCACGTGGCCCTGGGTGACCGGGCGATCCGCGCCGGCCAGTGGCGCCACGTGGAGGGAGTCGAACTGCGGGGCAAGACCCTGGGGGTCGTGGGGCTGGGGGCGATCGGCCAGGAGGTGGCCACCATGGCGCGAGCCTTCGGGATGAAGGTGGTGGCCTGGAGCCTCACCCCCGACGAGGGGAGGGCGCGTCGGGTTGGGGTGACCCTGGTGAGCCTGGAGGAGCTGCTGCGCGTCTCCGACGTCGTCTCCCTGCACCTGAGGGCCTCGGCTCGGACGGTGGGGATCATTGGGGAGAGGGAGCTGGCGCTGATGAAGCCCACGGCGATCCTGGTGAACACTGCCCGCGGGGCGCTGGTGGACGAGGCGGCCCTGGCAGACGCCATCGCCTCGGGCCGGCTCGGCGCGGCGGGTCTGGACGCGTTCGTGCGGGAGCCGCTTCTCCCGGACAGCCCGCTGGCCAAGCTGGAGAGAGTGGTGCTCAGCCCCCACACGGGCTGGGTCACCGCCGAGGCGTCGGCTCGGCTGAGGCGGATGCCGGTGGAGAACCTGATCGCCTTCTTCGAGGGCAGGCCCGCCAACGTGGTGAACCCCGCCGCGCTGGGGTAGGGGGGCTCACGGCGGAGTGGCGCCATCCGGCATGGGCTTTGCGATACCGGACAGCTCAGTATATACTGTAGCATGGAATGTATACACCATCGGTGTCTACTCGGAGGTGCGAGATGGTGGTTGGGAAGCTCCGCAAGGTGGGCAACAGCCTGGTCGTCACCGTTCCCAAGGAGGAGGCGGAGGCTCTGGATCTGCGCGAGGGCGACCTGGTGACCATGGAGATACGGAAGGCCGAGGTTCGCCCCGTGCTTCATCCCGAACTCCGAAAGCTGGCTGAGCAGAGTTGGGAGCGGAACGAGGCCGCCTATCGCTATCTCCGGGAGCACTAGCCTGTGCCCGAGACGCGCTACCTCAGCGTGCTGGACGTGGAAGCTCTGCACGTCTTCATCATGGAGAAGACCGGGGACGCGCCTTCGCTGCTTCGAGAGCGTGCGCTCCTGGAGTCGGCGGTGATGCGTCCCCGGATGGCCGCTCACTACGCGGACGCCGACCTGATCGAACAGGCGGCGCTCCTTGCCGTCGGCATCTCTCAGGCCCAGGCCTTCCTCGATGGGAACAAGCGCACGGCCCTTCTTGCCGCCGACGTGTTCTTGCGGGCCAACGGATTGCTGTCGACACGAGACCCGCTGGAGATGGCTCGGCAACTCGAGGCAGTGGCGACCCGCAGGGGAGATCTCGACGAGGCCGTCGCTCGTTTCACGGAATGGCTGCGCGTATCGGTAGTGAGAGGAACGGCCTCGTAGCCAGTGGGGCTGTGTTCTCGAAGACCTCAGCAAGCCGTAGCCGGTTGCGCAGGTCCGCCCCAATGACGCTGCCGGCCAGCGCTACGTGCCTCCCGACCGTTCTCACCGCCAGCGGGAAGTCCTGATTTCGGTCCCCAACCCAGTACCCACTAGAGATAATGGAGCCCACGTCTATAGCCGGGCCTGGCTGAGGAGTGCCAGGAGGAAGGGTCCACGCCTGAATGTGCTCGTTCAAATAGGTCCGTGACAGTAGGGAATGGGAGAAGTGGCATTAGGAAGGTCGATCGGCAACATCCCAGAAAGGAGGAGGTGTCTCGGACGTAGCGAACCAGTACACTTGGAACAGTGAGGCGCGCTGGGGCAACAGTCGCCTCATCAGTTCCTTTGCATCCCCTTGCCCCTAATGAAACCGGGGAGAACCGTCGATCTCTACTATTGTAGGGGAGCACGTAGATCGACGAAGCCGGACTCCGCCCTCCTGTTCTTCTTCTTTCGAGTACCCGATTCCACGGCGGCGAAGGCCCAACCGTCTCAGGGGACGGGCAGACGCCACCGATTGGGCGTGCGGGTCCCTGCGCCTTTCAGTCGATCGCGGAAGCCCTCGGCTTGGCCTCCGCGGCTCCTCTAAGCCCGGCGATGGATTCGCGTCCCCGCGGTCTCGGATCGAGCCCTTCGGCGAGGATGCCGGACGCGGCGACCAGTGGCGATCTCCGACTCCCGATGGAGCCGCCCGCCCCCCCGGCGGGCGAAGTCGGGGTGTGCGATGACGGAGGTGGAGGCTTGATCTGGCAGGAGAACCCGTACACCGTGCCTTTGGCCGCGGTGTCGGGCGTATCGGTCGCCTCGGCCCTGTACATCTGGCTGTATCGTTGGCGACGAGAGGGGCTGCCGGAGGCGAAGGCGGCCGCGGTGTTGCTGGTGGCGAGTGCTGAGTGGATGCTGACCTACGCCCTGGAGCTGGCCAGCGTCGACATGGGGACGATGATCTTCTGGAACAAGCTTCAGTACGTCGGCACCGTTACGGTGCCAGTCGCGTGGTTTGCCTTCGCCCTCCAGTACACCGGCCGCAATGAGCAGGTAACCCGCCGCCTCCTGATGCTCCTCGGCCTGCTGCCCATGGCCACCCTGTTGCTGGTCTTCACCAACGAGTTTCATCATCTGATCTGGAAGAGGCTTTACCTCACCTACGATGGGGAGCTCCTGGTGTTGGTCAATCCCCACGCCGTGTGGTACTGGGTCTTCACCGCCTACAGCTTCGCACTGGTGGGAGCGGCGTCCCTCCTGTTCATCCAGATGCTGGTTCGCTCCTGGCACCTGTACCGCTGGCAGGGGATCGCGCTGCTGGCCGCCACCTTCATGCCCGCACTGGGCATCCTTCTGTATAGTCTCGACAGGAATCCCCTGGGCGATCTGAACCTGTCACCCCTGTCGGTCACCGCTAGCAGCCTCATTGTGGCCTGGACCGTCTCTCGCTTGAGGATGGGGGACATCGTGTCCGTTTCCCGGGGCACTATCCTGGAGCGTATGAGCGACGGGCTTCTGGTGCTGGACGACCGGCATCGAGTGGTGGACCTGAACCCCGTTGCCCGGCAGGTGCTGGCGGACCCCACCTCGAAGCCCATCGGGCGGTACATCGGCGACGTATGGCCGGAGTGGCCGAGGAAGCTGGAGTGGCAGTGCGGATGGTCTAAGGATGGTGACGAGGTCGAGGTGCGTCGGGGCGGCACGATCATCGTGGACGTGCGGGTATCTCCTCTCAGGGATTGGCGTGGCCGTCTGGTATGCCAGGTGGTCGTGCTGAGGGAGATCACCGAGCGGAAGCGGCTGGAGGAGAGTCTCCTGCGGGCCCAGCGGCTGGAGACGGCGGGGAGGATAGCGGGGCAGGTGGCTCACGACTTCAACAACCTGTTGGGTCCCCTCACCGCCTACCCCGAGCTGATCAGGATGCAGCTTCCTGAGGGGCACCCGGCGAGCTACTATTGCGAAGCGATGATCGAGGCGGCCGAGCAGATGGCCGACATCAACGAGGATATGATGGCCCTGGGGAGGAGAGGGCACTTCGATTCCCAGCGGGTGGACCTGAACCACCTCGTCGAGCAGGCACTGACACAGATCGTCGAGCAGCCCAATGGCATATCGGTGAAGAAGGACATCTCCGCCGACCTGCTGCCGGTGAGCGGGTCTCCGGCCCAACTGATGCGGGTGGTGACCAACCTGATCTCCAACGCCATGGATGCGATGCACGATGGGGGGGTTCTCAGCGTCAAGACCGAGAACGTCTACGTGGATAGTCCCTTCGGCCGCTACAACCTGATCGATGTGGGCGAATACGTGCGGCTGAGCGTTGCCGACACGGGCTGTGGCATACCCGCGGAGATACGTGATAGGATCTTCGATGCCTTCTTCACTACCAAAGCCAAGAGGGGGCGGCGAGGCTGCGGGTTGGGCTTGAGCGTGGTCCAGGCGATCGTGGATGATCACAGGGGCTACCTGGATCTGGAGAGCGAGGTGGGCAGGGGAACTACCTTCAGCGTGTATCTGCCCACCTGCCGGGAGGGCTACGAAGAGGTGCCCAGGAGCGAGGTGCGCGGCGGGAACGAGACCGTTCTCGTGGTGGACGACGACGAGATGCAGCGGCAGGTGACGAGGGAGCTGCTGGAAGTGCTCGGATACCGGACGGAGGTTGCCGCCAGTGGCGAGGAGGCGGTGAACTACCTCCAGGAGCACGCGGTGGACCTCTTGATCCTGGACGTGATCATGCCGGGAGGGATGGATGGGGTGGATACCTACCGGCGGGTGCTGGAGATACGACCTGGGCAGCGGGCCATCGTCGTGACGGGGTTCGCGGCCTCGGATCGAGTGCAGGAGGCGCTGCTACTGGGGGCCGGCGTTTGTCTGCGCAAGCCGTTGACACTGGATAAGCTGGCCCGCGCGGTTCGGGATGTGTTGGAGCGGAGGGCTGCCGTATGATCGATCGGGTCGAGACTGCCTACTATCGCTTGCCGTTGGAGAAGTTCGGCGATGCCGGCCACGGGGCCATCGATTCCGAGGAGTTGATCACTCTGAAGCTGTTCGCAGATGGGCTGGTGGGCCACGGCTACGCCTACACGATCGGCCGAGGTGGCCGGGCGATACAGGTCCTCATCGAGCACGACCTGGCCCCACTGCTGCTGGGCCGGCAGGCGGAGGAGGTGGAGGCGCTCTGGGAGCTGATGTGGCAACGCCTGCTGTACGTCGGTCGCGGAGGGCTGGCCAGCTTCGCCATCGCCGCCGTGGACATCGCACTGTGGGACCTGCGGGGGCAGAGGCAGGGGAAGCCACTCTACGCGTTGGTCGGCGGCACGGCGAGGGAGATCCCCGCCTACGGCAGCGGCGTGGACTTGCCCAAGCCTCTCGACGAACTGCTGCGCCAGGTGGAGGGCTTCCTCGAGCGGGGCTTCCCTGGGGTGAAGGTGAAGGTCGGCCGGCCGGAGCCCTGGGAGGACGAGCGGCGGGTGGCCGCTGTTCGGCGCCTGATCGGCGATGGGATCGATCTGATGGTGGACGCCAACATGAGTTGGACGGCCGAGGAGGCGCTCGAGCGTGGTAGGCGGCTGCAAGCGTACGATCCCTTCTGGCTGGAGGAACCCACTATCCCGGAGGACGTGGCGGGCCACGCGCGGCTGGCCGGGGAGTTGAAGATGCCCATCGCGGTGGGCGAGAGCCTCCACTCCGTCCACGAGTTCCGCCACTACGTTCGAGAGGGAGCCGCCGGGGTGCTGCAGATAGATCCTGTGACCAACGGGGGTATCACCGCCTCCATCAAGGTGCTGGCCATGGCCAACGAGGCTGGACTGAGGACCAGCAGCCACTACACCGACGAGTTGTGCGCCCACCTGCTGTGCGCCAGCCGGCACCCGGTCTACCTGGAGAAGCACGCCTTCGCCCTCGACCCCTATCTGAAGACGCCCCAGCGGGTGGTGGGGGGCCGGGTCCGCCC
The DNA here is from genome assembly GCA_050261575.1 of Sphingomonadaceae bacterium. Lineage (GTDB taxonomy): Bacteria > Chloroflexota > UBA6077 > UBA6077 > UBA6077 > JBLNDL01. The sequence continues at coordinate 13,758 of JBLNDL010000090.1, read as the reverse complement.
CTCCGAGGAGCCGGGCACGGGCCTCCGCTTCGACGAGCGCGCGCTGGAGCCGTACCGCGCGTAGCGGCGGGCCGTCTGCTGGGGGCGAGCCTCGGCCTGAAGGATCGCCAGCAGCCGGGCCCGGATTCGCTAGGGCCGCGGTCCCCATCCTGCGATTTCCCCCTGCCGTCATCTCTTCGGTGCAGGTGGTGAGGACGAGCCATGCAGGGTGCGGAGCCACAGAGGCGGCTGCCAGTGGGAGCCGAGTTGTTGCCGGGTGGTGGGGCTCACTTCCGGGTTTGGGCGCCCCGCAGGCAGAGGGTCCAGGTCGTCCTGGAGGGTGGCCCGGGGCGCAACGGCCCCGATGCGTGCCTGGATCTGGCACCTGAGGCGAACGGCTACTTCTCCGGGAAGGCCGGCTCGGCCGAGTCGGGCACCCTCTACCGATTCCGTCTGGATGGGGAGGAGAGGCTCTACCCGGACCCCGCCTCCCGCTACCAGCCGGAGGGGCCGCACGGCCCGTCGCAGGTGGTGGATCCGGCCGCCTTCCGTTGGAGCGACGAGGGGTGGCGCGGCATCGACCTTCGGGGGCAGGTGATCTACGAGATGCACGTCGGCACCTTCACCCCGGAGGGGACGTGGGGGGCGGCGAGCCGGGAGCTGCCGGAGCTGGCCGACGCCGGGATCACCGTGGTGGAGTTGATGCCGGTCGCCGAGTTTCCCGGCCGCTTCGGCTGGGGCTACGATGGCGTCGACCTGTTCGCCCCGACGCGGCTCTACGGGACCCCCGACGACTTCCGCCGTTTCGTGGACCAGGCCCACCGTGCAGGGCTGGGGGTGATCCTCGACGTCGTCTACAACCACCTCGGCCCCGAGGGGAACTACCTTCCGCAGTTCTCGGAGCACTACTTCACCGACCGCTACACCAACGAGTGGGGTGCGGCCATCAACTTCGACGGACCCGGCTCGGGGCCGGTGCGGGAGTTCTTCGTAGCGAACGCGGGCTACTGGATCGACGAGTACCACCTGGATGGGCTGCGCATCGATGCCACGCAGGTGATGCACGACGGCTCACCGGAGCACGTTCTGGTAGCGATCGGCCGCCGGGCGCGGGAAGCGGCTCGCGATCGGTCCATCTTGCTGGTGGCGGAGAACGAGCTCCAGCAGGCGAGGCTGGTGCTGCCGGTGGAACGGGGTGGCTACGGGCTGGACGCGCTGTGGAACGACGACTTCCATCACAGTGCCGTGGTCGCGGTAACGGGCCACGCAGAGGCATACTACGCTGACTACCTGGGCACGCCGCAGGAGTTGGTCTCGGCCGTCAAGTATGGCTACCTCTATCAGGGCCAGCGCTACCGGTGGCAGCGCAAGCGCCGGGGTAGCCCCACCTTCGGGCTGAAACCGGCGTCCTTCGTCCTCTACATCCAGAATCACGACCAGATAGCCAACTCCGCCGCGGGGCTCCGAATCCACCGGTTGACGAGCCCGGGTCGCTATCGGGCGGTGACGGCGCTGGCGTTGCTGGCTCCCGGCACCCCCATGCTGTTCCAGGGCCAGGAGTTCGCCGCCTCCAGCCCATTCCTCTACTTCGCCGACCATCCGCCGGAGCTGGCGGAACTGGTACGGCGCGGGCGTGCGGCGTTCGTGGCCCAGTTCCCCAGCGTCGCCGATCCGGCGATCCAGGACCGGCTGGCGCGACCCGACGATCCCCTGACGTTCGAGAGGAGCAAGGTGGACCTCTCGGAGCGCGTGCGCCACGCGGAGGCATACGCCCTGCACCGGGACCTCTTGCGCCTGCGGCGGGAGGACCCCGTCTTTCGCGACCAGGGGGCGGGAGGTGTGGACGGTGCCGTGCTGGGGCCGGAGGCGTTCGTCCTGCGCTTCTTCGGTGCGGATGGGGACGATCGCCTCCTGCTGATCAACTTCGGCCGCGACCTGGATCTGGATCCGGCTCCGGAGCCCCTGCTGGCTCCTCCCGAGGGGGCGGACTGGGGCGTGCTGTGGTCCAGCGAGGACCCCCGCTACGGCGGACTCGGCACCGTGCCCCCGACGACGGACGGGGCGTGGCGGATCCCCGGCCACGCCGCGACGGTGTTGACGCCATGGAAACGGGTGTAGCCGGCCGGTCCCTGCGACGCCGATGGCGCCGATCGGAGGGGCGGAGCCGGCCTGGCGGTGGATGAACGAGACGAGGTGGAGATCGCAGTGGATAGAGTGGTACTGAAGCTGGAGTGGTCCGGAGGGCTGGATCCCGAGGCCGAGCCGCTGCTCAGCCACGAATGGCTGGTGACCAACGGCCTGGGAGGTTACGCCTCGGCGACGGTCTCAGGCGTCTGCACTCGTCGGTACCATGGCCTGCTGATCGCTGCCCTTCCGGCTCCACTGGGTCGGGTGGTGATGCTCAACTACCTGGCCGAGGAGGTGATCCTGCGCGACGGTGAGCACTTCCGATTGAGTGGTCTGGAGCGGGTCGACGTCGACCTGGAGTACCACGGGGCAAGCCACCTGATCGAGTTCCGGCTGGATTCCGGGCTGCCCGTTTGGCGGTACCAGTTGGGCAAGGTGGTTCTGGAGAAGCGGGTCCTGATGCCACACATGCAGAACACCGTCTACGTCAACTACCGGCTGGTGTCCGGACCGGGTCCAATAAGGCTGAGGCTGGGCCCGGCGGTGCATTTCCGTTCCCACGAGTCGCGGGTCGACGAGCAGTGGGCGGAGTCCTACCGTTGGAGCGTGGACGAGCAGGGCCGCTACCAGTTGTTCGGGGCTTCCCAGTATCCCCCGCTCAAGCTGATGATCCAGGGGCAGAAGGCGTCGTTCGTACCGGAGGAGGTGCGGATTGAGGATGTCCGCTACCGGCTGGAGGAGGTTCGGGGCTACGAGGCCGCCGGAGACCTTTGGAGCCCGGGCCACTTCGAGGCCGAGGCGGTGAGGGGCACCGGCGTCAACCTGATAGCCTCGACGGAGTCCTGGGAGGTGATGGGCACCCTGGCACCGCGCGAGGCACGCCAGGCCGAACGGGAGCGCCGCCGGCGGCTGCTGGTAATGACCCATCCCAAGGCGAAGGCCGGCGTTGGGGCGGAGCTGACCCTGGCGGCGGACCAGTTCATCATCGTCCCTGCAGGCCGTGTGCAGGACGCGGCGCGCTCCCACGCTGCGGGCGACGAGGTGCGCACGATCATAGCTGGCTACCACTGGTTCACCGACTGGGGTCGAGACACCATGATCAGCCTGGAGGGTCTGGCCCTGACGACGGGGCGGGTGTTGGAGGCGGGCTACATCCTCAGGACCTTCTCGCACTACATCCGGAACGGGCTCATCCCCAACATGTTCCCGGAGGAGGCGATCGAGGGTCGCTACAACACCGCGGACGCCACCCTCTGGTACTTCCACGCAATCGATCGATACATGGAGTACACCGGGGACCGGGAGACCCTGAAGATCCTGCTCCCCAGGCTGATAGAGATCGTCGATTTCCACCTGCGGGGCACGGATTTCGGGATCCATGTGGATCCGGACGACGGGCTGCTGCGCCAGGGTACCCCTGGCCTGCCCCTCACCTGGATGGATGCGCAAGTGGGGGACTGGGTGGTCACCCCCCGCCGCGGCAAGGCCGTGGAGATCAACGCCCTCTGGTACAACGCCCTCAGGCTGCTGGAGAGGTGGGTGAGGGAGGAGCGCGGAGAGGAGGAGGCCGAGGCGCTGGCAGCCCACGCCTCTCGCGCCCGCAAGTCCTTCAACGAGCGCTTCTGGTACGCCAAGGGGGGCTACCTGTACGACGTGGTCGACGGCGAGCATGGCGACGACCCCTCCTGCCGACCCAACCAGGTCTTCGCCATCTCCCTCCGCCACCCGATCCTGGACCGAAGCCGGTGGGAGTCGGTTCTTCAGGTGGTGCTGGAGCAGCTAGTCACCCCGGTGGGGCTGCGTTCGCTGTCGCGGAAGGATCCCGAGTACAAGGCCAAGTACTTCGGGGACCGCCGGTCTCGCGATGCCGCCTACCACCAGGGCACGGTGTGGGCGTGGCTCATCGGCCCCTTCGTGGACGCGTGGCTGAAGCTGTACCCCGAGGATCGTGTGGGCGCCCGCCGCTTCCTGGAGGGCTTCGTGCCCCATCTGAAGCAGGCCGAGGTCGGCTCCATCAGCGAGATCTTCGACGCTGAGAAGCCGTTCACCTCCCGCGGCTGCATCGCTCAGGCCTGGAGCGTGGCCGAGTTGCTCAGATGCTGGGTGAAGACGGCCGAGTGAGCCGGTATGGCCCGCCACTTCTATCGCGGGCGGGGCGGCTTCGCCTTCCTCCGGCCCGAGAGCGCCTGCCGGCACTCCAACCAGGCAACGGCGGAACTGCAGGGGGGACCTGCGTCACCGCCCAGCCCGGTCCCGTCGTAGGGGCGCCCGACCGACGCCAGAGGATCCCCATTCTCCGGCGCGGACCTCCGTGTCCGCGCCGGGCGCATGGGCAGCGCGAGCGAGCGGGCGCTGCCAAGCGGGCACGGCCCCCACCGTCTCGTTAGGGGCTGTGGGTCGGGGCGAACTCCACTACCACCTGCCGTGATCGGGGGCCGTCGAACTCGCAGAAGAGGACGTCCTGCCATCTCCCCAGCACCAGTTGGCCGTCCCGCACGATCAGACTGAGGGAGAAGCCCATCAGGCTCGCCTTGACGTGGGCAGCCGAGTTCCCCTCGGAGTGCCGGTATGCCGGATCTTTCGTGGGAACCAGCTTCTCCATGGCGTACAACAGATCGACGACGACGTCCGGATCGGCGTTCTCGTTGATGGTCACACCCGCCGTGGTGTGGGGCACGAAGACGGTGCAGATGCCGTTCTTCCAGCCGGCGTCCCGCACCGCCGTGGCCAGTTGCCGGGTGATGCGGACCATCTCCTGACGTGCACGGGTTTGGACCTGCAGTGTGATCACGAAGGGTCCTCCAGAGTGGCGATGCCTTCCCTCAAGGCGTAGAGGGCTGCCTCGGTGCGGCTGGCCAGGTGCAGCTTGCTGAGGATGTTGCTGACGTGGGTGCGCACCGTTGCCTCGCTGATGACCATCTGTTGGGCGATCTGCCGGTTGCTCTCTCCCTTCGCCACCTGCCGCAGCACCTCCACTTCCCGTTCAGTTAGCGGGTCCGGGATCGTGGGTCGTGCGGCGGGCTGGGCCAGCTCCTGCAGCAGCTTCCGGGCGATGGTGGGGTGGAGGGAAGGCTGGCCCTGGTACACCTGCCGGATGGCCTGCACCAGATCCTCCGGCCCGGAGTCCTTCAGGAGGTAGCCCAGGGCACCGGCCTTGATGGCCGGGAAGACCTTTTCGTCGGCGGCGAAGCTGGTCAACACCAGGATCCTCGACCCCAACTGGAGCGCCGTGATGCGGCGAATGGCCTCGATCCCGTCCATGTGCGGCATGACCATATCCATCAGGATGACGTCCGGCCGCAATCGCTGCGCCTGATCTACCGCCTCCCGCCCATCCCCAGCCTCGCCCACTACCTCTATGTCCGGCTCCGTCGCCAACAGAGCCCGGATCCCCTTGCGCACGATGCTGTGGTCGTCGGTAATGAGCACACGTATCGAATCGCTCAAGGACACACCTCCACCCTGATCGTAGTTCCAGCCCCCGGGCTGCTGCGAACAGTCATCTTGGCACCGAGTTGGGCAGCTCGCTCCTCCATCCCGCGGAGCCCCAGACCGCCACGGTCGGCCGCGATGGACGGGTCGAACCCCACACCATCGTCTTCGACCTCCAAGACCGCCACCTTCTCATCCCGCTGGAGGTGCAGCCTGACGTGTCGCGCCTGCGAGTGCTTCAGCACGTTGTTCAACGCCTCCTGGCAGATGCGATACAGCCCCTCTTCCACCACTTTGGAGAGTTCGACCTGACCCACTACCCGCAGCTCCGTCTCCAGCCCGGTCCTCCCCTCCACCGACTCCAGCCGCGCCTGGAGGGCGGACACCAGCCCCTCCTTCTCCAGCACCGAGGGGCGCAGCTCGAAGATGAGGGAGCGCATCTCCCGCAGCGCCTGCTGTGCGGTGCAGCGCAACTCGCTGAGGTGGGACGCGGCCGTCTCCACCTGGCCCGCCGAGAGCAGCCGCGCCGCCGCCTCGGCGTAGAGGGTAACGCCGTATACCGCCTGAGTCACGGAGTCGTGGAGGTCGCGCGCCAGACGGTTGCGTTCCTCCACCACGGCAAGTCGCTGGGCCTGTTCGTAGAGGCGGGCGTTCTGGATAGCCACCGCTGCCTGGTGGGCCAGCGACTGAAGAACCGCCACGTCGCTATCGTCGAAAGCGTTCAGTCTGTCGCTCTGAACGTCCAGCACCCCGATCACCGTGTCCAGGGTCTTCAGGGGAACCGCCAGCTCCGAGCGGGTCTCCGGAGCCTCGGGGATGTAGCGGTAGCGTGCCTCCAGGCTGACGTCTCTCGCCAGCAGCGGCTCGCCGCTCTGGGCCACCCAGCCGATGATCCCGTCGCGTCCCACCTGCAGGCGCGGCACTTGGAAGCCCGGCTTCTCCCAGCAGGGGCCCACGCCGGTCTTGACCACCACCTCATCCCCTTCGACCAGCCCGATCTGAACCAGATGGTAACCCAGGGTCTCCCTGATGAGGCGGACGATCTCCCGCAGCAACTCCTCGATGGCGAGGATGGAGGTGATCCGGCGGCTGACCTCGCTGATCACCTGGAACTGCTCCGCCCGGCGCTGCTCCGCCGCGAAGAGCCACGCGTTCTCGACCGCAACCCCGATCTGGTGGCCGATGGAGCCGAGGAGTTGGACATCCTGGGGAGTGAACTCCCGATGGTCCCGGGTGGCGGCGAAGAGAGCGCCGAGCACGGCGCCGCGAGACCTGACCGGCACGCTCGCCAGGGAGCGATAGCCAGCGTCGTGGGCTATCCTGCGGGTGAGCCAGTGATCCGTCTCCATGTCCTCCGCCACCACGGGCTCCCCCAACTCCACCACCCGACCGGAGAAGCCCTCTCCCACCTTCAGTCGATCGATCTCGTCGGCGAACCGGCGGTCGAAGCCCTGGTAGGCCGCGAGGGCCAGTTCCCCGCTCGCCTTGTCCAGAAGGTAGATGCCTCCGGACTCGACGCCCACGGTCTGCAGGGTCTTATCCAGGGCGTCGTGTAGTATCTCCTCTAGGTCCAGCGAGCGGCTCACGACCGCTGCGATGGCATTGAGGGTGGCAAGCTCTTTGGTGCGATCGGCAACCTTCTTCTCCAGGCCCGCATAGGACTCCTGGAGTTGGGCAGACATCAGGTTGAACTGCCTGGCCAGCTCTTCCAACTCGTCCCCGGTGGAGACCGTGATGGTCTGTCCGAAATCGCCCCCAGCCACCCGCTGGGAGGCGTCGATCAGCTTGGCGATCGGTCCCGTGACCCGCCCGACGGCGACGGTGACGACCAGGGCGGGCACCACCACTCCCAGGGCCAGCAGCAACATCAAGAACCGCCGGTAGCCCTCGCTGGAGCTCATCAGTCTGCCCCACCGTTCCTCGGTGACCAGACCCCAGGATGTGCCTGGCACCGGGGCGTAAGTGGAGACGATGTCGTGCCCCTCGGCGTCGGTGCCGCGGCTTTGGCCCGACTTGCCGGCCATCAACTGTTGCACTATCGGCAGGTTGGAGAAATCGGTGCCGATCAGATCGTTGTCCGAGTGGTAGATCACTCGGCCCTGGCCATCCACCAGATAGACGGTGCCGTTCTCCCCTATCCTCTGCTTGACGATGCCGCCATAGAAGGCGCTGATGGAGGTGGCCCCGAGGCGGAACATCCCGGCTACCGTGCCCCGAAACTCACCCTGATCGCCTAGGATGGGCACCGCGACGACTATTACCGCCGAGCCGCCAGGTCCGTCCTCGGCGACGTCGGCAAACGCCGGAGTGTCGGAGTGAAGCATCTGCCAGTGGTAGGGCCGGTTGGACCAGTTCGCGTCCATGATCTCCGGTCGCGCTGGCTCCGTCGCGATCACCCTCCCGTACCGGTTGATGACCACGACGCCGCCGTCGAATACCACCAGCCGGTTGGCGGCCCGCCTGAGGGAGAGCCGCTGGAGGTCTGGGTCGTCGTCGTGCATGTCGGTCAAGCGGGCCAGGCCGGTGAGGACATTGCTGTACTCCATGAGGTCGGCGGCCAGTTGGGAGGCCGAAAGGCGGGTCAGCTCCTGGTTGCGGCCGAGCACCAGGTCTTCCGTCACCCGCTGGTAGGCGTAGAAGGTGACCAGGGCTGCCGCCAGCAGGATGATGACGGTGGGGATGAAGGACCAGGCGATGATCTTGATCCGAAGGCTTCGCCAAGGGCTTATCCGCAGCACGAGCCTCCTCCGCCTGCCCCCTTCTGTGCCTCCTGGATCTGAGCGCAGGCATCCTTCATGATCGTCACTGGAGCCAGGCCCAGGCTGAGGATCTGGTCCCAGGCGGCGGTTGCGATGCGTGTGGCCTCGGCCATGTTGGCGGCCACCTCGCTCGTGACGGAGTAGCCCTTCAGATGGCCGTCGGCGAAGGCCTCGAGGTCTCGATGGCTGATCTTGTTGGGATACTCCCGCTCGACGAAGCCGGTCCATTCGTCGAGCAGCGAAGCCCGGGCGGGTTGGAGGAATCCGTTCTTCGCCAGGGCCCTTCCGTACTCCTTGCTGATGAGGAACTTCACCAGCTCCCAGGCGGCCTCCGGGTGTTTCGTCCCGGCGTAGATGGCGAAGCCGTCTGTGGTGGCCAGCGTCACCTTCCGCGTCGGCCCGGCTGGGAAGGGGGCCACACCCACGTGAAAGGCGGCTTTTGTGAGGATGGGCTTTAGGTTCCAGGAGCCGTCCTCCACCATTGCGATGCGGCCCGCGGCGAAGGCGTCGTTCGGCCACGCCTTCTCCACGTCGAGCGTGGTTGCCATGACGCGCTCGTCCCACATCCGCGCCCTAAGCCACTCCAGGGCCTCCATCGCCGGTTTCTTGTCCAGCATGCAACGGGTGGGATCGGCCGGATCTATCAGGTGGCCGCCCCAACCGTTGACGTGCATCTGGATGCGATCCCAGCTTACGTACGTCATGCTACCCCAGAGGTCGGGCTGGCCGCTGCGATCCGTATCGTGGGTTAGCTGTCTCATCGCCATCAGGTAGTCATCGTGATCCCAGCCGTCGTCCGGGTAGTCCACGTGGTACCGATCGAACAGGTCCTTGTTGTAGTAGAGGGCGAGGGCGCCGTGGTACTTGGGCAGCCCGTACTGCCGCCCGTCCCGGGTGAAGAAGTAGCGGTACTGGGCGGGGTCCCAGTCGTCGAGGGTTGCTCGATCGAGGTCGGCCTGGATGTAGCTCCTCAGGTCGAGGAGGTATCCCTTCTGGGCCCAGATGGGAAACCAGGAGCAGCATCCCTGGAAGACGTCGGGCGCCGTGCCGGCCTGCATGGCGGCCAGCATCTTCTCCTCCTTGTCCTTCGGGCTGTCGGGCTCCGGGGTGTAGAAGACGCGGATGTTGGGGTGGGTCTCGTGGAACTGTTCCAGCATCTGCTGCACGGTGGGGAGGAACCACTCCGCGCGAGCATCCTGGTACACCAACTGCACCTTCTCGCCCGCGCGGGAGGGAGCGGGAGCAGGCAGGGAGGAGCCACAGCCGCTCAACGCGAGGCTGCCCGCCGCCGCACCCACCAGCCCCAGGAACTGACGTCGAGACAGGCTCGGGATCCCGCCTCGGGGCGTCGACGATCCTCCTGGCGAGTCATCCCCGTCGCGGGCGATCTTCGGTACGTCCTTCATCGCAACTCCCAGGTCTCGTCGCTGAATCCGACGAGGGAAGTGTAACTGCCGGATGCCGGCAGCGCAATGCGGAGGTGGGTTGGTTAGAAGCCGTACTCTTGAATCGTTATCTTGCCGATGCCGCCCTTGATGACGAGGTCCACGCGATCCACCGCATCAGCGTAACCGGGGGAGACGTAGTCCTCGCCCTGGCGTACGTAGTTCCCCATCACGTCGACGCTGCTGAGGCCGGTCTCCAACTGGATGCGGGCGGCCATTCCCATCGGGATCAGGATGGTGGTCTTGCCGATGCCGCCCTCCACGGAGGCGTTCAACTGTCCGTATCGTGGCAGGGTGATGTCGGCCTTGCCTACGCCGGTGCGCACCTCCAGGTCCACCACCTTCAACTGCGCCAGATCCAGGTTCACCTTCCCCACGCCGCCGTCGACCTTCAGGCGGAGTGGAACCTCGGGGTTCAGCCTTATATCCCACCGGCGATCGTCGGCTCGAGACCCAGGGTCGTCCCAAGGGGTCATCCACTCGCCGCGGCTGCGCATCACGAAGAAGGCTGTGCCGTCGCTCACGTGGAAATCCCGGGTCATCGTCTCGCCCTCTTGCTGGGTCACCGTGCCCTCTATCAGCCCCGAGGGTTCGCTCTGGGCGCCAACCTTGAGGCTGCCTGCCCCGAAGCTGAGGTTCACGTCTCCCCGCTCGGCGCCCTCCAGCGGCTGGCTGACACGCTCCCCGGCGATGGCCACCCCCACGGTGGGTCGCGACACGGCCGCAGTCTCGCTGGCGGTGGATCGAGGCGCCAGGAACCAGCCGATGGCTCCGACCGTGCCGGCCAGTAGGGTGAACATCACCAAGATGCCCACAATCGCCCACACCGATCCGGCCGGGGCTCGCCCCAGCATTACGTCCAGGCCGACGGCGATGATCAGAACTGGCCACAGCCGGATGGCCATCTCCCAGAAGCTCCAGGTCACCAGTCCGAGATTGCCCGCCAGAAAGGCCAGGCCCGCGACTATCAGGATCAACGGAGTCATCAGGCCACCGCGACGGCTGGGTCCCACTTGCCCCATCTAACGTCCTCCTCGAGCCGCACCGATCCGCCTCTGGATCAGAAGGATGCCGCACACGACCAACAGCAACGGCCATATCAGGTCCGAACGAAGCCAGTACAGGTCGAGATTCTGGAGCAAGAAGATGAGGCCGACCAGCACGAGAATCGCACCCATCAGCACCCCGGACTGCCGGCTGGAGCCGCGCAAGCCGGTGCTCACGGCGCTGCCCAGGTTGCGCGCCTGCTCGGCCATCTCGTGGGTCGCGGAACTGTACAGTTCCCCGGTCGAGGCATCCCCCAGGTTCTCCCTGGGCATCACGATCCACAGTAGCGGATAGACCAGCAGACTCATGCCGGTCAGGATCGCCAGCACGAAGACGAGCCGAACCAGGGTGGAGTCCACTCCCAGGTACTCACCCACCCCTCCACAGACCCCCGCGATCACGGAGTCCGTTCGGCTTCGATACAGTCGCTTCTTCACTTCATCCTCCATCCCTCACGAGAATCGGCGATGACAGCGCCCATCGATACCCCGCAGGGGTGCCTTCGGCTCTGCCTGGGCAGACCCTCATGCCTGCCTCTCCTGGTCTGTTGGGCGCTTGCCGGCCCTTCCCGGTGCGTTCGGCCACAGAGTACCGGAAGTGCCCCCTTCGCGTATCGCACAATGGATGGGATTCGCCATACGAGGAAAGGCGGGGGTCGTCGAGGGGCTTCTGCGCCCCCGTCGTACGACGCCTACGACATTTGTCGTAGGGCTATCGGGCTTCGGTCCAATTGAGGGCACCGGTGCGACACTCCTTTTGTCGTATGCCGATTCCTCGCTTCGGCCGATCCGCCCTGCCGTGTCGATAGGTAGAGTTGAAACCAACTGGATCGTTGCTGTGTCTTAAGAACTGGAGGTCGATGTGACGCGCGATCTGCCCGTGGTGACCGCAGCGGCTGCGTCCGTCGTGCATGGATTCGAGGTGGATCGATGGTGGTGCGAAGAGGGGGTAGCAGGCCCATGGCCGAGTTGAAGAACGAGTGGTCGGCGGAGGTGTCCTTCTCTCTGATGTTGTTGGTGGTGTTGCTCTCGCCGCTGCTGTACGACGTATTCCAGAGAGGGACGCCGTGAGATGAACCGAAGGTTCGGGGCGATAGCAGTCTTACTGCTGGCCGTGATGTTGGGATTCTTCTTTTTCTGGGTGGACTTCTGGGCAGCGATCGGCCAGACTCGGACCAACTCGCAGGTGAGCACCTACTCCATGACTCCACAGGGTTCGCGGGATTCGGGGCCGACCGGCACCCTCACCGTCTTCGTTCCGGGGGACGATCCCCTGGAGGTTGCCTTCAAGCGGGAGCTGGTGAGCTTCCTGGAGAAGGGGACGCTTTTCGGCGATACCAGGCTCGTGGATTCCCCTGCGGCGAACCCCGATGGACCGGCGGTCACGGTGGAGATCGCCGAACGAGATCTGCTCTGGACACCCATTCGAGCGCAGGCACGCCTGATGTTGAAGCTCGCCTACGCCTCCGATGGGGATCTGTCGTGGCGAGACGATAGAGTGGTGCACATGGAAACCCGCAGTGAGGCCGGTATGCGACGCGTTCGGGCGGAGTTTCAGGTGGAGGATACCAGCTATGGGGTGATTTCTCGTCCGGCCTACATCCGCCGCATCGGTCGCGCCATTGCCGCCGATGTGCAGAAGGCCCTGGAGAAGGCTGCGGACCCGTCCAGAGTACGACATTCGTCGTAGCGCTCCTATACTACCTGGGTGGAGAGGGATCGCCGAGAGGCGGTCCTTTCTTCGTATCCGGGATTCCTCTGTTTAATCGATCACCGTGGGAGCCCCCTCCTGTAATCTGTCGCCGTCTTGAGGACGGAATCGGACAAGGGAGAGAACCTGACATGTGGCTAACTTCCATCTCCATTCGCAGACCCCTGATGATCTTGATGGCAGTCCTGGCCATCATGCTGGGGGGCATCGTCGCCTACCGGGCTATGGCCGTAGACCTCATGCCGGCAGTCAAGATCCCGGTGGTGGGTGTCTCCGTCGTGTACCCCGGGGCGGGGCCTCGGGAGGTAGAGGCCAGAGTCACCAAGCCGATCGAGAACGTCGTGGCGGGGACGCCCGGCATCAAGACGCTGAGATCGAGCTCGGGTGACGGCTACTCCAACGTGACGATGGAGTTCTACGACGGTGTGGACCCGGACGCGGCGATCCAGGACGTGTCGCGCCGGCTGGACCAGATCCGCGCCGGCCTGCCGGAGGGGGCGCGTGCCCCGTCGGTGATGAAGTTCGATATGAACGACCAGCCGATCATCGTCGCCGGGGTGAGCTGGGATCGCAATCCCAAGGGTGCCTACCAGTTGGCGGACGAGACCATCCGGCCGAAGCTCGAGGCGATCGAGGGGGTTGCCGCCGTGCAGGTGTACGGCGGGCAGGAACGGGAGATCCGCGTCAACGTGGACCGGACCAGGCTGGAGGGCCGTGGGCTCGCCCTGAGCCAGGTGACCGCTGCTCTGGCAGGGGCCAACCTCTCGGCGCCCTCCGGCTACCTGGAGGATGGCAGCAGCCAGTATAGCGTGCGCGTGTACGGGCTGGTCCAGTCCCTGGACCAGTTGGGCAACCTGGTGCTGGCCGCGGGTCCCAACGGGAGCCTCGTGCGCCTGAAGGACGTGGCCTCGGTGGAGGACGGCGTCAAGAAGCAGAACGTCATCAGCCGGAGCAACGGGCGGGAGGCGGTTGCCCTCCTCATCCAGAAGCAGCAGACAGCCAACACCGTGGCCGTCTCGCAGGGGGTTCAGAAGGCGCTCAAGGATCTCCAAACCACCCTGCCGGCCGGGGTGGAGGTGTCGATCATCGTCGACAATGCCCGCTTCGTCAAGCAGTCGCTGGAGGGTGTCGAGGGAAGCCTGCGGGACGCGGTGATCATCGTGGCGGCGGTGCTGCTGCTCTTCCTGCACACCTGGCGCAGCACCCTGATCGTCCTGATCTCCATCCCCACCTCGCTCATCGCGACCTTCGGCGTGATG
>JBLNDL010000089.1:0-3026 GCA_050261575.1 Sphingomonadaceae bacterium | reverse complement strand
CCGTGAGACGCGGCGCCAGTTGGCGCAGCGTCTCACGTCTGTCCAAGGATAGGGGACCGGAGGCGGGATACGTCTACTTGGCCTCGGGGTACACGGGAGTGCACCACTCCATGTACTTCCTGTTCCGGCCGGTGATGACGTCGAAGTAGAGATCCATCAGCTTCTTGGTGATCGGCCCGATGGTGCCATTGCCCACCTTCCGGCGATCGACCTCCAGGACCGGCGTGATATGCGCGGCCGTGCCGGTCATGAACACCTCCTGGGCGGTGTACAGCTCCGTCTTCGCCACCTGCCGCTCGATCGTCCGAATGCCCAACTCCTCCCGAGCAAGCTGGATCACCGAGGAGCGGGTGATCCCCACCAGGATGCTCTCCGACGGGGCAGGGGTCACGAGTGCGCCATCCATCACCAGGAATATGTTCTCGCCGGAGCCCTCGGATACGAAGCCGGAATTGGTCAACATTATCGCTTCGTCGTGGCCGTTCTCGATGGCCTCGGTCTTGGCGAGCGCGCTGTTGATGTAGATGCCGGTCACCTTCGCCCTGGCCGGGATCGCCGCGTCGTCCACCCGCCGCCACCCGACGGTGCCGCAGCGGATCCCGTTGCCCGAATCCAGGTAGTTGCCGAAAGGCACCGTGAACATGGAGAAAGCGTCTTCCACCTCGTGCAACCGCACACCCACCACTGCCTGCCCTTTGTAAAGGATGGGCCGGATGTATATGTCCTCCCGATAGCCATTCCGCTTCACCAGCTCGACGGTAATCCGGCACAACTCGTCGACGTCGTGCGGAAGCTTCATCTTCAGGATCCTGCCGCTCCGCTCCAGCCGCTCGTAGTGCTCGCGCAGCCGGAAGATGTATAGCTGCCCCCTTTCGGCGTTCCAATTGCCCCGGATGCCCTCGAAGCACCCTGTGCCGTAGTTGAGGGCATGGGTCATGATGCTGACCTTGGCCTCGCTGATCGGGACAAAATCGCCGTTGAAGTAGGCAAAGGGTTCCTGGGCCATCATCTCCTCCTGTCTTGTCGAGCCAGTGGTGGCGGAGCGAAAACACTTCGCCAGGGAAATCGCCTCGGGTGGGAGGAAATCTAGCACAAAGGATATCCGCCGTTCAAGGTCTACTCCTGTCTGTCGGCCTCTTCCCGCTCCGAAACGTTGACTGCCAGTCCGAATGGTGCAACAATGACGTTGTTCCATAATCGTCGGCGCAGTGTTGGGCTGACGAACGGTGGGAGCGATCGGGGTGCCCGTACCCGTTACCCAACGTGGCAACCAAGAGACTGCCGAGCAGCCAGTCTCCTATAGGGTTTGGGGGGGACGGCGCCCCTCACCTTCTCGGTCCGCCACTGCGCTGGCTTGACTGCCACGGCGGCAGCAGGATACCCCAGAAAAGCGGGGTGACGGAGGAGGTGTGGACGTGGTCAAGATCCTCGGCATCACCATCGGCGGACAGGAGAAAGACAAGGTCGAGGGGCAGAAGGTCTGTAACCATCCGGTCCTGCAGCGGGGAATGAAGTACAACCCGGAGAAGCAGGCGATGGAGGTCTTCTGCAAGAAGTGCGGCCAGGTCGTTGAGGAGAACCGCTAGGCCGCGCATGGGCTGAGCCCCCCATGGAGTGGAGCAGGGCTCGATGCTCACTGTCTTGACACCGCGACAGTGAGGCGGGGTAGAATATTGCCCGTGGAAATCGTGGCCCTGCTCGCCTCTACCTTCCTGGTGAGTCTCTCGGGCGCCCTGATGCCAGGCCCCGTCATGACCCTCACCATCGCCCACGCCGTGAACCGCGGCCACTTGGCCGGTCCTCTGGTGTCGCTCGGCCACGGCCTCGTCGAGGGATCGCTTGTGGTGGCGCTGGCCATGGGTTTGAGCCAGGTCTTGCAGCTTCCCCTGGTCGCAGGCACCATCGGGTTCCTTGGCGGGCTGCTGCTCCTGTACATGGGGGTAGGCATGATCCGCGCCCCCGCGCCTGCCTCTCTCTCCTCGGCCAGCCCCGCCACCGTGGGTGGCGCCGGGCCGGTGGTCGCGGGTATGCTCGCGAGCGTCGCCAATCCCTACTGGGTCCTCTGGTGGGCCACCATCGGCACCGACCTCCTCCGCCGCGCTTACTACCACGGAGCCTTGATGATCGCCGCCTTCTTCCTGGTGCACTTCCTGGTCGATCTGGGCTGGAACAGCGCCGTGGGGTCGGCGGTGGCCGCGGGGCGCAGGTTGCTCACCCCCAGGATCTACAAGGCGATCCTCGGAGCCTGCGGCGCCTTCCTGCTGCTCCTGGGAGGATACTTCCTCGTCTCCGGCCTCGACTCCCTCCGCCAGATCCAACAGCCATCAGCCCTCAGCTATCAGCTATCGGGTCTGCTGACGGCTGGCCGCTGACGGCTGATAGCTCTACTGTTGGAAGCTGGGGGCGCCGGGGCCGCATTCCGGACATTCCATCTCGATCAGGCTCAGCCAGTCCAGGATGGACTGCTGGTTGGGCAGGTCGTTTTCGGTCTGGGCGATCATCATGGCTCGCAGTGCCCCGAAGCGGTCCGTCACGAACACCCCCCCCATCGCGTTCGGGATCGCCTGCGCCCCCAGGTAGGCGCGCCCCACCTGTCCCTGCTCGTCGGACAGCAGGGGGAAGGGGATCCCCATGATCCCCGCCCTCCCCTGCAGATCCGAGACCGGCTGCGGGGAGACTGCCAGGATCTCCGTCTCCAACTCTCGGTAAACGTGGTAGTTGTCGGCCAGTTCCCGCAGGAAGTCGACGCACTTCCCACACTTCTGCAGGTCGAGGTAGACGATCACCAGGTTGGACTTCTGCTTGAAGTCCCGAGGACTGACCTGCTTCCCGGCAACCGAGGGAAGGATGAAGTCCGGAACCACCTTCTCCATCTCCAGCTTTCTCGCCTCGATCTGAGTCATCCTCCGCCTCCTCCAGGCATGGGTTGGGTATCAGAGCCCCCTTCCCCGAGCAGGAAGCGCGCCAGCCTTCCGGACTGTGGCCCGATCGCCTGAGCATGCCCCTTCCGTACGCTCCGAACGGAG
>JBLNDL010000088.1:0-20569 GCA_050261575.1 Sphingomonadaceae bacterium | reverse complement strand
GGGGGGGCGGGGGGGACCCCCCCGGGCAGGTGGGCTTCCCCCCTGGTCCCCGCCGTGCGGGTGGGCCCCCCCCTGTGGGGCGCGGGGCACCCCGCCGCCCGCCACGCAAGGGCACAGTTCTTCCTGCTGGAGCATGCGGCCGTCCATCCAGGGCAGGAAAGCCTCAGAATCAGGGATCTGCTGGCCGAGCGATGGCCCCATCTGCTGGAGCCCTGGCAGCGGCTCTACGGGGAAATGCCTCACCCCCCCAAGGCATACGTCGACCGGGTGGCCGCCGACGCCCGCCGCATAGGGATGGAACTGAGCCTTCCTCTCGGCATGCCCCGGTCCTGGAGTCCAGGCGGGCTGCTACACTACGCCTTCGCCGGGCTGACCGGTATCAATCCCAGCCCCCGAGCGCAGAACGCGAGAGCTGACCACCGATATGAGGATCCTGATCGTCTACACCAATAGCTACCGCACCGCCGCGCCCGCGCCACTGGGCGCATCCCTGGTCGCATCCCGGCTTCGTCGGGATGGACACGAGGTACAACTGCTGGATCTGATGTTCTCCAAAGCCCCGGCCCAGGAGGCGGCAAGAGTTGCACGGGAGTTCCGGCCCGATCTGATCGGCTACTCCATCCGCAACGTCGATTCCCAATCGTACAGCTACTTCTACGATCCCATGCCGGTGCTGCGGACCATCGCCCTGGCGGTGCGCGAAGCGTGGTCGGCTCCCACGCTGCTGGGTGGCACCGCCTTCACCACCTTTCCGGTGCAGTTTATGGAAGCGTTCCAGGCCAACTACGGCATCGCCGGCGACGACCTGGAACCGATCTCCGGCTTCGTCTCCTCCCTGTCGAAGGGTCACGCGGACCTCTCCACGCCGGGGCTGGTGTACCGAGACCAGGATGGCATCCACTGCAACCCCTACGAGATCCGTGGCTACGCCGACACCAGCTTCGACTGCTGGGACCTGCTGAACCTCCGCCCATACCGGCGCTCCTTCGAGTCCTACTGGGAGGCCGCGGTGGTCGTGAGGACCGGCTGCCCCTTCCAGTGCGTCTACTGCGATACCTTCCGCTCCTACGGCCGCCAGTGGGTGCTGCGAGACCCCCGGCAGATCGCCGACGAGCTGGTCGCCCTGCGGTGTCTCCACGGGGTACGCTCGGTGTTCCTTGCCGATGCCGGATTCAACCGCCCCCTGGATCACGCCAAGGCGGTGCTGGAGGCGATCATCCAGGCGAAACCCGGGGTGGGGCTGACCGCCGTCTTCGAACCCGGCGAAGTGGACGCGGAGTTCGCCCGACTCTTCCGCCGGGCCGGCGGGCGAGCGCTGATGCTGTTCGCCGGCAGCCTATCCGATCGGGTGCTGGCGGCCTGCCGGAAGCCCTTCCTGCTGGACGACGTACTGAAGGGCTCCGCGCTGCTGAGCGCCGCCGGGGTAGACTGCTTCCTCTACCTGACCTTCGGCGGACCGGGCGAGACCCCGGACACGGTGGAGGAGACGCTGGGCCACATCCGGCAAGTCCGCCCCATCTACACCCTCTTCGACCACGGATACAGGATCCAGCCCTACACCGCGCTGCGGGAGATCGCCGTGGCCGAGGGGGCCATCTCCCCAGACGACGACTGCTTCAGGGCCACATTCTACCACTCGCCGGATACTCCGCCGGCCACGCTGGATGCCCGGCTTAGGCGGTACCAGGCCGAGCACCGGCTCGACGCTCTTCGAGGGCTGCCCTGGATGGCGCGGCTGGCCTGGGACAAGCTGCGCCCGTAAGGGCCGAGCCCGATCCGTTTGCCCGCGCCTGCCCTTTGTGCTACATTCGTGGCACGCAGTCGGTTCCCTTCCACGTATCCTCGGGCGGCAGCAAGATGCGAGGGGATGAGCACCGAATCGCCCCGATGCCCTGGCCTTCTCTGCCGCCGTCCCAGACTAGTACTGCCACCAGTCGTGTGCTCGAAGAGAGAGAGGCTGCACCGATGAGCGTTGATCACGTCGACACGATCGTCCGCGGTGGCAAGGTAGTTCACTCCTCGGGCGTGACCGAGGCGGCCGTCGCCATCGCCGATGGGAAGATCGTCGCCATAGCCTCCGAGGAGCTGCTGCCCCCCGCCACCACCCACCTGGACGCCTCCGGCAAGTACGTCCTCCCTGGGCTGGTAGACGTTCACACCCACGTCTACCTGGACAGCTACCGCACCATCAGCGAGTCCGCCGCCTTCGGTGGAGTCACCACCCTCCTCAGCTACATCTGGCCCGACCAGGACCAGGACATCCCAGCCTCGATCGACCACTGGCGGCGCTTCGGCGAGGCGGCGAGCGTGGTGGACTTCGGCCTCCACATGGGGCTGATGGACTCCCCTTCCGCGCTCGAGCAGATCCCCGCATCGGTCGAGATGGGAGTCACCAGCTTCAAGCTGATGATGGACTACAAGCGGCGCGGCCTGATGGTGAGCGACGAGTTCATGATGGCCGCCATGGAGCGGATAGCCGAGGCCGGAGGGCTGGCAACGGTCCACGCCGAGAACGGCGGGGTGATCCACCACCTTGAAGAGAAGATGGCGGCCGAGGGTTTCACCTCCCCTGCGGACTACCCGCGCTCCCGCCCGCGAGAGGCAGAGGTGGAGGCCGTGAACCGGGCCATCTCCATCGCCGGCCTGGCTGGCTGCCCCCTCTACCTGGTCCACATCACCACGTCCGGCTCCGTGGACGCGGTGGCCGGCGCCCACCTTTCCGGCCAGCCGGTGTGGGCCGAGGCCTGCCCCCACTACTTCTTCCTCACCGAGGAGGAGTTCGAGCGGCAGGGACCCATCATCAAGGTGGCTCCGCCCTTGCGTGCCGCGGAGGACTGCCAGGCCCTCTGGACCGGCCTTGATCGAAACGTGATCGCCACCGTGGCCAGCGACCACACAGCCTACACCCGGGAGATGAAAGAGGCAGGCTGGACCAACATCTTCCAGGCCCCCTTCGGAGTGCCCGGCACGGAGACCATGCTCTCCCTGATGCACACCGAGGCTGTGGTTAAGCGCGGCCTGCCCATCACCATCCTGCCCCGCCTGCTGAGCGAGAACCCGGCCAAGCTGTTCGGCCTCTACCCTCGCAAGGGGGTCCTGGAGGTGGGGTCCGACGCCGACCTGGCAATCTTCGACCCCGACAGGGAGGTCACCATCACCGGCAGCATTCTGCACACCAAAGCCGATTTCACCCCCTTCGAAGGGCGGAAGGTGAGGGGCTGGGTAACGTCCACCCTGGTGCGGGGACAACCGGTGGTGCTGGAGGGGCGGCTGGCGGAGCTTCCCCCTCACGGGGTGTTCCTGGAGCGAAAACCCTACTCGACCATAGAGGTGTAGGTCCGTCGGGGTTGTCCCAACCCCGACCCCGAATACCAGTTCGCAATCACGATTGAGGGGAGTGTCCAATGGAGCTACTGCGAACGCTGCTGTTCGTGCCAGGCAACCGCGAAAGGATGATGGAGAAGGCAAAGGGGGTGAACTCCGACGCCCTCATCTTCGATCTGGAAGACGCCGTCCCTCCGGCAGAGAAGCCCACCGCGCGCCGGATGGTCCGAGATGCCATCGACAGCGGCGACTACCGCCGTTTCAAGATCTTCGTCCGTGTGAACGCCCTCACCACCAACCTCCTCCCCGACGACCTGGAGGCGGTGGTATCCCCCAACCTGTACGGCATCGTCCTCCCGAAGGTGGAGTACGGAGAGGGGGTGCAGAAGGTACACCAAATGCTATTGGAGCTAGAGAGTCGGTTGGGACTCTCCGCCGGGCACGTCAAGATCCTGCCCATCATCGAAACGGTGCGTGGAGTGCTGAACGTCTCCCAGATCGCCGGCTCCAACGACAGGCTAGTGGGCCTCTCCTACGGGGCCGAGGACTTCGCCACGGACCTCGGGGTCGAGCGCTCCAGGGAGGGGACCGAGGGGCGCTACCCCATGACCATGATCTCCCTCTACGCCCGGCTCACCGACGTCGCCGCCGTGGATAGCGTCTTCTCCGACGTCAACGACGACGAGGGACTGGAGGAGAACTGCCGGCTGGCCAAGCAGTTGGGCTTCAGGGGCAAGTTCGTGATACATCCCAAGCAGATCGGCCTGGTCAATCGCGTCTTCACCCCCTCGGAGCAGGAGATCGAGTACGCGCGGCAGGTGGTGGCCGCCTACGACGCGGCCGAGGCCCGGGGCGAGGCATCGGTCGCGGTGAACGGCAAGATGATAGACATCCCCATCGCCGAGAGGGCCCGGAGCCTGTTAGCCCTGGCTGAGGCGATCAGCCGCCAGGAGTCAGCAGGCAGCTAGAGCAAGGAATCGCAAATCAGAGTAATCCCCTTGATCCTCGAGTGCTATACTTATAGCGAAGCCAGCGGGGAGAGTCCTGCGGCTGAAGGCCGATCGCTTTCTGGGAACCACCGATGCCCAACGACAAGCACGACAAGTACGAAGACGAAATCCGAGAGATCCTGAACCGGATTGACAACTTCATCCCAGAGGGGGGTCAACGCAGGGTCCCGCCCCGGCAACCGAGGCCTGCCCCGTGGAGTGGCTGGATGGCGAGCTTCAGGCGACAGTTGTACAGCTACAGCTCCACCCAGTTCCTGGTGGGATGGGTGTTGCTGGCGCTGCTGGCGGGGTTGCTGCACAAGGTCTACCCACCCTTCGGGATGATGGCAGCCATCGGTAGCGTCGCCTGCCTCCTCGCCGCCATACTGCTCCCGATGCTCTCCAGGCAGTACGGCCGGTCGGAGCGACGGTGGAGAGGGAGGGTCGTGGACTACGAACCGATCAGGCTACGGCAGCCCTTCTCCTGGCGCTACATGTGGTGGCGGATCAAGAGCATCTTCGGCTTTCGGTAGCCGATAAACGGTGTGGGGCGGGTCTCGGACCCGCCCCTTCAGTTCTGCCGCGAGGTGGACCTACCCCACCTGCTTCAGGAAGTCCTGGAAGGCCTCCTCGCTGATCTTGAAGTCGTGCTTCCCCGGCTCGGGGTAGACCTTCTCTCGCACCTCAGTCACGAACTGCGTCAGCGCCGCCTGCAGCGTCGGGCTGACGTTGCAGTACTGCTTCACGTGCTTCGGCAGGAAGGCCTCGAACATGCCGATTACGTCGTGGTAGATCATGCAGTGGCCGTCGCAGCCCACCCCGCTGCCGATGCTGATCGTGGGCACCGAGAGCCGCTGGGTGATGTACTCGGCAACCCTGGCTGGCACCAACTCCAGCAGGATGGAGTAGACCCCCGCGTCCTCCAGCGCCAGCGCGTCGTCGAGCAGCCGCTTGGCCGCGTCCCCCGTCCTCGCCTGCACCTTGAAGCCCCCCTGCATGGAGGCGCTCTGCGGGGTGAGCCCGAGGTGGCCCATCACAGGGATGCCGGAGTCCACGATTGCCTTCACCCGGTCGGCCATGGCCCGACCACCCTCCAGCTTGATCCCGTCGCAGCCGGCCTCGCTCATGAAGCGCCCAGCGTTCTTGACCGCCAGCTCCACGCTCGGCTGGTAGCTCATGTACGGCATGTCCCCGATGACGAAGGCCCGCTTGCAGGCCCGGGTCACGGCCTTGGCGAAGACGATCATCTCGTCCATGGTGACGGGCAGCGTGTTGGGATAGCCCAGCACCGTCATGCCGAGGGAGTCACCCACCAGCACGATGTCCATGCCAGCCCTGTCCACCAGCAGGGCGTTGGGGTAGTCGTAGCAGGTGATCATGGCGATCTTCTCGCCCTTGCGCTTCATCTCCACCAGTTGGGATACCGTCACCTTGGATTGCTCAGCCATCGAACAGCTCCTTTCACCGTGGACGCCTGCTCGAGCAGGCATCTCTGCTTCACGTCGGCTTCCCTGGCGGGAAAGGCGTACCCCGTTCAGAGATGCCCGCCTGGGGAGTCGAGATGAGAAAGCCGAATCGTCGGGATGCCGCCAGCGCCGTGGCGCGCACCATGGCGCCCAACTGGGCCACCCGCTCCGGTGGGGTGCGAAAGCGGGGTGCAGACACGCTCATCGCCATCGTGGCCTGCCCGTCTCGGCCCCTGACGGGCGCCCCAACGCAGATGATGCCTTCTTCGAACTCCTCGTCGTCCACCGCGTAGCCCCGCTCTCTGCACTCGGCCAGGTGACGCAACAGCCAGTCCACTTCCACCACGCTCCGCTCGGTCAACCGCTGAAGCGGCCTGAGCCGGAGCAAGGACTCCGCCTTGGCGGGCGGCATTTCGGACAGGATCGCCTTGCCCAACGCCGTGCAGTGGGCCGGGCGGCGCGCCCCCAGTCGGGTATTGATGCGGATCGACTGGGGAGGCTCGAGCTTGGCCAGGTAGACGACCTGGCCGTCCTCCTCGTCCAGCAGCGCCAGGTTCACCGTCTCGTTGGTCTGCCGCAGCAGCTCCTCCAGATAGCGCTTGCATGCCCCGTAGGGCTCGAGCTGATCCAGCACCGCGACGCCCACCTCCATGGCCCGTAGCCCCAACCGATAGCGGCCCGTGACCGGGTCCTCCTCGACGAAACCCCGGCTGCGCAGGCTGACCAGGATCCGGTGGACGGAGCTCTTGCTGACGTCCAACCTAGCGGCCAACTCCCTGACGCCCAGCGGCAACCCGGCCTGCGCCAGGGCGCTCAGGAGATCGGCGGCACGTTCCACCGAACGCAACTGCTCGCTCACCCGCGGAACACCACCAAGAGGGATTGGGAAGCCGGCATTCGTCCCGCATTCCGTGGATGCGGGACGGCGTCCCGGCTTTCGATTATACCGAACGATGCCCCGCTGTCAACTACATCGAGCCGATAGCCCAAGCCGCGGCGCCGGAGACGAAGCTCTCGATCCACATGCCGTGCGCCGGGGACCCATCCCGCGGGGGTCTGCCGCGCCTGCTCTGGCTGCTCCCAACTGGAGTCCGCCCTCGATGCCGGAGCGGCTCGCTGGCACGGCCCGCAACCCTTGCGGGTAGGCCCCTTTCCTGGTATGAAGGTTGCGAAACCAACATCTATGAGGAGGTGACGCGGTGGCACAGAATAGACGGCTCTCCATCTCGATCGAGTACTGCAACTTGTGAAACTATCTGCCCCAGGCCGTCGGCCTGGCGGAATCGCTGCTCGATCAGTTGGGAACGGACATCGGGGAGCTCACCCTCATCCCCTCCGGCGGAGGGGTCTTCGAGGTGAAGGTGGACGGCGAGCTGGTCTTCTCCAAGAAGAAGCTGGGCCGGCATCCCACCGTCGACGAGATAACCACGATCCTACGACAGAGAACGCAGTCATGAGTGATGAGTAAGCAGCTATCTCCAGTTCATGTCGACTGCTCCGGCGGGAAACGTGGACTCTATCTGGAGATGCTTGCTTAGAGAGATCCACACTCATCACTTGTCACTCGCCCTTGGAGGACGTATGGCCGGAGGATACGCTGGCAAGATTCTGGACGTGGACCTCGCCTCGGGAAGCGTGCGGGAGGAAGCCCTCGACGAGGGGCTGCTGAGGGGCTTCCTGGGAGGGTACGGCGTGGGGGCCCGGCTGCTGTACGACCGGATGCCCGCCGGCGTGGATCCCCTCGGCCCCGAGAACCTGCTGGGCTTCTTCACCGGCCCCCTCACCGGCACTCCGGCCATCGAGGGCAACCGCTTCACCGTGGTATGCAAGTCCCCCCTGACTCTCACCTGGGGCGATGCCAACTGCGGCGGCACCTTCGGGCCACACCTCAAGCTCGCCGGCTTCGACGCCATCCTCTTCTCGGGCATCTCCGATCGGCCCGTCTACCTCCTGCTCGAGGATGGAAGGGCAGAGTTGCGGGACGCCTCGGACCTGTGGGGCCACGACACCAACGAGACTGAGGACCTGCTGAAGGCCCGCCACGGTCGAGAGGCCCACGTGGCAAGCATCGGCCCCTCGGGGGAGAAGTTGGCTCTCATCGCCGCCATCATCAACGACTACGGCCGCGCAGCCGGCCGTTCGGGCGTGGGGGCGGTGATGGGTTCCAAGCGGCTGAAGGCCGTGGTGGCAAAGGGAAAGAGACCGATCCCGCTGGCGAATCCGGACAAGGCGAGGGCGCTACGCGCATTCTACATGAAGCAGCACGGCGGGGCCTACGACTTCTTCAGCAAGACCGGCACCCCGGGCGCGCTGGGGGAGTCGGCCATGAGCGGCGACTCCCCCGTGAGGAACTGGGCCGGCGCCGGGCCGGTGGACCTCCCCAGCGCCGCCACAAAGCTCGATGGCGATAGGTTGATCGCCACCTACCAGGTGCGCAAGTACGGCTGCTGGCGCTGCACCATGGCTTGCGGCGGCTACCAGGAGGTCCGCCACTCGGGACCCTACCAGGGTGTGAGTGGGCACCAGAGCGAGTACGAGACGGGGGCCATGTTCGGCATCAACCTGCTGAACGACAGCTACGCCTCCACCATCAAGGCCAACGACATCTGTAACCGCTACGGGCTGGACACCATCTCGGCCGGGGCCGTCATCGCCTGGGCCATGGAGGCGTTCGAGAAGGGGATCCTCACCACGGCGGACACCGACGGGATCGAGCTGACCTGGGGCAACGACGCGGCGATACTGGCGACACTCGAGAAGCTGGCTCGCCGGGAGGGGTTCGGCGACCTGCTTGCGCAGGGGGTCTGGCGGGCATCACAGCAGGTGGGCAACGGATCCGAGCAGTTCGCCATCCACATCCACGGGCAGGAGCTTCCGGCCCACGATCCTCGCTTCCAGCCCGGCTTCGCCACCACATACCTGATGGACGCCACTCCCGGGCGCCACACGCAGGGGGGCGAGCAGAGCCGTCCCTACAGGTCGAACCTGGGCCCGCGGGTGGATAAGTACCAGTACGGCGGCAAGGGCGAGATCCACGCCAAGGCAGCCAACCTGATGCACGTGGTCAACGCCGCCGGGGTATGCCAGTTCGCCGCCTTCTCCTACCCCTGGCAGTTCATTCCGGACTTCCTGGAGGCAGTCACCGGCTGGCCCTACCCCGTGGAGGAATGCCTCACCGTCGGAGAGCGGATCGCCAACGTCCGTCACGCCTTCAACCTCCGGGAGGGGCTGAATCCCCTCGAGTACCAGGTGCCCGGCAGGATGATCGGCGACCCCCCACTGGAGGCCGGCAACGTGCGTGGGGTTTCGGTGGGCCTGGCCACTCAGGTGAGAGAGTTCTGCGAGGCGATGGGCTGGGATACCAGGACGGCCAGGCCCAACGCGCAGAGGCTGGAGGAGCTGGGCCTGGGGGACATCTGCCGGGATCTGAAGCTGTAGTCGCACCCTATGGGCGCGCGTGCCCAGAAGCCTGCGGCTACGGATGAAGCAGTTGCTTCATCCGGCAGAAGGCGCAGAGCGGCTCCGTGGTGGGCTGGCCGCACAGCTCGCACTCTCGCAGGTGAACGGTCTCCCCGGCCTCGCGGAAAGCTGACCGGCCCCTCTCCAGGTAGCCGAAGAGAAAGCTGTGCTTGGCACCGGGAGACTCGGCCTCCAGCCGGTTCAGGATCTCCTTGTACAGCAGGGAGCGAGCCCCCTCGGACAGGGGGCACTCGTCCACCACGTAGTCGATCCCCCTCAGGATGGCGTAGGCCGCCGTCTCCCTTTCCGTCAGCCGAAAGAGGGGCTTCACCTTCCTGACCATGTGCGGATGGGTGCTCTCCATGACGGGGGACTGGCGGGACAGGTAGCCCACCCTCCAGTGGAGGAGGTTGCCCAACAGGGAAGCCGCCTCGTCGTCCAGGTTGTGGCCGGTGGCCACCACGTCGAAGCCCCGCTCCAGGGCCACCCGGTTGAAGAAGTGGCGCTTGCTGAGGCCGCATGCCGAGCAGGGGTTCCGGCGCACTTTCCTGTACAGGGAGTCCACCCCCCCACCCAACTCCTCCCGGTAGTCGACGACGATCAGCTCCAGGCCCCGCTCGGAGGCGAACGCCTCGACCTTCCGGCGGGAGACGGCGGAGTAGCCCTCGATCCCCAGGTCCAGGTGGAGTCCGCTGGCGCGGTAGCCCAGTCGCTGCAGGACGTCCCACAGCGCCAGGCTGTCCTTCCCGCCGGACACAGCCACCAACACCCGATCCTCCGGCGCGAACATCCTCTCCCGGTGGATGGCCCGGCCGACCTGCTCCTCGAAAGCGTGGAGGAAGCACCGGTCGCAGTAGGCGGCGTTGTGGCGGCGAAGCTCTATCCACGCCTCGCCTCCGCATCGGGTGCAGCGCAAGGGCTAACCTCCAGACACGACCGGCCGGATCTCCACCACGTCCGACTCCCGCAGCAACGCATCGCCGGTCAGCAGGGTCCCGCCCCGTATCACCAGCACCGTCTCGGGATTGACTCCCAACTCCTTCAGCAGGTCTCTCACCCGACGCTTGCCGGAGAACTCCACCTCGCGCGTCGGGTTCCGTAGGATCGCTTTCATCGACTCACCACCCTGACGAGCAACAGCGCCTCTTAGCGCCACGTGGCGGGGGCGCGTAACGCGAGCGAGCACGCGAGTTCGCATCCGCCCTGCCACCCCAAGGTGGGATAGGGCTAGAAGAACAGCTCCCCGGTGAGGACGGTGACAGCCTGGCCACCCACCTTCACCGATGTGATCTCCCGTCCCTCCCTCACGACCTCGATGTGGACGGTGCCCGGTCGGCCTACGATGTGGCCCTGCTCGGCCAGCAGCCGGTCCCTGTCCACCAGACCGTACCTCACCAGGTAGGCACCCATGCCGCCGCTGGCCAGCCCGGTCACGGGTCCTCGGCCACGCCGGCAGTCGGGGCGAAGTGGCGGGCGTGGACGTCGGCCTACCCTCCGCGGACGGCCCTGTGACCCCAGGCGATCCAAAGGCCCGCGGCCAGGATCGCTGGGGGCTCGGCGTCGACCGCCGCCGGCTGCGCCTGGCCGGTGGGGGGCAGTGCCAACAGCAGCAGGCCGACCAGGAACAAGACCACCGCCAGCCAGATCAGTCCGTGTCTCGAGATGGATATCGACATCTCTGTACCCCCTCTGCCTCATCATGGGAGACGAACCACCATCGGCGCAGGAGCATCCTGAGTGACCTCGTTCCTCACCTCCCTTGTCCGTCCGGTGAGCCGCGCGACCAATCAGGCGAGAGCGGCGACTCGGGGGGCTGGGCCGGGCAGCCGCGCTGGGGATCGAGAGGGCGAAGGGCAATGAACCTACCACAACGTGCCTGCAAATTTACAGCGCTCGTATACCCTTGTCAACTGGCTATCGTGGTCCTTAGCCACAGACAGGGAGGCTGCAGACCGGAGAGGGCTCGCCGGCCTGGGGCGCCGCGCCCGACGCCCCCTTGACATCGTCCTTGCAATTTGCTATACAGTGGCTTGCAAATTGCAACACAGGGGTGGCGATGCGGCTCGGCGAGAAGCTCCGGCACCTCCGCTTCGTGGAGGGTGTCCACAGGGGACTGGGCAGGGCGATGACCAAGGCAGAGGTGGTGCGCGCCATGGAACGGGAACTGGGCGATACCATCAGCCACCCCTACCTCTGCCAACTGGAAGGAGGCTCCAGGGTCCACATGACCGCCAAGACGAGGGACCTCCTCGCACGCTTCTTCCAGGTGCTGCCAGGCTACCTGGTGGACGATCCGGAGGGGTTCGAGACCTCCCTGCGCACAGAGGCCCTCGCCGATCCCGGCGATCTCAGGGGCTGGCTCCTCCATCAGGCCGAGACGCTGCGCGACGAGCCCTACCTCGCGCACGTGTTGTTCAAGCTCTCTCGCGTCCAGGACCCCATGCGGTACGTGGCCCTGCTGGATCAACTGCTGGAGGTCCCGCCAGCGGCCCTCGATCGCATCGCCCAGGCGATCGATGAAGAGGTTGGAGAGGAGCGTGATGGATGAGTAGTCACCGATCCCTCGAAGTACGCTCCCGACTACCGGAGGCGAAGCGCTCCCTGATGGCCGCCATCGCCGACGAGCAGATGATGTATCAGCGCTACGTCGAGTCGGACCGGGAAGCCGACAAGTGGAGGCGCAGGGCCGAACTCGCCCTGAGCAAGGGGGACGAGGAGCTCGCCCGCGCCGCCCTGGCTCGCGCCAGGGAGCACTGCGCTCGGGCTTCCCAGTTTCAGCAGCAGTTCCTGGAGCAGAAGGGCTACGTCGAGACGATGAAGGGGAGGCTGCGGGCGCTGGAGTCGGGGATCGCCCCACACCTCCCCGACCTGGGGCGAGTGCCCGCCGCGGAGGGACTCTGGGAAACCGATGCCACCGAGACGCGGGCGCGGCTCGCCGCCCGGGCCGAACTGGAGAGGGACGAGCTGGCGGAGAAGCTGGAGGCGCTGGAGCGCGAGGATCTGTTGGAGCGCCAGTTGGCGGAGTTGAAACGGAGGATGGAACTGAAACCATAGGGGCGGCCAATCGGTCCAATTCTCGATATGACTTAGTAGTTGAACGAGAGAAGGAGGCGAACGTGAGCCTACTGGAGAGAGTCACCACCCTGGTCAGGGCGAACCTCAACGAACTGCTGGATCGGGCGGAAGACCCCGAGAAGATGATCAAGCAGTACATCCTAGACATGCAGAACCAGTTGATCCAGGTGAAGACCCAGGTGGCCGCCGCCATCGCCGACGAGCAGAAGCTGTATCAGCGCTACCTCCAGAACCAGGAGCAGGCTGAGGAGTGGCAGAAGAAGGCCGAGCTAGCGGTGAGCAAGGGGGAGGACGAACTGGCCAAGCAGGCACTGCAGCGGCGAAACAGCTACCAGAGCACCGCCGACGGCTTCAAGGTCCAGTACGAGGACCAGAAGCAACAGGTGGAGGTGCTGAAGAACGCCCTGCAGAAGCTGGAGGCGAAGCTCGACGAGGCCGAGCGGAAGAAGGATCTCCTGATCGCCCGCAGCCGTCGGGCGGAGGCGGAGCGCAAGATCCACGAGACCATAGCCGGGATCGGCGAGGCCGGGGCCATGGAGGGCTTCGAGCGGATGGAGGAGAAAGTCCTCGAGAAGGAGGCTCGGGCCAAGGCTGCCGTCGAGCTGGGCACCGACAGCCTGGAAGAGAAGTTCGCCGCGCTGGAGAAGGAGGCCGATCTCGACTCCCAGTTGGCCGAACTGAAGGCCAAGCTGAAGAAGCCCGAGGAGGGCGGGGCGTAATCGAGCGATCGCGCGGTGGGGGGGTCCCCTACCGTCCGGCTATAGGTCCCGGCTGTTGGCCCACAGGGGGCGGCCCTTCGGTCGCCCCCTGTGTCGTCTCAGTCCATGAGGAGGCCGTTGACCTCGTACACCCTCTCCAGCAGCACCTCGGGGCTGACGACGATCCGGGGCTCCGACGCATCGTCGGCAGGGTTTTGGGCCAGCGATTGCTTGGCGGCGTGATTCGCCACCCGCACGATGGCCAACAGGTGCTGCAGCTTCTTGGCGTCCTTGTCGTCCTCCAGGCCCAGAGGCCACGGGCTGTGGTGTAGCCCGATCGAGTAGCGGACCACCGAGGGAAGCCTCCACCGCTCGGCAACCATCCTACCGGTTTCCACGTGGTTGAACCCCATGGACTTCTCCTCCGCCTCCCACGATGAGATCCCCTCCGCCTGGCTCATCACAACAGAGTTGGTGAACTCCTTGGGGCTCGACACTGCCAGCACCACTTTGCCCACATCGTGCAGCAACCCCGCCACGGCCGCCTCCTCCACCGGCTGGTAGCGGGTAGCCCTGGCCAGCTCCTGCGACCACCGCGCGCAGGCGGTGGAGTGCTCCCATATGCGCTTCCGGGCCTGATCCGCCAGCGGGTTCCGCACCCGGCCCTGTTCGAGCAGCGCCACCCCGACGATCAACAAGCGGAGCTGCTCGAAGCCCAACAGCGTGACGGCGTGGGAGACGGTGGTCACCTCGCTGTGAGTGCCATAGAAGGCCGAGTTCACCACCCGCAGTATCTTGGCTGTGATCGCCTCGTCTCGGCTGATCACCCTGGCCACGTCCTTGGCACTGGAGCGGTTGCTGTCCAGCAGCGCCATCACCTCTTGGACGACACTGGGAAAGGGCGGCAAGTTGTTTACCGTGTTAAGCCATTGATCGGCTCGCCGTTTCCGGCTCTGGCCTGCAGGGTCCGTCATCGGACTACCCTCCTGAACAGCCCGAAGCCTCTCCTCCTCAACCCTGGTCAAGCGCGACCTCGTGGAATGCACCAAGGTGGGCTACTGGGCGCTAATCCGGAATCGGTGGACTGTGTTCCTGGAGCATACACATCGTAGCACCGAGCGCCGCGACGGGCAATCCGGTATGCTGCGCAGATGCCGGCCATGGACCCGCCTCGGCCGGCATCCGGCCTTTTCTGCTACAATGCTCCCACAGTGAAGACGGTGCTCGTGATCCCTACCTATAACGAGAGGGAGAACCTTCCGGATCTGATCGAGCGGCTCGAGGCCCTCGATCTGGGGCTCCACGCCCTGATCGTGGACGACAACTCCCCCGATGGGACCGGCGATCTGGCCGAGGAGATGGCGGCTCGCCGCCCCTGGCTGAGGGTACTCCATCGCCCCGGCAAGGCTGGCCTGGGCACCGCCTACCTGGAGGGTTTCCGCCTCGCCTTGCGTTTGGGCTACGAGGCGATAGGCGAGATGGACGCCGATCTCTCCCACAACCCCGCCCACCTTCCTGCCATGCTGCGCGCCATGGACGAGGGGGCCGACCTGGTGCTGGGCTCGCGCTACGTCCGGGGAGGGGGTGTGCGCAACTGGGGCTGGTCGCGCAAGCTGATCAGCCGGGGCGGCAGCCTCTACTCCCAGATCATCCTGGGGGTGCCGGTGCGCGATCTCACCGGAGGGTTCAAGCTGTTCCGCCGACAACTGCTGCAGAATCTGGATCTGGACACGGTTCGCTCCAACGGCTACTCTTTCCAGATAGAGATGACCTATCGTGCGCTCCGGCGAGGCTACCGGGTGGTGGAGGTGCCCATCATCTTCGAGGATCGGCGGGTGGGCAAGTCCAAGCTCTCCCGGCAGGTGGTGCTGGAGGCGATATTGATGGTTCCTCGGTTGAGGTTGGGCCTGTAGGGTCCGGTCCCAGCCGATTCCCACCGCGGAGGAGTTCCCCATGTCCTTTCTCGCGCTCCTGGCTCGCCCCATCCTGGGATTGATCCTGGCCGCTACCCTGGCGGCGAGCCTCCCAGTCGGCGATCAGACCACCACCCGCCCGCACTACGATCTCCAGGTGTCCCTGGACTTCGACGCCGCGAGTCTGAACGTGGTCCAAGAGACCAGGCTGCGCAACGATACGGGGGCGGAGCTATCCAGCCTGGTGTTCCAGGTGACCCCCGCCTACTTCGATGCCTTCTCCCTCCAATCGGCTAGGGTAGACGGGCAGGAAGTTGCCACCTCGCAAGAGGGGACTGTGCTGGCCCTCGCCCTCGAATCCCCGATGCCCGCCGGGTCGGTGAGCGTGGTGGAGCTCGTATACCGGGTGAGCGTTCCGGCCGGCGGGGGCCGCTTCGGCCGGGGAGCCGGCATCCTCGCCCTGGGAAACTGGTTCCCGGTGCTGGCCGTCCACCAGGAGGAGTGGGATCGGCACCAGTACAAGGACGTGGGAGACGCCTTCTTCACCGAAATCGCCGACTTCGACGTGACGGTCTCGAGCGATGTACCCGTGAAGATCGCCGCCTCCGGGTCTCTGGTCGCGCAGGACGGTAACCGCCAGAGCTTCCGGGCCGAGGGGATGCGGGACTTCGCGATGGCGATCTCGGACAGATACCAGCTTCGGACCCGGCAGATGGAGGGGGTACAGCTTCTGGCCTACGGCCCCGACCCCGCCCGCCTGGAGGTCTACCTGGAGGAGGCCGCAAAGACCCTGGGCTGGTTCTCAACCCACCTGGCGCCCTATCCCTACCCCACCTTCACCATCGCCGAGATCCACGCCGATCCGAGCATGCCCACCGCCCAGGAGTACCCGGCACTGATCTTCGTCTATCCGGCGCTCGGGGCCGACGGCGGGGGCACTGGCAGCTACTCCGAGTACACAGTGGGTCACGAGGTGGCCCACCAGTGGTTCTACTCCCTGGTGGGGAACGACCAGGTTCACGACCCCTGGCTGGACGAGGCGCTGGCCACCTACGCCGATCTGCTCTTCTACCGGGACCAGTCGCCCCGATCCTTCGACCACTACATGGGCCGCACCCTCGCGGGGTACCGCTCCAGGGTGGCCGCGGGCGCCGACCGCCCAGTCAACACCACCATCTACGACTACCCCAACGACCTTCCCTACTTCGACATCGTCTATCGCAAGGGAGCGGTCTTCCTGGACGAGCTGCGGGAGCTGATGGGGGACGACGAGTTCCTCGCCCTGCTGCGGGACTACGTCCAGACCTACTCCGGGAAGACCGCCAGCCCCAGGGCCTTCCTGGACATGGTCTACACGAGGGTCGGCCCAGAGCTTCCGCCCCTGGTGGCCCGCTACTTCAGCTACGGGGCCTTCGTCGACGGCACCGGCTACCAACTGGATGTGACCTGGCCGGAAGGTCTCTCCACGGGCGGCTCGGCGAAGCTCTCCTACCGGTTCGGCTTCCCCGTAGCAGAGGCGAAGCTGTGGCTGGATAACCGCCTGCTCTACCGGGGATCGGGCGAGGACTCCATCGAGATCGACCTTGCCGAAGTGGAGGAGGGGGAGTACGTCCTCAGGCTCGACCTGCTGGACTCCCAGGGAGCGCTCTACCAACGGGCCCAGAGAGTGACGGTTTCCGCCGCTACTCCTCGATGATGCGGTAGCGGGTCTCGATGCGGGCCGTCTTCGACAGCATGGCCGCCACCGAGCAGTACTTCTCCTCGGAAAGCAGAATGGCTCGGCGCAGCACCTCCTCGGAGATGTTGTGCCCGCGCACCACGTACTCCACGGTGATGTGTGTGTACACCTTGGGATCCTCGGTCGCCCGCTCGCCGTTGGCTATCACGTCGAAGCCGGTGACCTCCTGCCGCGCCTTCCTCAGTATGGAAACCACGTCGAAGGCCGTGCAGCCGGCCAGCCCGCCCAGCACCAGCTCCATCGGCCTGGCCCCCGGCGCCGTGCCACCGTGCTCCGGTGCGGTATCGATCTCGAGCCGGTAGCCCGAGTCCTTCAGCACGACGTCGAAGTGCAGGCCCCGGGCTAATGTGACTCTCGCCTCCATCGTCTATCCTCCATATCACCTCCGCGAGCCGCCGCAGCGAATCACGAAGCACATCGTTCCCGGAGTGGGGCGTGGCAGAGGGCCCCGCCCCACTTGCCACCGAGGCACGAAGCCGCACATGGCCGGCTCCGCGGTCGATCCAATCGCTCATCCGTCGATTCACCCCGGCGGCTACGCCACCGGCTGGGCTGCCTCCTGCTCCTCGGTCAACGACTCTATGTAGTGCTGGGCCGCGATGGCGGCCGTCGTCCCGTCGCCCACGGCCGTGGTGATCTGCCGGGTGAGCTGCGACCTCACGTCCCCCGCCGCGAAGATCCCCTCGATGGATGTCTTCATGTGGGCGTCGGTGACCAGATGGCCCTGGCTATCGCGCTTCACCGGCTCGTGGAACAGCTCGGTGTTGGGCACGAAGCCCACGAAGATGAAGACGCCCGAGACGTCCAGCCGCTCCCGCTGGCCGTCGCGGAGGATCGTCAGGTACTCCACCTGGTCGGTGCCGTGGATCTGCTCCACCACCGCGTTCAGTACGAACTCGATCTTCGGGTTGCTCCTCGCCTTCTCCTGAAGATCCCGAGATGCCCGAAGCTCCGATCGGCGGTGGACGATGTACACCTTGCTGGCGAAGCGGGTGAGGAACATCCCCTCCTCCACCGCCGCGTCGCCACCCCCGACCACGGCCACCACCTGGTCCTGGAAGAAGGCCCCATCGCAGATGGCGCAGTAGGAGACACCGCGTCCTGCGAGTTCCGCCTCGCCAGGGACCCCCAGCTTGCGGGGCTCGCCTCCAGCGGTGACGATGACCGCCTTGGCCAGGTACTCCTCCCCACTTGCTGTCTGGACCAGCTTCCGGCTCCCCCGAGGCTTGATGGCGGTGGCCTCCTCCATGTCGATCCGCAACCCCAGCTTCCGGGCCTGCTTCTCCATCCGCTCGGCCAGCTCCGGCCCCGATACGCTCTCGAAGCCCGGATAGTCCTCGATCTTCTCGGTATTCAGCAACTGCCCTCCGGGCCACTTTCGCTCCAGCAATACCGCTTTCATCTTGGCCCTGGCAGCGTACAGCCCGGCGGTGAGACCTGCGGGGCCGCCCCCGATTATCACCACGTCGTACTCTTCCATCGCAGTCCGTTCCTCCTGCCCACTCCCGAAGGAGTGGACGCACTGTAGTCCGGTAGGGGTTCGAGGCGCAGCTAGTTTACCAGAGATATCGCCCTGGCAGGACAGGCTTCCACGCACTTGGAGCAGGCCCGACAGCGCCCCCAGTCGAGGAGCGGCATCTCGAAGGGCCCCTCCTGATAGATGGCGCGCACAGCGCAGAGTCGGCGCACGGCGCAGACCCCCTCCGGGCACTGTCGGGGATCGCAGCGGCTCGGGTCAAGCAGAGCCTTGGGCATCGCCCTTTCTCCCTGCCTCAAGCTCAGCCCGCAGCCGGTCGATCGCCTCCTCCAGATCCTCCATCTCCAGCAGCGTGGCAGGGCGCACCGTGTGGGCCGGCATCCGGCCCTTCAGGTCGGCCAACCGCGCCTCCAACTGCCTTAGCTCTGCGGCCCTGTCCATGGTATCGTACTCCTCGTTTATCGGCCTTCGGCTATCGCCATCGGCCTTCGCACCTATTGACACCATATACCCCCCTACCGTATATTACGATACTGTTGGCGGGTGCTCCTGTCAACTCCTTGGAGGCAGATGTGGAAGAGAGCATCAAGAGGATCCTGGAGAAGGGCCGGACCATCGCGGTGGTGGGGCTTTCCCCCAAGCCGGAGCGCCCAAGCTACAGGGTGGCCAGCTACATGCAGCGGCAGGGCTACAGGATCATCCCGGTGAACCCCACGGTGGACCGGGTGCTGGGCGAGCGATCCTACCCCGATCTGAAGTCGGTGCCGGAGAAGATCGACGTCGTGGATGTCTTCCGCCGGTCCGAGGACGTCCCGCCCATAGTCGACGAAGCCATCCAGGCAGGGGCTTGGGCAGTCTGGATGCAGGAGGGCGTGATCAACGAGGTCGCCGCTGCCAGAGCCCGGCAGGCAGGCCTGGAAGTGGTCCAGGACAGGTGCCTGCTGAAAGAGCACCGTCGGCTGTCCGGCGAGCAAACATGATGAGGTAGGTTGATGGAGTCGAACGGCAAAGCGCTGAACGTCGTCAACGTCTTCGACGACGCCGCCTCCACCCGCTTCTGCAGCAGCGGTTGAGGCCCCCCACAATCTCAGGAAGAGATTACGCAAATCGTCGCCTGGTATCTGTCCAGGGAGTATGGTGACAGCGTCCAGGTGAACTACCACGACCTGTCGAAGGCACCGGTGCGGCAGCAGTTCCCGCACTTGGTCGAAAAGCTGCGGAACGGCGACGTGGTCCTTCCCGCCGTCTTCGTCGACGACGAGATAGTGAGCCTGGGCTACGTGGACTACTTCAGCGTGGCCAGGGCGATCGAGCGGTCCCGAGCCGGCAAGCAGCCCGCATCCTGACAGCACGGGGAGGGTGGCCTGTGGACACGGCGATTGTGGCCGTCCTGTTCATCTTTCTGGTCCTGGTACTGGCGACGGGTAGATCGGGTAGCGGCAAGGGTTGAGGGATATAGACCTCCGCGGTGCGGAGGCGATCGGACGGTCCCGACCCGACATTCGAGGTGTTTGGGCGCGGGAGCACGGCTTGGAGCTGTGCTCCCGCGTCGTGCGTCTCGCCTCCAGCGAGGACGAAAGATTCCGCCCGAACTGCCGATATCTATAGTAGCCAGGCCACTGGCCATCGAGACGTGAGAGGGTAAACAAGGAGATGAACGCAGACCCGATCGATCTGGCGACCCGCAGGCGGGTTCGCGACCACGTGCTGGAGATTCAGAGGGGTCTGGAGGCCGAAGAGGCGGACCGGAATCGCGAGCTGGCCGAGGCGCTGGCCAACGTGATCAAGAAGTGGCTAGAGGAAGAGGAGTGATCACCACTCCTGGAGGCCTGGCCCCCTGTGCCAGTTCGAGGCCACGGCCACCAGGTCGAAGAGATCGACACAGCCGTCATCAGTCAGGTCGGCCAGGTCGAGGCCGGGATCGGAGCCTTGCGAGCGGCATCGCCCGAAGCAGCCCGTGAGGTAGTCCAGGTCCGCCTGGTCCACCAGGGCGTCCGGACCGCCCCCATCCACTAGATCCCCCGAGCGCAGCTTCAGCCTCGGCAACAGGATGCCCCTGCCCTCTCCCACCTCGGCTTGCCTCGTAGCAGTGAGGTAGCCCGGGCGGGATACCGTCACCGTGTGGAGACCGGGCGGCACCACCAGGGCGTAGGTGCCGTGGCTGGAGGTGACAGTCCAGTACGCCCCGGCCGAAACGATGGCCCCCGACTCGTCTCGGCGGGCCTGGAGATCCACTATCCCCTCGATGTAGCCGACCGCCACGTTGGTGGGCTCCGCCGTCGCAGTGGGGGTGTCCGTGGGCACCGGCGCGGATGCAGGTGTGGCGGTCTCGGTGGGAGTGGGGCTGGGGGTCGCCGTCTCCGTCGAGGTGGGCGTGCTGGTCGGCGACGCCGTGGGGGTGGGCGTGCTGGTCGGCGACGCCGTGGGGGT
>JBLNDL010000087.1:0-22740 GCA_050261575.1 Sphingomonadaceae bacterium | reverse complement strand
TGGATTCGGGCCTGGCGGCGAGGTAGTCCTCCAGCAGCACGGCCTGGCCGTCCAGCGTGAAGGAGGTGAAGGAGGCATCGCCCTCCAGGGTGTCCATCAGCTCGTCCACCATGCGGACCAGCTTCAGCCGAATCACCTGGAAGGGGATGAACCACTCCCTGTCCCAGTGGGTGTGCGGGACTATCCAGAACCGAATCTCGGGTGCCGGCGGCGTCGCTTCGGCCGCTGCCTCCTCGCCGCGGACGGCAGTCGTCGGCCTGTCCATTTCGTCCCCCCGTAATAAGAGAAGCCCTGATCGCGCTGCCGCGGCATCGTCACGCAGGTCGGAGACGATGGGGTGGCAGCTTCAAGGGCGATAGGAGAAGATAAGCATCTACAGTCAACAGATGCTAACGCAAGCATATCAGACGGGTGAATCCGGGTCAAGGTCAGAGGAAGACAGAGAAAACCCCTCCCCCGCGCGGGGGAGGGGGTACGGGCCAGGGATTATCGACTACTTCCGTCCGAACAGTCTGGCGAGGGGGCCGGGCTTGGACTCGTCCTCCTCTCTCAGCTCCCGGAATTCCTTGGCTGGAGGGGGGATGAACTCCAGCTCTGGCACGTCGGCGAGTCCCGCGCTGATCAGCCTGTATGCCAGCTTGCGCACCTCGAACTCGTCCAACCCGAGCCGGCTTGCCACCTCCTTGAGGGGGGTGTCGCCACACAGGGTGGACACCATTCGCCACTCGGAGAGCGAGAGCCGAATCTCCTCCGTAGCCTGGCGGGGCTCCGGCAGCAACCGGAGGGGCCGATCCAGGCTGGGTATGCTGGACACCAGCATTTGCCACTCGTCCAGATAGCTGCGCCCCTTCTCCAGGACGGGGCCGAGGTCGGTGGGGGCGAGGATTTCTTCCTCGGGCGGCGCGACGCCCACGTCGAAGCGGAAGGATCCCTCTGGCCAGGTGAGCAGGGAATAGAGATCCGCCAGCGATCTCTCGCGGATGAACTCGACTAACTGCTCCTGAGAGAGCTTTCCTTGATCCGCCAGGAGGAGTCCCAGCGCCTGCTCGGACGGCGGCGCCTGGGCCTCGATCTCCTCGTATGTCTCGCGGTCGATCAGCCCTGCCTTATGAAGGAGGGTCGCCAACCCCTCGGGTTGAGCCATGGGCGGCCTGACTTTGGTCAAGCGGCCGGATTCGAAGTACAGGGTGGCTGCCTCGCCGGGGCGTTGCAGCGCCAGGGCGCCGGTCTTGTTGGTAACCTGAACCAGAGTGAGGAGTTGGAGAAGGCCGAAGTCTTTGAGATCTCCGCTCAGTGCCACGCTCGCTGATACCTCCGAGCTCATAAGGTGCGCCGGGGTGAGGGCATTATACTATGGAAGCCTACTCGGTCAAGGTGAGAGCGCCTGACGCAACCTGTGCAGGGCAGACACGTAGGTCTGCCCTGCGTGCGGAAAAGGCCACGCGGGCGGACACGCAGGACCGCCCCCGCCAGTATTCTTAAGGTCTCTAAGTAAACAGGGCTATTCAAGATCGCCACCCTGCCGTACTATTCTGATGCAGCGCGCTTCTCAGGAGGCTTCTGTTGGGATCGGTGCGGCATATTGGGGGCGAGGTTCCCCGCGAGGCGGGCACGAGAGGGCCGGCGGCGAGCCGCGCGAGGGAGAAGCTGATGACCGCCATCGCTCGGGTCGCAGCCACTCTCAACGCGGAACACAATCCAGACAAGGCGCTGGAGCTGATCTGCCGCGAGGCGCGGGCCCTCTTCGCGGCCCACACCGTGGTACTCTGGGAGCCGCGCGGCGATCACCTGGTGGTGACCAGCGCCCTCGGGGGCCTCGACCCGTTGATTCGAGGCTACCGTGTTCCCATCGACGACCCCCACGTCCTCGCCTGTCGCTGCTTCAGGGAGCGAAGGCCCATCCTGCAGAACGATCTGTTGAGACGTGGGGGCAATCCCCTCATGGTCGAGTTCGGCCCTGCCGTGGCGATTCTGTGTGTGCCGTTGATCCACCGGGAGCAGGTGCTCGGGGCGATCTCGCTGCGAGACTGCGAAAACCCCCGACGCTACACGCGGGCCGATATCGATGCCGCTTCTGTCTTTGCCGACCTGGCGGCGGTGGCCATAGCCAATGCGCGGCTCCAAGAGGAGGCGGAGAGGCGGGCACAAGAGGCGGCGGTGCTCAGCCGCATCAGCCGGATCGTCACCTCTGGCCGGGACGTGCGGGAGACCTCGGAGTCCTTCGCGCGAGAGTTGCGGAACCTGATCTTCTTCCATCGCGTCGCCATTACCTTGCTCGAGGGGGCTGAGCACTTTCGGATCGTCCTGGCTGCGGGGCTGGACGCGGAGGGACTCAATCCGGGCGACATCAGGCCATTGGCCGGCTCCGGAGTCGAGTGGGTGGTGAGGCATAGGCGTCCCCACGTGATCTACGACCTGGAGTTGGAGCAAACGTTTCCCTCCGACGAGATGTACGCGAAATCCCGCATGCGCTCAGTCGTCCGGGTGCCGCTGATCGAGAGGGGGGAGCCGCTGGGGGCCATGACCCTCGTCTCGGCCACCCCTGGGGCCTACGGCTCGCGAGACGTCGAACTGCTGGAGCAGGTGGCGGGCCAGATCGCTGGGGTGTTTGCCAACGCCCAGATGGTGGAGATCGAGCGGGGACTCCTTGCTCGCCTCTCGGCCCTGCACCGGGTGACCGACGCGGCCCTCTCCACCCTCGATCTGGACAGTCTGCTGGACGCCCTGCTGGAGCGGTGCATCGAGATCGTGGGGGCCGACAGCGGGATGGTCCTGCTGCTGGACGAGGCCGGCGAGGAGCTCAGCATTCGGGGCGCCAGATGGATGGCCGAAGAGAAGCCGTGGGAGTTCACCCGGAGGTTGGGAGTAGAGATCTCTGGCAAGGTGGCCCAGGACGGGCGCCCGCGGCTCGTCGCAGAGGTGGACGACGAGGATCTGGACGACACGGTCGCCACGCGGCAACGTGGCGTGCACTCTCTCCTCGCCGTGCCTCTGAAGGCTCGGGGGAGGACGATCGGGGTGTTCCGTCTGGAGAGCCGCCGTCCCAACCACTTCGATCGCCACCACCTCCAACTGATGGAGGTGGTGGCGGAGAGGATGGCGCTGGCCATCGACAACGCGCGGCTGCTCCAGGAGGCCCGGGAGCGGGCGGCTAATGAGGCGCTGATCCACCGAATCGCCTCCGCCATCGGCTCTTCCCTCAATCTCGACCAGGTGATGAACACCGCCGTCAGGGAGTTGCAGGCCGCCACGGGCTGCTCTCGTTGCGCGGTCGCCCTGGCGCCTCAGAGAGCCGGGGGCTTCTGGTCACTGTGGGAGGCTCGAGCTGAGGGGATACCCCCTGTGGGGGATCTTTCCCTCCCTTGGCGGGACGACCCCCTCGTTCGGACGAAGATGATGAGCCGCGAGCCCACCGTCTTGGAGGACCTGGAGAAGGAGCCGCTGCCGAAGACGTTGCGGCTGCTGGCCCGAAATGCCGGTGTGCGGTCCGTTTTGGGGGCTTCGCTGTTCCGGGACGACGAGCCCATCGGGGCGCTGGAGCTGTACCAGCTTCACCAGCCTCGTCGATGGACGAAAAGGGAGGTGGATCTGGTACGAGCCATGGCGACCCAACTGTCGCTGGCCGTTGAGAACGCCCGCCTCTACGGTGAGACCGACGAGCGCCTGAGGGCCAGGGTGCGAGAGCTGGGGAGCCTCCTCCGCCTGAGCCGAGCGGTGAGCGAGCAGCTCAGCCTGGACGTCGTGATAGAGCGGGCCGTGGAGGAGGGGCTGCGGGCCCTGAACGCCGACTGCTAC
The DNA here is from genome assembly GCA_050261575.1 of Sphingomonadaceae bacterium. GTDB lineage: Bacteria > Chloroflexota > UBA6077 > UBA6077 > UBA6077 > JBLNDL01. The sequence continues at coordinate 18,945 of JBLNDL010000087.1, read as the reverse complement.
TCCATCACCACGGTCGATTGGCATCGCCGGACGCTCACGGTGCGGGCGATTCAGCAACTCGTGGGTTCGATTCCGGAATGGGTTGGGATGGAGGTCCCTCTGGACAGTCTCCCCCACTCGGTCAGGGCGATGGCCGAGCGGGAACCCGTGGTCGTGGGGCCGGACCATCCATCTACCTCCCCGGCCGAACTGTCGTTTCTCGAGAAGCTGGGGCTGGCGGTGGCTGTCATCGTTCCCCTGGCGGTTGGGGACCGGGCGATCGGTACGGCCTGCTTGGGGAGGAAGGGGGACAGACCGGGGTTCTCGGAGGAGGAGATAGCTCTGGCAAGGGCGATGGCGGGGCAGGTGGCGGTGGCTATGGAGAACGCCCGTCTGTTTCAGGAAGTGCAGTCCCAGAAGGCCCGGACAGAGGCGATCGTGGGCTCCATGAGTGAGGGGGTTTATGCCACGGACAGGGACGGCCGGATTACCTCCGTGAATCCCTGGCTGGAAGCGATGGTAGGCCGGCGCGCCGAGGAGATGGTGGGCAGGCTTTGCCGGAAGGTGCTGTTGCACACAGACGAGGAGGGCAATCCTTGCTGCGATGCCGGCTGTCCCCTTTCGGTGGCCCTGCGAGAGGGGAAGGTGCCCGAGCCCACCCTCGTGTTCACCCCCACAGCCTGGGGGGATCGCCTGCCGACGATCTTGAGTGTAGCCCCGATTCGGGATGACCTCAGGGCGATCATCGGCGGCGTCGCGGTCTTGCGTGACGTAGGCCGTGACTGGCAGATGGACAAGCTGAAGTCCAACATCATCTCCGTGGTCTCCCACGAGTTCCGAACTCCTCTCACCAGCATCATCGGTTTCTCGGAGCTGCTGCTGACCAGGGATCAGTCGGCAGAGGAGCGCCGCAGTTGCGCCGAGCACATCTACAACGAAGGGCTCAAGCTGGAGACCCTCGTCAACGACTTCCTGGATGTCTCTAGGCTGGATGCGGGTCGGGTCGCGTTGAGCCCCGAGCCTCTGGAGCCGGCACTGGTGCTGGAGAAGAGCGTGGACTGTGTTCGAGCGAGGGCCGGGGAGAGGCGACTGATGGTGGAGGTCGAGGAAGGGCTTCCCCGGGTGCAGGCGGATCCGGAGCGGCTGGGGCAGGTGATGGAGAACCTCCTCTCCAATGCCATCAAGTACTCCCCCGACGGCTCCAACATCGTGTTGCGGGCGAGGCGAGGCTGGGAGGACGGCCTGGACCACTTCCACATCGGAGAGGGAAATGCTCGGCCATGGGTCCTGTTCACCGTGGAGGATCAGGGTTATGGGATCCCGTCCGACCAGCTCACCGACATCTTCACCCCGTTCCATCGAGTGGAGGGGGCGTTGACGAGGCGGATCCGCGGGACGGGATTGGGACTATCGATCGTGAAGAGCCTGGTAGAGCTGCACGGCGGAAGGGTGTGGGTGGAGAGCGAGGTTGGAGTCGGAAGCCGGTTCCACGTGGCGTTACAGGCCGCCGGCGATTGACCGCGGCCCCGGGTGCCGGCTGCTGGCAGGCGGTTCGAGGGCGCAGGCCGGACCGGCAGGGTTGCTGCCCCTGCACTACGATGGACGGCGGGGTGGAAACCCCACCCCACCGGTGACCCCACGGCAGTCCATCCCCTGCCTCCGACGGCTGATAGCTGAATAGCGGCTTTTGGTGTAGAATCGATTCGGGCCGATCAACTGCAGGACAGCGGCTCCGGAGAAATGCCGACGATACGTGCTATCCGTCCCACGGACCTCGTTTCGCTGATATCCTTCTTCCGCCGCGACGCCCACCGCGAAGTGACGGCGCAGGTTTGGCCGGAGTTGTGTGAGGGCTCGAAGGGGCGGGGCCGGTGGACACGCCTGTCTCGTGTGGCTACCCGCACCGGTGGGGGCCAAGCCTGGCTGTCCCTCGGCGAGGGCATCGTGCTCGGCTTGGCCATCGCCAATCCGAGGGCGGGGAAGCTCGCCTGGGACGTGGAGTCTCTGCTGGTCGCCAGGGACGACCGCGCCGCGGGAGTGGAACTGCTGGAGCATCTGGCCTCGGAATCGGCGCGAAGGGGGGCGAGAAGACTGTTCCTGGTCACCCCGGTGGACGGAGAGACCGCCAGGATCGCCCACCAGGCAGGCTTCGTCAACTACGCCACTGAGACCCTCTACTCGGCTCGACTCCCTGGGGCAACCGGCGAGCCCGACATCCGTCGGGCCAGGCCACGGCTCCGGCAAGACACTCCCGCTCTCTTCCAACTCTACAACGCCGCCGTTCCCTGCCGTGTGCGCAGCGCCGAGGCCATGACGGTCGACGAATGGCTATCCCTGGAGCGCGGGAGCCGCCTCTGGACGCCCAGTCTCGGCGGCCGCCGCCAGCACTTCGTGTGGGAGAACGGGAACACCGTGGTGGGGTGGCTCCAGGTTACCTTCGGCGGCAAGAGCCAACTGATGGAGCTGTTGGTGCACCCGTCCGAGCAGTCGGCAGTGGAGGAGATGCTGACCTATTCCCTGAGCCAGGTGAGCTCCAAGGTGCCGGTCTACTTCACCGTCCGCGACTATCAGGCCGGCCTCGGCGCGGCGCTGGAGAGCCGAGGCTTCACCCGAACGGCCGACTACCTGGTCTTCGCGCGGCAGTTGGCGGTACGCGTTCCCGGCCGCGCCCTGGTGCCAGTACGAGCCTAGGGAGGCTGAGGACCGAGTGCTGAGTCATCTCCACCCAGGACCCCTTCTGGGGCGCTGGCAAGCTTTATGCGCCTCGCGGGCGAATATGTCGATCTCCCGACTCCCCGCCGCTCGCTCGCGGCGAGGGGCGGAGGGCAACGTCTGCCCTTTGAGGTGAAGCAGGATGCAAATGGAAAAGGTGCATCAGACGGCTGAGCAAGTTGTCACGGACGACATCGATGCCCTCCTCGACGCTCTCCCCCCTCACATCGGCGATCCGCTGAAGTCCTCGGAGAACCGCAACGATCTCCTCGAGGTGGTGATGGATCTGGGGCGCCCGCCGGAGGCCAGGTTCCCGGCTTCGGAGAAGCTGTTAAGCCCTCACGAGATCACCGAAGAGGACTTGGATTACACCATCGAGCGCATCGGCGTCTTCGGCGACGACAACCGGGCCGGTATAGAGCGTACCCTCCACCGGATCTCGGCCATCCGCAACCGCTCGGGGAAGATCATCGGGCTTACCTGTCGGGTTGGCCGAGCCGTCTTCGGGACCATCGCCGTCATCCGCGACATCGTGGAGTCGGGAAAGAGCATCCTGCTGCTGGGCCGTCCAGGTGTGGGCAAGACCACCATGCTGCGGGAGGTGGCTAGAGTCCTGGCCGACGAGTTCCGCAAGCGAGTCATCATCGTGGACACTTCCAACGAGATCGCAGGCGACGGCGACATCCCCCATCCGGCCATCGGGCGTGCCCGCCGCATGCAGGTGGTCACCCCCAGCATGCAGCACGCCGTGATGATCGAGGCGGTGGAGAACCACATGCCGGAGGTGATCGTCATCGACGAGATCGGCACTGAGCTCGAGGCCGCCGCGGCGCGCACGATCGCCGAGCGAGGCGTTCAACTGGTTGGGACCGCCCACGGCATCACCCTGGACAACCTGATGATGAACCCCACCCTCTCCGACCTGATCGGCGGGATCCAGAGCGTCACCCTCGGTGACGAGGAGGCCCGACGGAGGGGCACGCAGAAGTCGATCCTGGAGAGGAAGGCTCCGCCCACCTTCGACGTGGTGGTGGAGATCCTCGACAGAGACAGGGTGGCAGTACACGCAAACGTGGCCGATGTGGTGGACTCTATCCTGAGGGGAGCGCCCATCCCGCCCGAGGTTCGGTATCGAACGCCGGACGGCCAGGTCCACATCGAGCGGGGTCGGGCCCTGCACGCGGTGCCCATCCCGGAGAGAGGCGCCCCAAGACGCCCGGCCCCCGCGGCCGAGCAAGCCGCTCCACCCCCTGCCCCCTTCGCAGCGCGGAAGGCCGAGGGGAAGCCAACCCGCATCTACCCCTTTGGGATCAGCCGGGACCGCCTGGAGAACATGGTGAGGTCGCTCAGGCTACCCGTGACCATCGTCAAGGATCCGGGCTCCGCCGATGTCGTGCTCACCTCCAAGAACTACTATCGGAAGAAGCCTCAGGCCCTGCGAGAGGCTGAGGCGGTGGGAGTGCCCGTCTACGTGATCAAGAGCAATACCGATGCTCAGATCGAGGGGGCTCTAATCAACATCTTCGAACTGGAGACGGCGGATCCCGCCGCCTACGCCCTCCAGGAGGCCGAGGATGCGGTGTCCCAGGTGCTGGCCAACAACAAGGCGGTGGAACTCTCACCGCAGAGTTCCTACATCCGGCGACTTCAGCACCAACTCGCCGAGCGGTACAATCTGGCCAGCCGCAGCAAGGGCCGGGAGCCTTACCGGCGGGTGAGAATCTTCAAGGCAGAGCAGGAGTAGGTGGGGGCGTTTCTGGTCTTCGAGGGCCCAGAGGGGGGCGGAAAGAGCAGCCAGGCGAGGGGTCTGGCTGCGAAGCTGACCGAGGCTGGCTATTCCGTCGTGCTCACACGGGAGCCGGGTGGGACCCCGCTGGGGGATGCAATCCGCCAGATTCTGCTCCCCGCCACGGGGGTGCAGATCTCTCCCCGTGGCGAGGCCCTGCTCTACTGCGCCTCCCGAGCGCAACTGGTGGAGGATGTGATCTGCCCGGCTCTGGCTCGGGGGCAGGTGGTGATCTCGGATCGCTTCAGCTACTCCACCATCGCCTACCAGGGCTACGCCCGAGGCCTGGATGTGGAGGCGCTCGCGGCCGTGGTCGACTTCGCCACCGGCGGCCTGCAGCCCGATCTCTGCATTCTGCTGGATCTGGATCCCCGAGTCGGCCTGGAGCGGAAGCGCGGCGCCTATCTGGCCGGTGGGATCGAGGAGTGGAATCGCTTCGAGGAGGAGGAGCTGGCCTTCCACCAGCGGGTGCGGGAGGGCTATCTCCAGATGGCGAAGGCCGATCCCGGGCGGTGGCTGGTGCTGGATGCTTCATTGCCCTTTGAGACGCTTCAAGCTAGAATTATGGATGCAGTGTCCATCCTACTGGACCGTAGGGGGGCATACGGCAGCCGGTGTTGCGATGGGAGGAGAGGATGAAGCTGGTCGTGGCCATCGTGCAGAGGGAGGATGCCGGCACCCTGATCGATGCGCTCACGGAAAAGGGATACCGAGCCACCCGCATAAACACCGCCGGCGGCTTCTTGAAGGAAGGCAACTCCACGGTATTGGTGGGCGTGGAGGACCAGGCGGTGGATGAGGTTCTCTCCCTGGTCGAGGCTAGCTGCAACACTCGGACTCAGTATATCAATCCCCTTCCACCGGTGATGGAGCCGGGCGAGTTCTACATGCCGTATCCTGTTGAGGTCCAGGTTGGCGGCGCAACGGTGTTCGTTCTGAACGTGGAGCGCTACGAGAGGCTGTAGCGTCCAACCGCCGGGCGCACCTGATCACGGACTGCATTCATCCCCCATTCTGGGCTCACGACCGCGGGACCGGTTAGGCATGCCCCGAGTCCGTGGCCACGCGATGGAAAGGATCGTCTTGACCGGGACGTTTCTCAACGTATCAACGGTGCTGGTTGGTGGCGCGGTCGGGGCGCTGGTAGGCGAGCGGCTGCCGGAGAGGTTCAGAGAATCGGCGATGCACGCCATCGGGCTGATGACTCTCCTGATAGGCTTCCAAATGGCGCTCTCCACACGGAGCGCCATCATCGTGCTTGGGGCGGTTGTGGTGGGAGCCATGCTCGGAGAGGCGGCCAGGATCGACGATGGCCTCGAGGCGTTCGGGGACTGGGTTGAGGCTCGGGTGATGGGGCTGCGTGGAAGGGCTGGCTCGAATCGTGCAGAAGTTGTAGAAAGATCGACCAGTGGCGAGTCCCTCTTCAGCAAGGGTTTTGTCACCGCCAGCCTCGTGTTCTGCGTGGGCCCCATGACCATCCTCGGCTCTTTCCAGGATGGGCTCACCGGTGTATACGATACGCTCGCGGTGAAGTCCGTGCTGGATGGCTTCACGGCAGTGGCGCTGGCATCCTCCCTGGGTTGGGGTGTGACCCTGTCATCCCTCGTGGTGCTGGTGTATCAGGGGGCGCTGACCATGGGCGCGGTCTGGGCGAAACCCCTCCTTACCGAGGCCGTTGTGACGGAAATGACGGCCGCCGGTGGGCTCCTCATCGTGGGCATCGGGATGAATATCTTGGGGATCACCAGGATTCGAGTGGCCAATATGCTGCCCGCACTGCTGATCGCCCCGTTGCTTGTGGCGCTGGCGGGCAAGTAATCTCTACGCAGGAATGTGGGGGAAGCCGATGACCAAATACGTTTTCGTCACGGGTGGAGTGGTGTCCTCGGTGGGCAAGGGGATCACCGTGGCTTCGTTGGGGCGGATCCTCAAGAGCCGCGGCTTTACAGTCTCGGTGCAGAAGCTGGATCCCTACATCAACGTCGATCCGGGGACCATGAGCCCCTTTCAGCACGGCGAGGTGTTTGTCACGGACGACGGGGCCGAGACCGATCTCGATCTGGGGCACTACGAGCGCTTCATCGACGTGAGCCTCACTCGAGCGAGCAACGTAACCTCGGGCCAGATCTACAAGAGTGTCATCGGGCGGGAGCGCCGGGGCGACTTCCTCGGCGGCACGATTCAGGTTATCCCCCACATCACTAACGAGATCAAGGAGCGGATCACCCGGGTGGCGAAGCAGACGGGCGCCCAGGTGGTGATCGTGGAGGTTGGTGGCACGGTGGGCGACATCGAAAGCCTGCCGTTCCTGGAGGCGATCCGCCAGATGCGGCGGGATGTGGGCGAGGCGAACACCCTCTACATCCATCTGACCCTGCTCCCCTACATCGGCTCCACCCACGAGTTGAAGACCAAGCCCACCCAGCACTCGGTCAAGGAGTTGCGCGGCATCGGCATCCAGCCCGACGTGATCGTCTGCCGGTCCGATTACCCCGTGAGCGACGAGCTCAAGGAGAAGATCGCCCTCTTCTGCAACGTCGAGAAGCGCGCCGTGATCCCCCTGGAGACCGTTCCCAGCATCTACCAGGTCCCGCTGATCCTGGAGGAGTCCGGACTCGGCGACTTCGTCGCGGAGCGGCTTGGGCTCCCCGAGCATCCGGCCGATCTGCGCGAGTGGCGAAGGATGGTCGATCGGAGCCACCAGGCCAAGGATGAGGTAGTGGTTGGGGTCGTCGGCAAGTACGTGGGGCTGCATGACTCCTACCTGAGTGTCAAGGAGGCCCTCTTCCACGCCGGGCTCCACGAGGACCGTCGAGTGCGGCTGGTGTGGATCGACTCGGAGGATCTGGAGCGGGAGGGTGTCGATCGGCTGAAGGAGCTGAACGGCATCGTGGTGCCCGGTGGGTTCGGCTATCGGGGCGTGGAGGGGATGATCCTGGCGGCCCGCTACGCCCGAGAGCACGACATCCCCTACTTTGGCCTCTGCCTGGGGATGCAGATCATGGTCATCGAACTGGCGCGCCACATCCTGGGCACCAACGAGCCGAACAGCACCGAGTTCAACATGTTCAGCGCCCAGCCGGTGATCGACCTGTTGCCCGAGCAGAGGGACGTGGGAGAGAAGGGCGGCACGATGAGGCTCGGGCAGTACCCCTGCCAGTTGATCCCCGGAACACGGGCCGCTGAGGCCTACGCCACCACGAACATCATCTTCGAGCGACACCGGCATCGCTACGAGTTCAACAACGACTACAGGGAGCTGTTGGGGGTGGCGGGGCTCGTCTACAGCGGCCTCTCCCCCGATGGCCGGCTCGTGGAGATCTCGGAGCTGGCCGGGCATCCGTGGATGCTGGGCACTCAGTTCCACCCCGAGTTCAAGTCCAGGCCGAACCGGCCCCATCCCCTGTTCTCTGCCTTCATTCGTGCCTGCAAGGTCAGCCTGCGAGAGGGCGATCAGAGGCCGCTGCCGCTGGAAAAGTTGATCAACTGAGGAGTTAGTGCGATGGAGCTGTTCGTCGACACGGCCGACATCAAGGAGATAGAAGAGGCCGTAAGCTGGGGGATAGTTAGCGGTTGCACAACCAATCCCACACTGGTTGCTGCTCACGGCAAGGTGGATTTCAAGAGCCACATTCAACGGATCTGCGAACTGGTGCAGGGCCCCGTCAGCGCCGAGGTGGTGAGCCTGGACGCCGAGGGGATGATCAAGGAGGCTCGGGAGATCTCCACCTGGTCCCCTCACGTGGTTATCAAGATCCCCATGACCTGGGAGGGGATCAAGGCAGCCAAGGCCCTCGCCAGGGATGGCATCAAGACCAACGTCACTCTGGTCTTCTCGCCCAATCAGGCGCTGCTGGCGGGACTCGCGGGTGCCACCTACGTCAGCCCGTTCCTGGGGCGGCTGGACGATGCGGGCCACGACGGGATGGCGGTGGTCGGGGAGATCGTGGAGATCTACCGCAAGAGCAACATGGCCACCAAGGTGCTGGCCGCCAGCATCCGGCATCCCCTCCACGTGGTCCAGGCTGCCAAGATCGGGGCCGACGTGGCCACGGTGCCCTTCAAGGTCCTCAAGCAGATGGTGAAGCATCCGCTCACCGACGTCGGCATCGAGCGATTCCTCGCCGATTGGAAGAAGGTGACTGGATAGTTCCCAGTCGTCAGCCCTCAGCTCCAAGCTGAGGGCTGATGGTTGATAGCGGGTAGCTGGATGGTTGATTGGTGGGTGATGGAGGTCGTTGTTCATGGGTGAGCCCATAGGTCGCAACCTTGGATTCGATCTGGTGAGAGTCACCGAATCTGCGGCCCTGGCGTGCGCTCGATGGCAGGGTCGCGGAGACAAGAACGCTGTCGATGCGGCCGCCGTGGAGGCGATGCGCTACGTGCTGAACTGGGTTCCCATGGATGGCGTCGTGGTGATCGGGGAGGGGGAGAAAGACGAGGCCCCGATGCTGTACATCGGCGAGCACGTCGGCACCGGCGAACCCCCGAGGGTCGACGTGGCGGTGGATCCCGTCGACGGAACGACCCTCACCTCCAAGGGGCTTCCCAATGCCATCTCGGTGGTCGCCCTCGCATCTCGCGGTAGCCTCTTCTACGCCCCGGGCATCGTATACATGCAGAAGATCGCCGTCGGTCCGCAGGGCAAGGGGTGCATTCACCTGGACGCGCCTGTCGCGGAGAACATCCGCCGAGTGGCCAAGGCCAAGGGACTCGAACCGGAGGAGGTGACGGTGGTGATCCTGGATCGACCCAGACACGAGGGGCTGATCCGGGAGGTGCGGGATGCCGGAGCGAGGATCAAGCTGATCGGCGACGGCGACGTGGCGGGCGCGATGATGACGGCGATGGAGGGCACGGGTGTCGACCTCCTGATGGGGATCGGAGGCGCGCCGGAGGCGGTGATCGCAGCGTGCGCTTTCAAGTGTCTGGGTGGGGAGATCCAGTGCCGCATGGTCCCCAGGAACGAGGAGGAGCGGCGGAAGGCGCTGGCTGCGGGTTTCGAACCCGACAAGATCCTGACCACCGACGATCTCGTCAACTGCGACGACGTTTTCCTCGCCCTGACGGGTGTCACGGGCGGCGAGTTGGTACGCGGGGTGCGGTATACGTCGCGAGGAGCCGAGACCGAGTCGATCATGATGCGCTCCCGCTCCGGGACGATCCGCAGGATCGAGTCGAGCCACAACTTCGACAAATTGATGAAGATCACCAGCGTTCCCTACCAGAAACCTTGACAATGGTCTCGACGGGCTGCTATGCTCCAAACTGGATACGTGCCGAACCCGTTACACATGCCTCGACGGTAGGTACTGTTAGGTTTCCCTCGGCTATCGATCCCGGCGGGCAACCGATAGCGCAGATGCCGCTTGGGACCGCGTCTTACCCCACAGCGCAGAAACCTCCCTTGAGCCTTGGCGAACTGACACCGGCCACGCTGGACGGGCATCACGATCTGCCCCACACCATCGATGGTTGGGCGTGTCCAAATCGGAGTGACTCGTGAATATAGCTGAACTTGAGACGAAGACCAGAGACGAACTTCAAGAAATGGCGAAGGAGTTGGGCATCGCCGGTGTCAGCACGCTGCGCAAGCAGGACTTGATCTTCCGGTTGCTGCAAGCGCAGACCGAACAGCAGGGCAACATATTCCGCGGTGGTGTCCTGGAGATCGTCGAGGATGGCTTCGGTTTCCTGCGACAGGAGAGGTACCTGCCCGGCAGCAACGATGTGTACGTCTCCCAGTCCCAGATCCGGCGCTTCGGCCTGCGCACGGGCGACATGGTCACCGGGCAGGTGCGGCCGCCCAAGGACAGCGAGAAGTACTACGGCCTGCTGCGGGTGGAGGCTGTGAACGGGTTGGACCCCGAGGTGGCCAAGAAGAGGCCCCACTTCGATACCCTGACGGCCATCTTCCCCCGGGAGCTGATCAACCTCGAGACCGTCTCCAACAACCTGACCCAGCGGCTGATCAACCTGGTGGCGCCCATCGGGCGGGGGCAGCGCGGCCTCATCGTGTCGCCCCCCAAGGCGGGGAAGACCACCATTCTGAAGCATATTGCCAACGGCATTACCGCCAACTCCGCCGATATCCACCTCATCGTCCTCCTGATCGGCGAGCGCCCCGAGGAAGTCACCGACATGAAGCGGTCGGTCAAGGCGGAGGTGATCAGTTCCACCTTCGACGAACCGGTGGAGGATCACACCACCGTGGCGGAGATGGCGCTCAACCGGGCCAAGCGGCTCGTGGAGTGCGGCCGGGATGTGGTGATCCTGCTGGATAGCATCACGAGGCTCGCCAGGGCCTACAACCTGGCCATGCCGCCCAGTGGGCGAACCCTCTCCGGCGGCATCGATCCCATCGCCCTCTATCCGCCCAAGCGCTTCTTCGGCGCCGCCAGGAATATCGAGGAGGGTGGGAGCCTCACCGTCATCGCGACCTGCCTGGTGGACACCGGCAGCCGGATGGACGACGTGATCTACGAGGAGTTCAAGGGCACCGGCAACATGGAACTCCATCTGGATCGCAAGATCGCCGAGCGCCGTACCTTCCCGGCCATCGACGTCGCCCGGTCCGGCACCCGCCGGGAGGAGTTGCTGCTGGACGAGTGGACCCTGAAGCAGGTGTGGACGATGCGCAGGATGCTGACTGCCATCGGGTCCACCGAGGGGATAGAGTTGGTGCTCTCCCGAATGGCCAAGACGCCCAACAACAGGGAGTTCCTGAGCACTCTCACCAAGGATCTATAGAGCCCGTCCGTCATCCGCTGAATTGCTTCATCGGCCGCTCTCGGCGATGAGTCTCCGGATGGGCTCCAGGCGCATCCAGGTGTGGGGCGCCCCGCGGCGCCCTTCAACTCAGCCTACTTGATCTCCATCGTCTGGTGAGAATCGCATAACTGAGAGGAGAAGGGCCGGCTCGACGGCAGCCCCTGTCGAGCTTTCGCCTCGGCTACGATGTGGTTGTAGTCGACCGGTCGCCCAACCCTAGCTCATGCAGTTGCAGATGGAATCCTCTGCCCTTCATCGGATAGAGGGGCAGGTGGGCTCCGCCGTTGCGCTGCTCCGTCCGCGGCTCGCGGCGGTGCTCGCGCGGGTTGCCGTGATCGCGGCTACGGTGGAGCCTCGTCTTCGGCCATCCTATCTAAGCCACCTCGTCGTGCTGCTGGCTGTGGCGATGGCGGTGCTCACCGACCAGCCATTCGGCGGCCAGCGCTCCCTGCCCGTGTTCCCGCCATCTAGAGAGGTCCAGCCCGAAATGCTGGTTAGCCAGACCCTTCCCAGGGTTCCCGAGACCTCCGTGTCCCCCGGGGTTCTTCCCGCGGCGCCCAACGCCCCTATGCCCGATAGGGCCCAGCCGGTCGCGGAGGCCGCCAAGCCCAAGGCCCCCATCAAGTACAAGGTGGAATCGGGAGACACTATCAGCGAGATTGCGGAGCGATTCGGTGTCAGCACCGAGGCCGTGCTGTGGTCCAATGCCCTCTCCAACCCCGAGGGGTTGCAGATTGGGGACGAACTGCTGATTCCGCCCGTGCCCGGGTTGATCCACGTGGTGAGCAGCGGCGACAACCTGCACGACCTGGCGCTGGCCTACGGAGTCACGCCGGAGAGCATTGCGGAGTACAACCAGGTGGCCGACCCGAACGCCCTGCAGGTGGGGGATCAACTGGTGGTGCCGGGGGGCAAGGTCGAGGCGGGCCGGGTGAGTGGCAGCAGCCGCGGGGGGCGCCCCGCTCCCATGGCGGCCACCGGCTCCTTCAGGTGGCCCACGGGGGGCAGCATCACCCAGTACTTCGGAGAGGCCGGCCACAGCGGCATCGACCTGGCGACAGGGGCCGGTAGCCCCGTCTACGCGGCGGATGCCGGCGTGGTGGAGACCGCCCTCAAGCTCGGCTACGGCTACGGCTGGTACCTGGTGATCAACCATGGGAACGGCTACAAGACGCTCTACTCGCACCTGAGCGCGTTCTTTGTGGATTATGGGGAGCGTGTCGGCAAGGGCGATCGGATCGGCGCGGTGGGAAGCACCGGGCTGAGTACCGGCCCGCACCTCCACTTCGAGGTGTTCCAGAACGGGGTGAGGGTCAATCCGCTGAAGCTCCTGCCGTAGCCGGCCGTCGGGGCGAGCTATCTGCCGGGGGCGGCCCTTCCGGCGCCAGCGTCGCTTTCGCACACAAGGGTGGAGAAGCTTTTTTCATTAATAGGCTTGCCAAGTTGACGAAAAGCCGTCGTCCCTGTACCATGCCGGAGAGCGCGGCACCGGTGCCGCGACCGCCTCGCCGCTCGCTTGTCGATGGCGACACCACGAATCGCGGGGAGTGAGACGACCGACGATGCAGAGGACTCGAAGGCAGATCCTGGATATCCTGAAGAAGCGCGGGCGCGCCACACTGGAGGAGCTTGCCCGCGAGGTCGCGCTCTCCCCGGTCACCGTTAGGGTCCACCTGTCCGTACTCCAGCGAGACGACCTGGTTGGCGTCGAGGAGGTGAGAGGAAGGGTGGGCCGGCCCTACTTCGTCTACTCCCTTACCGAGGAAGCCGAGGATCTGTTTCCCAAGCGGTATCACGTTCTGGCAAACCGTCTGCTCTCAGGGCTGGACGGGGTGCTGTCCCAGGAGACGAAGCAGGCCCTGTTCGACCACGTGGCCGAGCGCTGGGCGGCCGAGCGCGCCCCCAGGCTGACCGGCAGGGGGCTGGCCGAGAAGGTGGCCGAGGTGGCCCGAATCCGCTGCGAGGAGGGTGCCATCGCCGATTGGGAGAAGGTCGAGCAGGGCTACCTGCTCCGGCAGCACAACTGCCCGAACCTGGCGGTATGTCGGGTCCATGCCCAGGTGTGCCGGCTGGAGGAGCAGTACATCTCTCGATTGCTCGGCGTCTCCCTGATCCGGCAGGGCTGCATCGGCCAGGGCGACCGAGTTTGCGCCTTCCTCATCCCCAAGGAGTGAGAAGCCCGAGGGGCATCACCTCGAACGATTCTGCAACTCCCGGCTAGCAAAACTTTGCGTGGCCTCCCTGCTTCTGTTATCATCTGAGCAGCAATCTCTAGTTGGTGTGGCTCTCCTGCGCTGGGGAATGCTCGCCCCACCTGGAGACGGCTGCCCTGGATGGGGGTGTTACGTTTGCATCCCCACTTGAGCCTCTCCGTCGGCCATTGGCGCTGGCCCCAGGCACCGCCTCGTTGCGGGCTTGCCGACGGCTGATGGAAGGAGGGGTGAGGACGAGGTTGGTGGCACTGTATGAAGAAGCTTAGCAAGAGCACTCTTCGATGGTACATAGGGACCAAGAGCTTGATGCCCATCGTGGAGATCCGGCGTCGTTTCGGCATAGAGGGTGACGACGTCACTGTTCTCGAGGACGAGCAGGGGAAGCTGTACGTGGGCTTGCCCCAACACGCCGCCCAGGCGTTGGAGGAGCTGCGTCGGGCAGGGAAGATCGGCTACGAGGTGTCGGTCGATTTCCACGCCCGCGTCCTGATTGGGGCGTACGTCATCTACCGCAAGAGGGAAGGGGACAGCAGTTCGGAGGCGGAACCGGAAACGGTGCCCGAGGTAGAGTCCTCGGTGCACGCGGCGTGAAGTGGCTGATGGAGTTGGGGGGCGGGTCCAAGACCCGCCCCCCAACTTTGTCAGCCCCCTATCTGAGACAGCGCCCTGAGGTTGCAGTTGGATCGGCCCACCTCTAGGTGGTGCCGCTCGGGCTTGGTGAGGATTGCCTGCCTGAAGATGGCCACGATCTCCTCTGCGGAGGCACCCTCCCGCAGCGGGGTACGCAGGTCGATCTCGTGGTCGTCGAAGAGGCAGAGCCGTAGCCGGCCGTCGGCCGAGAGGCGGACCCGGTTGCAGCTCTCGCAGAAGAAGTGGCTCATGGGGCTGATGACCCCCACCGTCCCTCGTCCTCCTGGGATTCGGAAGTACCTGGCCGGCCCGTTGCCGTTGGGCCCAGGGACAGCCTCCAACCTCCCTAGCTCGCCCAGCTTCTCCATGATCTCGTCGACGGAGATGAACCCCGCCTCCTCCACCGGCAGGTTGCCGCCCAGCGGCATCGCCTCGATGAAGCGCACGTGCCAGGGATGCTCCACGGTCAGGCGGGCAAGGTCCACCACCTCGTCGTCGTTCACCCCTCGGAGGATCACGGCGTTGATCTTTATGGGTGCCAGTCCCGCTCGCTCGGCGGCCTCGATCCCCGCCATCACCTGCTGCAGTCCGTCGAAGCGGGTGATGGCGGCGAACCGCTCCCGGCGGAGGGTATCCAGGCTCACGTTGATCCGCCGCAGGCCAGCGGCGGCCAGCGCCTCGGCGAACTGCGACACCAGCATGGCGTTGGTGGTCATGGAGATGTCCTCGATGCCGGGGATCGCAGCCAATCGGGCGATCAGGTCCACCAGATCCCGCCGGACCAGCGGTTCCCCACCCGTGATCCGGATCTTGCGCATGCCGGCCGTCGCTGTGGCTCGGACGATCCTCTCGATCTCCTCGAAGGTGAGGATATCCGAGTGGGGGATCCAGGGCACCCCCTCCGGAGGCATGCAGTAGACGCAGCGCAGGTTGCAGCGATCGGTCACAGAGATGCGCATGTAGTTGATGGCTCTTCGGAAACCGTCTCGGAGGTTAGGTTCGGGGCCCATGAACCCTACTTTCTAGCGGGCCAGCGCAGCCCAGTCCCGCAGGGCGCTAAGGGTGGTGGGGAAGGCCAGCTCATCCCAGGGGATCTCTTCTCGGCCGAAGAAGGCCACCTCGATCGCCTCTGAGGTGGGCTTTGGCTCTCCCTCAGTCAGATCGGCCAGGTAGACCACGGTCACGATGCCGGCCTCGGGATGGCTGTAGACGCCGTGCAGCCGGAGCCTTCCGACCTCGACGCCCAACTCCTCCCGGGCCTCTCGGCATGCCCCCTCCTCGGCGGTCTCGCCCATCTCCAGGAAGCCGCCGGGGTAGGTCCAGAACCCGTATCGCGGCTCGATGCCTCGTCGCAGCAGCAGCACCTTGGAATCCACTATCGGCAGCGTGCCGACCACCACTTTGGGGTTGGTGTAGCTGATCTGTCCGCAGGAGGGGCAGACGAGGCGGTTGCGGTCGTCGCCGGGCGGCACCTGCTCGACCAGAATGCCGCCACACTCAGCGCAGTAAGACAAGATAAACCTCGAGTCAGCAGTCAACTATCAGCCGTCGACTGTTCGGTCCGGGTCCGCTGATCGCCGACGGCTGGTGGCTCGTATCAGTTCCCGATGCCCAGCCACACCTCGCCGTCGGCGTAGGCTTCCTTCTTCCAAATGGGCACGGTCTCTTTCAGCCTGTCGATGGCGTAGCGGCACGCCTCGAAGGCCACATCCCGATGGGGAGCGGCCACCGCAATCACCACGCTGGCCTCGCCAACCTCCATCCTTCCCACCCGGTGGACGATGGCGACGTGGTGCAGCCCCCAGCGGCTGGCGATCTCCTCGCCTATCTCCCGCATCTTGCCGGCGGCCATCTCCGGGTACGCCTCGTACTCCAGGTAGAGGACCTTCTTGCCCCGGTTTTCGTTGCGGACCGTTCCCACGAAGGTCACCACGGCCCCATCCTCGTCGCTCCGGACCGCCTCCACCACCTTGTTCACGTCGATGGGCTCGTCTGTGATCTCGAAGGAGGATCCCTCCGCCCCGCCGCTGACGGGAGGTATGAACACCACCTCGTCCCCTTCCTTCAGGGTGGTGCCGGGGTTCACGTACTGGCCGTTGACCGCGAAGCGGGTGTGCGGCAGGTTGGGCGCGAGCTGCGGGCAGCGCTCGGCGAAGTGCCGCCAGGCGTCCAGCGCCGTGGCCCCGGCGGGTAGGTCTGCCTGGGCTTCCCGCAGGCCGACCAACTCTCGATAGAGGGCGAAGAATCTAACCGTGACTTTCAATGGGGAGTCGTCCAATTCGCGATCAGCCTTCCATGAGTGATGGCTCGTGCTCGAGCCGCCATTCGCCATGGATACCGGCGGCAGGCGCCTTTGGGGGGGCTGCCCCGGCGAATGCCTGGGACGCCGCCGGCAGAGTCATTGTACCCAGTCGAAACCCTTTTGAAAAGGACATGCTATAAAAAAGGAGAGCGAGTTCGGCTAAGCAGGTATCTCTGGATAGAGTGCACGTTTCCCGCCGGGGAAGTTGACATGAACCAGAGATGCCTGCTTAGTGGGAAGGAATCTGCTTAGCAGCGGTTTACCCTGATCTGTACTTCAGGGCGTTCTGAGCGGCGGCCCGGCAGTGGGGCGCAGGAGTCTGCCTCGCACCGTGGCTGCGCGTGGCGGGTCCGCGACCCGCCCCACATGTCTCCTAAATGGGGTAGCTGCCGTCCAGGGCCGCGTTGACGTGGGCCAGCAGGGTGGGACCGGCCATGATCGGCATGCCCGTCTGGCGCACCAACAGTTGGGGGATGTGGTAGATCAGTTCGGCGAGCGCGGTGAAGGCCAGATCCCTCTTGCTGGCCCCGGGCTTCTGCCTGATCGCTTCCGAGATGGCGCGATGGATGGTGTCCGCCACCCGGATCGACTCCTGGAGGAACATGCCGACCCCGGCGCCGGTGCGCACCGGGGAGTTGACGAGCGTTCCTCCCACGAAGGCGTGGCCGGCACAGAGGGTGCGTATGTCCAGCTTCGTCAGCGCCACCAGCGAACGGCGGTAGTCCCGGGCGTTGAAGTAGTAGGGATAGTTGCCCGGGCGCGAGCCATGGCCCTGGATGGCGTCGCCCGAGATCAGCACTCCCTCCGATTCCCAGAGGTAGCAGACGTGCCCCGGCGTGTGGCCGGGAGAGTGGACGACCCGCAGTTGGACCCCGGCCCCCAGGTCCACCACCTCGCCATCGGTGAGCAGCACGTCGGCGCCGGCGGCGGGGCCCGCGTTCCGGACCACGAACTCGGCTCGCTCCTGGATTGCCTCGGGGGGGAACTCCAGGGCTTTCAGGGGTGAGGTGTGGAACTCCACCTGGGTCTCCGTGGACTGGGCCATGGGCAGATCCGCGGCGTGGACGTGGATGGTTGCGCCCGAGGCGCGCTTGGTGGCGAGGTTGCCGCCCGAGTGGTCCAGGTGGGCGTGGGTGTTGAGTATCACGTCCACGTCGGAGAGGTGCAGACCGATCTCGGCGAGGGCCGGCTCCAGCACCTCCTGGGGCGAGTCCGAGGCTCCGGTGTCCACCAGCGCGATCCGATCGCCTTTGACCAGGTAGAGGAAGACCGTCCCCGACTTGTCGTAGGGTGTCGTGATCCGGTAGATCGCAGCGTTGACGCGATCGATTCTCACAGCCGTGACCTCCGTTCCCAGGCTGCCCTCACCGAGCAGGAATCTCTAGATAGAGCACAAGCCTCCTGCCAGTGAAGTCGACATGAACCGAAGAGACACCCCCTTAGGTCCTCAACTGGAAGCATTCCCAGGGACGCCATTGTACCCAGTTGGGGTTCCCCTGTGAAGGCAATACTCGCCGGTCTTGCGGGACTGCGCGGGCAAATGAGTGGCCGTATCGGGCGCGAGGAGTGGAGGCCCGGAGCCCGGGGGACGCTCCAGCCAGGCTGGCGCCGATGGGGGGGCCGTCCGCGGTGAGGGTGCGCGGCCCGATCCGGACACGATTCGGACGGGATTCGGACAGGGATGGACGGATCGAACGGGGACGGGATCCGGACGGAATCCGGACGGAATCCGGACATATCTCGGACAAGGGAAGCGGGCGGAGGTTGCGATCCACCTCCGCCCGCTGGGGTTCAGCGCACCATGCCGATAACCCGCGCGGCCTCTAACCTAAGCAGATATTTCCAGACGGAGTACACGTTTCCCGCCAGAAGAGTCGACATGGACTAGAGATAGCTGCCTAGGACAGCCTTCTTGAACTCCTCGATGCCGGTCCGCTCGATGAAGCGCGCGGTTCTCTCCTTGTTTTTCGCCCTCGCCGCGTAGTACTCGAAGCACTTCCTGGCCAAGTCGATCACCTCTTCCTTGGTCAGCCCCTCGGCGATGACGTCGCCGATCCGAGGCTTCGCGCCGGAGTTGCCGCCGAACACCACGGTCCACCCCGTCTTCTTTCCGAAGGCTCCGAAGTCCCTAAGGTAGCTTTCGCCGCAGTTCATGGCGCAGCCGGACACGCCGATCTTGGCCTTGGCCGGCAACTCCATGCCAACGAACAACTTCTCCAGTTCCGCCCCAAGGCCAAGGGAGTCCTGTAGCCCGAACTTGCACAGGGTGTTGCCGGGGCAAGCCTGTACGTAGTGGACGCAGACCTCAACCGCAGGACCAACCCCCATGCCGAGGTCCTTCCAGATCTCGTCCACGATCTCGGGCTTGATCCCCACCAGAGCCATACGCTGGCCCGAGGTGATCTTGATGATGGGGATCTCGTACTTCTCCGCCACCCGGGCGATGCTCAGCAGGATGCCCGGTGTCACGATCCCCAACGGGGTCCTGGGGACTATGGCGTAGGTCTTGTCATCCCTTTGGACGATCGCGCCTGTCGGTCTTGCGTCCATCG
>JBLNDL010000086.1:0-47882 GCA_050261575.1 Sphingomonadaceae bacterium | reverse complement strand
CTGGAACACCCTGTACATGACGAGCAGCTTGTACATGCTGGCGGCGGGGTAGATGGTATCGGCATCCACGTAGGCCGTGCTGCCGTCCTCCAGGCTGACCGTTGCGATCCCGTAGCTGCCCTCCAGCCGGGCTAAGCAGCCTTCAAGCTCCGCCTGAAGGCCGGGATCCCCCGCGGGGGCCGGAGGGGCTACCTCCATCGGTAGGGCCTCGGCCTCGGCGGTGAGCACGGCCAATGTTCCCGCCATCGCCAGGGTCAGTGCCACTCTCGCGATCATCGCAACTGCACCTTCGCCGTGTCGTCCGGGGTGTCTGGCCGGATGCCGGGCGCAACAGCCCCCATAGCGATAGTGCGGGAGGGCAAGGCGGGTGCCAGGGGCCACGGCTGGGAGTCACGCCACCACCGTTTCCTGCCTTCCACCACCCTGCATCAGCCAGACGTATCCATCTTCCAGGCTCGGCTGGACCGGCTGGGCGCCTGGGTAGGAGCCGGCCTCCCCGACGACCCTGTACTGGATGCCATCAGCCAGGTGGAGCGTCGAGACCACGACGAGACCATCGTCGGGCTTGCGGCCGTCGCCAGTCTTGATCTGCCAGACCACCCCCTTTGCTGCCTCGATCAGTGCGGAAGGGCTCCCTCGGAATAGGATCTGCCCCCGGTCCAGCACGGCAAGGTCCCGGCAGGTCTGGCTGATATCCTCGACGATGTGGGTGGAGAGCAGCACGATACGATCGGCGGCCAACTCCACTAGCAGGTTGCGGAACCTGATCCGCTCCTCAGGGTCGAGCCCGGCCGTCGGCTCGTCGACGATGAGCAACTTAGGGTCGTTCAGAAGCGCCTGGGCGATCCCGACCCGCCGCTTCATCCCGCCGGAGAAGCTCTTCAACTTCCGGTCGGCCACGTCGGCCAGGCCGACGACCTCGAGCATTTCGGCCACGCGCCGTCGGCGTTTGATCGGGTCTGACATCCGTTTGAGTATCGCCATGTAGTCCACGAACTGTCTAGCGGTGAGGTCCGGGTAGAGCCCCAGCTCCTGGGGCAGATAGCCCAGCATCGCCTTCACCGCGACCTTGCCTGCATCGCTGGCCAGATCGTGTCCGCCGACGCGCACGCTCCCACCAGAGGGGTTGACCAGCCCTGCCAGGATCCGCATCAGCGTCGTCTTGCCGGCCCCGTTCGGCCCCAACAGGCCGAACATCCCCGGGCCGATCAGGAGGTCGATGCCTCGAAGTGCGGTGACGGCCTTCGCACCCGCGCCATACGTCTTGGTGAGACCCTTCAGTGCTATCTCCATGTACCCAGACCCCCTATGAGAGCATTACAGATAGCGCTCGGTCTGTCGCAGCGCCCAACCGGACAGCACCAGCAGCACCGCGCTGAGCGCGAAGAGACAGGCGTAGCTGAGCCAGAGGTCGGCGGCCCTGGGATCGATGCTGCCGATGAAGATGAGCAGCTTGCGCCCGATTTCGCCCGATGCGAGCCAGCCATGCCCCAGCACCTGGAAGAGCCAGACGCTCCCGACGGTGAGTGCCCCCAGGGTGCCCTGCGCGGTCAGTGTGGCAGTGATGCTGGCCAGGGCTACGAGCGCGACGGTCGGCGCCAGCCAGATGAGCTGGCGAGTCAACAGACTGCCGTACTCGGCGATGTCCACCCCGAGCGCGGCGAGCCAGGCCTGAAAGGCGAGCGAGCCCGCTGCGATGATGGCGACGATGGCGGCGGTGCACTCGGCGAGCGCCAGCCACGGCGCGCGCGGCGCGGCGAACAGCAGCTCGAGCGCCGGATCCTCGACGAACGCGGATGCAGCGAGGATGCCGCCCGCCAACGGCAAGACAAACGCGAGGAAGCCGACCGCGGCTTGCACCTGGTTTGGGTTGTCTCCCAGGATGGCGACTATCGCCCCAAAGAGCCCAGCTAACCCTCCCGGTAGCCAGAACCGCTCGCGCCGGATGGCCAACTGGTAGCGCAGCGTCGTGCTCACGTGCGGGCCTCCTGCAGGGCGAGGCAGCGGTCGAGGGCGAACAGGGCAGCCGCGGCGCAGAGTACGAGCAGCGCGATGCTCGCGACACCCTGCTCGAAGCTGTACACGTTCCAGTAGGGCAGACGGTCGCTGCTGGCGAGTATGCCGCTTGCCGCGTACTCGCCGTACGGGGTCAACAGCGATCCGTTGAGCGTCGGGAACTCGTTCGGGTTGAGGAAGTTGCCCCAGAACCAGTATCCGGTGAAGAGCACCTGGTAGACGCGCAGGGGCAAGACGGCCGGGCAGGCAAGCGAGAACGCGCCGACGAACAGGCAGGCCGGCACGTTGACGACGAGGAAGGCTGCGGCCTGCGCCACGAGGAGCGTGGGCGGGGCGCCCATAACCACCAGGGACAGTGCGGTCACGAGCGACACCACCAGCAGCGGAGTGAGTGTCGCGCCGACCGCGCCCAGGTACTTGCCGAGCACGTAGGCCGGGCGCGGGAGCAGGGTCACACGCATTAGCTCCGATACGCCGAGCCGCGAGTCGCGGTGCAGGCGGTCTGCCATCGCGATGCCGCCAACGACCGGAGTCAAGAGGTTCAGCCCGAGCGCGATCGTGGCAGCCGACGTCCAGACCGAGAGATGCGCTGCATCGTCGCCACTTAGGCTGGTGATGGCCGGAGTCGACGCCAGAAAGGTCGCCAGCCAAACCCCCCAGCGTTTGACGCCCATCAGCATCTCGTAGCGGAAAACGCCAAGCATCGTATCCATGCAGGTACTCTCCACGGTTACTCCCCGAGTTCGCCCGATTGTCTCGCCGCCTCTCCGGTGCCCTGCAGCGTTCAGCCAGAGTGGAGGCGGCTCAGCGACTCGTCCCTCCGCACCGACCAGACTGCGAGCGCCAGCAGCAGGCACGACAGCGCAAGCAGCGCAGGAGTGTTCGCCCAACCCTGAGCGTAGATCCGCGCGAGCGCGCTGAGGGCGCCGGAGGTGGTCGCGACGGGCACGACCGCGCTGCTGCTGGCGATCAAGCGGGCAATCCAGAGCGAGAGCGAGACGGCTACGGCAACGGTAGTCCCCGACCGGAGGGAGAGGACGAGCGCCAGCGCCGACAGGAAGGTCATTGGGCCGAGCCAGCTCACGATGATCGTCCCCAGGAACGCGGGCGGGGTCACTGCGACGAGGCCGGCGGTAGCCGCGAGGGCGAGGAGCAGGTCGTAGCCGAACACCAGCGCCAGCCGGGCAATCAGCACCTGACGCGGCGAGGTCGGGGTCGCCAGCGACAGCTCGAGCGCAGGGTCCTGTTCCGGCCCATACAGCATGGCCACGCTCACGGCGGCGACCATAGGCGCTAGCGCCACGACGACCGAGGGTGCCCGGTCGTCGCTGGTCCCGACCATCGCCACGACGTAGCCCAGGCCCATCACCGTGGCGCAGGCGGGCCAGATCTCGCGCTTGACCAGGAGCGCTTGCGCCCGGAGAAGCTGCCACGCCCGGCGGAGCGGACCCTGCTCGGCCCGGTGCACCCGGTCCAAAGTCGAGAGAAACAGGGCGGGCGATGGCGCAGGCAGCTCCTGGTTGGCGGCCGAGACGGCAGCGCCCGCTTCCTTCCAGAGCGCCAGGTCGGCCCGACACTCCTCGCACGTCGCCAGGTGGTGCTCGACCATCTGTCGCCGCCGATCGTCGAGCGCGGCCGAGACGTAGAACGGCAGCAGGTGGGTGGATTCGTGCTCGCAGGTCATAGTAGGTCCTCCGCGCGCTGGCCGGCCCGCTCCAAGGCGCTCCGGAGGTGCACCTTGGCGTAGCTCAAGCGACTCTTGACGGTGCCGATCGGGCAGCCGCAGACCCGAGCGACCTCGGCCAGGCTCAGCCCCTGGTAGAACACCAGCTCCAGGACGGCCCGGTGTTCGGGCGACAGGCGCGCGATCGAGGCCGTGAGGGCTCGCCGCCGGTCGGCCGCCGCGACATGTTCGTCCAGCAGGGCGGGGCAGGCCGCGGTCTCGGCGGCTTGCCCCAGGTCGGAGGTCGGCAGCCGCTTGCGGCGAGTGGCGTTCAGAGCCTGGCGGTGGACGATGCCCAGCAGCCAGGTGATCACCCGCGACTCGCCCCGGAACGCGTGCGCGCCCCTCCAGGCGGCGAGCAGGCTGTCTTGCAGCACCTCCTCCGCGGTGGCCCGGTCGCCGGTTACACGGCAGGCGTGGGCGAACAGCCGGCGGGCGTGGAGGGCGTAGAGCGAGCGCAGGGCGCTCTCGTCGCCAGAGGCCATTCGACGGACCAGCTCGGCATCTGCGTCGCCGACGACCGTGGGTTGTGTCAATGCGATCTCCATCGGCCTCCCCTCACTCAGTGTGTAGCGGTGGGGGAGGAAAAGGTTCAAATAGGTCACGGGGTCCGCGAGCGGTGCACTGCTAGGAGCAGTTCAGGTGTTTCCAACCACACAATAGAGAGACACCCCGAGCTCCCAGGATGTTTCCCTGAAGCTCGGGGTGTCTCTAGTTCGGATCGCGTGCTTGCTTAGGCGGCCACCGTCTCGTGGACCTGCACCGGATTCACCCCCGGCGTGCGCAGGAAGGCCAGGCGGCCTTCCCGCACTTCCACGGTGATCTGGTCGCCGTTCTGGTACTCCTCGGCCAGCACCTTCTTGGCCAGGACGTTCTCGATCTCCCGCTGGATCAACCGCCGCAGCGGCCTCGCGCCGTAGTCTCGGTCGAAGCCGTGCTCCACCAGCCACGCCCGGGCGGCGTCGGTCAGCTCCAGCGTCATGGAGCGCTCCTGCAGCCGCTCTCGCAGGCCGCGGAGCATCTTCTCCACGATCTGCTCCAACTGCTCCCTGCCCAGGCTGTGGAAGACGATGATCTCGTCGACCCTGTTGAGGAACTCCGGCCGGAAGGCCCTCTTCAGGGCTCCCAGCAGCTCGGCCTTCACCTTCTCCTCGTGGCTCGAGAAGTCCTCCTCGGCGTTCCGGGTAGCGAAGCCCAGTTGGCCGCCGCGCATCACCACGCTGCCGGTCCCCACGTTGGAGGTCATGATCAGCACGGTGTTGCGGAAGTCCACCGTCCGACCCTGCCCGTCGGTCAGCCGCCCGTCCTCCAGGATCTGGAGCAGGGCGTTGAAGACGTCCGGGTGAGCCTTCTCGATCTCGTCGAACAGCACCACCTGGTAGGGCCTGCGCCTGACGGCCTCTGTGAGCTGGCCGCCCTGGTCGTAGCCCACGTAGCCCGGCGGCGCGCCGAACAGCCTAGAGACCGTGTGGGACTCCATGTACTCGCTCATGTCGAGCCGCAGCAGCGCGTCCTCGTCGTCGAAGAGGAACTCCGCCAGAGCCCTTGCCAGCTCCGTCTTGCCCACCCCCGTGGGGCCCAGGAACAGGAAGGAGCCGATCGGTCGCCTGGGATCGGCGAGACCGGAACGGGAGCGACGGATGGCGTCCGCCACGGCGACGATCGCCTCGTCCTGGCTCACCACTCGCTCGTGCAGGGCCTCCTCCAGGTGGAGCAGCTTCTCCGCCTCCTCAGCGTAGATCTGGGATGCCGGGATGCCCGTCCACTGCGAGACCACCTCGGCCACGTCCCTGGCCGTCACGGAGGCGCCTCCCTCGTGCGAGGACATGCCCATGGCCTCTGCGTCCTTCTCCAGAGCCAGCCTCTCCTGGCGGGCCTTTGCGGCGCGCTCGTAGTCGCGTGCCTGCCATGCCTCCTCTTCCTCCTGGAGCAGGGCGCGGATCCTCGCCCGCAGCTCGCGCTCCTCGGGCTTCGACTCGGCCCCGAACTGGCGCAGCCGCACCTTGCTGGCCGCCTCGTCCATCAGGTCGATGGCCTTGTCGGGCAGGAAGCGCTCGGTCAGGTACCGGTCGGACAGGTTGACGGCCGCGTCGAGGGCATCGTCCTCGATCTTGAGGCCGTGGTGCCTCTCGTACCGCTCCCTCAGCCCCTGCAGGATCCCGAGGGTGGCCTCCAGGTCGGGCTCGTCCACGTAGATGGGGGCGAAGCGCCGCTCCAGGGCCGGGTCGTGCTCCACGTGCTCCCGGTACTCGTCCAGGGTGGTAGCGCCGATCGCGTGCAGTTCGCCCCGGGCGAGCGCCGGCTTCATCAAGTTGGCGGCATCCAGGGCGCCCTCGGCAGCCCCCGCGCCCACCATGGTGTGCATCTCGTCGATGAAGACGATGATCTCGCCCTTGTGGCGGATGATCTCGTCCATTACTCCCTTGAGTCGCTCCTCGAACTCGCCCCGGTACTTGGCGCCAGCTATGAGCGAACCCATGTCGAGCGCGACCACCCGCTTGCCCTGAAGCGGCTCCGGCACGTCGCCGGCCGCGATACGCTGGGCCAGTCCCTCCACGATGGCTGTCTTGCCCACGCCGGGTTCGCCGATCAGGACGGGGTTGTTCTTGGTGCGCCGAACCAGCACCTCCATGACCCGCAGGATCTCCTTCTCGCGGCCGATCACCGGGTCGAGCTGACCCTCCCTGGCCATCTGAGTCAGGTCTCGGCTGTACTTCTCTAGCATCTGGTACTTCGCCTCGGCGTTGGGATCGTTCACTTTATCACCTCCGCGGATGGACTCGAAGGCCCTGCCCAAGCTCTCGGGGGAGGCGCCGTGGCTCCTAAGGACCTCGGCGGCGAAGCCCTGCCGCTGGACCACCAGGGCCGCGAGCAGGTGCTCTACACCGATGTACTGGTCGCCCCGGCTGTTCGCCGCCGCCATGGCCCCCTCGACCACCACTCGGCTCCGGTCGGTGAAGTAGATCTGCTGGCCGCTGCTGGAGACGCTCAGCACCTTTGGCTGCCGCTCCAGCCAGTCGATCAACTGCTGCCGAAGGGCCTGCACGTCGACACCCAACTGGTGAAAGACCTGGGAGGCGAGACCTCCAGGCTGCTCGATCATGGCGAGCAGCAGGTGCTCCGGGTCCACGGCCTGGTGGCGCAACTGCGCGAGCAGTTGCTGGGCTCGCCCCAGCACTTCTTGAGCCTGCTGCGTGAAACGTTCGATCGGTATCATGGTCAACTCCCACCGGGTGGCGCTCGGCTGGCCGGGCCTCGTCGACCGAAGCGTCAACCCTGACAATGAGTCTGTCAGCTTTAGTGATATTATAGTCGCAAACCTGTAATACGTCCAGGGGTATTATGCCCCCTCCCCGCTTCTTCCAGGACTTCGGGGCCGGGGGTGGCCGTCCATTCGGTGATCCACCGGCGAGGGCTTCACACTCCCTCGCTCTTAGCGGCACCGGTCCTGCTACTGTCCCGGCTATCGGGTATTGCAGCGCCTGACGAGACGGTAGGGGCCGTGCACGCGAGGCGGCGCACGCCCGCGTCACGCTGCCATCCCACGGGGCGGGCCTCAGACCCGACCCGAAGACTGGACCCCGCGGGCGGACACCCAGGTCCGCCCCTACGGGTGTAGACAGGCAAACTCAATCGCGACGCTCTGGGGTGCGACGTCTTGCCCCCTGCCACCGCTAGGTTCAGCCCCGGCTAGCATCCCCGGCCGAATCCATCCACTCCCGGGGCGGTCGGGAGGGGGCGTGAGGGTGGCCGCGTGTTGGACGCGCCCCGGGGTCGCCCGATCGGGGGGACACCGTGAAAACGAGAATAGGTGGCAGAGAGAGGACGATCCTCGCCGCGGTCTTGCTGGCGGCATCCCTGATCGTGGCCGCCGGATCGACGGCCCACGCCGCGTACCCGGCACAGCAACCGCCCCGCTTCTTCCAGGAAACGGGTTTCGGGATCGACGATCCCTTCTTCAGCTACTTCCAGAGTCGGGGCGGCGTGCCGGTCTTCGGCTTCCCTGTGTCGCGTGTGTTCCGGTTACAGGGTCACCAGGTGCAGATCTTTCAGCGAGGGGTGATGCAGCGGGCACCCGATGGCTCCGTCCGGCTGCTGAACCTGTTGGACGAAGGCCTCATGCCGGTGGCCTCCATCAACGCCTCCAGGTTCCCCGCGCCGGATCCAGGCATGGTGGCCGCCACACCGGCCGTGGGGTCGCCGGACTACGGGCCGCGGATGGCCGAGTTCGTGCTGGCCAACGTACCCGACGAGTTCGACGGTCTGCCGGTCCGCTTCCAGCAGACCTTCCTTCAGACCGTCCCGTCGCCGGGGATGGACCCCGGCGGGCTCGCCCTGCTGAACCTGGAGATCTGGGGGGCACCCACCAGCCCACCGGCGCGCGACCCCGGCAACCGGAATTTCGTGTACCAACGGTTCCAGAGGGGGATCATGCACTTCGACGCCTCCACCGGCACCACTCAGGGGCTGCTGCTGGGGGACTGGTTCAAGAGCGTGCTGACGGGACAGGGCCTGCCGCCCGATCTGGAGCAGCAGATGGCGAACTCCCCCTACCTGCGCCAATATCGGAACGGGGGGACGTCGGGGACGAGCCTCCCCGACAGCGACCTGGCGGGAGCCTTCGAACCGCAGCAGCCCCAGGCGGCCCCCGAGACGGGAAGGGCACTTCTCTTTCCCGACCTCCGCACCCTTCCACCCGAGGATGTGAGCCTGGACACCGAGCCGGTCGACGGGGTTTCCCACCAGGTGCTTCGCTTCGGCAACACGGTCTGGAACGCCGGGGAGGGCCCCCTGGAGATACGGGCGGTGACGGAAGGGGAGGGCTCCGTGGTCCAGCGGATCTTCGATGCCGAAGGGGGCTCGGTTGACCGGTCCTCCGGAACGTTCGTCTTCCACGCGGAGCACTCTCACTGGCACCTGGAGGGGTACGCCCGCTACGAGCTGTGGAGCAGATCCGCCTTCGATGCCTGGCAGGCGAGCGATCGCACACAGGGCGGGCCGGAGTGGCTGAGCGACAAGGTGGGCTTCTGTCTGATGGACACCTACAGGGTGGCGGATCTGCCGGGTAGCCCTTCGTCGGTCGCCTACCCCGCGCTGTGCGGGCACACGGTTCAGGGGATATCCGTGGGCTGGGGGGATGTCTATTCCGCACAGTTGGCGGGTCAGGGGATCGATCTCGGGCCCGATCCCCTGCCGGACGGCCAGTACGTGCTGAGGTCCGTGGCCGACCCGCTGAACGTCATCCAGGAGAGCGAGGGCGGAACGGACCCGAGCCGGGAGAGCGAGGAGGCGAACGAGTCCGTGGTCATCCTGGCCGTCGAGGCGGGGCGGGTCGTCGGCGTGGCGCGATAGCCCCCAAGCAGGTGTCCCCAGTCCAGGTGAGCTTCTCTAGCGGGGTGCGTGCACTCTATCTGGAGATACCTGCGTGGTCCCCGTCGACGCGGCTCTGCAACTCATCGACCTGGCGGCTGAGCCACTGCTGCACAGTGCGCTTGTCCCAGCTCTGGCGGCCCAGCCCCTGCCAGATCTCCAGGAACCAGGTGCGTGAGGCCCGCACCACCGACGGCTCGGTGATGCCGATGTTGATCACCTCGTTCCCATCGTCGGCAGGGCACCAGCTTTCCAGGAAGACGGAGTACTCGCCCTTTACGAGCCAGTTGGTGCGGGCCAGTTCCTCGTCGGCGCGGTGCTCCTCTTTGTGGCCTTCCCGATGCCGGCACCCGTCGCACCCCGGCCGGCGACGCTCTCGGTCGCTGTGTGAAGTCGGCGAATACTGGACAGCCGACCTTCGGGGATGGAGAATGGGCACCGCGCGGTGGTGGTCCCTGTCCCCGACGGTTCGCGGCAGGACGCCCGAGCTTCCGGAGCGGAGTTGCCGGCGGGAGCAGGCACTCACCGTTTCGCCATCATGGAATAGCGGCCACCAGCGCCGGTGGCCGTAGGTGGAGAGACCTATGGCAGAGCAGAGCAAGATTCGAATCGGGTTGATCGGCTTCGGCGAGGTGGGCACTGCAGTCGGGCTGGGGCTCAGGTCTCAGGGGATCCAGATTGTCGCCTACGACGCCGGGTACCAGACGCCGCCATTTGCCGAGTTGATCCAGAAGCGTGCTCGGGAGACGGGAGTGCCGCTGCTGGCGTCCGTCGCCGAAGTGGTGAATGCCTCCGATCTGATCCTGGCGATGGTTCCGGGGGGTGTGGCCTTGAGCGCCGCGACCGACGCGGCCGCGGCCCTGAAGCCCGGCCAGATGTACGCCGACATGGGCACCGCAACCCCTCCGATGAAGGAGCAGATGGCTGGCCTGGTGGAGGCCGCTGGGGCGGCATTCGTGGATGTGGCCATCATGGGCTCACCACACCAGGACAGGCACTCGGTCCCCTGTTTGGCAAGCGGGAAGGAAGCCCAGCGGTACAGGGACACCGTAAGCCCCTTCGGCATGAAGGCCACCGTGGTGGGCGACAGGCCCGGCCGAGCCGCGGCGATCAAGATGTTCCGCAGCATCTTCATGAAGGGGCTCGAGGCGCTGTGCGTCGAGGCCCTGATGGCCTGCAAGACCTGGGACGTGACGGAAGAGGTGATGCAGAGCATCAACACGAGCATGGAGAAGATGCGCTTCTTCCCGGAGCACGTGAACTTCCTGGTCACCACCGACGCCATCCATGCCGGGCGGCGGGCCCACGAGATGGACATGGTGATGGAGACCATGAAGGCGGTGGGTATCGAGCCCAGGATCACCCGCGGAACCGCGGAGTTGATCCACTGGACCGCGAGCCTTGGGCTGAAGGAGCACTTCGGTGGAGAGGTGCCCGCCCACTGGGAAGACGTGATAGACGAGATCTTCCGGCGGACCGGTAAGGCTTAGGCACGCCGCGTTGCCAGGTCACCTTATCTGTCCGCCGTCTCAATCGCTGAAGAGGAGAGAGTCATGCGACCGAACAAGGTAAAGCAGCTATGGCGAGCCGGCAAGCCGATCGTCACTGGCTGGTGCAGCACCCCCGATCCCTACACCACCGAGGTGATGGCCCGGTCCGGCTTCGACTGCCTGGTGCTGGACATGCAGCACGGCATGGCCATTGGCCCAGATCGGGCCGCCGTCTGGCTCCAGATCGTTGGGCAGTCTGACACCACCCCGATCGTGCGGGTTCCCTGGAACGAGCCCGCATACATCCAGTGGGTGCTGGATGCTGGGGCCATGGGCGTCATCGTCCCCATGGTCAACAACGTGGAGGAGGCGAAGAAGGCCATCGGAGCCTGCCGCTACCCGCCGATGGGCTACCGCAGCAACGGTCCCAATCGAACCCGGCTGTACAACGGGACCGACTACTTCGACCACGCCAACGACGAGGTGCTCTGCCTGGTGATGATGGAGACCGTGGAGGGCATCGAGAGCATCGATGAGATCGCCAAGCTGCCGGGGCTGGACGGCTACTATCTGGGTCCGACGGATCTGGCGGTGTCCATGGGGCTGAAGCCCGGGTTCGACGTGAAGGATCCGCGCCACGTGGCGGCGGTGCAGAAGGTGGTCGACACCGCCAGGGCCCACGGGCAGATCGCGGGCATTCACACCGGCACGGTGGAGGAGGCCGTCCGCCGCTACAGGCAGGGCTACCAACTGATCCCGGTGTGCAACGACATCTGGCTGCTGACGGCGGGCATCCAGAAGAACCTGAAGGAGTACAGGGACGGGCTGGGGCTCTGATCCCGTCTTGGCCCCAACGGCGCAGGAGGAACAGGTGCTTACTCAGCAGCAAGTCGACGAGATCGCCCGGCGGCTGTACGATGCCGAAGTGTCGAGGCGGCAGATACCTCAGATCGTGCAAGTGCATTCATCTCTGTCCATGGATGAGGCGTATGCCATCCAGTTGGCGCTGATCCGGCTTCGCCACGGTGAGGACCGGGTGCTGGTGGGCAAGAAGGTTGCCCTCACCAATCCCGCCGTGCAGAGGGCGCTCAACGTGGACACGCCGGTCTTCGGCCACCTGATGAGCGACATGGTCGTGCGGGAGGGTGAGCCGATCAGTTGTGCTGGCCTGACGCAACCGAAGATCGAGCCTGAGATCGCCTTCGTGATGAGGAGTGATCTTGCCGGCCCCGGCGTCACGGCGGCCCACGTGCTGGCCGCCACGGCGGGGGTAATGCCTGCCCTGGAGATTCCGGCTGCTCGCATCCTCGACTGGAAGTTCGCGGCGCCCGACATCGCCGCGGACAACGCCTTCGCGTCGCGGGTTGTGTTGGGGGGTGTCATCACCCCAGTCGACGGACTCGATCTGCGGCTGCTGGGGGTGGTGCTGGAGAGGAACGGCCAGGTGCTCTCGACCGGTGCCGGTGCCGCCGTCATGGGCAATCCGGTGGACGTCGTGGCCTGGCTCGCGAACAAGCTGGGCGAATACGATCTGCGGATCAAGGCCGGCGACGTCGTGCTGCCCGGGGCCATGGTGGTGGCTCCGGATGTCCACCCGGGCGAGTTCTACAAGGCCACCTTCGACCGATTGGGATCGGTCACAGCCCTGTTCGTAGAGTAGGGGGAGTGGTCCAACCGCGGAGACACGGAGGCGCAGAGCAGGTGCTCGCTCTCCATGTCTCCGTGGCGAGTTCGCGCCGGCACTGGAGCTTCCACTGGGCGAGTTCAAGAACGATGACTGATGATTCTGCCCCCGGCCCCTCTGGCTGGGGAAAACGGGCGCCACATCCTAGGAACCGGCTGAACGACCTCTCGGGGGAGGAGTGGCTCTACTTCACCAAGTCGGTGATCACCACCGCCTTTCCCTCGGAGCACGGCCACGCCCTCCGCAAGGCCCATGGCGCCAACAAGCCGCCGCAGTTGATGAAGCTGCTGATCGAGTTCTTCACCAAGGCGGGCGAGCGGGTGCTGGACCCCTTCGCCGGGGTCGGTGGCACGCTGATCGGGGCGGCCCTCTGCTGTCCGCCGAGGGAGTGCACCGGCATCGAGATCAACGGGCGCTGGATAGAGGTCTACCGGCGGGTGGTGGAGCAGTCCCAGGGCGCGCTGGAGGGCTACCCTGTGATCCAAGGGGACAGCCTGGCGGAGCTGGCGCGGTTGGAGAATGAGTCCTTCGACTTCATCGCCACCGATCCACCCTACAACCTCCACCTGGAGCGGACCATGTGCGACGGCCGCTACGACGAGGTGTTCGCCAACCGCCGGACAGACTACGACATGCGCTCCGACGACCCTCGCGACCTGGCGAACCTGGATAGCTACGAGTCCTATCTGGATGCGATGGAGCGGGTGTTCGTGCAGTGCCGACGGGTGCTCAAGGCGGGGCGCTACATGGCGGTGATCGTCCGCAACGCCTACCAGAAGGGGGAGTACATCTTCACCCACGCCGACCTGGCGCGGCGGGCCAAGGCCGCCGGGTTCGTGCCGAAGGGGGAGAAGGTGTGGTACCAGGCCGGAACTCGGCTTCGTCCCTACGGATACCCCTACGGCTACGTTCCCAACATCGTCCACCAGCACATCGTGATCCTGCAGCGTCCCACCGCGAAGGGGGCGGGGATGCGGAGACCGGGACGGCCCTGCACCGAGAACGAATCGGGGGCAGAGGGCTGAGTGCCTCGACTCCAGCACCCGGCACCCAGCACTCTTGGCCCCTTTTTCACATAGAGGAGGAGTGTCAATGCAGATCGCGGAGCGACCAGTGCACCTGGAAACCGACGTGCTGGTGATCGGCGGTGCCGCCGCGGGGTTGACTGCGGCCATCGATGCCGCGGAGGCGGGTGCGTCCGTCCTGGTGGCCTGCAAGGGGAAGGCCGGCCGGAGTGGCAACACCGTAGTCGCGGGCACCCAGTTCGCCGCTGTGATCCCCTATCCGGGCAGCGAGGACTCGCCGGAGTCCCACTTCCAGGATACGCTGGCCGGGGGCAGGGGGATCAACGACGAGACCCTGCTGCGCCTCTTCACGACGCGAGGCGGGCCGCTGCTGCTGCGGGCCGAGGAGTGGGGCGTGCGGCTTCTCCGCTCCGAGGGCGAGCTGGTTCGCCGGACGCCTCCCGGTCACAGCTACCCCCGCGGCATCCCCACCGATGGTTCGGCCTTCGCGGTGTCCGCTGCCGGCCTCTCCATAGGCCTCCCCCTACGGGCCAGGGCCGAGCGGCTGGGGGTGCGCTTCCTGGAAAACGCGCCGGTCCTCCGGGTGGAGGTGAGCGACGGCGAGGCATGCGGCGCCCTGGCCGTGGACCTGGACTCGGCGCAGCCCATCCAGGTGAGGGCGCGGGCGGTGGTGGTTGCCGCCGGTGGGGCGGGACGGGTGTTCGCCCACACCAACAACACTCGGGGTATCTCCGGCGACTCCTACGGACTGCTGCTCCTGGCCGGGGTCACCCTGAGGGATATGGAGTTCGTCCAGTTCTACCCCTCCCAGATGAACAACCCCTTCAAGACCGTCATCGCCAGCCCCCTCTTCGCGGACGGGGCCGTGCTGCGCAACCGCCACGGCGAGCGCTTCATGCCTATCTACGACCCGGTGCACGAGGACCTGGCGACCCGCGACGTCATGTGCCAGGCCATCTTCTACGAACTGCAGAAGGGCAACGGCATCCAGGGGGAGGTGTACATGGACTGCACCTCCGTGCCGGAGTCGGTGCTCCAGACGAAGTACGGGCCGCTGGTGCGAGACTTGAGGAGGCAGGGGGTAGATCCCGCCCGCGACTGGCTGCTGGTCACCGCTACCACTCACTTCGTCATGGGGGGCGCCTGGGTCGACGAGCGATGCTCCACCGACGTCCCCGGGCTCTTCGCCGCGGGCGAGGCCGTGGGAGGACTCCATGGTGCGAACAGGCTCAGCGGCAACGCCCTCATGGAGACCATAGTCACGGGGGCGATCGCGGGAAAAGCCGCCGCGGAGTACGCCCGGCGCCGTGGCAGGTTGCCCGAGCCCCGGGTGCCGACGATGGCGCCAGAGCCGGTGAATGGTGACGGTGGGATGCTGGAGGCCGCTCGGACGGAGCTTAGGAGGGCGATGTGGAACGGCGCCTCCATAGTGCGATCGGAGACGTCCCTCCGCTCCGCCCTGGGCATGGTGCGGGAGTGCCTCGCCGCCGTCGAGGCGGCCCCCGCCAAGACTATGGCGGAACTGGCCAGGCGGGAGGAGACCCGGCTGATGGCCCTCACCGCGGAGGCGATGGTGCTCTCGGCCCTGGAGCGGAGGGAGAGCCGAGGGGCGCACTTCCGCGAGGATTTCCCCTCGACCGATGCGCGGTGGCTGGGGAGTATTGCGACCCGTCTGTCCCCCGGTGGGCTGGAGGTGGAGTTCAGGCCAAAGGGGAGTGGATCAGTAATGGGTGATGAGTGATGGGGTATGATCTTCTCAGGACTCAGGAAGGCCGCTCCATGCGCATAGAGGCTATCCGCATCGACCCGTATACCGAGGAGCCGGATCCACACGGGATCCCGCAGATCGCCTGCCCTGCCTGCGGTCGGCAGGTGAACCCCCAGTTCACCTGCCTGCGATGTCCCTGTGCTGCGGGGTTGCAGACCCACGAGGCGGTCGACGATCGCGGCAGCCCATTCCACCTGGTCGATGCCGTGGAGTGCAGCCACCAGGGTGGCGACAGCCGGTTGCCCGCCGAGGTGAGGGAATTCCCGACTCTGTTGACCGGAGTGGTGGAGGGCGCCTCGCCTCGGGTCGAGCCCGGCGTGGTGTGCCCCCTGCTGGCTTGGCCCGAGCAGGTCGCTCCGCTCGCGCTGGAGATCGACGGGGAGAGGTGGGTGCCGGTGGGCAACTGCCGAAGCTGTCAGTTCTTCAGAGGTATCGAGAAAGACGCCGAGGAGCGGACCCAGGAGGGCCGGGAGCCAGTCTTCGTGGTCTGCAGCGCCCCTCCGGCGCCACCCCTGCCACCCGAGGGCGCCCGGCAGGACCCATCCGCGGATGCACGCGAATCCGCCTGAGTCTGTCGTTCCGCGAGTGCGACCCCTGCAAGGCGGGCGTGGCCGCGAGGCTGTGCTCGCTCGCCTCGCGCGCACGCTCGCGTCACGTGTGCCCCGCCGCCCGGCCCATCGGACGCGCCCGGCGGCGGGGGACGAACCCCCGCCCTACCTCATGGGGCTTGCGGATCGGCGCACCCAGCGCTCTCGGGCGCCGGCCGGATGGGGAGGGTCCCGCGTCAGTACTACTTTGCCACCGATTGCCGGCTGCGCACCTTGGCCTTCGCCTTCTCCGGCTGGCTGCTGAGCATGCCGATCAGCCAGGCGCGAAGGATCACCGGCTGGTCGTGGAGCTGGCGTCTGATCAGCCTCGGCAGTGGCTCCCCGTGGGAGTGGAAGACGGCGGCCTTGGGCTCGAAGACGATCGCGTACCCCAGCCGCTGCATCTCCCGCGCCCAATAGATGTCCTCGGCGCCCGGCAGCGTCTCGTCGAAGGGCAGCATCTCCCAGAGGTCCCGCCGGACGGCACCGTTGGCGTTCGAGAAGCGGGCGCTGCTGGTCTGGTACCTTGGCTCCTTGGCGGTGACGCCCGAGAGCCGCATTCCCAGTAGCTCGAAGAAGGACGCGTTGTCGCGGGGGATGTGTCTGCCGTAGACACCGGCCACGCCCTTGTGCCGGAAGCCCGACACCAGGTTGCCCAGCCATTGGTCCGTCTCCGGCGTGGCGTGCGCGCTCAGGCTCACCAACAGCTCACCTGAGGAGTGGGCTATCCCCAGATTGAGCGCGCGGCCGTAGGTGAACTCCTTGGGATCGATGGGGATCAACTCTGCTCCGTACTCGGTGGCGATCTCGGGCGTTCGATCGGTCGATCCAGAATCGACGACGATTACCTCATAATCCCGATAGCGCTGGCCCTGCACCGCTGCCAAGGTCTCGCCGATGTACGTGGCCTCGTTCTTCGCCCTGATGACGACGGAAACTCTAGGCACTGAACTACACCTATCAGAAGAATCGGGGGTTAGTGGCAGGGGATACGCCCCCTACTTGACCTTGGCGCCGTTTGGGATCTCCTCGGCCACCGTTACCAGCACCGTCTTGTGTCCCTCCATTGAAGCTGCCAGGATCATGGCCTGGGACTCGATGCCCCGGACGACCCTGGGTTGAAGATTGGCCACCACCACGACCTTGCGGCCCACCATCTCCTCGGGCTTGTACCACTGAGCGATCCCGGCGGTTGTGGTGACCTTCCTATCGCCGATGTCTATCTCCAGCTTCATGACCTTGGTTGCCCCGGGTATCGGCTCCGCGGTGATGACCGTACCGACGCGCAACTCTATCTTGGCGAAGTCCTCGATGGATATCATGGGTTACTCCTCTGCACCCCGACACGAATGTGTGGGTTCGGTGGGGATAGCCCACGCCTTGCTAGGCGCTGCCCTGGACCCGCTACTCCACGAGCACCTACTGCGGGGTGCTTGAACGGACGCCGAACGGCTGTCGAAGGGTAAGATGGGAAGCCCGCTCCGGATTATACATCAACTACCACCTCGTATCATCCATCGCTTGACGTCGGTGAGCACACCGGGTAAATTGCCCCCATGAAAGACCGCCCTCTCTTCCCCACTGCCGATCAGTTGACGAACGACGTGCGCCGTCGGCTCGACGCGTGGCGTGCCGAGATGCAGGAGTGCCTCACCCAGGCCAAGACCCGGTATCGGGAGACGCTCGCCGAGTTGGAGGCCGTCTCTCGTGCCCAATCCCCGGGCAGCAGCGAGTCGCTGCCCGCCAGGCTGGAGGCGCTTCGCCGCTCTCGGGAGTTGCAGCAGATCGCCGCCGAGTTCGACACGGGCATCGCCCGCCTGAGCGATGCCATGGAATGCCTCGACGCCGCGGTCGGCGCCATGGAGGGGAAGAAGGGACTACTGGCCCTCCCGGACCAATCCGCCGAGGTCTCCCTCGAGGCGGTGGCCATCCAGGCCCAGGAGGAGGAGCGGTACAGGCTGGCCCGCGAGATCCACGACGGACCTGCCCAGATCCTGGCCAACGTGGCGCTCCAGTTGGAGTACGTCTCCAAGCTGGCGACGAAGGACCCGGCTCGCGCCAAGGACGAGCTGGTCGCGATGCAGCGGGACCTGCGCCTGGCCGTGGGCGAGGTGCGGCGTTTCATGTACGACCTGAGGCCGCCCGCGCTGGCGCAGCAGGGTGTGGGGCCGGCCGTCGAGAGCCACTGCCAGCGCCTGGCGGAGCGCTTCGGCATGAAGATCGCCGTCCAGTGGAACGCCTCGGCGATGCTCCCACCTCCGCAAGACACCGCCGTCTTCCGCATCGTGCAGGAGGCGTTGCAGAACGTGGTGAAGCACGCCCAGGCCACCGCTGTGGAGGTGCTGGCGGCCGAGCGGGACGGCTACCTGGAGGTCTCGGTCGCGGACAACGGCCGGGGTTTCGACGCGGAGCAGGTGCGCCGGCTGGACCCCAAGCACTTCGGGCTGGCGGGGATGAGGGCACGCGCCCAGCAGATCGGCGCCACCCTGGAGGTGTCCTCGGTTTCCGATCGGGGCACCAGGGTGTTGCTCAAGGTGCCGATCACGAGTTAGAAGCGGAGACGCGGGGATGGGATCTGCATTGCCCCGCGTCCCACCTTCTTCGCGTCCCCGCGTCTCCTACGCTATCGGGCTCGGCATGGGCCCCAGAACCTCCTCTGCCCAGGCCGCGGCGCTCAGCAGGGTGTCCTCCCTGAAGGGGAGGGCGATGAGCTGCACCGCCAGGGGCAGCCGCTCCTGGCTCAGGCCGCTCGGCAGGCTGATGGAGGGGAAGCCGAAGAGGGACCAGACCCCCTGGTACCAGTTCTCCCCCGTGGTGCTGGGGTCGGGTGCCACGTCCGTCGCGGTGGGCGAGAGCAGGCAGTCGATCCCGTCGAACACCCGCTCCACCTGGGGGCGCAACTGGCGGCGCAGCCGCTGGGCATGGATGTAGGCCACGCCGGGCACCAACTGGCCTACCTGCACGAGGTCCGCGATCCTGCTGGCGTAGCCCTCCGGGTGCTCCCTGAAGAGGTGGGCGTGCAGGTTCGCCGCCTCCACCTCGCACAGGATGGCGCGAATCGCCAGCATGCGCGACATCGGCGCCGGAAGCCTCACCTCCCGCACCTCCGCGCCGGCCCGCTCGAACTTGGCCGCCATCTCCTTCAAGTGGGCGGCCACCTCTGGCTTGGCGCGCTCCTCCTCGTCCACCAGGAAGCCGAGTCTGGGCGCCCTATCCTTCCGCCTGGCGGCCTGCAGGTAGTCCGATGTGGGCACGTGGGCGGAGGCCGCGTCCATGGGGTCGTGGCCTGCCATCACCTGCAACAACAGGGCCGAATCCTCCACGTTCCGGGTCAGGGTTCCCACGTGATCCAGGCTCCAAGTGTTGGGCACCACTCCATAGCGACTGATCCGGCCGTAGGTGGGCTTGAGTCCCACGATGCCACAGTAAGCCGCCGGGCGCAGCACGGAGCCTCCGGTCTGGCTGCCGAGCGCGGCTGGCACCATGCGGGCGGCGACCGAGGCGGCGGACCCGCTGCTGGAGCCCCCAGGCGTTCGCTCCAGGTTCCAGGGGTTGCGAGTGGGAGGCGGGTCGAAGTGGGCGAACTGGACGGTCACCGTCTTGCCGAGGACGACGGCTCCAGCCTGGCGGCAGCGCGCCACCGAGGTGGCGTCGTGGTCGGGGACGAAGCTCTCAAAGATGGACGAGCCGCTGGTGGTGCGCAGGCCCGCGGTGTAGAAGATGTCCTTCACACCCAGGGGAACTCCGTGGATCGGACCTACCCCCTCGCTTCCCGCCCCCTGCTCGCACCGGCGCGCGGCCGCGAGGGCCCCCTCTCGGTCCACCGTCACCCAGGCCTTCAGGTCCCCATCCAGGGCGTCGATGCGGCGGAGCAGCGCCTCCACCAGCTCGACGGGGGAAACCTCGCGCTGCCGGATCTTCTCGGCAGCCTGAACGACGGACAGCTCGTGCAGTTCCATCAGCGGACCTCCCCCTGCCCGGCGGGCGCGACCACGAAGTCGGGTTCGTCGGCGTCGATCTCCAGCCTGATGGGTGCGATCAGCGAGATCCAATCGGCAACCCTGTCGATCTCCGTCCGCAGCGTCTCGGCCCTCTCCGGCCCGTAGGCCCTGGACGCATGCTCAAAGAGATCGCGCGCGATCTCCTCCTTGGGACGATCCAGCAGCATCTCCTCCTCCTTTGGATTGACGTAAAGGATGTGACGGCTTCGTTGCACGGAGCCTGAGTTGGGACAACCCAGGCGGACGATGGCTTCGCCTTGCCGGATGCCGATGCCCGTGGCACGAATGTAGGGCAGGAGCGGGAGCCCCTGCCCTACATTGTAGCCGCTGGATGCAAGATGTGGGATGGTCGATTCACCGTCTCTACACGGAATCACTGCTCCTGCGTGTCGCGCAAGACGTCCTCGTTGGGCTCCAGACCGAGACCGGATTGTTCGGAGAGGGTGGTCCACCCCGCGACGGGGCCGGGCGGGTTCTTGAAGATCGCCTCGCCCACCAGCCACATGACGTAGTGGAACTCCACCCGCCAGCCGTTGGCCACACCCGCGTGCAGGTGGGCGTTGACGTGCGGCCACCCGCCGCCGTTGGCGATCGGCAGGCTGAACGCCTGGGCCAGGTGGGCGACGCGCAAGCCCTCCGTGTATCCACCCACGTAGACCACGTTCGGTTGGACGATGTCGACTGCCTCGTTCACGATGAGGTCCCGATGCCGCCAGCGGTGCCCCTCGTTCTGTCCGGCCGAGATGGGGATGCTGGTGTGTTTGCGCAGCTCGGCGAGCTTCACCACGTCGTTGGCGAAGATGGGCTCCTCGAACCACCGGAGGTTGTATGGCTCCAGCCGTCGGCAGAGGTCGCGGGCGTCGGTGTAGTCGAGGGTCTGGTTGGCGTCGACCATCAGCTCGATCCCGTCGCCGATGGCCTCCCGCACGATCTTCACCCGGGCTGCATCCTCGGGGATATCCTTCGCGCCGTGATGAGCCACCACCATCTTGAGCTTGTCCTGGCCCTGGCCGACCAGCATCCTGGCTACTTCCACCAACTGTTCCCTGCTGTAGTC
Organism: Sphingomonadaceae bacterium; assembly: GCA_050261575.1. Classification (GTDB taxonomy): domain Bacteria; phylum Chloroflexota; class UBA6077; order UBA6077; family UBA6077; genus JBLNDL01. The sequence goes on along the minus strand of JBLNDL010000086.1, from coordinate 27,161 downwards.
GGGCAGGCCGAAGGTGATGTAGGCTGGAACCTTGGCGGAGTTGCCGCCCAGCAGCCTCCACACGGGCTGGTTCAGGTACTTGCCTTTGACGTCCCAGAGGGCGATATCCACGGCGCTGATGCCGCCCTGCACGGCTCCCGAACTGCCGCGCTGGTTGAAGCGCATGTACATGTCGTGCCAGAGCCGCTCGGTGTCCAAGGGGTTTCTCTCGACGAGGAAGGGATTCAGCTCGCGGTTGATGAACTCCTTGACGGAGAAGCGGAGGATCTGGCTGGTCATGCCGTAGCCGGTGATCCCCTGGTCGGTCTCGACACGCGCGAAGACGATCTCTCGGTCGATTGGCTTGTCGATCAGGGGGACCCGGACGGAGACTCGGTGGGTAGATGCCTGGACTCTCGTTATTTTCACGAGAAACCTCCATAATCCATGTGCATGTAGTTCACTGCAAGCTCCATGCCGCTCGGCCGTAGGAGGGACAGGGAGTACCGGGATGGGGTAGGGGCCGGCAGAGGTGCCGGCCCGCGTGTCGTTCCCTCGGGGCCGCGGATGTGCACGGATGCGGGTTCGGCGGAGGCCCATCTGCGGCGATCTACGCCATCTTGTGGATCGGTTCTGTTGAACGCACCTGGGGGAGCAGGGCGAACGACTGAAGCCGTCGCCGCCGATGGCCCCTACAGCTCGTCCATGGGAGAGGATGCGCCGTCCAGACCGTCGCCGCCCGTCCCGCCCATCTCGTCGTCGGGCATCTCGCCGGCCTCCATCCGGTCGATCATCTCCTCGTACTCGGGGCCTAGGTCCTCGCCCAATTGGTCGCCCATCTTCCTTGCCCAGCGGGCGATGCTCCTGGGATCGTTCTCGTCCAGGTCGCCCAGGTTGCTGGGGTCGGCCAGATCCTCCAGCCTCGATTCCTCGGACTTCATCAGGGCGACCCGCGAGACCAGCTTGGTCAGCCGCGTGGAGCCGCACTCGGGGCAGACCGGATCGCCGACGGTGTCGAAGCTGCGGAAGAAGACGCTGACACGCCGTTTGCAGCCGTGGCAACGATACTCGTAGATGGGCATGGCGTCACCTCGATGGCTCGAGGACTGAGGACTCAGGACTGAGGACCGAGATGGAAGCTCCCAACCTCAGCACTCAGTCCTCGAACCTCAGTCCTGGGTTTGCGGGTAGATCATTTTACCAGGATTGAGGATGTGATTGGGGTCGAAGGTGGCTTTCAGCCGCCGCATGAGGTCCAGAACCTGGGGGGACAGGCGGCGACCGATGTAGGGCTGCTTCAGCAGGCCGATCCCGTGCTCGCCGGAGAGCGTACCACCGAGCTCCACGGCGGCCTCGAAGATCTCGGCAGATGCCTTATGCACCCGCTCCATCATCTCCGCGTCCCGCATGTCGAACAGCAGGTTGGGGTGAAGGTTCCCATCCCCAGCGTGGCCGAAGACGGGGATGGTGAGGTCGTGGCGTCTGGAGATCTCCCCGATCCGGCGCACCATCTCGGGGATAGCGCTGCGGGGCACCGATATGTCCTCCCCCTGCTTGGCCGGAGCGAGGCGCCCGAGGGCACCGGAGACGGCTCGGCGCGCCCTCCAGAGGGCCTCGCACCCCTCCTCGGTGGTCGATACCTGCACCTCGGAGGCTCCGCTCTGCTCGCAGATTCGCCCCACCTGCTCGATCTCGGGCACGATGGCCTCCTCCCGGCCATCCACCTCGACGATCAGGATGGCCCCGGCATCCACCGGCAGCCCCATGTTCAAGTACTGCTCCACCACCCTGATGGTGGTGTTGTCCATGATCTCGATGGTGCAGGGGAGGATGCCCGATCCCAGCAGGTTGGTCACCGTCTGGGTGGCGTCCTCCAGGCGGGGGAAGATCGCCATGGCCGTTCGCTTCGACGCGGGCTTGGGGATGAGGCGCAGCACGATCTCGGTGATGATGCCCAGGGTGCCTTCGGAGCCGACGAAGAGTTGGGTCATGTTGTAGCCGGTAACGTCCTTCATCAGCTTGCCGCCGGTACGGATGATCTCCCCGGTGGGCAACACCACCTCCAGCCCCAGAACGTAGTCTTTGGTCGTCCCGTACTTCAGGCAACGGGGCCCACCGGCCCCTTCGGCCACGTTCCCTCCCAGGGTGGATTGCTTGAGGCTGGCTGGATCCGGGGGATAGAAGAGGCCGTGCCGCTCCACCTCCGCCTGCAGGTCGGCGGTGATGACGCCTGGCTCCACCACCGCCACCAGATTGACCAGGTCGATCTCCTTGATCCGGTTCATCCGAGTGAGGCTGAGAACTATGCTGGCCTCGTCCGGCACGGAACCACCCGACAGCCCGGTGCCGGTGCCTCGGGCCACCAATGGCACCCGCTCCTGGTTGGCCAGCTTCACTATCTCAGAGACCTCCTGAGTATCGGCGGGGAGGACGGCCACGCCGGCTCGCTTCTGGACGGAACTGCCGTCGTAGCCATAGCAGATGAGATCCTCGGGAGAGGTGAGTACCCACCTCTCCCCGACGATCTGGCGAAGTCCTTGGATGATGGCGGGATTCAGCATATTCACCTTTGTCTACCTCGAGCGGTAAGCCCTGTCCAGCAGCGCCACGGGATGGGTCACCTTCATGGGCAGCTTCGCGCGCCTCACCCCATAGCCGAGCTGCATCTGGCAGACGGGGCATCCCGAAGCCAGGATCTCCGCGTCGGTCGCGGCCACGTTGGCAATCTTCCGGTCCAGTATCCCCATGGACATCTGGTAGTGGGTCAGCATGTAGGTGCCCGCCCCGCCGCAGCACCAGTTGGCCTCTTTCATCTCTACGAACTCGACGCCCGGGATCATCTGCAGCAGCTTGCGGGGCTGCTCGGCGACCTTCTGGCCGCGGACCAGGTGGCAGGGATCGTGGTAGGTGACCCTTGCCTTCACCTCGCCCATCCGGTCGTCCAGCGGGATCTCGGCCAGGAACTCGCTGATGTCCCGGAACTTCTTGCTGTACGCCGCTGCCTTTTCCGCGTAGACCGGATCGTGCTTCAGCCACTCCTCGTAGTGCCTGCCCGACTCACCGCAAGTGGCGCAGTCGGTGACGATGACGTCCACGCCGGCCTTCTCGAAGAGGTCGATGTTCTGTCTGGCCAGCGCCAGCGCCGTGTCCTGGTCGCCGTAGGCCATGGCAGGCATTCCGCAGCAGACGGTCTCTTTGGGGGTCACCACCTCGGCCCCGTTACGGGAGAGTACGCGCACCGTCCCTTCGCTGCTCTCCGCGTAGAGGAGGCTCTGAGCGCAGCCGAGGAAGAAACCTACCCGGTAGCGGCGCTCGCCCTGCGCGGGGGTCACCTCGGGCAGCCGGCCCCGCAGCGGCGACATGGGTAGCGTGGGGGGCATCTTCGCCGTCTCCCCGAGATTGAATGGGAGGATCTTCAGCGCTCCGGTGCGCTCGGCCAGCCAGCGCAGCCCGGACCTCTGGTACAGCCGGAGCGGCCAGGCCGCTGCCTCCATCCGGCCAGGGTAGGGGACCAGCCCTTTGAAGATCCACTTCTTGGCCGCTGGCTGCGGGAGCTTGCTGTCGATCTCCACCCGGGCGTCGACCACGATCTCGTGGGCCTCCACCCCAGAGGGGCACACCGCAGCGCAGGCCATGCAGTTGAGGCAGCGGTACATGTGATCTACGAAGTTGTGGCTGAGCTCTAGCTTCCCCTCGGCTGCGGCGCGGACGAGTGCCACCCGCCCGCGGGGCGAGTTGGTCTCCGTGCCGGCTTCCCGGTAGGTGGGACACACCGACAGGCACAAACCGCAGCGGATGCAGTTGAGCACCTCGTCGTAGCTCGGCACCCGCTTTGGCGAGAATCCCTTGGATGCGTTATCTTCTGCCATGTGGCACCTCGTCCTGAGTGCTGAGGACTGGGGGCTGAGTGAGATCTGCCTCTCAGTCCCCAGTCCTCAATCCTGTGTACTCGTCTATGTACATCTTGCCCGGGTTCAGGACGTTGTTGGGGTCGAGCGCACGCTTGATGGCGATGGTGGCCTTCATGCCCGCGTCCTTCATCTCCATCGGCATGTATGCGGCCTTGGAGAGCCCGATGCCGTGCTCGCCGGAGAGGGTGCCGCCCAGCTCCAGGGCCGCCCGGAAGATCTCGTCGACCGCCTTCTCCACCAGTTCCATCTGCTCGTGATCCCGCTCGTCGCACACGATGGTCGGGTGGAGGTTGCCGTCTCCCGCGTGGCCGTAGGTGGCTATCAGCAGGCCGTACTTCTCGGCGATCTGCTGGATGCGGCGCACCATGGCCGCCACCTGGCTCCGGGGCACCGTGGCATCCTCCAGCACCATGGTGGGCTTCAGCCTCGCCACAGCCGGCAGCGCCGAGCGCCGCCCCATGGCGAGCCGCAGGCTATCCTCCGGCGTCTCGGATACCTGGATCTCCACCGCGTTGTGCTCGCGGCACACCTGCATGACCTTGGCGGCGTCCTCCTCCACCACGGACCGCGGGCCGTCCACCTCGATCAGCAGCATCGCCTCCATGTCCAGGGGCAGCCCTGCGTGGATGTACTGCTCCACGCACCGGATCGTCACGTTGTCCAGGAACTCCAGGGTTGGGGGGATCACCCGATTCGAGATGATGCTGGACACGGTCTCCGCGGCGTCGTTCAGACTTCGGTAGTAGACCAGGAAGGTCTTCTTGGCCTCGGGCTTGGGGATCAGGCGGACGAGGATCTTGGTGATGATGCCGAGGGTGCCCTCGGAGCCCACCATGAGCTTGGTGAGGTCGTACCCGGTGACGTTCTTCACCGTCTTTCCACCGGTGGTGATCACCTCGCCGCTGGGTAGCACCACCTCCAGCCCCATGACGTAGTCACGGGTGACCCCGTACTTCAGGCCGCGCAGCCCCCCGGCGTTTTCCGCCACGTTGCCGCCGAGGGTGGAGACGGTCATGCTGCCGGGGTCCGGTGGATAGAAGAGCCCCAGCGCCTCCACGGCCGCGTGGAGGTCGCTGGTGATGACGCCGGGCTCCACCAGGGCGGTGAGGTTCTCCGTGTCGATCTCCAGGATCCGGTTCATGCGGTTCAACTGGACCACCAGGCCGCCTTGGATCGGGACGCTGCCGCCGCTGAGGTTGGTTCCGGCTCCTCGGGGGATCACCTTGAAACCCACCCGATTAGCCAGTTGGAGGATCTGGGAGACCTCTTCGGTGCTGCCGGGCTTGGCCACGGCCTCGGGCAGCTCACCCAGCCGGGGGGTGGCGTCGAAGCCGTAGCACACCAGGTCCTCTCTCGAGGTGAGCAGATTCTCCTTGCCTACGATCCGGGCCAGTTCCGCCAGAGTGGACTGATCGAGCATATCATCCTCCCAAATGGAACGGCGAGGAAGAACGGCGTGAGGAGGAGGTGGTGGGCAGACGAAGACCGAACCGGATCCTTGACCGATGCACCATCGCACCTCACTCCCCAATGAGTAGGTGAAGCCGTAGGGCAGGGGTTCATCTGCCGCGGAACTCGTTCCCCGGCGACCGCGACGGGGGACAAGCCCCCGCCCTACTCGTTACTCGCAAGGCGATTCAGGTCCCTGAGGAGATCCTCCAGATTGATCCCGTGGAGGGTTGCCCCTGCCTCCAGATTCTCGAACTCGGCCGCGAGGCACACGTAGCAGCCGAGTCCGTAGCGCTCGAAGACGGGTATGGACTCGGGGCGCCGTGATACTATCTCCTGGATTGTCATGTCCTTCGTGATTTCCATGGGCTCCCTTCCTCACACCCAGTCGTGGGATGACGCGGAGCCAAGGGGCATCTCGTCGTCGGGATCGGACTCGCCATCGTCCTCTTCCTTCCGCCCCTCCAGGGCCGCTAGTCGGCGCTCGAGTTCCGCGATCTTACGGTGGAGGCAGTGGATCGCCTCCGCCTCCGGGTCCGGCAGCTTCTCCACCGTGCCGTTGGCAGGGTCCACCCGCGCGACGATCCGGCCCGGGACCCCCACCACGGTGCAGTTGGGCGGCACAGGCTTCACCACCACGGAGCCCGCCCCGATGCGGACGTTGTCCCCGACGGTGATGGCGCCGATGATCTGGGCATTGGTGCCGACCACGACGTTGTTCCCAAGAGTGGGGTGTCGCTTGGTCTTGTGCATGCTGGTGCCGCCGAGTGTCACCCCCTGGTACAGCATCACGTTGTCCCCGATCTCGGCGGTCTCACCGATCACCACGCCCATGCCGTGGTCGATAAAGAACCCCTCCCCGATCTTCGCCCCCGGGTGGATCTCGATGCCAGTCAGGAACCGGCTGAGGTGGGAGATCAGTCTAGGGAGAACGGGCACTCTCCAGTTGTAGAGGGTGTGGGCAAGACGATGGAACTGCCTGGCGTGGAACCCAGGGTAGGCGAGGAGTATCTCGATGGTGCTGACCGCAGCGGGGTCGTGCGAGTAGACGGTCTCGATGTCCCGCTGGATGCTTCGGATGAGTCGCACTAGCGCCTTCGTAGTGGTTCCTTTCTAGGCACCGCCCACACGGTGAAGAGGGGTGCTACGGAGCGATTATAGCACGCCCGCTGCAATGGGCTCTACACGCCTTGCGCCTGAGATGGGTGTGTCGGGCGTCCCCGGGCGACGGCGATGGTGCCACGGACTGTCGGGGTTGAGCCGACCCCGACCCACAATAGTGGGGAGCGGGGCGCAGCGCTGCGCCCCGCTCGCTTCACGCTGCGTGTGCACTCCCCGTCGCCTGCGCACGGGCTGGGCGGACGCGCTGGTCCACCCCTACAACGAAGACTCGAGGAACGACGCGTTTAGTGTGGCGGGGTCCTAGTAGAACAGCTCGGCCAGCTTGAACAGCTCGATGTCCACCGTCTTGGATCGGCCGACGGCGTCGGCGATCTTCACGGGAACGATCTTGTTGCCCTTGAGGGCCGGCATGTAACCGAACTTGCCCTCCTTGATCAGATCGACGGCCGCCACCCCGAAGCGGGTGCCGTTGACCCGGTCGGTCACCGATGGGGAGCCTCCCCGCTGCAGATGGCCCAGCACCGTGACCCTGGTCTCGAAGCCGGTCTCCTTCTCGATCCGCTTGGCCAGCAGCTCGCCCACGCCCCGCTTGTCCAGCCGGACGTGACCGAAGGCGTCCACCTCGGACACCTCGTCCTTGCCCGCCAAGCCTGGCATCTCCACGCCCTCGGCGACCACGATGATGCTGAAGTCCTTGCCGGCCGCGCGGCGTCGCTCGAGGTGCCTGCACACCCGCTCCAGGTCGGTGGGCACCTCGGGGATGAGGATCAGGTCAGCCCCGCCAGCGAGACCGCCTTCCACGGCCACCCAACCGGCGTCGCGACCCATCACCTCCACCACGAGGACCCGATGGTGTGCGCTAGCTGTGGTGTGCAGCCGGTCCAGCGCCTCCATGACCACCTGGACCGCCGAGTCGAATCCGATGCAGTAGTCGGTCTCCGACAGGTCGTTGTCCATGGTCTTCGGCACACCAACGACCTTGATCCCTCGATCGTAGAGCCCCTTGGCCACGCTCAGGGTGTCGTCGCCCCCGATGGCCACCAGGGCATCGATCTCGTACTTCTTGAGGTTGTTGGCGACCTCCTCCATGTGAGCCTCTTTCTTGAGAGGATTGGTGCGGGAGGTGCCCAGAATGGTGCCGCCCAGGTGCAGGATCCCCGATACGCTCTTACGAGTGAGCTCCTCGATCTGACCCTCGCCCAAGAGTCCGGCCCAGCCGTTCTTCACTCCAAGAACGGTCCAATCCTGCGCAAAGCAGCTCCTCGCGACGGCGCGAATAGCTGCGTTGAGTCCAGGGCAGTCTCCACCGCCCGTGAGAACTGCGACTCTCAACGTCCGTTTCCCTCCTAGCGATGTTCGTCTGCTCGCTGTTGCCCCAGAAGTCCAAGCTTCACGGCGACCGTCCGCGCCCTCGAGGGGCCGTGACGCTGAGTTCGCTCGCGCCACGCTGCGTACGCGCCTTGGGCAGACAGTCGGGTCTGCCACCAACCTTCTGCGGGGGCACTCAGCCCCTTGCCGGCGACAACGTGCGTAAACATTATACCTTGTTTGCTTCCGCGCACGAACTCCGATAGAGCTATCAGCTTCGTAGTGTCCGAGGGGTCGGGGTTATCCCAACCTCCACGGTCTGTGGCGGCAACGTTGGCGGAAGGGACGACTGCGCCGGCCTCCGTCCCGGAGGCCGGCGCAGTGGGCGAATCGTTGGGGTGAAGGGGGCGCCGCGACTTGGGAGGCCGGCGGCCTACGGCCGGCCGCTAGCCAAACACCCCGATGCGGCGGAATCGTTGCCATCGGTCTTCCAGCAGCCTCTCCGTCAGCAGGCGGTGGCCCGAGCCGTAGGTGGAGCGCAGCTCCCGCAGGTGGCGAAGGAGGGCGGTTCGAAGCTGGGCAGCCGCCCACTCGTGGTCGAGGTGGGCGCCGCCGGGCGGCTCGGGAAGCACCTCGTCGATGATGCCGAACTCCAGCAGGTCGTGGGCGGAGATTCGCATCGCCTCCGCTGCCCTGGGTGCCTGGGCGGCGTCTTTCCACAGGATCGCGGCGCAGCCCTCGGGGGAGACCACCGAGTAGACCGCGTTCTCCAGCATCAGTATTCGGTCCGTTACCCCGATGGCCAGGGCGCCGCCGCTTCCCCCCTCGCCGATCACCACGGAGATCAGGGGGGTGCGCAGCCTCGACATCTCGAGCAGGTTGGTGGCGATGGCCTGCGCCTGGCCTCGCTCCTCAGACTGGATGCCGGGGTCGGCGGCAGGGGTGTCGATCAAGGTGATGACGGCCATCCCGAACTGCTCGGCCTGCTTCATCAGCCGCAGGGCCTTGCGGTAGCCCTCCGGCTTAGGCATGCCGAAGTGCCTGGCCAGGTTCTCCTTGGTGTTCCGCCCCTTCTGGTGGCCGATCACCATCACCGTCTCGTCGCCTAGGCGGGCGGGTCCCCCCACGATGGCGTGGTCGTCGCCGAACAGCCTGTCGCCCCGAAGCTCCATGAAGTCGGCGAAGGCCAGGCGGGCGTAGTCCAGGGTGTGGGGGCGGCCGGCGTGCCGGGCCAGGGCCAGCCTCTCCCACGCCGAGAGTTGCTGAGGCTCCCGCGCAGGGATGGCCTCCGGCCCGGGAGCGTCGGGCACCATCGGCGACTCCTCCCAGCGGTTGTGAAGATTAGCTGCCATACGCCGGGGCCCTCTTGTAGAGACGTAGCAGCCTGCCGATAGTCGGCCTCAGTTCGCGCCTGTGGACCACCATGTCTATCATTCCGTGTTCCAGGAGGAACTCGGCCGTCTGGAAGCCCGGCGGCAGCTTCTGCTTCGTTATCTGCTCGATCACCCGCGGACCCGCGAAGCCGATGAGCGCCCCCGGCTCGGCGATGCTCACGTCCCCCAGGCTCGCGTAGCTGGCGGTGACGCCGCCGGTGGTGGGGTCGGTGAGGACCGATATGTAGGGGATCGCCGACCTGGAGAGTCGGGCGAGTGCCGCCGAGGTCTTGGCCATCTGCATCAGGGAGAAGATCCCCTCGTGCATCCTGGCGCCGCCCGAGCAACTCACTATCACCAGAGGTTGGCGGGATGCCAGGGATCGCTCCACCGTGCGAACGATCTTCTCCCCCACCACGGAGCCCATGCTCGCCCCAAGGAAGGAGAAGTCGGCCGCGGCGATCTGAACGGGGATGCCCTCCAACTCCCCGCTGCCGCAAATCACGGCCTCCCGCAGGGAGGTCCTGCTCTGGGTCTTGGCGATCTTGGTGGGGTACGCCTCACCCAGGCTGACGAAGCCCAGGGGGTCCCCCGGCTCCAGATTCGCATCCCTTTCCACGAAGCTCCCCTGATCCAACAGGAGGTCGATTCTCTCCCTGGCCGACAGCCGGAAGTGATAGTCGCACTTCGGGCATACCTTCAGGTTTCTCTCGAACTCCTTCACGTAGAGCATCTCGCCGCAGCGTTGGCAGCGAACCCACAGGTTCTCGGGGATCTCTCGCGGGGTGTGGTCGGTGGGTATCGTGAAGTATTTGGGGTTCTTCCGGAACAGGTTTCTCACGTCGCCAGCTCAACAACGGGTCTCACTCGGTGCCTCCGGGAAGCCGGTCCTGTGGCGTCGGAGACAGTCTCCGACGCTGCGCGCCGAAGGCTCTCCATCGCGCAACTCTCGTCGACGAGGGAATGTGCGGCGGAATCTGAGCCCTTCGAGCCGGCCGTAGTCTAGCATAGGGGGTTACCAGGGGCAACGCGGTCGTGCCCCTGGGGCAGGGCTTTCTCATCGTGCATCCTCTCCGCGCCAATGCCGGCAGAACCCCGACTCACCGGCTATGGTTCTCTCCACACGAGCCTGCAGCGCGTCGCTGGCGTCCAGGATCCTGAGCGCGAGGCCGGGGCAGCGATGCAACGCCGCGGCGGCCAGACGCCAGAGCCGCATGTCCGCCCCGAGGGCCGCCTTGACCCGTCGGCTGTAGTGGGACAGATCGCGGCTTCTGCCGGTCAGGTACTCCACCACCGCGTCCGAGGCGAGATGGGCCGTCAGCAGGGCGTAGGAGATGCCCTCTCCGAAGTAGGGATCGGCGACGCCCGCGGCGTCCCCCACCAACAGGACGTTGTCGCGGTGCAGCGGGCCGGGCGGGAGGCCGGTCGGGATGCGATGTCCGACCGGTGCCAGGGTGCGGTTGGCGAAGAGACCTGTATCCTCCACGAAGCGACGGAACCTCCATCGCAACTCCCTGGTACGGCCGGGATGGAAAGTGCCGAGCCCCACGTTGTACAGCCTTCCCTTGGGGAAGACCCAAGCGTAGCCGTGGGGTATTCCCAGATCCACGATGGCCTCGCCCGCCAGCGGATCGCCCTCCACCTCCACCTCGGTCTCCAGGGCGACCATCCACCGACTGGGGCGGGGCAAACCCAGCAGGCGCGCCACCCGGCTCTCGGCGCCGTCGGCGCCAATCACCACGCGGGCTCGGTAGCTCGCGTTACCTGATACGACGCACAGACCGCCCTCCCGATCTAGGGTGCGGAAGGTCTCGCCCTCGTGCAGATCGGCGCCACGGCGTGCTGCCTCGCGGGCCAGCCGGAGGTCCAGTTCCGGCCGCCTAACCATCCAGATGGCCCAGTGCCGGGCGCGGAAACGGGCTGAGACCCCCCTGCCGGCATGGACTCGCACCGCGTCGGCACGGTTCAGCACCAGGTCGTCGATCGCGACGGGCAGAAGGGGCCAGGCTTTGGGGGTGAGGCCGCCGCCACAGGGCTTCTCCCTGGGCAGCGGTTCCCTCTCCATCAGGAGGACCGAGAAACCCGCCTCGGCCAGTCGGAGAGCGGCCGTGCTGCCTGCGGGTCCGGCTCCTATCACGATGACATCGTAGCGTTGAGCGGTCGACAATCGGATCTTCGGCTTGGAAATGGTGGGTCACGCGGTGAGGTGAGGAGCCCATGATAACGCAGACGTGCAGAAGAAGAAAGCTGGGATGAAGCTGCCTACTCTTGCTGTTGAGTGGGCTCGGGCTCGGCCGGCTCCTCGGCGCCCTTGAAGCTCTCTTCCATGTAGCGGCTGCGCATGGAGCCGAACGCCTCGGCGAGGGTGGGAGCCTTCCCTTCCTCCCTGATGGTGGCGGGCAGGAAGTTCTTCACGATGCCCATGCTCCTGTCGGTCTTCTGTATGGACGCGGCCGCGTCCGTCTCGATGCCCGTCAGCGCACGGATGCAGTCGACGTTTTCGGGGATCGCCACCGCCTCGTTGTGGACCTGGAAGGTGATGTACAGCTCGTGACCGTCGGAGGCGAGGGCGTCCTCCCACACTGCCACCTCCCACATGTCGTTGCGGGGCCTGCGGAGGTCGCGCATCAACTCGATGACGGAGTTCAGTGCCACCAGACCGTCGGAGCCGTGGACAAAGGTGACGCGCGGGGCTTCCCACAGCGCCAGTCGCAGCTCCTCCACGCTCACCGGCCTCGTCGTCTCCACCATGGCGAAGTGCAGGTGGCTGAGGTCGTAGGGGCCCGCGCCCGCAAGTGTCGTGATGTCCAGGCCCCGGATCACCGTCTGGGCGTCGGGTCCCTGGTGGCTGGGCACCTTGGTTTCTGGAATGGCGGTGTTGATCATACCGTTCTGGTGGCTTTCCCAGGGGTCCGTCCCCCTGCGCATCAGCACCGCTCTGGCTCGCTTCACCCACCCTCGCTGGTGGAGGGCCCAGATGACCCGGCAGAGGCCGGTGGTGTTGCAGGAGACCACCCTGGCGTATCGCTGGTTCAGGGCCTCGGCGTAGTTGATCTGGGCGACGAAGGAGAGCCCAGCCAACTGGTGTCGCTCGCCTCCCTGCCAGATGGCTTTCACGCCCGCCCGATCGTACTTCTCTTTGTTGCTGCTGCCTATTCCCTTGGGGGTGCAATCGACGATCACGTCCACCATCTGCAGGAGGTTGTCCAGAGTGCCCGCGATCGGCAGGCCGGCTTCCTCCATGGAGTAGCGCAAGTGGGGCAGGGCGGCGTAGATGGGATAGCCCCTCTCAGCGGCGACCCGCACCCGATAGTCGCGGGCGACGTCGGCGACGCCCACCAGCTCCATGTCGTCCTGGAGGGCCACCGCGTCGGCTACCCTCTTGCCGATCACCCCGTATCCGTTGATTCCCACCCTGATCCTGCGATTTGGCATCCTCCGTCCTCCCCGGGCTCCCCATACGTCGGCGTGGGTCGGAGAAGCGAGCACAGGCCATGCCACGGCAGCGGTAGAGGAAAAGCAGGCCCGCATCTTGCCTCCCCCTGGCCGGTCGGCAGAAGAGCCGACTGATAGCCGTGCGAAGCAATGGCAGCGCGTAGAAACCGAACAGGAGGATAGAATGCGACGAATGGCGATGCGCTCCCTCTTCGTGTTGGGGGCGGCCATAGGGCTGCTGGTGGCGGCATGCGCGCCCGCACCGGAGGGGGCTGACGTCGGGCAGGCTGGCGGCGCCCCATCGTCTCGCTTCAGCACTCCGGGACCGGCGATGGCCACACCTACGGGCGAGGTGTTGGGCGCCCGAGCGACGGCCGTGGCGACGCGGACGCTGGGGACGCCCGGGCCTCTGAGGATACAGGGCACGTTGCAGGAGATGGATCGGTTCCTGGAGCAGCTACGGATCTTGGCTGCCGGTACCCCCACGGCCAACGATCTGTACTACATGACTCAGCGAGCGGCCGACCTGATGGCCGAGGTTCACCTGGAGGTGTCCCAGATGACCCCGGCCGAGCGGGACCAGGCGCTTCAGATGATGGGCAACGTCATGCTGGAGATGACCCGGGTGGTAGACACCCACGCTCGCCAGAACGCCACGGGCACTCCAGGCCCCACGATGATGACGCCGGGTGCCATGACGGGGACCACCCCCACGCCCACGGCCGGAATGGTGGCCATGGGACCCGAGCAGATGATGGCGATGGTCGATCAGATCCGCCAGGAGGAGATGCAGCTTGCGGCCGACCAGCCGACAGCGGACGATATCATCGCTTTGCTCGATCGAATGCAGATTGTGCTGGTGAACATACGGCAGCAGCTTGGCCAACTGTCCACCCGGGAGTTGGAGAGTCTGACTGGCAACCTGGCTGCGGCGATGGACGACCTGGTGGCCGTGATGGAGACCCATCTGCGCCAGGAGTATGGCTTCGTCCCCGCGGCGAGCCCGACGCCCGCCGCCCCCATGGCCAGCCCGACCATGACGGCGACGCCGACAACCGGCACGCCGATGCCGACGGACACCCCGACGGCGACCCTTACGCCGACGGCGATCCCGACAGACACGCCGATGCCGACGGACACCCCGATGGCGATACCCACGGCGATGCCGATGCCGTAGCAATCGACAAGACAGTAGCCGCATCCTCGCGGGTGCGCGCAGGCGTAAGACCTGCGGCTACTGGGTGGTGTCGAGTGCCGAGTCCTGGGTCCTGGGTCCTGAGTGGTCGGCCACGACCTTACCAGAACTCAGAACCCGGAACCACCCAGGACTCGGTACTCAGGACTCAGTATTGAGCCCACAACCCGTTGGCGTGGAGGTCAGGCCTCGCCACCCTCGTCGGCCAACTCGACGGTCTTGCCCCAATACTGCGTCCATAGACCGCGGACCACCACGATGATGCCGAGCAGCACGAAGGCCACGGAGATGGGTCGCACGAAGAAGATGCCGTAGGAGCCGTGGGACATGCTGAGTGACTGCTTCAGCGAGGTCTCCAGCATCTGGCCGAGCACCGTGGCCAGCACCATCGGCGCCATGGGGAAGCCGAACTTCCGCATCAGGTACCCGATGATGCCGAACGCGAGGGTCATCCATACGTCGAAGAGCTGGTAGCGGACGCTGTAGGAGCCGATGATCGAGAAGAGGACGATCAAGGGCCCCAGGATGGGGAAGGGGACCATGGCGATGCGCGCCCACAGCCCGACGAGGGGGAGGTTGAGCACCAGCAGCATCACGTTACCGATGTACATGCTGGCGATCACCGCCCACACGAGGTCGGGCTTCTCCTCGAACAGCCTGGGGCCCGGCTGGAGTCCGTACATCATCAGCCCGCCCATCAGCACCGCGAGGGCCGGGCCCGCAGGGATACCGAAGGCGAAGAGGGGCACGAAGCCGCCGCTGCTGGTGGCGTTGTTGGCTCCTTCCGGAGCGGCCACCCCCTCGAGGACGCCGGTGCCGAACCTCTCCGGGTGCTTTGAGAACCGCTTCTCCAGGTCGTAGGCGACGAAGGTCGTCACCGCCGGGGAGCATCCCGGCAGCAGTCCCATGAAGAAACCCACCGCCGAGGATCGCAGCATGCTGCCAAAGGCCCGCCTCAGATCGGCCAGGGAGGGCATCAGGTCCTTGATCTTGCTGGTGTAGATGAAGGCGACCTCGCGCTCGACGTTGACCAGCACCTCGCCGATTGCGAAGAGGCCGATGATGACGCTGATGAAGTTGATCCCGCCCATCAGGTCCACGATCCCGAAGGTGAGGCGCGCAGCGCCGGTGATGGGGTCGAGTCCGATGGTGGTGGCCATCAGGCCGATGGACATGGCGATGAAGCCCTTCAGCACCGCCCGCCCCGAGAGGCTGACCACCAGGCTGAGGGCCATGAACATCAGGGCGAAGTACTCCGGCGGGCCGAACCGGAGCGCGACACCGGCCAGGGCCGGTGCGAAGAAGGTGAGTCCCACCAGGCTGACGCTGCCTGCGACGAACGACGAGATCGCCGATACGGCCAGTGCTTGCCCGGCCCGCCCCTGCTTCGCCAGTTGGTAGCCGTCCAGCGTGGTGGGGACGGAGGATGCCTCGCCCGGGATGTTGACCACGATGGCGGTGGTGGATCCGCCGTACTGGGCGCCGTAGTAGATGGCGGCCATCATGATGAGGGCCGGCGTGGGGGGCAGGACCATGGTGAGGGGCAGGAGGATGGCGATGGCCGAGGTGGGCCCGATGCCCGGAAGCACCCCGACCAGGGTGCCCACCAGGCATCCAACCAGTGCGAAGATCAGGTTCTCAGGGGTGATGGCCTGCGCGAATCCCTGAGCCAGCAGGTCCCACGAGAAGAGCATGCTTTGACCCTCCAATCCCTTCGGGCGCGCTCAGAAGAGTAGCTCCAGCGGCCCCAGAGGGAAGCTGAGTCCCAGGAGGTCTATGAACAGGAGAAGCACAACCAGCCCACTTGCCAGACCACACAAGGCTGCCGCCCACACTCGATAACGCCCTAGAAACCGGGTGAGGAGGGTGATGAACATCATAGTGGCGAGGGGAAAGCCGAGGGGATCCAGCAGGGCCATGTACACGATGATGAATAGGATCGATATCAGGACGCGGCGCCTGCCTTTAGCGCTGGGCCAGTCGATCGGCTTCTCTTCGCCCCGGTAGCGCAGCCCGTTGACGAACAGGGCGATTCCCCCCGCCAGGATCATCCAACTGAGGATGATGGGGAGGGTGCGGGGGTGCAAACGCTCCCCCGCGGTCCCCGCTATTTGGAAGGATGCCATCAGCGCCACGATGCCCAGGGCGGTCAAGAAGCCGCCGGCCGCGATGTCGGCCGCCCGCATAGTCCTAACCATTGGTGGCCTCCAGCGTAGGTGATGCGGCCGATCCCACGGTCACTTCTTCAGCCCGGCGGTGATCTCCTTGTAGATCGGGATCAACTTCTCGATGTAGGCCTTCGACTCCTTGCTGTTCATGGCGATGGGGACGAAGCCTTCCTTCTTCTGCGCCTCGACGACCTCCGGGTTCTTGGCGATCTCCATGAAGGCTTTCTCCAGGACGTCTACCACGTTCTGAGGGGTGCCGGCGGGCACGGCGACGCCTCGCGCGATGATCTCCACCATGTCGATCCCCTGCTCTTTGAAGGTCTTGCCTTCGGGTATCTGGGGGAGTCTCTCCTCGGCGGCGATGCCCAGCAGGATGCTCTGGTCCTTGTACTTGACGATGTCGTCGGAGTTGGCCATCAGGGCGTTGACGTGGCCGCCCAGGAAGGCAGTAACGGATGGGGCCGCACCGGTGAAGGGGACGTACTCGAACTTGGCGCCCGTCAGCTTCTCTAGCCGCATGGTGGCTATGTGGGAGCCGGACCAGGTGGCGGAGCCCCCGATGGTAAGCTTGCCGGGGTTCTTTTTCGCCTCGTCCACGAAGCTCTTGAGGTCCTTGTAGGGGCTGTCCTTCAGGACCATCAGCCCCTGAGGGGTGGACTGGAACAAGGAGATGGGTAGAAGCTGCTCGGTCTTGTACCCAACGTCCTGCTGCATGGGCTGAAGGATGATGTGCGGGATGTTGATGCCGGTGACCTGGTAGCCATCCGGCTTGCCTCGGGCGGCCTCGGCCCAACCCATTGCGCCGCCGCCGCCAACCTTGTAGTCGATGACCACCTTCTGTCCGAGGGCTTTCTCCAGGAGGGGCTGCTGCCTTCGAGCCTCCCGGTCGGATTGTCCTCCAGGGTCGAAGGTCACCATGTAGGTTATCTGCTTGGTGGGGAACTTCTCTCCCCCACCCAGGCTGCCGCATCCCGCGACAGCAGTGACAACCACGGCCAGGGATACGAGAATCGCCAGTGCTACCAACAGTCGCTTAGACAGCATGGGTTCTCACTCCTCCCTCTTCTGTTGATCGCGCCCTGGTTGGGCGCGGGTTGCCTGTGGCCGCACCTCCTACACTCGAACGGCGCCATAGTAACAGTGAGCTGGACAACTGGCAACCATTTCATCCATATGGCTGCACGATTGATAGCCGCATCAGGCTACCTTCCAGACATAGGGGTCGGACTACTCTAGAATGGGGGTAGAACCCCGTCAACAATGGAGATTCTATGGGGCGCATAAGCTGAGTTGATTGCCCGTGAGCCGGTGGCTCTTGCGACGGTGGGGCCCCGGTTGTACACTATCGCCTGGAGGTTTGCCAGTCAGCAGCGGCTGCGATGGCCGCCCCTTGTCCGGCCGCCGTTGCCCAGCGCCCAACCTCGCTGCCCCTTCACGTGGATCCGGCCAGCCCAGAGTGGGTCGGCCGGGACCTCTGCTGGAACCCATCCCGTGGGTTCCGGTGGAGAGGAAACCGCCCTCGTCTCCAAGGAAGTTGCTCGCAGCTCCGCGGCCAGCCGCGGACTCCGTCGCCGAGTGTCGGCCGGCTCCTGCGAGGTCGACGGCCTGGAGGGGGTGGACGCCCCCGGCCAAACGGCCCGGATCGGTAGGTCGGCGGCGGGCCACGAGGAGGTGGTGCTTGACATAAGGGTTAGGCTGTGTCATCTTGGTGGCGCGAGGTCGGCTCCGGGCGGCGCGGCCCGCATGGTCCCGCCCCGTCTTCTGGGCCCGTTTTCCTAGGCTCTGAGCAGGTATCTCCAGTCCATCTCAACTCCTCTGGCGGGAAAGGTGTGCACTCCGCCTAGAGATGCCTGCTCGGTCATTTCAGGGCGTTAATCGCCTGAGAAAAGGAAGGGGAGGCTGTGGCAAACCAATCCATCACGGCAGACATGTCCGGCAAGGGTGCCGGGAGCCGCGGCTGGCTCGATAGCTTCTTCGGCATCAGCGCCAGCGGCAGCACCGTGGGCACCGAGTTGGTCGCGGGGCTCACCACCTTCATGGTGATGGCCTACATCATTTTCGTTAATCCCTCGATCCTGTCCTTCGCTGGTATCCAGGACCTCCAGGGTCTCGGTCCCGCGTTCCCTGCGGTCATGGCGGCAACCTGCCTCGTCGCAGGAGTCATGACCATCTTCATGGGGGTCTACGCGAACTATCCCTTCGCCCTGGCCCCGGGCATGGGGCTCAACGCCGTCGTCGCCTTCCAGCTCATCGTCGGGATGAAGCTCCCATGGCAGGCCGCCATGGGCGTGATCTTTATGGAAGGTCTCGCTATCACCTTCCTGGTGGTGACCGGCTTCCGCGAAGCGGTGATGAACGCCATACCGATGACCCTCAAGAAGGCCATCGGCGTGGGCATTGGTCTCTTCATCTTCTTCATCGGCCTCGCCGACGGCGAGCTAATCAAGTATGGCACGAAGAACCCGGCGACCCCGGTCGCGCTGGGCGACCTGACCTCTGGCCCCGTCCTGGTGGCGATCGTGGGCCTCTTCCTGATCATCTGGATGATGGCCAAGAGGGTCAAGGGCGCCCTGCTGATCGGCATCCTGGCCAGCACCGTGCTGGCGATCGTGATCAACGGCCTCAGCGGCTGGAAGGCATTCGCCTCCCCGGGTGTGGCCGTCATTCCATCCTCCATCGTGGCCCTTCCAGACCTCTCCATCGTCGGCCAGGGCATCAGCTTCGAGATCTTCGCCAAGGTGGGTTTCCTGACCGCCATCCTGACTGTCTTCTCCCTGATGCTGTCGGACTTCTTCGACACCATGGGGACCGTGATCGGCATCGGCGGTGAGGCCGGCTGGCTGGACAAGAAGGGTAGCCTGCCACGGCTGAACAGGATCCTGCTGGTGGACTCCCTGGCGGCGGTCTTCGGCGGTGCTGCCAGCACGAGCTCCGCGACCACCTACATCGAGAGCGCCGCGGGCGTCAGCGAGGGCGGGCGGACCGGGCTCACCGCCGTCGTGACCGGTGTCCTGTTCCTGGCGGCCATGTTCTTCTCCCCTGTCGCCGGGGTGGTTCCGGCGCACGCGACGGCTCCTGCCCTGATCGTCGTGGGCTTCCTGATGGCCGCTGTGGCCAAGGACATCCCCTTCGGCGATTTGGAGGAGGGGCTGCCGGCGCTGCTGACCATCGCCGTGATGCCCTTCACCTACAGCATCACCAACGGTATCGGCGTCGGTTTCATCACCTACACCTTCCTGAAGATCGTGCAGGGCAAGGCCAAGAGCCTCCACTGGGCGATGTACGTCGCCTCCCTGGCCTTCGTGGTCTACTTCGCCCTGCCGTGGCTCCACGTGGCCTTCGGGATCTAGTGAACCGTAGGGCCGGTCGGCCCTGCACGGCAGCTCCGGGGGGCGGGTCCCAGACCCGCCCCCTCCCGTTCTTGGGGGTAGGCGGGGGCGTCCCCTGCCGCTGGTTCGTCGCAGGCGGGGTCGCCGTGTCCGCCGACCCTGCGACCCTCCGCCTCCGTGGTACGAGACGTGCTGGGATCTTCAACTGCCATCGCCATCGACCAGAGGAGGTTCCCCATGTCTGTCCCGATCGGCCGCAGGAAGAAAGCCATGGAGACGGTGACCCTCGCTGTGGGCGACGAGGCGCCCGATTTCACCCTGCCCACCCACCTGGGGAGGACCGTCGGCGCCCGCAGCACGAACCACTTCACCCTCTCCGACCTGCGTGGCAAGCGGAACGCGCTGCTCGTCTTCTTCCCTCTGGCCTTCACCCCAGTTTGATCGGTCGAGGTGCCTTCGTTGGAGGTAGACAAGTCTCGCTTCGACCAGTTGGACACAGACATCATCGGCATCAGCGTCGACCACGTGCCGGCCTTGAAGAACTGGGCACTCTCTCTGGGAGGGATCAGCTACCCACTGGCCTCGGACTTCTGGCCCCACGGGATGGTGTGCAGCCTGTACGGGGTACTCAGGGACGACGGCTACAGCGAGCGGGCCAACTTCATCGTGGACAAGGAGGGCCGCATCGCATTCATCGACGTCCACGACAGCAACGAGCAGCCCGACATCGAGGAGCTGCTGGAGATCCTCCGGGGGCTGTAGGCGGGTATCCCCGAGTGGATTGGGCCCAGTTCGCGCCTGAAGGGCCATCGCCCGAGCGGGCATCTCCGGCGTAGGGTGGGGCTCGTGACGCGAGCGGGCACGGTGCCACGCAGTCTCTGCGCCCCGGGGCGGGCCTCTGTATCCGCTCCTGCCGTTCCATCGAGCACTGCTGGCGACCGGCGCAGCCGGAGATACCCGTGCGGACCTCCCGGGTGGCACTCCTCTTGCCCCATAAGTGGTTGTTGATGATCGGGGCGGGGGATGCCCAGCCTCAGGAGGAGGTACCGCAGGATGTCCTTTCCACGGAGCCGATGGCCCCGCGTTGAGCGAGGGGGCGCCCTCACATTGCTGCTGGTGTCGATGGTGCTGCTCGCGCTGATGGCCACCGCCTGCGGGCGGACGACCGCCGCGGCAGGGGGTGGTGGCGCCCAGGTGGAGCTGGAGTCGGTTGGGGAGAAGGCGGTCGGACCCGCCACCATCGAAGTGCTGCTCCGGGACGCCCAGGGCAGGCCTATCGAGAGTGCCGAGGTGTCGGTGCGGGGCGACATGAACCACGCTGGGATGAAGCCGGTGCAGGCAGCGGCCAAGCACACCGGCGGGGGTCGCTACCAGACCGAGGGCTTCCGCTTCACGATGGGCGGGGACTGGATCCTCACGGTCCTGGCCACCCTGCCGGATGGCGAGAAGCTGGAGCGCAGCTTCGACGTGAAAGGGGTGGCCGCCAGGTGAGGCCGGCGGTGGCGCCCCCGGGCGCGCAGGCGGCCGGCCTCGATCTGCTGAGACTTCCTCTGCTGGGGAGCTTCCTCAGGTGGCGCCACGCCAGGGTGGCCTTTCAGCTTCCGATGCTGGCCATCGCCGCCCTGTTGATCTTCGATGGCCTGTTCGGCCCCCAGTTGGCTCCCATGAACCTGGCAGGGGTGGTGCCGTGGGTGGAGTGGCGTGGCCTCACGGTGTTGGCTCTGCTGCAGGTCGGCAGCGTCGCCTGCACGGTCTGCCCCTTCATGCTCCCTCGATGGCTGGCCAAGAGGCTACTGCCTGCCGAGCGAGCCTGGCCCAGGGCCCTGCGATGGAAGTGGCCGGCCGTCGCTCTGCTGCTGCTCTTCTTCTGGTACTACGAGGCCTTCGATCCCTGGGCCAGCCCCTGGCTGACCGCCGTTATCATCCTCGTCTACTTCGCGGCGGCCTTCGTGGTGGACGCCTTCTTCAAGGGGGCGGCCTTCTGCAAGTATCTCTGCCCCATCGGCCAGTTCAACTTCGTCAACTCTCTGGTCTCACCATCGGAGGTCCGGGTGCTGCGGCCGAACCTGTGCTCCGCGTGCGCCACCAAAGACTGCATCAGGCAGCCCGGTGGCTGCGAGCTGGGGCTGTTCCAGCCGAAGAAGGCAGGCAACATGGACTGCACCTTCTGCCTGGATTGCGTCCACGCTTGCCCACACGACAACGTCGGCGTCATCCTCAGGCGGCCCGGGGCCGAGCTTGGGGACGGCCGGCACCGGGCGGGGCTAGGCCACCTGGACGAGCGGGTCGACCTGGCTGCCCTGGTGGTGGTGCTGGTCTACGCATCCTACATGAACGCCTTCGGCATGGTGGGCCCGTTCCATGGGTTTGCCGGATGGGTGGCGGGGCTGCTGGGCACCCGCTCGGAAGGGATCGTCTTGCTGGTGGTCTTCGCCCTGGGCCTCGGCGTGCTGCCGCTGGCGACCGTGGGGCTCGCCGCCTGGGCGAGCAGGAAGCTGGCGGGCTCCACGGAGCCGCTGGCTCGGGTGGCCGCCCACCACAGCTACGGTCTGCTCCCCCTGGGCTTCGGCATGTGGCTGGCCCACTACGGCTACCACTTCCTCACTGGCGGGCTGACCCTGGTGCCGGTGGTGCAGAGCTTCCTGGCAGACGCGGGGCTGCCGCTGCTGGGGGATCCCGCCTGGGGGTTGGCGCCGTTGGTGCCGGCCTCCTGGCTTCTGCCAATCGAGCTGATCTGCCTGGAGGCGGGGCTGCTCCTCTCGCTGGTGGTGAGCCATCGGCTGGCCCGCTCCCGCCAGGGCGAGTTGCGGGCGGCTCGTCGCGCGTTCCTGCCCTGGGCGCTGCTGGAGATCGCTCTGTTCGCGGCGGGAGTGTGGCTCATGCTGCAGCCGATGGAGATGCGGGGCACCTTGGGTGTGGGGTAGGGTAGAATGAAGGTGCTTATCGCCCTCGCTGTGGCGCTACTTCTCCTCCTGCCGGGCTGCGCCGCGCCGCCGTCGGTCGCGCGCGGCCCCGGGCTAAGCAAGACGGATATGAAGGGAAGGGAGTCGCCCGACTTCTCCCTCGTGGACCACGACGGCCGGCCCCTCGGTCTGATGGATCTGCGCGGCAAGGCCGTGGCGCTCACATTCCTCTACAGCAGTTGCCCGGATGTCTGCCCGGTGGTCACCACCACCTTCGGCCAGGCGTGGGACAGGTTGGGCGACGACCGGCGGAAGGTGGCACTGGTGGCCATCAGCGTCGATCCGGAGAGGGACACTGTCTCGCGGCTGCGACAGTACCTGGAGACGATGCATCTCCAGGGGAAGATGGTCTTCCTCACCGGCGAACGCGCGGCCCTGGAGGCGGTCTGGAAGGACTACTACGTAGGGGTGAGCAAGGGCCCCGTGGAGGCGGGCCCCGCCGGAGCGGGCGGCTTCTACTACGTCAGCCACAGCACTCCGACCTACCTGATCGACCCAGGGGGTAGGCAGAGGGTGATGATCAGGGACACCGACTTCACGGCCGAACAGCTTGTCGCCGAGCTGCGTCCGCTGATGCGGGAGGCTCGTTAGAATCCGCTCCATCTCCTGCCTGACGCAGCTCATACTCCACCGAGAAGGAGAGAATAGTCCTGAGCGGTGCGATGGCGCCGAGCGCCGCCACGTCTTGGACGGATGGTGCCAGGATGGTCCTCAGGGCATCGGCCCCGATCGGTGACTCCAGTCCGAGCACCAGTCCCCGACCAGGAGGCGGTGCGGTTTGGTCTTCAGCACTTGCCCTGGGGGCTACGGCGTTTCGACCAACTGGAAGCGGGCCCCGAGGGTCTGGGAGGGGTCCAGGAGGGGGGCGCGGCGCTGGGGTGTGGGGTCGCCCACGTCGGTGCCTCGGGAGCGCAGCAGCCGGACTGCCTCTTCCAGGTTGGCCACGGCGAGCGAGACCATGAAGAGCCCGCCTCCCTGAAAGTGGACGAAGTCGGCGAGGCCGCCGTCGGGGGCGGTGGGCTCCAGCAGATCCAGGCGGAGGCCCCCCACGCGGAATCGAGCCCTGCGCGCGGGGAGGGCCGGCACGTCTTCCGTCACCTCGGGCGGCTGGCCCACCAGCCGCCGGTATAGGTCGGCCGCTGGCCGCAGCCTGCCCACCGCGACCGACACCATCGGAATGCCGGATACCTTGAGGGGGTGCCCCCCCGGCGGCACCCAGCTTCGCCTCTCCTGGATGGGGGTGTCGTGCTGGATGACGAAGGGGAGTAGGCGGCCCCAGGGGTCCTCGGGAGACACAGCCATCCTCCAGGTCATCACCGTTCCGTCGGGGCGCTGGCGGGAACCTCGTATCGGACCCTCCAGGTCGAGTCCGCGGTCGCGGATGTCTGCCAGATCGCCGTTCAGGTCGTCGGAGCTGAGGGCGAAGCCGAGGTACCCCTCCCTCCGGCTCAGGAAGTCCAGCAGGATCTGCCCCCTTCGGTTGGCCGCCGCCTCCACGGGGTCGCGCACGGCGATGATCTCCAGGTACTCCGTACCCAGCCGGGCGATGGCGTTGTGTGTGCCCATCCCTGGGTGCTCCCCGCCTGGGGTTACGGTCAGCCCCAGGGCGTTCTCCAACTGTCTCGTGGCAGCCGCCAGGTCCCTGACGGCGATGATGGCGTGGTCGAGTCCGAACAGCATCCCAACGTCCCTCGTGGCTTCTGGCTTCAACTCTACCGTAGCACAAAGCGCGCCGGGGGCGAACGGGGGAAAAAAGAGACCCCCTTCCCTGGCGACGGAAGGGGGGAAGGGGGATGGGTCTGCAAGTCGCTCTAGAACTTGCTGAACCGCTCCTTGGATGCGCCGCAGAGGGGGCACTTGTCCGGGGCCTCGCCCTCGGCCGTGTAGCCGCACGCCTGGCAGACCACCACCGGCCCCATCTCCACGTCCCGGCTGGCGGCCGCGGCTTCCTTGGCCCGGGTGTAAAGCTGGGCGTGGACCTTCTCTGCCTCGTTCGCCCGCTGCATGCTCTTGAAGGCGGTCGATTCGCCCTGGGCATCCGCCACGGCCATGTAGGAGGGGTACATCTCCTCGAACTCAAAGGTCTCGCCATCGATGGCGGCGCTCAGATTGTCGAGAGTGGAGCCGATCCCCTTTAGCACCTGCAAGTGCCTCGTGGCGTGAACCTGTTCCGCAAAGGAGGCCGCCCGGAACAGCCTGGCGACGTTGGGCAGGCCTTCTCGCTCTGCCCGCTCGGCGAAGGCTAGGTACTTGACGTGGGCCTGGCTCTCACCAGCGAAGGACGCTTTCAGGTTCTCCTCAGTCATCTTCTTCATGGACGTACTCCCCATTCAGGACTCGGCTTCGAGGTGACGGGCCGGAATCGAACCGGCTTACCCATTATACCGGTTTGGTAAAGCCCGTTCATCGGGATTCGCGACGCTCGCAAAGGCGTAGAGGCCGAGCACCGACAGGAGGATGCATGCCAGCACGAGTGTGAGGCGCGGCGTCATCAGGTCGCAGAGGGGGCCCATGGCGACGGCGGAGAGTATGCAGGCCGTCGACGTGGCCATGTCGAGTCCGGCGAGCAGGGCCGGGCGCTGCTCAGGGGTGGAGTGGGCGGCCAGGAGTGCGTCGACGCCGGCTCCCAGCAGCCTCAGGCCGAAGCCCGTCGCGACGCAGAAGGGAGCGGCCTCGTTCATAGAAGAGGTGAGGGAGAGGGCGAAACCCGAGGTCGCGGCGATGCCGATGGCGGTGGCGATCGAGTGGCTCGGCAGGAAAAGGTGTCCGAACCGGTCCCAGACGAGGGAGGCCGCCACCGCACCGAGTCCCATGGCTGCCAGGAGCAGTCCGACGTTTTCCGACGTCGCGTAGACGCCCCACACCGTGAACGCGACCATCACGACTGCCAGTCCGCCGGTGGAAAGCGCCGTCCACATTTGCACCACCGCGACGGTCCTCAAGGACGGGTGCCGTAGGGCGAGGAGCAATCCCCGCTGAAGGTCGGCGGGCCCGATGGCCTGATCCCCCGACGAGTCGGTGGCGACCGGGGGCCTGGCGACGGCGAGACCGACGGCGGAGACGGCCAGGGCGGCAAGGACGGCCAGTGTGGCTCCGTCGAGGCCGGAGGCACCGTAGAGGGCGGTCCCAGCAGCCGGACCCGCGGCCAGTGCCAAGAGCCGCGTCCGCGAGAGGGCTTTCTGGGCAGCCGGTAGGTGCTCCGTTTTCACCAGGGCACGAAGGGAGGTCTCATGGGCCGCCTGGACGAGAGCCGATGGTATCGCGGCCACGAAGGCCACCGACAGCACCAGCTGCTGGTTGACGCCGACGCCGACCCCGAGGAGGGGCGTGAGAGCGGCCGCGCGCAGCAACTGGCCGGCTGCGCCCACCACCCGTGCGCTGCCCCGGCTCACCAGTTTGGGGGCGAGTGGCCTCAGGAGGAAGGGTGGGAGGAGCATCGCCACCACCAGGATGCTGGCCGCGGTGGCCGACTCCTGGAGCTGGTAGCTCCAGCAGAGAAGCGCGACCAGCAGAATGCCGTCGCCGAGCGCGGCGACGTCCCTCGCGACCCACAGGCCGCCGAAGGCGCGTGCGGTTGTCCGGGTGGATGGGGCGAGAGAAGCGGTCATGGGGCGCATTATACACGGTTGGGGATGGGTCGTACCGGCGAGGTGGCAAGAGCATACCGCCACCTCGCCAGCGAGGCGTCTATCCTGCCTTGGGTGCGGCCTCCGGCCCGACGGCCGCCGCCGCGTACTGCTGGAACAACCTGCCCCACGGGGTCTGCACCAGCCACCGCTCGAAGACCGCCCGGTCCCTCATCGGCCAGCGGTAGTAGTCGTGGTAGATCTCCGAGGCGACGATGAAGGCGTTGACTAGCGGGGTGTGAAAGAACAGCTTCTGCATCCGCTTTAGCGGCCCGAACCAGATGAGGTCTCCGCCCCCGATGCGCACCAGGTTCTTGCCCACCTGGAAGCCCCAGGACTCTTGGCTGATATCCTCGCCCACCACCTCGATCTCGTCCATTCGGCCCACTCCCAGCCCGGCCTCGTGGGCGAGCCGGATGTACTTGATGCTCATGGGGTCGAAGCCCATCATCTTGGCCGACACGGCGTCTATGGCCACCTGATCGGCGGAGGCCAGGATGACGTTCTTGATCTCGGGGTACATGGTTCGCGGCCCTGGGCCGTTTCCTGCCGTGGTCCCGTCCATGACGGCGAAGAGGCCGGAGTGGATCTCCTTCTGGATGGCCAGCAGGTCCACCAGGGTCTCGTGGATCCAACTGTGGGTGTAGTGCCGCTTCGTATTGAGGAGCCCGCCGAAGGCGTTCTTCATCGCGCCCGTGGTGGTGGTGTAGATGTGGCACTTCACCGTGGGCAGGTGCACGATGTTCTTGTCGAAGAAGAAGTCTGGTATGCGGATCCCCTCTGGGAAGATCCTGTCGAGGGCGAGCATCCTGGCTTTGGGCTCGTACCGGATCCAACGCATGTCCTCGTCCCGGAAGTTGTAGAGCACGGGGATGTCGTATCGCTTGAAGAGCGGGACGTAGTGGTTCAGATCCTCCCCTTTGAAGGCGTCTGTGACCACGGTCTTGTTCTGCACGCAGACGAGATCCGTGTAGCCTCCCGCCCGCAGGCCGAGTACGGTCCCCTCCATTTGCCAGGGCGTGGTGTTGGCTCCGGGAAAGGGGAAGTGCCAGGAGATGTTGTCCTTCAGTATCGTTGGCTTGGTGGGGTCCAGGGCCTCGCGGTAGCCGGCCATCTCCAGCAACCGCTGGTAGTCCTCCAGCACCGACTCCGGTCGGGTTTTCAGCACCGCCACGCGGGCTCTCTTGGCCATCAGGTTACCTCGCGATTCCAGCCGGATAGATCTTGTGCGATCTCGGCGGGGCGTTCGCCGGGATCACGTTCGGATTATTGTGCAGCAATCGGTCCTGACAAGACAAGGTCG
>JBLNDL010000085.1:0-12679 GCA_050261575.1 Sphingomonadaceae bacterium | reverse complement strand
ACCTCCCGAGGCCCACAGTCTACCCGGAAGATGGCCACTTGTCCTCTCCCGCCACCCAGGCCCATCCCTTCCCATTCACCCATCAGGTGATGCCCCGAGCGTCAATCCACGGATTGGGGTGTTCACCTGTGCGCTTGACAGAAGGGTCGCTCTGTCGTAGCCTCATACCCCATCGGCCCTCAGGAGCGATCCATCACCATTGATCCCGGTGCCCCATGGCCACCTACCTCCAGCACATCCTCGCCTCCTTGCTGCTGCTGACTCTCGTCGCAGGGCCGCTGCTACCGGCGCCACCACTCAAGATGGAGAAGAAGCCCGCCGTCGCTCTGAACCCAGTTCTGGGTATGCACACTCGTTTGACCGACGAAGTGGAGAAGGGAAACATCGACCACACCATCGACATGGTCGGCGATATGGGGGCCGCCTGGATCGTGGAGTACTTCCCGTGGGCCTACATCGAGCCCGAGAAGGGGAAGTACGACTGGACCCACGCAGACTTGGTGGTGCACTCCGCGGCCTCTCGCGGGTTGAAGGTGATCGCCCGCCTCGACATGGTGCCAGACTGGGCGCGGCCCCCTGGAACCCCATCCCGCTACCTGGACGAGGAGAGATACGGG
This sequence comes from Sphingomonadaceae bacterium, assembly GCA_050261575.1. Lineage (GTDB taxonomy): Bacteria > Chloroflexota > UBA6077 > UBA6077 > UBA6077 > JBLNDL01. The sequence continues at coordinate 12,062 of JBLNDL010000085.1, read as the reverse complement.
GACTACGCCAGGTTCGTCGGCGCCTTCGCCCTCCGGTACCGCGGGGCCGTCAAAGGGATCGTGGTCTGGAACGAGCCCAACCTCAGCTTCGAGTGGGGCTATCGCCCGGTAGATCCCGCTTCCTACACCCGTATGCTGAAGGCTGTATACCGGCCCATCAAGGCGGCGGACAAGAAGATGGCGGTCATCGCCGCGGGGCTGGCGACCACGCTGGAGACCGGCGAGTGGGGGATGACCGACCTGTCGTACCTCCAGGGCATGTACGATGCGGGCGCGAAGCCCTACTTCGACAAGCTCGCCGTTCACGCTTACGGATGGCGCAGCCCGCCCGACGACCCGCCTTCCCCAGATGTGGTCAACTTCGCCCGAACCGAGCTTCTACGGCAGATAATGGTGTCCAACGGGGACGAGGGCAAGACTATCGTCGTGACGGAGAGCGGGTGGAACGACCATCCTCGATGGACCAAGGCCGTGCAACCCGCCCAACGCATCCAGTACTCCTTGAGGGCGCTGGAGAAGGTCGAGTCCGAGTGGCCGTGGGCGGAGTCCATTTCCTTCTGGAGCTTCAGGCTGCCGAAGCCTGCCCGCAACTACAACGATTACTACACCTTCGTGACCGTCGGGTTCACGCCGAAGCCGATCTACGATGCCTTCAGGCAGAGGGCGGCGGGCAGGGCCCCGACTAGCCCCCAGCCGGCCGAGGGGAGGGGATAGCCTGTGAGAGAGTCCTGGCCCATCCCCGTGGCCCTGTTGCTTCTCCTGTCGGCCGCTATCATCACCCTAGGCAACTGGTGGGGGTACAACGATGCAGAGACACTGTCCCTTCTGCAGAGGGTGCCGGGGCTCGGCGGACAGGTGAGCCGCGCGACCGGGGCTGACATCCCAGTCCCAAGGCTGACCGTCGCGGTCGACGCGAGCTACCCTCCATTTGCCTCGGTGGATCCATCCGGGCGGTTGGTGGGCTTCGAGGTGGATGTGGCGGAGGAGTTGGGGCGGCGAGTTGCCACCGAGACGAAGGTGGTCAACATGGACGGCGGCGACATCCTCCTGGATGCCCTGTCGTCGCGGAGGATTGATGCTATCATTGCTGGGTTGACCTACACGCCCGACGTTGCCCGCCAGGTGCAGTACGCGGCCAGCTACTTCGAGTCAGGCTCGGTCGTACTGACTCGAGGCCACCGGATGGACATTCGGCGGCACGAGGACCTGTCCGGCAAGCGTGTGGCTGTCGAGGTGGGGAGCCTGGCTGACGAGGCGGCGCAGGAGTTGCGGAGACGGCTACCAGGTATGGGGCTGGTGCATCTGGGCGACCTTGATCGGGTGCTGGCCGCCCTGGCCGAGGACAGCGTCGATGCGGTCGTGGTCGACAAGGCGTACCTGCCTCCCGGATCGTCGGCGATGGCCGGTCTGCGACAGGTGGGAGGTCCTCTCCGATCGGAGCCGTACCTTATCGCCGTTCGCAGATTGGACTTGGGCCTATTCGTCGCCATCGATCGAGAGTTGGAGTCGATGCGGGCGAGTGGATGGCTGGACGCGATGGAAAGAAAGTGGTTCTTTGGAAGAGCGGTTGAAGGAGAAAGGGGGTAGGGGGGCAGCTTGGAGATCGACATAATCACCCTCTTCCCCGGAATGTTCCGTGGTCCGTTCGACGAAAGCATCGTCGCGCGGGCGGCGGAGCGTGGATTGCTGCAAATCCGGGTTCACAACCTTCGGGACTTCGCCACCGGGAGGCACAAGGTTGTGGACGACTACCCATTTGGCGGCGGACCCGGCATGGTGATGAAGCCCGAGCCCATCTTCGCGGCTGTCGAGTCGCTCCGGCGCGAGGAGGCACGAGTGATCCTCATGAGCCCTCAGGGAAGGCCGTTTCGGCAGGCTATCGCCCAAGAGCTTGCCAAGCTGCCCCACCTGGTGCTGCTGTGCGGCCACTACGAGGGAGTGGATGAGCGGGTGCGGGAGCACCTAGTCGACGACGAGCTGTCCATCGGGGACTACGTGCTGACGGGCGGGGAGCTGGCCGCAATGGTGGTGTGCGACGCCATCGTGAGGCTGCTCCCGGGCGTGCTGGGGGCGGGTGAGTCGACGCTGGAGGAGTCGTTCTCTGGTAGGCTTCTGGAGTATCCGCACTACACCAGACCCGCCCAGTTCCGTGAGTGGGCGGTGCCCGAGGTCCTGCTGTCGGGGGACCACGCGAGGGTCGAGCGGTGGCGGCGGGAGCAGAGTCTGCTGCGAACGCTGCGACGCCGGCCTGAGTTGCTGGGGCCCGACGAATGGGAGGAAATGCGCAGACTCGGTTTGATCGGGGACAGGTAGAGGGTCTCGAGGCGGCGGATAGCCGAGCGGACGGTAGTCGCGGAGACGCTTCGCTTCGCTCCTACGAAGGCGGACCCCGCCAGCCCGACGAGGAGGAGATCCTTCGCCTGCGGCTCAGGCTGACAGCCAGGCAGCGGCGCCTTTCGTTGCTTCGGGTGGCCCCCAAGGGCCACGAAATGCTCAGGACGACAGTCGCGCTGAACCTGCCGGATGACCACCCATAGACTCCGGCCGGGTCGGGCTTTCGTTGACTTTGGGGGGGCCGTCGGATATCATTTCTCACAGGATGGGGGCCTCTCGCCCACTGTTGGGCGAGAAGGTCTTTTTTCTGAGGAGGGTGTCTTGGGTCGTCCCACACCAGATATGGATACGATCGTCTCTCTCTGCAAGAGACGAGGCTTCATTTTCCCCAGCAGCGAGATCTATGGCGGTTTCGGCAGCACCTGGGACTACGGCCCCGTTGGGAGCCTGCTGAAGAACAACGTGAAGGCGGCCTGGATCAAGAGCGTGGTCCAGGAGAGGGACGATATGTCCCTGATCGATGCCGCCATCCTCATGGCCCCGCAGGTGTGGAGGGCATCTGGCCACCTGGAGAGCTTCACCGACCCGCTGGTGGACTGCCTCGTGTGCAAGCTTCGCTTCCGCGCCGACCACGTCGGGGGGGAGCGCTGCCCCGCTTGCGGCGGCCAGCTCACCGAGGCGCGACAGTTCAACATGATGTTCAAGACCTTCGTGGGTCCCGTCGAGGAGGAGGCCGCGATAGCCTACCTTCGACCGGAAACCGCACAGGGCATCTTCGTAAACTTCAAGAACGTCATGACCACCACTCGCAGGAAACTTCCATTTGGGATCGCCCAGGTGGGAAAGGCGTTCCGCAACGAGATCACGCCGGGGAACTTCACCTTTCGGACTCGCGAGTTCGAGCAGATGGAAATCGAGTACTTCGTTCGGCCCGGCACAGATGAAGAGGTGCACCAGCAGTGGGTGAAGGACCGGCTTGCGTGGTACGAGCGATACGGCATGCGGGCTGAGAACCTCCAGCTTCGGGAGCACGCCCGGGAGGAGCTGGCTCACTACGCAAAGGCGACGGTTGACATCGAGTACCGCTTCCCCTTCGGCTGGGCCGAGTTGGAGGGCATAGCGAACCGCACCGACTTCGATCTCAGGCAGCACCAGCAGGCCAGCGGAGAGGATCTCACCTACTTCGACGAGCAGACCCACGAGCGGTTCCTCCCGTACGTTATCGAGCCGTCCGCGGGTGCAGATAGGGCAACACTGGCCTTCCTCATCGACGCCTATGACGAGGAGCCCGACAAGGAGGGGACGCGTGTTGTCCTGCGACTGCACAAGGATCTTGCTCCTTTCAAGGTAGCCTTCCTGCCGCTGTCGAAGAAGCCGGATCTCGTCGAGCTGGCGAAGAAGGCGCAAAGCCTGGTTCGCCCGATCGTGATGACGACCTACGACGATACTCAGAGCATAGGGCGGCGCTACCGTCGCCAGGACGAGATCGGCACCCCCTACTGCGTGACCGTGGACTTCCAGAGCCTGGAGGACCAGGCGGTCACGATCAGAGACAGAGACACCATGTCCCAGGTGCGGGTCCCGATAGAGGAACTACCCGGTTGGTTCCGCGACGCTTTCGAGCCGCGATAGGATCAGGGTGGGCCGAGCTGGGAGGGGACACCCAGCGCAGACTGGAATCCGGGTATGGACGCACGCAGTAGCAGCTCTGGAAGGAGGAGAAGACTCTATGGCGCAGACCCAGACGGCTGGCAAGCGCGCATCCACGGAAAAGAAGTGGGTGTATCTCTTTGAGGAGGGCGAGGGCACTTGGCGAGACCTCCTCGGGGGTAAAGGCGCTGGCCTGGCTTCCATGACGAAGGCAGGGCTTCCGGTGCCCCCGGGCTTCACCATCACTACCGAGGCCTGCAACGAGTACTATCGGCTAAACAAGCGCTTCCCGGAGGGTATGTGGGAGCAGGTCCTGCAGGCTCTCCGAGTGGTGGAGAGCAAGACCGGGAAGCGGCTGGGCGACGCCTCCAATCCCCTCCTGGTGTCCGTTCGGTCCGGAGCCAAGTTCTCGATGCCCGGCATGATGGACACGGTGCTCAACCTCGGCCTGAACGACGAGACCGTCAGGGGGCTAGCTGCCCTCACCAACGACGAGCGATTCGCCTACGATGCCTATCGGCGCTTCATCTCCATGTTCGGCCGGATCGTCATGGGGATCGAGGGAAGCAAGTTCGAGCACGTCCTCGACGAGTACAAGAAGAGGTACGGAGCGAAGACCGACGCGGACCTGAACGCCGACGCCCTCAAGCAACTGGAGGCCGAGTACAAGGAGATCTTCAAGGCCAACACCGGCAGGGATTTCCCCAGCGACCCGTACGAGCAGTTGCGCTTGGCCATCGAGGCCGTCTTCTCCTCATGGATGGGCAAGCGGGCAATCGACTACCGCAACTACAACAAGATCCCACACGACCTGGGCACCGCCGTCAACGTCCAGACGATGGTGTTCGGGAACATGGGCAATGACTCAGGCACCGGCGTGGCCTTCACTCGGAACCCGTCGACGGGTGAGAAGACGCTGTACGGTGAGTTCCTGATCAACGCGCAGGGCGAGGACGTGGTGGCCGGCATCCGAACCCCCGAGCCGATCGGCCGGCTGCACGACGAGCTGCCGCAGGTGGCGGAGCAATTCCGAGACATTGCCGAGCGGCTCGAGCGCTACTACCGCGATGTCCAGGACATGGAGTTCACCGTCGAGCGCGGCAAGCTGTACATGCTGCAGACACGTGCCGGCAAGAGGACCGCGCAGGCGGCCGTGAAGATCGCCGTCGACATGGTCAAGGAGGGAATCATCACCCCCGAAGAGGCGATCATGCGGGTGGAGCCCGGCCACGTGGTGCAACTGCTCCTGCCCAACTTCGATCCCGAGGCGAAGGCTGCCGCCGAGCGCGAGGGCCGGTTGCTGACAAAGGGCCTCAACGCGTCCCCCGGCGCTGCAGTGGGGAGGGCCGTGTTCGACCCGGACAAGGCCGAGGAGTGGGGAAACGAGGGGCAGAAGGTGGTGCTGGTTCGCACCGAGACCTCCCCGGACGACGTCCACGGCATGATCGCGGCACAAGGGGTTCTCACCTCGCGGGGTGGAGCCACGAGTCACGCGGCGGTGGTTGCCCGAGGCATGGGCAAGCCCTGCGTCTCAGGTGCCGAGGGCGTGGTGGTGGACGAGGAGCGACGCCAGTTCGTCGCGGGCGGCAAGGTGGTCAAGGAGGGCGACGTCATCTCCATCGACGGGGCCACCGGTGAGGTTTTCGTGGGCGAGATCCCGGTTCGGGCGCCCAGCTTCTCAGAGTTGAAGGACCTCGATCAGATCCTCCACTGGGCCGATGAGAGGCGCCGCTTGGGCGTGTGGGCCAACGCCGACTACCCGCGCGATGCCACCAAGGCCAGGGAGTACGGCGCCGAGGGTATCGGTCTGTGCCGCACAGAGCACATGTTCATGGAGACCGATAGGCTGCCCATCGTGCAGCGGATGATCCTGGCTGCGCCGGACGCGGCCCGCTTCAAAGCCGAGTTGGAGAAGGCGAGGGCGGAGGTCGCCGCCGCCTCCAACGAGCGGAAGGAAGCGGCGCAGGCTCGCCTCGCTCAACTGGAGCAGGAGGCGTCGGGCCCCATTTCGGCCTACCAGTCGGCCCTGGATGAGCTGCTGCCCATCCAGAAGGGTGACTTCGTGGGCATCTTCCGAGCGATGGCCGGCCTGCCGGTGATCATTCGGCTGATCGACCCGCCCCTGCACGAGTTCCTCCCCGATCACGAGACTCTGCTGGTCGAGACTACGGAACTGCGTCTGAAGGGCGACCGACCCCAGGAGCTGGCCCAGAAGGAGCGGCTGCTGCAGGCCGTGGAGTCCATGCGAGAGGCAAACCCGATGCTCGGCCTGCGCGGTTGCCGGCTCGGCATCCTCTACCCCGAGATCGTAGAGATGCAGGTGAAGGCGATCATCGGTGCCGCCTGCGACCTGGTGAAGGAGGGTATCGAGGTCAAGCCCGAGATCATGATCCCGCTGGTCGGCCACATCAACGAACTCCACGTGACCAAGGAGATGCTGGAGCCGGTGGCTCGGCAGGTCATGAAGGATGCCGGGGTAGAGGTCCAATACAAGTTCGGCACCATGATCGAGATCCCGAGGGCGGCTCTGACAGCGGACGAGATCGCTAAGGACGCGCAGTTCTTCAGCTTCGGCACGAACGATCTGACGCAGACGACCTTCGGCTTCTCCCGCGACGACGCCGAGGGCAAGTTCCTTCTGCAGTACGTGGACCGGAAGATCCTGCCTGTCAACCCGTTCCAGACCCTGGATCGGAATGGGGTGGGCAAGCTGATCAAGATGGCCGTCGAGTTGGGCCGCGGCACCAGGCCGGACCTGGAAGTGGGTATCTGCGGCGAGCATGGCGGGGATCCCAGCTCGATCGAGTTCTGCCACCAGGTAGGGCTGAACTACGTGAGCTGCTCCCCCTTCCGCGTGCCCGTGGCCCGATTGGCCGCCGCCCAAGCGGCCATTGGCCAAGCCGAGAGGGACAAGTAGCGTTTTGCAGTGCGCGCGGGCGGGACACGTCCCGCCCACGCACCCCACCACATCACACCTGTTGCCCCATGGATACAGTACGAGAGCGGCTGGAGAGGGACGAGGAGAGACTATCGCCTCTGGCGGCCCGATCCCGACTCAGCTTGGGGAGGGAGACGCCCGAGGAGGAGTGCCCGTGGCGCCTCTCCTTCCAGCGGGATAGGGATCGCATACTCCACTCCAAGGCTTTCAGGCGACTGAAACACAAGACTCAGGTGTTCGTCGCCCCGGCCGGTGACCATTACCGCACGAGGCTCACCCACACCCTCGAGGTGTCGCAGATCGCCCGGACGATCGCCCGGGCTCTGAGGCTGAACGAGGATCTGACCGAGGCCATCGCCCTCGGGCACGACCTGGGGCACACGCCCTTCGGCCACGCCGGGGAGGAGGCTCTGAACGGGCTGATGCCTGGCGGCTTTCGGCACAACGAGCAGAGCCTGAGGGTGGTGGACGCCCTCGAGAAATCGGGTCGCGGGCTGAACCTCACGAGGGAGGTCCGCGAGGGCATCTTGTTGCACAGCAAGGTGAGGCAGAGCATCGCGGCCAACGCGGGTGGGGTGGCGAGTACCCTGGAAGGGCAGATCGTGCGGGTGGCCGACAGCATCGCCTACGTCAATCACGACCTGGAGGACGCGGTTCGGGCAGGTGTGATCCGAGAAGCGGATATGCCTTCGTCGCTGCTGAAGGAACTCGGATCCACCGGCAGGGCGAGAATCAATGCGATGGTGGTGGACATCATCACCAACTGCTGGTCGGTCGCGGAGGGCCGGCTGCCGGAACAGCCCGACGACGGTGGGCCAGTTATTCGGCCCAGCTTAGCTATGTTAAACTGTATTGACTCTCTTCGTGAGTTCCTTTTCCAGCGCGTGTACCTTTCCGGGTTCGCCAAGGAGCAGGGAGCCAAGGCTACCTATCTGGTGCAGGAGCTGTTCAAGTACTACCTGGCTCACCCCTCCGAACTGCCCGCCGACCTCGGCGGTGGAGCGAACGAGTCGGTGGAGCGGCTGATATGCGACCACATCGCCAGCATGACGGATCGGTACGCGCTACACACCTTCAGAGAGCTGTTCGTGCCCGAGGGCTAGCCGAGGCCGATCCAATCGGAACGTTGCGCAAGTCGCGGCTGGTGAGAAGCTGCGGCGCCTGGCAGTCCCGGAAACAGCGTTCCACGTTACTAGATTGCGGATCGAACGTTTCTTTCCTCGATGGTGACCCGTCGGGGGCATGATCATCTCCCACGTGGACGGCGGTAAGTGTTATGGCGGGCGGGGTTGTCGACCAGATAAGAGCGCGTGTGGACGTCGTCGACGTCATCTCCGAGAAGGTCACGCTCAAGAAGGCCGGCAAGAGCCTCAAGGGGCTATGCCCCTTTCACGTCGAGAAGACTCCCTCCTTCATAGTCTTCCCCGAGACCGGTACCTGGCACTGCTTCGGGTGCGGCGCCGGAGGAGACCTCTTCACCTTCGTCATGCGCAGCGAGAACGTGCAGTTCGGAGAGGCTCTCGCCCTCCTTGCAGCGCGGGCCGGGGTGGAGTTGCAGCCAGGTCGTCGGGAGAGTCGAGCCGACGAGGGCTTGGAGAAGCTGTACGCAATAAACGGGGCCGCGGCAGCCTACTTCGCTTCGATGCTCGAGAGTCCGGCGGGATCGCGGGTGAGGGACTACCTGCAGGGGCGCGGCTTCTCCCCAGAGGGTGTGCGGCTCTTTCGCATCGGGTTTGCCCCAGATGCTGGAGCAGGGCTGGCCCACCACTTGCTGCAACAAGGCTTTGGAAGATCGGACCTGCTTCTGGCAGGGGTAGTTGGCGAGAACGAGTCTGGGGGGCTATACGACCGCTTCAGGAACCGGCTGATGTTCCCCATTGCGGATGCGAGCGGGAAGCTGGTGGGGTTCGGCGGGCGGGCACTCTCGCCGGAAGGTCACCCGAAGTATCTGAACACACCGCAGACTCCTCTCTTCGACAAGGGTAGCTGCCTGTATGCGATCGACCTGGCTAGAAGGGAGATCCGGCAGACCGGCCAGGCGGTCATCGTGGAAGGCTACGCCGACGCGGTCATTGCGCACCAGTACGGCTTTCGGAACGTCGTCGCGGCGCTAGGGACCTCGATCACCGACCGGCAGCTCGCGCTGCTCAAGCCGTGGTCGTCGGAGTTGTGCTTCGCCCTGGATCCGGACGAGGCGGGGCAGGAAGCGACGGTGCGTGGGTTGACGGTGGCGATGGAGTCGCTCGAGCGCAGCGCCACCCCGGTTCCGGGGTGGAAAGGCCTCGTGGACTACGTCTACAAGCTGAAGACCGCCATCAAGATCATCACGTTGCCCCATGGGCGCGATCCCGACGAGGTGATCCGGGAGGATCCCGCCAGGTGGAGGCGGCTGGTGCAGGAAGCGGTTCCGGTGGAGGACTTCTTCCTGGAGAGGGTCCGACATAGGCACGACCTATCCTCGGCGCCGGGCAAGGCCGCGGCGGTGGAGGAGGCGATGTCAGTGATCGGCCGGATCCCCGAGCCGGTTCAGCAAGCGCACTACGTGCAAAAGCTGGCTGCGATGGTGGGGATCGATGAGGGTATTCTGCTGCAGCAGGTGAGACCTCGGCCGCGGCGACGACCCACGGAGAGGGTAGCGCCGGTGCAGTGCGAAGGCACTGGATCCGAGGCCGACGTCGAGGGCTACTGCCTCGCACTCATCCTGAGCGATCCATCGTCGATAGAACTCCAGCCCGAGCTTGGGGAGCGGCACTTTGCCGACCCCGGGTACCGAGAGATCTTCCGAAGGATCCGGGAGTGGTGGCGAGCAGAGAGGGGCGACCTTGACGCCGACGGTCTCATCAGGCGGCTTCGGGGTGAATTGGAGGGGCCGCTACGGGAGAGTCTGGAGCAGCTCCTGGAGATGGGTTCGCGGCTGCCGACTGAGGAGGAGGATCGTCGAAGGGAGGACTACAAGGCTGCGGCGATAACGCTGATGTTGACCAGTCTGGAGCTACGGAGAAAGCAGATAGAGTCCGTCTCGGCTTCGCAGGAGGCCGACACTGATCCCTCGGAGTTTGCGGCCTTGGAGAAAGCGCAGTACGAGATCATCGCGGAATCCCACAGACTAAAGCTGCTGGGGGACTTCAAACCGTTGCGGGCGATCCACAAGGAGGTTCGGCATGGCGGATGACGCCAGGGTGGATACTGAAATGTCATCCTCCCTCGTCTACTCTGAACTGGTGGCGAAGGGGCAAGCTCGGGGCTACGTCACACCCGACGATATTCTTCAGAAGGTGCCCAACCCGGAGAACGACGTGGGCATGGCAGACGATCTGGTAGCCGCGCTGGACGACGCCGGGATCAAGGTGGCCACCGCTTCCTCCATCGCCGACGTCGAGGGCCCCCCTCCCTCCTGGCTTACCGAGATGGAGGCGGAGTCGGAGGTCGAGGTCGCAGTGCGGGTCGACGAGCACGAGGGCCTCGAGGACCACGTCCGCATGTACCTTCGAGAGATCGGCACGGTGCCCCTGCTGAGCTGGGAGGGCGAGAAGCGGCTGGCCCGCAAGATGGAAGAAGGCTCCTATCTGGAGCGGATGCGTCGCGAGATGCTGCGACAGGAGGAGTCGCAGGAGGACTCGCGACCCGAGGAGTCGCCGGAGGTGGACCGGGGGATCACCGAAGCGGAGGCCGTCGTGCTCCTCGAGAGGATGTACGCCAGGTTCGTCCAGCACTTCCCCTATCTGGAGATGGTGTTTCCATCCGATCAAACGGAGACGGGCTTGCTGGACAGCCTGCAGCGACTGGGCAATCTGGCCGACCTCGACCCCAGTAGGCTGCAGGAGGTGGCCGAGAAGATGGAGGTGGAGCCCGCCGTCGCCGATGCAGCCATCACGGAGCTATCGATCCTCTGCCGAATCATGCCCAGTGACCTGCTCGGGAAGGTGGCAGAACAGGTGGTGCGCAGCGGTTCTCCCTTCCCGCCGGCCTTCGGTGCCGACTACTTCGCCTCCAGACCCGAGAGCAGCAGCGAAAGGCTGAACGACATCCTGATCGAGGCCCAGAGGGCGCGTGCCAGCCTCACCGAGGCGAACCTTCGGTTGGTCGTGAGTGTTGCCAAGAAGTACATCGGCCGGGGGATGTCGCTGCTGGACCTGATCCAGGAGGGAAACATCGGTCTGATCCGCGCGGTGGAGAAGTTCGAGTTTCGCAAGGGCTTCAAGTTCTCCACCTACGCCACTTGGTGGATCCGGCAGGCGATCACCCGAGCCATCGCGGACCAAGCGCGCACGATCCGGATACCGGTCCACATGGTGGAGACCATCAACAAGCTGAGCAGGCTCTCACGCCGGCTGCTGCAGGACCTGGGTCGGGAGCCCACCTCGGAGGAGATCGGGCTCAAGATGGAGATTCCGGCCGAGAAGGTTCGTGAGATCATGAAGGTTTCGCAGGAGCCGGTCTCGCTGGAAACCCCGATCGGCGAGGAGGAGGACAGCCACCTGGGCGACTTCATCGAGGACCATTCGGCGCTGGCCCCCGCCGAGGCAGCATCCCACCAGTTGCTCAAGGAGCAGGTCGACGACGTGCTGCGGTCGCTGACCCACCGCGAGCGCCGGGTGCTCCAGCTACGCTTCGGGCTGGACGACGGGCGGCAGCGCACCCTGGAGGAAGTGGGCCGGGAGTTCGGGGTCACCCGCGAGCGGATTCGACAGATCGAGGCGAAAGCGTTGCGCAAGCTGCGCCACCCGAGCCGCAGCAAGAAGCTCAAGGACTACCTGGACTGAGCCAGGTATCTCAAGTTCATGTCAACTTCTCTGGCAGGAAACGAGTGCTCTATCTAGAGACCCTGCTTAGTTGGTGATGGTCCAGACGTGACAGGGCGCCCCGATTCCCATGGGAATCGGGGCGCCGTTTCGGGAGGCGCGGCTGCCTTGGGTGGGTGGTTCCGCGCGTTGGATGGCGCAGGGCACGTGGCGCGAGCGTGCGCAGCGCCCACGGCTCCGACCGGGAGGAGGGCGTTCCCGATGGACATCACGCCCTCTCAGCCACCGGACATGACACGGAACTCGCGCAGCCAGTTGCGGAGGCTGCTATCGCTCCACGCGGTGGATTCCATCCTCACCCAGCGGGCTACCGTCGGCGTGAAGGGTATGGTGTCGAT
>JBLNDL010000084.1:0-4293 GCA_050261575.1 Sphingomonadaceae bacterium | reverse complement strand
GCCACCCGGGCGATGCTCAGCAGGATGCCCGGTGTCACGATCCCCAACGGGGTCCTGGGGACTATGGCGTAGGTCTTGTCATCCCTTTGGACGATCGCGCCTGTCGGTCTTGCGTCCATCGTCTGTCCTCCTTCTGTGTCTGCACTTCGATGTGGTCGACCTCGTCGTCGCCAGGGGGCTACATCCTGCCGCAGACCGAGGTGCGGGGGCGGGCTGCCGTGTCCGCCTGCCTGCTCCTGCCGTAGGGCGGGGCCTCGTGCCCCGCCGTTGGTCCCAATGGTGGGACTGGGGCAGGCTGGGCGTGCCGCGAGCAACCACAACGAGACGCGGCACCTACGATGCCGCGGGTGCCGATCGGCGATGTACCGGACGGACCGCTCAGCCCTTGGGCTGCTCGAAATCTCGCAGCAGGTAGCAGCGGCTCTTGGTGCTGCCCAGGCTGATAAGGTGACCGGTATCCACCAGTTGCGCCAGGTCGCGGCGCGCGGTGCGGACGTCGATGTCCGGATTCAACTCCACGTACTGCTGGGTGGTGATCTCCCCGGTCATCTTCATGTACTCCAGCGCCTTCTTCTGCCGCTCGTTCAGCCGCACGTGCGGCTGCTGGGGCTGCGGCGACGGCGGGGCGGCGCGCTGTCTCGGCTGGGTCTGGGTCGCCTCCCGAGCAGCGGCTCCGTTGCGCAGGGTCACCACCACCGAGTAGCCGCGCTCCTCGAAACGGGGCTCCTCCAGGCCGAAGGACGACATCTCCTCGATCATCCGGTCCACGCCCTCGCCCAGCTCCCGCACGAAGCCGAACTCGGTGAGCACCCGGGCGACGCGGGGGTTCCGGGAGAAGTGGGCCTGGCGGAGGTTGCCCAGCCGCACGAGGCCGGGCAGACGACCCGGGCTCTCCACCTCCATCCGATCGTCGAACAGCCGCACCTCGATCTGGCTGCCCGTGATGGAGTAGGCCCGATGGCAGACGGCGTTGACGATGGCCTCCTGCCAGGCGAATGGGGGGTACTCCGGCACCGTCTCGAACAGCCCCTTGGGGCCCAGGCGGGTGAAGTCCCGCAACTGGGCGGAGACGATCCGCTGAGCCTCCAGGATCAGGGTTGGGAGGGGCAGCTCCAGGATCGTGTCCTTCACCAGGTTCATGCGAGGGCCCGTCTCGGTGGATATGCCGTCGTACCGCAGGATGCGCAATCCCGGCCTGGACAGGAAGGCGGCGGGGTTCTCGACGAAGAGCAGCACCCCGGCGCAGTTGAGCCGCAGCTCCCCGTCGACCCGACGCGCCAGGCCCCGGGCAACCAGCAGCTCCTCCGGCTCCAGGTTGGTCCCAAGCCGTCCGGCGTACTCGCGCAGCAGTTCCAGATCCAGGTCTTCCAGGCCGGCCTGGGGCACCTCCGTCAGTTCGTAGGATGCCTCCCCTCGGTCGTACAGTAGCTGCAGCCGCTCCTCGAAGTCCAGTTTGCGGGTCCGATTCCCCTCGCGCAGGTACACCTCGTCCCGGGTGTTGGAGTGGATCCTCTCCCCCGGCTGGATCTCCACCGCCAGGACTCGGTCCTTCAGCCCTCGGCGGTTGGTGCAAGGGATCCAGCGGGGGCGGACCCGTATCGGCGGGTTGCAGAGGGCGATGGCCGAGGGCAGCAGCGTATCCGCCTTCCCCTCGTACTGCAGGAAGCCCTCCACGGCGCCTTCCTCCACCCCAAGCAACAGGGTGCCGCCGTCGGCGTTCGCGAAGCCGATCAGCAGGTTGGCGAGGTCTCTAGCACTTATGCGGGCGCTCTTGCGGGCCAGGAGTTGGCCCTCTGGCAGCCTCAGCAGCTCCTGCAGATCTCCGTGCATCGTCCTTCTCGGTGAATGGGATGGGGGCCGGCAAGCGTGGGCGGTGGTGGGATTGTAGCAGAAGTGACGGGCATTGAGTAACGAGTGATGAGCGATGAGAAGAGCCGCTCGCAATGCCTGCCGGTCTGTCCGGCGAGGCGGCTCGCTGTTATCCGTGCGATCAGAGCCGGACGTGCGATCCGGCTGCGGGTTTGGATGCCGTCTCTGCGTACTGCGCAAAGTGGTTCCTGAATTCACTCGCTGCAGCCCGACGGCATCGGCTCGGGCCGGGGCAGGGGACGTGCCCCTGCCCCCTGTCTCATCGTCTCTACTGCTGCGCTATGCCCACGGCGTTCGTCACGCCGATGGATCCCAGCTTGTTCAGGAACATCGTCCGCTCCACCGCGCTGGGCAGGCTGGTCGTCACCCTCGTCGAGAAGGCGTTGTTGGGCAGCAGGTCGTTCACGTTCACGGAGAGCTTGGCGTTGGCGCTGACCGCGAACTCTCGAGTCACCACCTGCCCGTTCTCCAGTTGGAAGTCCAGCCGAGCGCTCAGCGCAGTGCTGTTGGGGTTGAGGATGGCGATGGTGGTGGAGAAGGGCATCTGGGTCGAGCCCTCCGGCAGGTTCCACTGGGTCGCCAGCGCTACCGCACCCAGGCTCGCCGTCAGTCCGCGCGGCTCGACGCCGAAGGATTGGGACCGCTCCGCCACGATCGGCTCGGTCGACTCCACCCGAACGCCGAAGGACGCGTTCGGGAGCACCTGGTTCAGGAAGATCGTCCTGCGGCTGTTGGGTGGCATCGCTATCTGGAGGGAGGCTTGCTGCCCCTGGGTGCCGAACAGGGTCATGGTGACCGTGGTTGCCACCTGTTGCGGGTTCTGCAGCAGCATGAAGGTATCGGTGGGCAGCGGCGCCTGGAGCGAGGAGCCCTCGGCGAAGAACCAGGTGCGACTGGGAGCGGTCGACCCTTCCGTGGCGGTCGCGGCGTTGCCCGGGAAGCGGAAGGTAGACTCCTCCGCGATCACGGGCTGGTCGCTATCCACTCGTATGCCGAACTCCTCGTTGGGCAGCACCTGGTTCACGAAGATGCTGGTGCGCGAGTTGGGCGCCAGGGGCCCAAGAGCTTGGACCACCGGCGGCCGGTCTCGCAGCAGGTAGGTGACGGTGGTGTTTGCTGGCACGTTGTTCGGGTTCTGGATCAGCACCCAGGTGTGGAACGGCTCCACCGTCGCCCCCTCGGAGAAAAGCCAGCTCCGGTTGGGTGCGGGGATACCGGTGATCACGCTCCCGTCGAAGCCGACGAACATAGATCGTTCGACGAAGATCTGCTGGTCGGCCTCCACCCTGGTGGAGAAGGCCACGTTGGGCAGGATCTGGTTGACGAACAGGCTGAAGCGGGTGTTGGGTCCCACGGAGAAGTCGCGAGTCTGGATGCCGCCGCCCTCCACCTGGAAGGTGAAGCGAACCGACGCGGCGTTGCCCGTGGGGTTCTGCACCAGGAACCAGGTGTCGAATGGAGGCTGGGTAGAGCCCTCGGCGAAGAACCAGGTGGCGGCGGCGGGGCTCGGGGTTGGTGTCGGCGTCGGCGCGGGCTGGGCGAAGGTGAAGGCCCACGCCCCGTCGTCGGTGCCGGCGAAGAGGGTCTGTGGGGTCGCCCGATTGTAGGTCACATCCCGGGTGCTGAGGTTCGCGAGGCTGGTGTCGAGCTGGCTGAAGCTGATCCCCGCGTTCGTGCTGCGGATGACTCCCGCGCCCGTCCCCGCGGCCACCTCGTTGCCGTCCAGCGGGTTCGGCTCGATCCGCCGCACCTCGATGTTTCCGAGTCCGCCCGTCACCTGCTGCCAGTTGAGGCCGGAATCCGTGCTGCGGAAAACGCCCACGAGGTTGCCGAAGAAGGCGATTACCCCTGCCCGCAGGTCCGCGACGAACCTGATGTCGAGGATCGCCGCCTGCCCCGCCAGCACCCGGTCCCAGGATGCGCCCGCATTTGTGCTGCGGAAGACCTGGCCGTCGCCGCCCTCGGTGTTTCCCGCCGTGAGGACGACGTTGGGGTCGGCCGGGCTGACTGTGATGCCTCGCAGCTCCACGTTGACGATGTCCGTGCCCGCAACGAAGGAGGGACTCCAGGTGGCGCCGCCGTCGGTCGACTTGAAGACTGGGGGACCTCCCGCGGCGTAGACGATGCTGGGGTTTTGGGGTGTGACGGCCAGGGCCCAGATGGTCCCCGCGTCCAGCACGCGGGTCCAGCTAACCCCCCGGTCCGTGCTGCGGTAGACGCCCGCGGTGGTCTCGCCGACGGCGGAGCCCCTGCCCGTCGCGGCGAGGACGTTGTTAGTGTTGGTGGGATCGATCAGAATGTCGTTGACGAAGAGGTTGGCCAGGCCGGTGTTGACCTGCACCCAGTTCTGACCGCCGTTGACCGAGCGGAAGACCCCCTGGCCGTTGGTGCCGGCGAACAGGACGTTCGGGTCGCCGGGGTCTG
>JBLNDL010000083.1:0-3834 GCA_050261575.1 Sphingomonadaceae bacterium | reverse complement strand
GGATCTTCACCAAGGCCGACACCGACGGCATCGACCTGCGCTTCGGTAACGCCGATGCGATGCTGGAGATGACGGAGAAGATCGGCAAGCGGGAGGGGCTGGGCGCCCTCCTGGCCAAGGGGACGAGGGACGCCTCCAAGATGGTGGGCAAGGGCAGCGAGCGCTTCGCGGTCCACAACAAGGGGCTGGAGTGGCCCGGCCACACCTGCCGGCCGTTCCCTGCGGCGGCCGTGGGCTACGCCACGGGGCCGAGGGGTGGCAGCCACCACGACATTCGGCCGACCGCCGAGAAGAGCGGGCTTGTGGATCGAAAGGCGATCGAAGGCAAGGGTGCCCTGGCGGCGGAGGTCAACCACTGGCTGATCCTCACCGATTCGGCCCTCCTGTGCCACCTGGGCGAGCCGATCTGGGGGCCGCTGAGGATCAGCGACAACGTGATCGAGGCGCTGAACGCCGTCACCGGCTGGAAGCTCGACTTCCAGCAGGCGCGGCAGATAGCCGAACGGCAGTGGAACATGATCCGCTGCTTCTCCGCCAGGGAGGGCTTCTCCCGCAAGGACGACCAACTGCCGATCCGCTTCATGGAGGAGCCGGTGCCGGAGGGCCCTATGAAGGGGAGCTACATCCCACGGGAGACCCTGGAGCGGTTGAAGGATGACTACTACAGCTACCGGGGGTGGGATCTGGAGACCGGGAATCCCACGAAGCAGAAGCTGGTGGAGTTGGGGTTGGAGTTCGCGGTCAAAGACCTCTACTAGGACCTCCACTGCCAGGCTCGTCGCACCTTGCCTGGCAGCAGGCGGCGAGCTACTGGCAGCGTCCTTGAGCCAAGGTGTGGAGTTGGATCACCTGTCCGAGTGGCCGTTACCTAACGGCCACTCGGATCTCATCTCTGAACCGAGCTGTCTATGAGCCCTCGAAGCATCGAGGAGAGTCACTGCGGCAGGGCTGCTAAGATCCGACGATAGCCTCTCATTAGCCGGGGCTTCTCCAGGTTTACCACCTCTCCATTCCTTCCCCGCCGACCGCCTCCTGAGCAGGGTGTTGACGTGCTTGCGGGGCGTGCACCGGCGAGTGATACCTCTAACCTTCGCCGGCTGGGCTCCTCGCGCAACCGTGCCCCATTGACCGACGGGCATCTTCCAGCGAATTGGGGCTTGACGTGGTGGCCCCGGTAGGTATAATGCCGGCATCCAGTAAACCGTTTTAGTAAACCACTTTCGCCCCGCAAGAGGTATCCCGTTGCCTACCATCAAGGACATCGCCGCCCTTGCCGGCGTTTCCCCGGCCACGGTCTCCAGAGTCCTCAGTGGGCATATCACCGTGAAGGATGAGACTCGCAGGAGGATCGAAGAGGCGGTCCAGCGGCTCGACTACAGGCCGAACTTCCTCGCCCGCAGCCTCGTCCTCAAAGAGACGAAGACCATCGGGGTGGTCATCCCCGACATCCTGAACCCCTACTACTCGGGGCTCGTCAGGGGAGTCGAGGACGAGGCCCAGCGAGTGGGCCGCAGTGTGGTCCTCTGCAACACCGACAATAAGGTGGGCAAGGAGACGAGCTACCTGGAGCTGCTCGAGTACAGACACGTGGACGGCATAATCCTGGTCTCCGCGGGACACTCGGGAGAGCATCTGCAGGGGCTCCTCGACCGCAAGATCCCCCTGGTGCTGGCGAGTCGGCGCCTCGACGGCGTCGAGGTGGACACCGTTGCCGTCGACAACACCGGGGGGGCCTACGAGGCGACGCGCCACCTCATCCAGTTGGGGCACCGACGAATAGCCATGATCGCCGGCAACCTCTTTCTGCGGACCGGCCAGGAGCGGCTGGAGGGGTACCGCCGTGCCCATTCGGAAGCCGGGATCCCGATCGACGAGAAGCTGGTGGTGACGAAGGGAAGCTTCCAGTTCCAGGAGGGCTACGCCGTCATGCGCAACCTTCTGCGGCGCTCTTACCCGCCCACTGCGGTCTTCGCGGCCAACGACATCCTCGCCATGGGCGCCATCAGCGCCGTCCAGTCCCAGGGGCTTTCAGTCCCCAAGGACGTGGCCGTGGTTGGTTTCGACGGCATCCGCTTCGGGGAGCTGCTGAACCCCAGGCTCACCACGGTGTCTGTCCGCACCTACGAGATGGGGAGGATGGCCTGCAGGCTTCTGATCGACCGGCTCACACGGAAGAAAGACCGGCCACCGAGGCTCGTGGTATCCGAAACCCATCTCGAGATAAGGGAATCCTGCGGAGCACGTCTAGCCCCCGGCTCCGGGTAGCGTTGACGGTGCTATCGCTGGGTGGGTGCTGGCGCTGCCGGCGCAATCGCCACCACCCCTGCCAATAAAGGCGTGGAGGTTTTGTGCATGGCCAACTCTTCGCTTGCGATCCTCTCTGGCGTCAAGATCCTGAGCTTTACGCAGTTTCTGCTGGGGCCGGCCGCCGTGCAGTACCTGGCCGACCTGGGCGCGGATGTCATCAAGATCGAGCCGCCAGGCGCCGGCGCCTGGGAGCGAGGCTGGTCGGGGCCGAACGCCTTCGTCAACGGCGTCAGCGTCTTCTTCCTCTCCTCCCACCGCAACGCCCGCAGCCTCACGCTGAACCTGAAGCATCCAAAGGGCCAGGACGCCGCCCGTCGGTTGATCACCGAGGCCGACGTGCTGGTGCAGAACTTCCGGCCGGGCGTCATGGAGAGGATGGGGCTGGGCTACGACGAGGTAAAGAAGCTCAACCCCAGGATCATCTACGCCTCGGCTTCGGGCTACGGTGAGGACAGCCCCTTCCGAGACCTGCCCGGCCAGGATCTGCTGATCCAGGCCCTCTCGGGGCTGATCGCCATCACCGGCCGGGCGGGAGAGCTTCCGGTGGCACCGGGGGCCGCTATCGTGGACCAGCACAGCGCGGCGTTGCTGGCCATGGGGATCCTCGCCGCCCTGCTCCACCGGGAGCGGACCGGCGAGGGGCAGAAGGTCGAGATTGCCATGGTGCGAGGCGCCCTCGACCTTCAGATGGAACCGCTGGTGTACTTCCTCAACGGGTCGACCATCGAGCGCCCTCGCGAGCCGCTCGCCTCGTCCTATCACCCCGCCCCCTACGGGGTCTATGAGACCGGGGACGGCTACATCGTCCTTTCCCTCTCGCCCATCAAGGCCATTCGGCAGGCCCTGGGTGACCCTCCAGAGTTGGCGCCCTACGAAGACCCCAAGTTGGCGGTGGAGAAGAAGAACGAGATCCGGAAGGCGTTGGATCCCCTCTTGAGGCGCTTGACCACCCAGGAGGCCATCCGGCTGCTGCAATCTCACGGTATCTGGTGCGCTCGAGTGAACGACTACGAGCAGGCTATGGCGGACCCGACGGTGCGCTTCCTGGAGCCCGTTCTGGAGGTGGACCACCCCCAGGCGGGGCAGGTGCGTCTTCTGAGGCACCCGGTGAAGTACAGCGCCGGAGAACCCGAATTGCGCCGCGTTCCCCCCGGGGTGGGCGAGCACACCGAGGAGATCCTGGCGGGGCTGGGCTACTCGGCGGAGGAGATCCAGGGGATGCGGGCCGCTGGGGCCATCTAGGAAGGTATCAAGAAGTCTTTGACGATTCTGGGGCGCGACGCTGCGCTCGCTCGCGTCACGCCGCAGACCCCACCAGAAGGGGCTGACGCCTCTCCTGGACTTCCCCAGGGGACCAAAGATCCGCACTTCGATGATTGGAGTTGAGCCGTATGGTGAAGGTGATAGATGCGGACGTGCTGGTGATCGGAGGAGGCGGCGCGGCGGCCAGAGCGGCCCTGGAGGCGCGCCAGCGCGGCGCCACGGTCGCCATGGTGATGAAAGGCCAGTTCGGCAAGTGCGGGGCGA
>JBLNDL010000082.1:0-20614 GCA_050261575.1 Sphingomonadaceae bacterium | reverse complement strand
CACCTCCCGAGGCCCACAGTCTACCCGGAAGATGGCCACTTGTCCTCTCCCGCCACCCAGGCCCATCCCTTCCCATTCACCCATCAGGTGATGCCCCAAGCGTCAATCCACGGATTGGGGGTAGAGCACCAAGACTTGCAGGCGCGCCAACAACTCTGGTAAAATCCTCACACAGATGCATACGTTGGCCTTTCGGCCAACACCCCCTTCCGGGGGTCCTCGTCGGGGTGTAGCGCAGCCTGGTAGCGCACTTGAATGGGGTTCAAGTGGTCGCCCGTTCGAATCGGGCCACCCCGACCAATCTTTTTCTCGGGCGCAGGACCAGCGCAAGGGAGCCCTGAACAAGAAGAACGGCCTTGTATCTGCACAGCCAGCACAGCCAAACGTCGGATGTGGATGCAATGGCGCACTCCTCACCGCAACTGACCGACGTCTTCCCGCTCGGTGACGACCTTCGGTCGGAGGACGTCGCCTTGCTGCGTGCAGTCGCCTCGGGGCTCGATCTTCTCGCCGACATCTCCCACGCCGACCTCCTCCTTTGCATCACGGCTGGCGACCGCGCCCTCGTGGCAGCCCAGGCCCGCCCCACCTCGGTTCCACCCCTCTATCCGGAGTGGATGGTGGGCCAGTCCCTGTCGCGCGAGGCCGCGCCCACCATCCACAAGGCCCTCTTCCAGGGCCACATGGCGCGCGGCGTCAAGGGGCAGATGATCCGGGGAGCCCCCACGGTCCAGGAAACCCACCCCATCCGCAACGGCAAGGGGAGGTTGATCGGCATAGTGAGTGTCGAGACCAACCTTCTGGAGTACGACCGCCGTCGCAAGAAGAACCCGATATACCGCGAGGCTGTGGCCCGTCTCTACGATGAAGCCCTCGCTGGCAGGCTCCAGGGTGCCAACCGCCTCGGCCGCCTGGGAGAGCACTACGGCACGCTGGTCATCGACAAGAGTTCCCGCATCCTCTACATGAGCTCCCTGGCCGAGCAGCTCTACCGCAAGCTCGGCTACACCACCAGCCTCCTGGGCCGCCGCCTTTCCGAGCTTGACACGACCGAGCACGTCTGCTTCAAGGCCATCGAGCGGGAGCGCTGCCTGGAGCAGCGCGTCGAGGAGCACAACCTGATCTGGATCAAGCGCGCCATTCCCCTTCCGGCCAAGCCCCCCAGGGGGTTCCTCCGTCGCCTCATCGGGAGCACGGAGAGGATCGGCAGCGCCATCATCCTGATCGAAGACATCACCGAGGAACACCGGAAGGAGCAGGCACTCCGCATCAAGTCTGCCCTCATCCGCGAGATCCACCATCGGGTGAAGAACAACCTTCAGACGATAGCCGCCCTCCTGCGGATGCAGGCTCGTCGCACCGGCTCCCCGGAGGTGCTGGACATGCTGAAGCAGAGCATCAACCGCATCCTCAGCATCGCCCTGGTCCACGAGTTCCTCTCAAAGGAGGAGAGCCCCGAGGATACCAGCATCATCAGCATCCGCGACGTCACCCAGCGGATCCTCAGTGAAGTCACCCAGGGCATTCTCGATCCGGTGAAGAGCATTCGGATCACTCTGGATGGGGACGACTTCCACCTGCCCCCGCAGCAGGCCACCTCCTGCGCGCTCGTGATCAACGAGCTGCTGCAGAACGCCGTCGAGCACGGTTTCGAGGTAAAGAACGAGGGCACCATTCAGGTGACCCTTCGCGACGAGAACAACGTCCTGGTGATCGAGGTCAACGACACCGGCCAGGGGCTACCGCCGGAGTTCGACATCGATAGGGACGGCAGCCTCGGCCTCCAGATCGTGCAGACCCTGGTCCGCGAGGATCTCAAGGGACAGTTCACCCTGGTCAACACCGACGGCGTCCACGCACGGGTGGCCTTTCCCCGCCAGGTTCCGGCAGAGCCACAGTCTTCGGCAAGTTGACGCTGCCTTATGCCTCAGTATATTATGGCTACATGGTGTTGCCCCACCGCGTCACCAAGAGCACCTCGGCTGGCGTTGGGCGCTCAGCCTGGCCTAACGTTGCAGGTTAGTTTGATAAGGAGAGACTGAGTTGGCACAGACACGCGTGGTCATCGCCGACGATGAATCCATTATCCGTATGGACTTGCGCGAGATGCTCACCAACCTGGGATACCTGGTGGTGGGCGAAACCGGCGACGGGCTCAGCGCCGTGAACCTTGCCCGAGAGCTGCGTCCCGACCTGGTCATCATGGACATCAAGATGCCCGACCTGGACGGCATCCAGGCCGCGCGAGTCCTCACCGAGGAGCGCATCGCTCCAGTCCTGCTGCTGACCGCCTTCTCGCAGCAAGAGCTGATCGAGGGTGCGAAGGAGGCAGGAGTCGTCGGATACATCGTCAAGCCCTTCCGAGAGTCGGAGCTGGTACCGGCCATCGAGGTGGCCCTGGCCCGCTTCCGGGAGTTCAAGGCCTTGGAGAAAGAGCTCACCGACACCCGCAACATTCTGGAGACCCGCAAGATCGTCGAGCGCGCCAAGGGCGTCCTGATGGACACCCAGGGCTTGAAGGAAGCGGAGGCCTTCCGGAAGATCCAGAAGCTGAGCATGAACACGAGGAAGTCCATGCGTGAGGTAGCGGAGGCTATCCTTCTGGCCAACCAGGTTGGCAAGGAGAGTTGATGCGACCTGCAAACCCGGCGCTGGCGCCCAACGGGCCCGCTTTCGCTCGAGCGAAAGCGGGCCCGTTCTTCTCTCCTAAGGGTCACGGCCCTTCCGGGCCCGTCGTGCGCGCCGTCAGCTAGCCCAGGAGGGGCAGCTTGATGCCGAGGAAGACCCCAACCACCGTGAAGCCGGTGAGCACCACCAGCGCCGCCAGCAGCCCGATCACCACGGCCAACGTGAAGCCGCAGCCAAACTTGAAACCGTCGCCAACCGTGAGGCCCACCAACTCCTGTTCCATGCCTTTGTCCATCCGTCCCATAGTCCTCGCATCCTGCGTCCCGGGTCCTGGATCCTGAGTGATGAGCTACACTCCCTCAGTCCTCAGTCCCGGGTCCTCACCTCGCCTGGCTCGCGGCCTTCCGTATCTCGGCCAGAATCCGCGCGGCTTCCGCCTCCATCTGCGCCAGGAGATCGCCGACGTACTTCTGCGCCGAGGCGACGATCTCCTTCGCGTCCTCCCGCGCGGTGTTCAGAATCGCCTCGGACTGTAGCTCCGCGGCACGCAAGAGCTGCCGCTCGGAGATGAGGAAGGCCGCCTGCTCCCGAGCCAACGAGGTGATACGCTCCGCCTCGGCCTCGGCTTGCGCGATAAGCCTCTCCTTGTCCCGCACGATCCGCTCGGCCTGCACCACCGCCTCCGGCAGCGCGATCCGAATCGCATCGACGGAATCCAGGTAGACATCTCGATCGATCAGCACCATCGAACTGAAGGGGATCCTGGCCCCCTTCTCTATGATCGCCTCCAGATCGTCTAGGAGAGCCAGCAGCCGCGCGTGCACCTGCTCCGACTGCTCCCTCCGACGCCGCGGCGCGCCTGTCGGCTCGGCGTCCACCGAAAGCTCATCCTCTCCGTAGCGAGAACGGTCAAGCCATTCTCCTCTCTCCAACCTGCAGCCTCCGAGGAAGGTTTGGGGAACACTACAACAGCGCTGGGGCGTCAAACGGGATAGCGCCCACCCGACCCGCAGCACGGGGGGCTCGGCAACCCGCGGCATTATATCACAACTCTACACCACACCATCGGCCCCTTCTATGCTATAATCCCCCATCATCCACTACATGAAGAGTTTTCCGCCGTTGCTCCGACCCGCTCTCTTTTCCTTCATAGCCTTGCTCGCGGCCCTGATCCTGTCCTCGGCGTTCCCCGAGCAGACGGTCCGGGCATCGCTCTCGGGCCCGATGCCCGTGCGCTGGGCCTACTACGTCCCAGAAGACCCGACGTCCCTCGATTCCCTGCGCCAGCGAACGGGGGACCTCGACTACGTGGGGCTTCACTGGGCATCCGTGCGGGACGATGGCTCGGTCGACCTGAAGGCCAAGCCGGACGTGATCTCCATCGTCCGCTCCATCGGCGCAAGACCCCTGCTCTCCGTGGCGCTGAGCCGCGGCGCCGATACCGCCCGCGCCATCCTTGCGACCGAGGACACCCGCTCCGCCGCAGTCGCCGCCCTGGCCACTGTCGTGGCCGATTACGACGGCATCAGCATCGACTTCGAAGGGCTCTATCCCGAGGACCGCGACTCCCTGACCCGGTTCATGGCCCAGCTCTCCGCGCGACTCCGCCCAGCCGGCAAGCTGGTGACCATGGCCCTCTCCGCCAAGACTTCGGACACCCGCACCGGCTGGGCCGGCGCCATCGACTACGCCGGGCTGGCTCCACACTCGGATATCTTCGTAGTGATGACCTATGGGTTCCGCACCGCCCGCAGCTCCGTCCCTGGCTCCACGGCGCCATTCTCCTGGGTCGCCGCGTCCATCGCCTTCGCGGCCTCCCAGATCCCTGCGGAGAAGCTGCTCCTCGGGATACCGCTCTACGGCTACGACTGGGACACCACATCCGGCCCTCCCGCCCGCGCGCTGCGCTACCCCGAAACGCTCGCGCTCGCGCAGCAGTACGGTGCCACCATCCGGCTGGACCCGACTCAGCAGTCGTCCACCTTCACCTACTCGCAGGATGGCCACACCCACGAGGTGTGGTTCGAGGACCGCGCGAGCCTGGCGCCCAAGCTGGCCCTGGTAGCCCAGCACCGACTAGCAGGGGTCGCCGCCTGGCGCCTGGGCCACGAGGACCCGCAGGTGTGGCAGGCCATCAACGCCCTGCGCCCGACCCCGCCTCCCGCGCCCGCACCGAACCCCACCCCGGCCCCGCAACCCACGCCGACCGCCGCCCCCTCCGGAGGCAGCGGAAGCTGGTACTTCGCTGAGGGGAGCACGGCCGCGCCCTTCGATACCTGGATCCTGCTCCAGAACCCCAACCCCGTGCCCGCGACTGCCCGGCTGACCTTCATGCCCGAGGGACGCCCGCCCGTCGTCCACGAGATGCTGATCGGCCCCACCTCTCGGACCAGCGTGTTCGCCAACCAGATGGTCCCCAACGCCGCGTTCAGCACCCGCATCGATTCGTCCCAACCGCTCCTAGCTGAGCGGGCAATGTACGCCGGCTTCGACGGCCACGTGGTGACGGCGGTAACCGCCCCCTCCCGCACCTGGTACCTGGCGGAGGGTGCCACCACCGAGCCCTTCCACACCTGGATCCTGCTCCAGAACCCCAACCCCGTGCCCGCTTACGTCCGGGTGAACTACCTGCTGGAGAGCGGCGCGCCAATGCTCAGGGAGATGCTGCTGTCGCCGAACTCTCGCACCAGCATCTTTGCCAACGACGTGATCCCGAACGCCGCCTTCTCCACGAGGATCGAGAGCGACCAGCCGATCATAGCCGAGCGTGCCATGTATCGCTTCCCCGGCAACGCGGCAACCGGCGTCACCGGCGTCGCCTCGCCATCGCGCAACTGGTTCTTCGCCGCCGGCCTGCCGACTTTACGCAACGTCCCGGTGGATAGCTGGCTCCTGCTCCAGAACCCCTCCCCCAACCCGGTGACGGCTACGGTGACCCTCTACAGCACCGACGGGCAGACGGCCACCCACCAGCAGTACCTGCCACCCACAAGCCGGCAGAGCATCTATCTGAACCAGATCTTCCAGGCCCGCAGCTTCGGCATTAAGGTCGAGGCGACGGGCGAGATCATCGCCGAGCGATCCGTCTTCATCGCACCCTCCGCCTTCTCGGGCAACCAACCTCAGGGTGCGTACGCGACCCAGGGGGCAACCCAGCTCGGCACAGTCTGGGCATTGGCCGAGGGTTCGACGGCGCAGCCTTTCAGCACCAAGATCAGCGTTCTCAACCCCAATGGCAGCCCCATGCAGGCCCGCTTCCAGTTGATGCTGGAGGACGGCCAAGTGGTAACCCACGACGCGACCGTGGAGGCGAACCGAAGCCTGGACCTCGAGATGGACGGTGTGGTCCGCTCTGCCTCCTTCTCCGCCAGGGTAACCACCAGCCTGCCCTCGGTAGTGGAGCGCACCATGCTCTGGGCCAAGGACGGCAAGACGGGGGTCCACAACACCATCGGGGTGATGATCGAGTAGAGAGGCGCCCCCGTCGCCCCGTGGCGTCTACCTCCCGGTCCGCACGCTGCGCAGCCCGGCCTGCTCCGTCCGATACGAGGGACCGGTCAGGGAGCAGGGGCTCTCGGGCGGCAACGTGGACGGCGACCCTCACGTCGAGCCGCATCCCTGCACCTCACGACAGCTCGTCCTGAGCCTCGCGCTCCAACTTTCGGGGCGGCACGGCGGACTCAGGCGAGCACGACGTAGGCCACTCGCCAGCATCTTCGGCCCCCGTACCTCGGTGTCGAACGAAGAAGTCCTGGGAGCATCGACATCACCCCCTTGCCCGATGGATATGGGTGGCTATCCCCCACGCCGAATCCTGCGCCCTCCCGGCGGAAACCAGGAACCCCAGGACTCAGCGGGCAGCACCGAGAAGACGCCAGCGATCGTCGGTGTGGAGCCCAGCCAGATGAGGCAGACAGCCGCGATGGTGGTTAGCTAAGGGGAATCGGAAGAGGTGCTTCCCTTTCGAGAAGCACCCCTCGTTCGCCGCAAGAGGGCCCCACTCAGTCTACCAGGGACGCGATGCCCCGTAGAAGCGGGCCGACCAGAAGGGGTCGTTCAGGGACCGGATCTGCACCCCCACCGACTCGGACTCGGCGTTGATGAAGCGCCCGCCTCCCAGGTAGATGCCCACGTGGGAGAGCCCAGTAGTGTAAGTGTTCTCCCAGAAGATGAGATCCCCCGGAAGTAGCTGGTCACGGCTGACCCTCGGCCCGGCGTTGAGTTGGCCGCTCAGCGGGGCTCGCGGGATGGAGATCCCGGCCTCCTTGTAGACATACCAGACGAAGCCGCTGCAGTCGAAGCCGCTGGCGGGCGAGGTCCCACCCCACACGTAGCGGTAGCCCAGGTACTTCTGCGAGATGGCCGCGATCCGATCGCCGCCTCCACCCGCAGGGACAGGAGGGGCAGGCGGCTCGGGTGCCGGCGCAGGGGCGGGCCTAGGGGCGGGCGCGGCCGACGGGACCTTGCCTCCTGGTATCGCCAACTCCTGGCCGATCTTCAGCTTGTCGGGGTCCAGCAGACCGTTGGCCACCTGGATGACGGAGGCCCTCACCCCGAAGGCGTCGGCAATGGAGAGAAGGGTATCCCCGTCCTTGACCACGTACTTGGGGGCTCTGGCCAGTTCCTGCTGGCTCGGGGCGCTGGGCAATCCGGTGATCGGCTCCGTGGTCCGGAGCATTCCACCCGGGATGATCAAGAGCTGTCCCTCGGCCAGGGCTTGGACGTCGGACAGCCCATTCATCTCGATCACCCTCGCCTCCTCAGCGCCATAGGCCTCCGCGATATCGGCAACGGTCTCCCCCTTTTTCACCTTGTGCAGCACACCCGATATCGGCAGGATGGTCAACTCGTCGCCGATCTGCAGCATCTCACCGTTGCCCAGATCGTTGGCCCAAAGGATGGTCTCCGGGGTGATACCGAAGCGGAAGGCGATGCCCAGAAGGGTGTCACCCGCCACCACCTTGTAGGTAAAGGGCTTCGCCGCTTCCCTTCTCGGGGTTGGGGTTGGGGTGGGGCTGGCGCCGGGCGTCGGCGAGGGTTCCGGGGCTCGCGCACCGCCACGGCTCGAAGCCACGGCCCGCGCCACCACGACCCCTTCCTCCTGTCCATTCTTGGCGAGATCGCGGCGCAGATGGATCTGCGCCAGCAGTGCATCCCTCGAGGGTTCGGTGTCCGAATGGGCGGACGTCGGCGTCCGACCGAAGGTGGACAGCCCCGACGAACCAGTGCCGGAAGCCAGAGCGGCCGAGTCGACTGCGAGGGGGAAAGGCACCAAAGCCTCAGGCGCAGCGGGCGCGGAGGCGACAGCGAGGAAGCCAATTAGCGGCTGCTGGACCCCTCCCTTCTGGCCGGCCAGGGGTTGGTCGTTGGCAGCCAAGGCCGAGGCCCCGACCACCGCGAACATCGTGAGATGCAAGCCCAGGCGACCCTTCGAGAGACGGGCAGCCATGCCGCGCAGCGATCGCGCCATGGACCTCCCTAGCATGGTGACTCCGTCTATCCCACGGCTGCGAATGACAGCCACCTCCATCCATAGTGAGCCCCGACAGCCGCAGGAACAGCAGCATCCGCTGAATGCCGTCGCGCGGCCCACGGCCGGCACGTCCCCTACAGGGTCGAAGCAGAGGAATACAGAATCCACCCGAGGTGGGTGGTTACGAGGGAACGAAAACAGGATCGAATGGCGGGATTATAGCATCAACCAGGTGCCGCAGGCAACAACCACGTTGCGACGTGCGACGAAGAAGGGGCGCCACGCGGCCCCCCTTCTCGTCTGCCGCTGGAGGCTGCGTCCCCTACCCGCCCTGGCCGAGGGCCTTCAGGTCCTCCTCCAGCATCTTCAGCTCCTCGCCGAACCCCGCCCAGTCCCCGGCCCTCAGCCTCTCCTGCGCGCGGCTGTAGTGGTCCTGAGCAGACTTGATCAACTCCGCCAAGTTGAGCGCAGGCGTCGAGGGCGAGGCAGGCGCGCCCGACTGCTGAGCCGGAGCAGCCGCCTGGCCAGGCGTGGCCGCCGCCTGGGCAAGCTGGCCGGAAGGCAACAACGCCAGCTTGCCGTCGTACAGCTTGTTCAGCGCCTCCCCAAGCGTCGGCTCCATCACCACCCGGTTGCCCGTGGAGGCGATCACCCGCTTCAACTCGGGGATGGAACCCCTCTCCGCCTGCAGATAGACCGGCTCGACGTAGAGGTTGGCCTGGCCCACCGGAACCACCAGCAGATTCCCTCGAGTCACCTGGGAGCCACGCTGGCCCCATAGCGTGAACTGGGCGGAGATGGTCGGATCCTGGTTGATCCGACCCTCGAGCTGCATGGGCCCGTAGATCAGCTTGTCCTTGGGGTACTTGTAGACGATCAGCTTGCCGTAGTTTGCCCCGTCGGAGCGGGCAGCCAGCCAGGCGATCATATTGTCCTTGTTGGACGGCGAGAACGGCAGGAGTTGGAGGAACTCCTCCTTCGGCTCGCCAGGCAGCTTCATTATCAGATAGTAGGGCTCCACCGGCTGGCGGTTATCCCCGAACAGCTCGCTGGGGATGCTCCACAGGTCCTCGCGGTTGTAGAACACCTGCGGGTCCTGCATGTGGAAGGTGCGGTAAATCTCGGCCTGGGCCTTGAAGAGGTCCTCCGGATAGCGGACATGCGCCCTGAGAGACTCCGGCATCTCCTCCATCGGCGTGAAGAGCGCGGGGAAGATGGAGGCATAGGACGCCGCCAGTGGATCGTTCTGATCGGCCAGGTAGAAGCGCATGGAGCCGTCGTAGGCGCTGATCACCACCTTGACGCTGTTGCGGATGTAGTTGAACTCCCTGCCCACCCGCACCTGCTGCGTCGGCTGAGCCCCAGGCCTCGCCGCGGCCTCTACCACCACCCGCTCCTGATAGCGTGCCGCGTAGGGGTAGTCGTTCCCGTAGGTGTAGGCGTCCTGGATCCAGAAGAGCTGGCCGTCGGCCGCCACCAAGTACGGGTCGTTGTCCAGCATCAGGAATGGCGCCACCTTCCGCACCCGCTCCTGGATCCCTCTGAAGTAGAGCACACGGCTCTCCGGCGTCAGGTAGCCGGTGAAGAGGATGTTTCCATCCCGGAAGTACAAGGCGTAGGCGAGCCGCTTGAAGAAGCTGTCCAGTTGGACGCCGCCTTCCCCCTCGTAGCTGCCGTAGACGTTCTCGTCACCCTTGGCGTAGTCGAACTCCTCGGCCGTGGTCTTCACTATCACGTAGCCCGAGGTTACCTCGCCGTAGTAAATCTGGGGCTTGTCCAGCTTGATGACGCCTTGGGGCGGGAGGTCCTTCACCAACAGGTTCGGCAGCCCCTCGCCGATGATCTCGTTCACCGGGCTCATCGCGAAGCCGTAACCGTGGGTGAACTGCAGCCGCCGGGTCACCCAGGTCTGCGCCTGCGAGGCCAGCTTGTCCGGAGAAAGCTCCCGAGCCGACAGCATCACCTGCCTGTACCGCCCGTCGATGGTGTAGCGGTCGATATCCACGTCGTGGAAGTCGTAGTAGAGCCGTATGGCCTGAATCTGGTTGTAGGTTTCCCTGAGGGGACGGTGGTCCCACAACCGGATGTTGGTGACGGTATCGGGGTTTGCGATGATCTCCTCGAGGGTCACGCTGTCCTCGGCCTTGAAGTCCTGCTCCTGGATGCTGTCGAGACCGAACGCCTGGCGCGTCATCTTGATGGCCGCCTCGATGTAGGGCCTCTCCTTCTCCAGCTCGCTGGGCTCCACCTGGAGCTTCTGCACCACCATGGGATAGACGTTGCCCAGCAGGACCGCCGCACCAAGCCACAGCCCCACGCCCCACAGCGGCAGGGCGAAGCCCCGCCGGAAGGCGCTCGCCACGAAGAGGGCCGCCGTGATCACCATGATGCCGAGCATCATCCAGAGGGCCATCTGCCGGGCCGTGACGTCGGCATATCCGGCACCGAAGGTTATCCCACGACCCGAGAGGACCAGGTCGTAGATCTGCAGGCGATGGGCCGCGGCTATCACCAGGGCGAGCAGTGCCGCCAACAGCATGAGGTGCAGCTTGGCCCCCCGGTTCGCCGAGAAGACGCCGGGGTCGAGCCCGATCCGCCCCTCGTAGAGGCTCACCATGTACACGGCCGCGGTGAGGAAGAGGATCACCACCAGGGAGGAGAAGGCCCACCCCTGCAGGAAGCGGAAGAACGGGAGGTTGAAGAAGTAGAATCCCACGTCCTGGTTGAAGAGCGGATCCGAGTAGCCGAAGGGCCTGGAGTTCAGGAACTTGAGCGCCGTCTCCCACTGGGAGGCGGCGGACATCCCCATCGCGACGCTCGCGACGACGGCGAGGAGCGACGCCCCGATGGCGACTATCCGCCTGGGCACGTCCTGCCCCAACTGCACGATGTAGGCAATACCTCCATCCTCCCGGATGGAGACGGTGTGGTGCTTGGCCATTATGGCCCTGGCCACGCTCACGCTCACCAGTGCGGGAAGGAGGAAGGCTGCGGCCCCGGCAACGAAGGCCAGCACCTTCGCCTGCAGCACGGTCACGAAGATGCTCTGGAAGCCCAGGCTGCTGAACCAGAGCCAATCGGTGTACAGGCCGACGGCCCCGCCGGCCACCTCCACGATCAGGAAGAGAGAAGCGATTATCCCGATCAGGACTATCTGGCGCCTTATGGACTGGCCCTCGGGCATGAGGTCCTCCTCGGATAAGAGGTAAACGACCGGAGATACAGAGAAGAGGATAACACACGCAGCCGCATCGGTCACGCTCCGCCAGCGCGGGATGCGCCGCACGATTCCGGGCAGAGTCCCGGGCCGAGGTGGATGCGGACCTGCGTGTCCGCGCGCGAGGGCGCACACACAGCGTGACGCGAGCGGGCACGTGAGGCTGCGCTCGCTCGCGTCACGAGCCCCCGCCCCACGGCGGGGAGCGGGCGGCGGGGGAGAAGCCCCCCGCCCTACACTAGGGTCGTAGCGGCTACCGCCGGCCCTCCAGCAACCCCTCCTCCAGGATGATCTCGGCCGCCCATCGAGCTGCCTTGCCCACCACCTCCGGGCACCTCTCCCCGTGTCCTCCGGCAGCGTCGAACTTGGCCATCTCATCCGGATCCGCGAGGTAGTAGGGCCGGCCGAGGATCTTCGTGTGAATGTCGCGGCAAATCACGGAGCCATACTCCCGGATGAACCCCTCTCGCAGCCGCTGAACGAGCCGGAACGACTCCCTCCTGGCCCCACCGGCGTCCGCGAAGTCCTCCCGCACCCTTCCCCGCAGGGAGCTGATGACCATGGCCGCGCCAAGGTAGGCCCCGCAGCAGCCGTCTCCCGTCAGCCCGACCCCGCCCGCAAAGGCCGAAGCGGCCTTGAACACCGCCGGGTCGGGCACGTCGAACGTCTCCTGCAGCGCCGCCGTGATGCATTGGCCGCAGCCCCTGTAGACCCGCTCGTATTCCGAGCCGAGCCGGTAAGCCTTCTCTATGCGCTCGTCGATCACCACCGCCTACTCCCCCAGCACCAGTTCCATCGGCTGCTCCAGCAGCTCGACGATCCGCGCCAGGAACCTGGCCCCATCGGCACCGTCCAGCACCCGATGGTCCACCGAGAGCGTGAGGAACATGGTGGGCTTCACCCCCACCTGTCCGTCCACCGGCACCACCCGGTCCTTGATCCGGCCCACGGCCAGGATCCCCGCCTGCGGCGGGTTCACTATCGCCTGAAACTGATCGATCCCGAACATCCCGAGGTTGGAGAGGGTAAACGTCCCCCCCTCCAGGTCGGACAGCGTCAGCCGCCCGGCCCTCGCCCGCTCCACCAGGTCCTTCCGCTTCCGGGCTATCTCCCCTAGCCCCAGCCTGTCGGCGTTGGGGATAACCGGAACGATCAGCCCCTCCGGCATCGAGGCCGCCACCCCTAGGTTGACGTCGCCGTTGCGCCGGATCGCCCCATCGGCCCAAGACGCGTTCACCTCGGGGTGCTCCCTCAAGGACACCGCCGTAGCCTTGATCAGGATATCGGTGATCGTGGGCTTGACACCGTAACGCTTCTCGATAACCGGCACCACCTGCCTGTGGAAGGCCACCAGGTTGCCCGCGTCCACCTCCACCGTCAGGTAGAAGTGTGGCGCCGTGGAGAAGCTGAGCGCCATCCTCTCGGCTACCACCTTCCGCACACCCTTCAGCTCGACCCGCTCGCCAACTGGGGACGCGGAGACGGGAGGACGCGGGGGCGCGGGAGCAGCCGGAGCAGCAAACCCCTGTGGTGCGACCGCGGGAGCCACCGGAGCGGCGGACTTGGCTTCGGCCGCGCGGCGGACGTCGGCCTCCACGATCCGCCCGCCGGGGCCGCTACCCTTCAGGCTCCGGTAGTCGATCCCCAGCTTCTCCGCCAGCCTCTTGGCGGCGGGGGAGGCGCGCACCCAGCCCTCTGGACTGAGAACCGAGGACTGAGGACCGAGGGCCAAGCCTCGGGCACTGCTGCCCTCACCCCGCGGACCCGTGGATACGCCCTGGGGCATGTCCGCGCTCTGGCCGGTCCACGCCTCTCCCAGAGGGAGAGGTGATCCTCGCGTCTCCGCGTCGCCGAGTCTCGGCGTCTCCCCGTTCCCGTTGCCCCCCACCTCGGCGAGGCTCTCGCCAGGCGCCGCCAGGTAGGCCACGGTCTTTCCCACGGGAACCACGCCCCCGTCGCCCACCAGGATCCGCGCCAGGGTCCCCTCCTCCAGAGAGACCACTTCCTGGACCACCTTGTCGGTCTCCACCTCGAAGATCGGCTCTCCCTTGGCCACGGGATCGCCCACCTTCTTCAGCCACTTCACTATGGTGCCCTCGGTCATGGTCAGACCGAGCTGAGGCATGAAGATCTCGCTGGGCATGTTACCGGGCTCCTTCCATCAGCTCGCGCACCAACTCCACCACGCCTTGGGTGTTGGGGATGGTAACGTCCTCCAGGGCTGGGCTGAAGGGCACCGGCACGTCCATGGCGGCGTATCGCTTCACCGGAGCATCGAGGTAGTCGAAAGCCTTCTCGGCGATCTCCGCGGCGATCTCGGCGGAGGCCCCGAACGAGCGATGGCCCTCGTCCAGCACGAGAGCCCGGTGGGTCTTCCGCACCGAGGCCAGGATGGTCTCGGTGTCCAGAGGGCTCACCGTCCGGGGATCCACCACCTCCAGGCTGATCCCCTCCTTCGCCAGCAGTTCCGCCGCCTCCAGCGCCACGAACACCATGCTGGAGGTCGCCACCACCGTGAGGTCGGTCCCCTCCCGTTTGACGTCCGCCGAGCCCAGGGGGATCAGGTACTCCTCCTCCGGAACCGGCCCCTTCACCTTGTACATCATCTTGTCGTCGAAGAAGATGACCGGCCCGTCGTAGCGGATGGCGCTCTTCATCAGCCCCTTCACGTCGTGGGGGGTCGAGGGCACCACCACCCGAAGGCCGGGGATGTGGGCGAACCAGGCGTGGAGGCTCTGGGAGTGCTGCGCCGCGGAGCGCCGGCCCGCCCCCAGCGTGGTGTGCAGCACCATCGGCACCGGAACCTGCCCGCCGGTCATGTAGTACAGCTTTGCCGCCTGGTTCACGATGGGATCCATCGCCATCGTGACGAAATCGCCGAACATCACGTCGATCACTGGGCGCATGCCGGTCATCGCGGCCCCCACCCCAAGGCCGACGTAGCCCTCCTCGGCGATGGGGGTGTCCACCACCCGGTTCGGGCCGAACTGCTCGTACAGCCCTTCGAAGGACTTGAAGGTGCCCCCGGCTGCTCCCACTTCCTCCCCCATCACGAAGACGGTGGGATCGCGCCTCATCTCCTCGGCAAGGGCTTCCCGGAGGGCCTCAGCATAGGTGAGTTCACGATTCTGGGTAGACATAGAGAGACACCTCGCTCACTTTCGGGAATGGGGCAGCCTTGGCGAACTCGATGGCGTCGTCGATCTCCTTCTGTATCTCCGCGTCGACCGCCTCGACCTCCTCGCGCGTGCAGATCCGGTCCCCGACCAGCTTGTCCGCGAACAGCTTCAGCGGGTCCCGATTGTTCTTCCAGTCCTCGATCTCCTCGGCCGGCCGGTACGCCTTGCCGGGGTCGCCCACGTGGTGGCCACCGTACCGATAAGTCTTGAACTCCACGAACTCCGGGCCTCCGCCGCTGCGCACCCGCTCCACGACTTCCACCATGGTGTCGTGGACCGAGAGCACGTCCTGGCCGTACCCCTCGGTAGCCCGAAGCCCCAGCGCCTCGGCTCGGGCCCCCAGCCTCTCACCAGCGGCGACCCTGCTCTTGGCGGTGAACTGGCCGTACAGGTTGTTCTCGCAGACGTAGATCACCGGCAGCTTCCAGATGGAGGCAAGGTTCATCGATTCCATCAAGACGCCCTGGTTGGATGCCCCGTCGCCGAAGAAGGCGACGCATACCCGCCCGTTGCCCAACTGCTTGCTGGACCAGCCCGCACCGGCTGCGATCCCCAAACCGCCACCCACGATGCCGTTGGCCCCCAGGATGCCCAGCGAGAGGTCGGCAATGTGCATGGTGCCGCCCCTGCCGCGGTTGTAGCCCGGCTCCTTGCCCAGCACCTCGGCCATCATCCGGTCCGTCTTCCCGCCTTTGGCGATCAGGTGGCCGTGGCCCCTATGGGTGCTCACGATGTAGTCGTCGGTGCGCAGCGCCGCGCAGACCCCCACGGCCACGGCCTCTTCCCCGGCATAGCTATGGGCAAGTCCCGGCATCAGGCCTCGCAGGTAAACCTGTACGATCCCCTCCTCAAACTTGCGGATGCGCACCATCCTTCGATACAGCTCGAGTAAGAACTCCTTGTCCACAGGCCCTCCTCGCTACTGTAGTTGCCCCTCCCCCAGAGGGCGAGGCACTTCGAGCACTCCCTCCCCTACCGTCGAAGAGGCATAGCCCCTACCGGCGCCCGTTTGCCCACATCGCGTGGACGTCCGTGTCTACCTGATCCAAGTGCTCCTTCATGGTCTTTCGAGCCGCAGCCGCATCCCGCCTCTCCAGCGCATCCACGATGGCACGATGGTAGCGTTGACCGCGAGCCGGGGACCCCTTCACCTTGAAGATCAGCTTCCTGCTCTCCCTGAGCAGTTCAGCCATGCTCTCGATGAGCATGGGGAACATCATGTTCTGCGTCGCCTCGGCCAGCACCAGATGGAAACGCTGATCGGCTCGGGTGTACCGCTCCATGTCCTCCATGGACTCATCCATCTCCGCCACGGCGGCACGAAGCTGTTCGATCTGCTCCGGAAGCACCCTCTCGGCAGCTAGCGCCGCGATCCCGACCTCCAGCACCCGCCTCGCCTCCACCAGGTCCCAATCGGAGATGTTGTGCCGCTGGAAGAACAGCTTCATCGGCTCCTTGAGAGCGCAGATTCCCGGATCGGCCACGAAGGTCCCTCGCCCGGGGCTGATGGTGACCAGCCCCCGCTCGGCCAGGGCCTTCAGGGCCTCCCGAATGACGGTGCGGCTGACCCCAAACTGTTCCCCCAACTCCCGCTCTGTTGGGATCCTGCTGCCCGTCGGCCACCCCTGATCGACGATCAACTGCTGAATCTGCTGGGCAACCTGCTCGTACAACCGATCTCGCACCACAGGACCAATGGAAGCCGTCTGCGGCATGGTCTCTCAGTCCTCCCTAGCCTTTTGGCAGCAGGACGACCTTGATGCCCTGCTTGTTTCGGAAGCGGGCGAAGCCCTCTTCCCATCGTTCCAAGGGGAGTTCGTCGGTGACCAAAGGTCTAGTCCGAACCCTCCCATCCCCCAACAATCGAAGGGCATAGTCCCACGCGGTGGGGGTCGACGCGAAGGAGTTGCGCACATCGACCTCCTTCATCACCGCCGGATCCGGGTCCAGCTCGATCTTCCGGCCGAAAAGCCCCAACTGGACGTACTGCCCCTTCCGCTTGACCAACTCGTAGCCGAGCCCAACCGCGGGGCCGGCGCCGGAGCACTCCACCACCACGTCGGCTCCCCGTCCGCCGGTGAGGTCCCTGACCAGGTCACCCACCGCCCGAGTCTCCACCTGCGCCGTGTGGTGCACCCCCAACTCCCTGGCAAGCTCCAGCCGCGCCGCGTCGGCGCCGGTGCCCACCAGCACCACAGTGGCGCCGCAGGCCACGGCAACCTGGACGCTCAGCAGACCGATGCTCCCCGGCCCCAGCACCACCACCAGGTCGGTCGGGCGAATCCTCGCCTTCTCCATCAGGGCATGGCAGCAGCAAGCGAGCGGCTCGCTGACAGCCCCCGCCACGAAGTCCACCCCCTCGGGCAACGGCCGCACCGACCTCTCCGGCATGAGGACGTAGGAGGCGAAGGCCCCGTGGGTCCCGCTCCCAGCCGACTTGCGCCCCGGGCAGAGGTTCCACTCGCCTGAGAGGCAGAACTCACACGCCCCACAGGTGGAGAAGTAGGGGAGGCTGGTCACCCTCTGACCCACCTGCACACGCGTCACGTCGGGGGCGACCTCCGCCACCACACCGCTAAACTCGTGGCCCAGGATGACGGGTGGATCGCAGGGGTACTCGGCCGACTGAATGTGAAGGTCGGTGCCGCAGACCCCGGCAGCCTCGACCTCGATGATCACGTGGCCCGGGCGCAGGGCAGGCTCCGACATCTCCATCACCCGCATGGAACCGGGGCCCGAAGCGTACTTGACGAGTCCTTTCATGGCGTCACTCCCAACCTGGAGCGCCGAGGCCGGTCCGGGTGGAAGTTCCGGCTGGCCACCGCGCCCCAGGTCTCCTCCTAGACCATCTCCTCGAAGCGGACCATCGACCCCTCCTGGTCGAAGCGCAGCGAGAAGGGCTCGCTCACCGGAGAGGTTCGCTCGATCGACTCCACCTCCGGCCAGAGGCCCTCGGAGACGTCGATCTCTTCCAGCTTCAGGGTGTTCTTGATCCGCACTATCCGGGCGTTCTGGAGATCGTGGCGGCCGCAGACGCGCAGCCCCGTGAAGACCGCCGCCCTATCGTCGGGCGCCACAACGGGCAGGCAGATGCGGTAGATGGCGCCGAGGCCGGAGGTCAGCCCGTTGATGTAGGTCGCCTCGAAGTCCATCTTCTCGACCAGCCGCCGGGTCGTAACGTCCGCCAGGCCGATGCCGGTGGCGTTGCCGTGGCTCTCCTTGGTGATGTCGTGAACCGTCACCACCCGAATGCGGGGTCTAGGCAGATCCGGGGTGCCAAAGACCCTCATCCGGCCGAGAATGTTGGGATCCATCCCCGCGCCGGTGATGTTCTTCCCCATCTCGTCCACGATCAGAACGTCTATCTCGTCGAAGGGGAGGCTGGCCATCAGCTCCCGAGCCTGGACCAGCAGCGCGGCCTCCTCCGCCCCCGCGATCCCGGAAGGCGGGACACCGACGATGCTGGCTACCTCGTCGTAGGCGTTCTCGACGATGCCGATGCCCATGGCGATGGGCTTCCTCTGGACCGCCAGCCGGGCCATCTGGGGCAGCAGGTCCCGGAGACCGTCCGGGCCATAGCGATGAACGGTGTCGGCGCCCTTTCGCTTGCCGAGGCCGATGGCGATCATCTTGCCGAGGCCGCTCTCCCAGGCAGCGCGAAAGTCGGTGTGAGGCTTGACCCGGTTCACCACCACTATGGCGTCGGCCGCGGCGGCGATGGCGTCCATGTAGACGGGCATGCCGTTGGGCAGCTCGCCGAGTTGGACCACCTCCATGGTCGCCTCGATGGGCGCACCCACCGTATCCTCTGTGATCCCCAGCTCGGCGAGCAGCTCCCGCTGGCCCTCGGCGGTGGCGCGGCCGTGGCTGCCCATGGCCGGCACCAGGAATGGGGAGCCGCCGTAGCGGCGAACCTGCGCGACGACCGCTGCGAGGATCTCGGGGATGCTGGCGATGCCCCTGCTGCCGGCGGTGATGGCCACCCGTTTGCCATCCCCCAGACGGGCGCGGCCCTCGACGGAATCCATGGCCTGGGCGACGGCTGCAGGGATGTCGGCCACGCGGGGGCGGGGAAAGCTCTGATGGATGCGCCGGAAGCGGGGAATGGGGGTGTCCCACAGGAAGGAGGCCGTGGCACTACACCACAGGCCGTATTGCTCGGGGTAACGACCGGTATCGTGCTCCAGAGACGACGTCATGGCAGCAGCCCTCCGCGAGCCCTCGAGTCTCGTTTAAATGGTACTATCATCATACCGCACCTCCGCAACCTCGTTCAACCCTGCTTTTGGCGGCCAGTGGCCGTGCGACGGCTCGCCGCTCCCTATCCCCTCGGTCGCTGCACCAGCTCCGGGGTGCCGTCGTCGGGATCCAAGAAGTACACGGCAGAGCTGAAGTGGGCGGCGCTCGGCATACCACTCCATTACCTCTCTCCGTCTCCCGCCCCGCCGGAGCGGGCGGCAGGCTTCGCCACCATGACCGTGCAGGTCGGCTCGGGGTCGGTTTCGCTCGGGCCCCTCCGCGGCCGCCGTCCACACTCTACCGGTGCCACCTGGCCACGTGCAATAAGATAGTACACCCGCGGCAGAAAGTCTTCACTCATCCACATGTCAATTCATGTAGAATCCGCCGTCCACGTTGAGAGCCTGGCCGGTGATGTAGGATGCGTCGGGAGAGACCAGGAAAGCGACGGCGCTGGCCACGTCCTCGGGCGTCTCGATCCGTCCCAGCGGGATCTGCTGCAGCCGCTGGCGGGTGTATTCCCCGGGGGCGAGGCCGAACTCCCGGGTTGCCTGCTCGTCCAGCCGCCTCCACATGGGGGTGTCCACGATCCCAGGGCAGACGGCGTTCACCGTGATCCCTTTGGGCGCCAGGGCGGCGGCCGCGGAGCGAGTGATGGAGATGACCGCCGCCTTGCTTGCGCCGTAGTGGGGCTGCATGGGGCGAGCGGCCCGGCCGGCGATCGAGGCTATGGTGACGATCGCCCCCCGCCCCTGCCGCACCATCTGTCGGGCCACGAACTGCACAGTGAAGAAGAGCCCCCTGCAGTTGACGTCGAAGACCCGGTCCCACTCCTCCTCGGTCAGCTCCAGGAGAGGCTTCACCTGCGCGATGCCGGCGCAGGCCACCAGGATGTCGATCGTTCCGAACCGCTCCACCGCTCTATCCACCATGGCCCGAAGCTGCGCCGTGTCCGCGACGTCCACCCGCAGATCCAGCGCCTGCAGCCCCAGACCCCTCACCTCCTCGGCCACCCCACGGGCCGTCTCCGGATTCAGATCCGCCACCACGAGGTCGGCACCATCCTCGGCCAGGCGGAGAGCCACCGCCCGCCCGATCCCCTGCCCTGCCCCGGTAACCAGTGCCACCTTCCCGGCCAGCATCCTGCCACCCCCTTCCTCTCGACTCGGGAGCCTCCCGCGCCGGGCCGGCCCCCGTCATCCCTCACGGACCAAGCAGCTATCTCCGGTTCACGTCAGCTCTTACGGCGGAAACGTGTACACCGTCCGAAGACGGCCGCTCGGGTCCGCCAACCGCTCAGCCGCTGCGATTATCGCACGACGGCCTGGCGAATGGAGAGGGGCGATCGGGCGCTCCGGGCGCAATCGGTATTATCGTACTACCATCGTACCTCTTGACAGTAGATCAGAAGCGTGTATTCTGTCCGGCGTGATGCCCACGGCTCGGAGGTGGTGCCGCTCCGAGCCTTCGGCCTCGGGCAACACAATCCCAGCATCAGGAAAGGAAAAGGGAAAGCCATGGCGAATCTGAAGCGCATCGTCTCGGTGGTTCTTGCATCGTCGCTGCTATTGGTGGCAGCCACCGCTTGCGGCGGCGGCGCCGCTCCGGCCCCGACCAAGGCGCCGGACAAGCCCGCAGCCGCAGCGACCAGCGCTCCGGCAGCACAGCCCGCTGCTACGTCTCAGGGTTCCTCGGCCCCGGCCTCCGGTGGCGAGATCCTCATCGGCTTCACTCCCCCTATCACCGGTGCCTCTGCAGCGGAGGGCGCCCTCCAAATCAAGGCGATCAAGCTCGCTGTCAAGCAGATCAACGAGGCCGGCGGCATCAACGGCAAGAAGATCAACCTCATCATGGAGGACAACCAGTCCACCAACCCAG
>JBLNDL010000081.1:0-23567 GCA_050261575.1 Sphingomonadaceae bacterium | reverse complement strand
CGATCGCCCGACCCAGGGCCACGCGCTGGCGCTGCCCTCCGGATAGCTGCTTCGGCTTGCGGGAGAGAAGATCCCCGATCCCGAGGATCTCAGCCGCCTCCTTCACCCGGCGGTCGATCTCCTTGCCCGCCATGCCTCGCAGCCGGAGGCCGAACGCCATGTTGTCGTAGACGCTCATGTGTGGGTAGAGGGCGTAGGACTGGAACACCATGGCGATGTCTCTGTCTTTGGGCGGCAGGTCGTTCACCAACCTGTCCCCGATGTAGATCGCGCCTTCGGTGATCTCCTCCAGTCCGGCGATCATGCGCAGGGTGGTGCTTTTGCCGCAGCCGGACGGCCCGACCAGCACCAGGAACTCCCTGTCCCGAACCTCGAAGGAGACGTCGTCCACCGCCACCGTGGACCCAAACCTCTTGGTAACTCTTTCCAGCAACACCCGCGCCATGTGTGGGGACTCCCTTGAATAGGCGAGGCGCACCCGCGGGGCCTTCGCCAGATTGATAGCGGTCGCAGAGGGGGCTGAGGTGAGGGTCTCGCCCCCGCCGGTAATCGTACGGTGGCTGGACATATATTGTCAAGTATTAGGATTAGCGTGTATACTCTGGGTTATCCTGGCTTTAGCCGCAGTGTGTGGCGGCGAGCGGGTGAGGGAGCCCTCGACGCGGTGTTCACGACTAGCGAAGGAGACTACAGACGTGAGAAGATCGACCCTTTGGATCATTGCTGCTGTTGTTGCGGTGGTGCTCGTGGTCGGCGTCGGGTTCACGAAGGGGTGGGCTTTACCCACTCCCGGCGCTGAACGGGGCGATCAGGTGACCATCGAGTACTGGGACTGGTGGGTGACCCAGGGTCCGACGATCGACAAGGAGATTGAGCTCTTCGAGCAGGCGCATCCCAACATCAAGATCAAGAAGACCACCCAGGTGGTGGACAAGTACCCCGAGTTGTTGCAGTTGGCCATCAAGGGCGGAACGGCACCCGACGTCTTCCTGATCCCCGACAAGCCCAAGCTGGTGGACCAGGTGAAGCAGGGGTGGCTGCTGCCCCTCGACCGTTGGGCCACCGACGAGTGGAAGTCGCAGTTCCCCGCAGACGCCTTCGCGGAGGGGGCGAACGTCTTCGACGGCAAGGTGTACACGGCTCCCTACGAGGGTCCAGCGCCCTGGCTCCAGTTCTACATCAACACCAAGCTGTTCCGTGAGGCTGGCCTCGTGGACGAGAACGGCGAGGTGAAGGTGCCCAAGACGTGGGCCGAGGTTCGCGAGGCCGCTCGCATCATCACCGAGAAGGGCCAGGGCAAGTACTACGGCTACGGCTTCGGCAACAAGCAGAAGTTCGTCCTGCCGTGGCACATGTGGATGGTCCAGAACAGCGGCGCAGCCGATGCCGGCGGAGGTTTCGACTCCCGCGAGGGGCGCTACGTCTGGTCCAGCAATCCGGTGTACGCCGAGTGGATCGAGTTCCTGATGGGCATGAAGGAGGACGGCAGCATCGTTCCCAATGCCATGTCCATGGACGACGAGATGGCGAGGGCGGCCTTCGCCGAGGGCAGATTCGCGATGACCGTCGGCGGAGTGTGGAACCAGGCTGGTTGGGAGAAGACCAATCCCGACTTCAAGGATTACATGGTGGTCGACCTGCCGCACCTGGGCACGCAGAAGGACAGCTACTTCTACCGCAGCCCCGGCGGCCAGGGGTGGGCCATCTCGGCTCAGACTGAGCATCCCGAGGAGGCGTGGCTCTGGTTCGAGTGGCTGAACTCCAAGG
Organism: Sphingomonadaceae bacterium; assembly: GCA_050261575.1. GTDB lineage: Bacteria > Chloroflexota > UBA6077 > UBA6077 > UBA6077 > JBLNDL01. Next base: position 21,800 of record JBLNDL010000081.1, on the reverse strand, counting down.
ATGCGGCTACCCGCTGGGTGCAGGCGAACCACGGCCTGCGGGCCCAGCCTGAGGCCAACCGGATCGAGTACGCCAAGACCCCTCAGTTCGCCCAGTACATGAAGCTGGCGGAGGATGGGACCCGTCTTGCTCCGGCGCCGCAGTTGAAGCACCCCGAGATGAACGAGGTGAAGGTTGCGGCGACCAAGCCCAACATTCAGGACATCCTTGAGGGCGTCTACACCGGCCAGATCTCCGACTACAAGGCTGCCCTGTACGATCTGGAGCAGCGGGACAACGCGGCTCTGGATCAGGCCATCGCCGATGCCGAGGCGAGGGGGGTCAAGCTGGACCGCAGTTGGTGGAAGGTTACCGACTGGGATCTGACCAAGGACTACGAGAACTAAACGCGTCCTTCCGCAATTCGACGCGGAACGACGCACTCGGCAGGAGAGGCTCCCACGGCGGCATCGGTCGCCGAGGGGGCCGGCTCCTTCGGAATGCAGCAAGCGCTGGCGGCTCTGCCGGCCCCGGGGCGGGTCTCGCACCCGCCCACTCGAGACTCAGAGACCCTGACGATACTGGTAGGGGCGGATCTGCGTGTCCGCCCGCGTGGCCCTTTCCGCGCGGAGGGCAGATACATAGGTTCGCCCCTACACAGGTTGCGTCAGGCGTTCTCACGGAATCCTAAGGAGACGAAGGTGGCCGTTCACTCCGAGACGATCCGGGCCTCCGGCGCGGGGCGACGCGCGACCAGCCTCCCTCCAACGCCGTGGCGGCAGGTCACGAAGAACCTGTGGTCCTATCTCTTTCTGCTGCCCCTGCTGACGTTGGTCGGGCTGTTCGTGGTATACCCCATGGTGGCCTCGATCCACATCACGTTATACGACTGGAATGGCATAGGCAACCCGACCCGGTTCGTGGGTCTGCGCCACTTCCTGACCGTCGCGCAGGACCCTCTCTTCTGGAACGCGTTCAAGAACACCTTTACCTACGCTGCTGTGCTGGTGCCGATCCAACTGACGCTGGCGCTGATACTGGCGCTGGTGCTCAACAACCCGAAGCTGAAGGGATCCACCGTCTACCGGGCGATCTACTTCTCTCCGGTGGTGACATCGGCCGCCATGATCGGCGTCGTGATGAGCATGCTGCTGGGAGGGGCCGGCGACGGCCTGAACGGCCTGCTGATCGACCTGGGGATCATCGATGCCCCGGTGGACTGGCTGGGTAGTCCGGCCACGGCTCTGCCGGTGGTGATCGGGGTCGGAATCTGGCACACGCTGGGCTACAACCTGGTGTACTTCCTGGCGGCGCTGCAGTCGATCCCCAAGGAGATGTACGAGGCAGCCAAGGTGGACGGCGCCAACGCCTTCCACCAGTTCCTCCACATTACGGTGCCGATGCTGCGGGACGTTGGGGTGGTGATCCTCTTCCTGGCCATCTTGGGGAGCCTGCAGGTGTTCGACCTGGTGCTCGTCATGACCGGTGGGGGACCCTACTTCTCCAGCGAGGTGGTCGGCACCTACATATACCACTACGCCTTCACGCCCGCATCCATCCAGGCGGAAGCCAACGTCGGCTATGCCTCGGCCGCGGCGCTGTTCATGGGGCTGATGGTCATGGGTATCACCGTCATGCAACTGCTGGCCGTCAAGTGCGCCAAGCAGCGCGGGCGCGAGATGGGGAGGCACTAGGCCATGGCCGTACAGACCGATGCCGCGAGGCCGAGGAGAGCGAGCCGGAACTGGGGGCAACTCGTCGTCCACGCCGTGCTCATCTCCATCGGTTTCATATACATGTACCCGTTCCTGTGGGTGCTCGCGGGCTCCTTCAAGAAGCCGTACGAGTTCTTCAGCTCGGGTCTCAGCCTGATCCCGAAGCAGTTGAACCTGGACAACTACGTCTATGCCTGGAACGCCGGCAACTTCGGCACCTACTTCCTCAACACCATCGCGATCACCGTTGCCGTCACCGGTCTGGTGATCCTGTTCAGCTCCATGGCGGGCTACGTGCTCTCGAAGACCCACTTCCCGGGGAAGAAGGCGATCATCGGGGGAATGCTGGCCCTCATGTTCCTGCCGGCCGGCTACACGGTCATCCCGACCTTCGAGCTCGTACAGCGGCTCGGGCTGCTGAACACCCTCTGGTCCATCATCCTGGTGCAGACTGCGGGGGGACTAGTGTTCAACACCCTGCTGTTCATGGGCTACTTCGCCACGATTGGCAAGGAGATCGAGGAGGCAGCGCTCGTGGACGGGGCCAACCTCCCCACCACCTACTGGCACGTCATGCTGCCGCTGGCCAAGCCGATGATAGCCACGGTGGCACTGTTCCAGTTCATGACCAACTGGAACAGCTTCTGGATCCCGCTGGTGTTTACGGTGGGGAATCCCTCCCTGCGCACCCTTGCCGTGGGGCTCTACTCGTTCGTGGGCGAGAACTCGACGGGGTGGACCTACGTCAGCGCGGGTGCGGTGATATCCATCGTGCCGATCATGGCAGTGTTCTTCTTCCTGCAGCGCTACTTCATCGAGGCGGTGGCGGGCGCCATCAAGGGGTAGGCCCATCGGAGGCGAGGCGAGGACAGAGATCAGCAGCGTCCCATCCGACGAGTCCCCCAAGAGGGGAGGATCACCGCGATGAGCGTCATCAAGGCGATCCGCGACCCGGCCGCTCCGGTCGTGGTGGGCTCATAGACTGCCCAGGGCCGACCCGGCAACAGCCAAGATGGCTGGTGACGCGGAAGAAGGGTGAGGGCAAGGGGCCGCGACCGGGACGCCCGGTCGCGGCCCTGCTGTTGCGAGCTGAAGCTTTCCGCTACCCGATCTTGAAGCCGAACTGCTGGAGCACCGTGTACAGGCCGAGCAGGCCGATAGCGATGGTGCTGATGACCAGCAGCAGGTTGAACGGGCCGCTCCCGTACAACTCCTTGTCGGTCTCCTTCGTGCGCAGGTACCAGGTGGCTGCGAGGACTGCCAGCAGGAAGACGCCGGTCATCACCCCGCCGATCTGCACCATCAGGACCGGAGACTTGAAGTAGAGGGATGAGAGGCACCAGATTACGGGCAGGGCGATGGTGAAGCCCCGAATCCACTTCATTCGCGAGCTGGGGTCGCTCCAGTTCACGATCCCGATGGCGGCCAGGAAGTTGGTGTACATCCTGGAGTGGCTGGGGACTGCGGCCCAAAGAGTGGAGCCGAGGACCGCAATGGCGCCGATCAGGAAGCCATACATTGCCCAGGGGCCGAGGGTATCCGTGTACATCCGAGAGAGGGTGGTGATCATCTCGTTGGCACCGCCGGGCACCAGCTTCTGAGGATGCAGGACCGCGGCACCCATGATGAAGAAGGCCAGGGTGGAGAAGGTGTAGATCACCAGGGAGACGGTGATGTCTTTGTACATCACGTCGATCCATCCCTTTGCCCGCCGTCTCCAGGCCTCGGTGCCGTCGTTGGGGCCGACCCAGCGGGCGTAGCCCTTCTCGATGCACCAGTAGTTGTAGAAGGTGATCTCGTCGGAGCCGACGCCGGTGATTCCAAACATGGCGATTGCTGCTCCGAGGGCTCCCGCGGGGATCTGGAAGCTCAGGCCGCCAGCGATGTCGTTGAAGGAGTAGCCCCACGGGGTGAAGGGCAGACCGAAGGCGATGCACACCGTGATAAAGGTGAATACCACCACCAGGTAGACTGCCCCTCGCTCGATGATGCTATAGGCGTTGGAGTAGAGGAGTGCGATGGAGATGGCGGCCACGACGACGTGCCAGATGGTAACCGAGTTGGGCGAGAGACCGTCTCCACCAAGGGGGAGCATGATGCTGAAGGCGACGGCCGTGCCTCCCAGAATGCCGCCCAACTGCAGGATCTTGGCGAGGATCATCAGCACCCACATCAGGTTAACCCAGCCGACTGGACCGAACGTCGGTGGCACACGGTTGAAACCGTGCAGGGCTGGGGTGCCTGTGGCGATCGTCCACCTGGCGAACTCGGCTTGAACGGCGACCTTGACCGCGCAACTGAAGATGACCATCCAGAGGAGAACGAAGCCGGCCTGGGCGCCCATGGTGGTGGTGGCGATCAACTCGCCCGAGCCCACGATGGAGGCGCTGGTGATCAGGCCGGGCCCGAGGTACTTCAGGCTGGCGGCCCAGCCTCTAGGGGGATCGAGGATTCCGTCCTTGGTAAGAATGTACGGGTCCTTGAGTGGGACCGCGATGCTACCTGCTGCTGCATCCGCCACGGTAACACCTCCCGATCGCAGTCTGATTACGTCGGAGAATCGGTCGTGCATCGCCAGTACGACGCCTATAGCCGATCGTTCCAGTCTCCCTTGCACCATCGGACCAGGATGGAAGAACGGCCGCAAGACATACCTGTTGGAGCACTTGCGGGAGAGTGGTGCCAAGGAAGTGTCAGGTGGATACGGAGGCCCGCGGGCGAGGCCAGGGGAAAGTGGTGTGATGCTCGCTACGGCCGTGTTGGGGGGAGCGACGAGGCCGCAGTTGTGCTGCGACATCTCCGCGACGTCATCCTTCGCGCGGCGGACGCCTGGGGTTATCACGACCCTCCCGCGTGATCCGAGAACAACCATACCGGTTACTCCTCGCATCGACGCCATCCCCCGCCTGCTCCTGTCGTGTAAGCAAGAGTTCGAACAAGGATCCCGTCTGACGACAGTTGGAGTTCACTAGGTGCACCATCATAACTCAGAAGCGACAGAGAAGTGAAGAGGTGCGTACTTACTCGTTCGGCTCATCGCGGCTGAAGTGTCAGACTGGCCTCCTCTGCCACGAAGGCCAAGAGCGGTGGATGGGGCATGCCGTGCTCCAACACCTCTACGGCATTCGCCAGAGTACGATGGTGATGGTCCTTTTCTTGCAGAATGTTTGTCTACGGACAACGCTATTGCATGCTGTAGCGCTCTTACCAAGATGTAGTACTCCGGTCTGAAACCATCTGCTTCCACTGTGGTGCTCGGGTTCTCGGCGCAATCGTTGAGGCCTGGCGGGAGTGCCCGCTCTGAGCAGGAGCCAGCCATTGGTGGAGATGCGGAGCCCCCTTCTAAGGGTGCAATTGGCTGGGGTGCGTGGCCTGGAGCCGGTGGTGCCCCGGTGGCTGGGCGCGCCCGCATATCAGTCCCAACGCGCCCGCCCCCCTCCCAGGCCCCCTCCACAACCGTGCACGTACCACCGGGAATAGCTCCATTGGTCGTTCGCTTGGTAGTGGCATCGGTGTGGAGGGAGGCTTTTCCCATGGCAGAAGGGGTGTTACGTGGACCGATCCCGGGCAAGGTCCCTGGCGGAACCATCAAGCCCGCGTGGGAGTTGCGCGAGTTGCCGGAGCCGCCGCAACTGGGCCTGAAGGGTCTTCTCCAGTGGGCCGGCCCTGCGGTCATCCTGGGTGCCCTCTCGGTGGGCGGCTTCGAGGCATACAACGCCGGCTACGCTGCCGCCCAGAGGTTTGCCGGCATCTTCTGGCTGTACATCGTCTCCTGCTTCTTCCAGATCTTCATGAATCGGGAGATCGGCCGCTACACGATGGCGACAGGCGAGACGGTTCTGCAAGGCTTCACCCGCCTGCCACCCGCCAAGTTCTGGGGGCCCTTCGCTGCGCTCTTCTGCCTGGTCCAGCAGGGGTGGCCCGCGTGGATAGGTGGCGCGATGGCGGGCTTGGCCTTCCTGGTGGGGGGCCAGCCGGAGATCTACGGCATGGTGGGCATCGGCCTGGTGTTCATCCTGTTCGCCGCCAGCAAGTACGTGTACAACACCCTCGAGTGGCTGATGTACGCAGCCTTCGTGGTGGCCAACTTCGGCATGGTTTTCATGACCATCGCCATGACCAGGCCGGAGGCAGTCGCCACAGTCACCTCAGGCTGGTTCGCCTTCGGCGTCATCCCCGCTGGCATCACCTTCGCCATCGTGGGCCCGTTCTTCAACCAGCCGGCGGGCGGGTTCTGGAACTTCTGGCAGACCTACTGGATCCGCGAGAAGGGCATGGGCATGGGCGCCCACATGGGAAAGCTGACCGGCCTCGTCACGAAGGAGGAGGACATACGGCAGATTGGGCTGATGTTCGATACTGAGGACCCCATCCAGCTCAGGCGATTCCAGGGCTGGATGCGGTTGAACATGACCAACCTGCTGCTGTTCTTCATAGTGATAGGCGGCATCCTGTTCACCTACTTCGCCAGCCTGGCCGGCTACTCGGCCGCCGTCATCTACAACATGCAGGTCCCGACGGGGGCGAGGATAGCGGTCGTGCTGGCTGAGGTCTTCGGGTCGGCTTACGGGCAGATCGGCTTCACTCTGTTCGCCCTGGTGCTGGTCTTTGCCCTGTTCGACTCCCAGTTCTCGGTGAACGACGGCATCGCTCGAATGCTGTCGGAGGCGGTCCAGTTGGAGGCGCCAGAGAGCTGGCGCAGGCTGGGGTACCGTACCTGGTACTTCGCGGCGCTGGGTTTCATAACCCTGGTGGGAATGTGGGCGGTCTGGCAGGCGACCCCCTACCTGATCTGGGTGGCCACCAACTGGCTTGGAAACCTGGTCCACGCGTGGCTCACGGTGATGCTGGTGTGGCTGAACTACACGATCCTGCCGAAGAACATCAGGATCGAGTGGTGGGCGATAGCCATCAACCTGATCTGGGCCGTGGTGGTGGCCGCATACTTCGTGGCGTGGACGGTGATCGAGCGACCGGTGTTCTAGAGCTGCCGGGGTGGCTGCTCTTCGGAGGGGGAGAGGGCTTCTGTCTTCGCCCCCTCCTGATCCTCCAGGTGGAGTTGCATGTTGACCAGTTCTCGCAGCGATAGGAGGCCGAGCGGTCTGTTGGCGGCGAAGCGCTTGGCTCTGGCGGTGAAGCCGGGGATCGAGATTACCAGGGCATGGTCCACCTTGAGGCGCTCTCGCGCCTCGGCGACGGCACGCACCTGTTGCCAGTCCACCGGAGCCTCTCGGGGCCGGCAGTTGACCAGCACCGTGGTGCCTTCTTTCCTGAGGACGAGATCCGCCGATTCTGCCTTGCCCTTTGGGACTGGCAGCAGCTCGTAGCCCAGGCGGCGGTACAGCTCCCCGACCTCGCGGCGCAGCCGCTTCTCCCCCATACCGGCCCAATGATCGTGGTACGCCTTACGAAGCTGCCTTCTGACCTGGGCCACCGCCGCCTGGTACCGGCGCAACCTCGCGTGATCCTCACCTAAGGATACGGGGAGGCTCAGTAGCAGGATGAAGGACGCCATGCCGCCGGCCGCGCCGACGAAGATGGAAATGGGGAGCGCGACCATGAGCGTATCGAACACGATATCTCTGGAGCCCTTGGAGAGGAGGAAGCCATGCAGCAGATAGAGGCCCAGCAAGCCAGCCGCCAACCCGATGGCGATGGCGGCCACCAGCCGCAGCCGCCACAGCCGGTCTTCCACCTGGTGGATCCGCTCCAAGGTAAGGCCGAACTGCTCGGGCTTGGGCACTTCCATGGCGCATCCTCACCCTCTTGGGCCTGCGCTCCCCAACCTTTACAGGAGGATCATAGACTCATGATTCCACTGCCGTCAATGGTTGAGGCTGGCCATCCGTTTGGCTCCGGCCGATCGACCGATCGGCGAGGGGACTCAGCTTCTTTACCAGGACGATGGCCAGGTTGAGCAGCACCGCGAAGAAGGTCGCGGCACCGATGGCATCCAACTGGACGAAGCCGATCTGAACCGTCGTGGGCAGCGGGGTCGCAGGCTTGAGCGCCTCGTTGAGGGCGCCGTTCGCGCCGAACACGCCGACGAGCGCTGCGCACACGGCGATGGAGATGCCGTACACGCCGAAGTTTTCCAGGCTACCCCAATCCTCGGTGGCCGAGGAGATCACCTTGGTGCTGGCGCCTGCGATCATCCCGAAGAGGACCAGGGAGATGCCGCCCATCACCGGCGTGGGGATGGAGAGGATGAGGGCGCCGAACTTGGGGACCAGCCCCAGGAAGATGGCTGTGGCCGCCGCGACCTGGAGCGGCCGGATCGAGTAGACCTTGGTGATCGACATGACGCCGATGTTTTCGGCGTAGGTGGTCTGGCCGGTGCCGCCGCCGAGTGCCGAGACGAAGGTGCCGACTGCATCTCCGATGAAGGCGTTGCCGATCTCGGGCGTGAGGTCGCGATCCATGTAGGCCGAGACCGCCTTGACGTGGCCGATGTTCTCCGCGACCAGCATCACGACGACCGGGACGATGAGAGAGACGGCCTCGAGGCTGATGGTCGGGGTGACGAAGCTGGGAAGGCCGAACCAGGCAGCCGCGGCGACGCCGCTGAAGTCCACCTTGCCCATCAGCGCTGCAGCCAGGTAGCCGACGACCACGGCGATGAGGATGGGGATCAGCTTGGTGAAGCCTCGGGTTGCCACCGCGACGAAGATGGCCACGGCCAGGGTGATGAGGGCGAGAGTCCAATCCTTGGAGGCACTGCCCCAGGCAACCGGTGCAAGACCGATGCCGATGACCGCCACCACGGCCGCGGTGACCGGCGGCGGCATCAGGATCTGGATAGCTCGGGTCCCCGTCCGTGTCTTTACCAGCATGCCGATGATGAAGTAGACGACCGAGGCGGCGGCGATGCCGCCGAGGGCGGCGGGAACCCCGCCGTGGCTCTTGGCCGCGAGCACGGGGCCGATGAAGGCGAAGGAGCTACCGAGGTAGCTGGGGATTCGCCCGCGGACGATCAGCAAGAAGATGAACGTGCCGATGCCGGAGAAGAAGACCGCGAGGTTTGGATCGAAGCCCATCAGGACCGGTGCGAGGACCGTGGCACCGAACATCGCGATGACGTGCTGGAAGCCGAGCCCAATCGTCCGCCCTGTCGGCAGCGACTGCTCGGGGAAGACCACGTCGTTGTTTGCCTTGCTTACCATGCGCCCCCTCTTTTCTTTCAGTTAGTGAAGCTACTCCCGCCCCCGCTCAGGCCGCTGCGGCGGTGGGTTCACCCCCAATACTGCCGCCCGGACGGCGTGGCGAAGTGCCACTCTGGGCCGTCGCGGGCTGCCTGGCGCGGCATGCTCCATCCTGGCGCAACGCCACCCGGCTGCCCGAGAGCGGTGTAGCTACAGCAGTTTGGCCTGGCCGCGAAGCTCGGCCGGAATCTCCTCGGGCACGAAGGGATCACCCGTCGGGTCGTTGGCGCCGGTTGCGTTTTGACGGTCGCCGGCATCTCCGAGGCCGGGCACTATGTAGGCGTGCTCGTTGAGACCCTCGTCCACGGCGGCGACATGCACCTCGACGTCCGGATGCTCGCGGTGGAGGCACTCCAACCCATCCGGCGCCGCGATCAGGCCGACGAAGCTCACCTTCTTGACGCCCTTCTGCTTGAGGCGGGTCGCGGCGAGGACCGCCGAGCCCCCGGTGGCCAGCATGGGATCGAGGATGAAGGCGATATCCACGGGGGGATAGCTCTGAAGCTTGTCGTAGTAGCGAACTGGCCGGAGCGTCTCCTCATCGCGGTAGAGGCCCAGGTACCAGATCGGGGCGCCGGGGAGCAGCTCCTGGGCGGCCGGGATCATCCCCGCGCCGGCACGCAGGATGGGTGCGAAGCCCACTCGCTTGTCGAGCACCCGTTGGGTGGTCAATCCGACTGGGGTGACCACCGGCACCTCGCGCGTCGGCAGATCGGCGGTCGCGTGGGAGATGAGCATGAGAGAGATCTCTTTGAGAAGCTGGCTGAATCTGGCGGGCGGGGTGCGTCTATCGCGCAGCAGGGCCAGCTTGTGCCCCAGCAGCGCGTGCCCGCAATAGACGTGGACGTTTTCGGCCGTCATCGTCGACTGGCTACCTCCTTAAGGACTGGCGCTCTTGCGGTCCCGCGCTGGGTCTGCGACCCCAGGGTGGTCGGCCTTCTGACCGGGGCCACGAGCACAGCTTTCCATAATGATAACCGAAGAACAGGGAAACCGGTGCCGGGTGTGGAGATCGGGCTGCCTGCTCGTGACGCCCGCCGGCCCTAGGGCGCAGGGCTCCCATGCTGCCGAGCATCGTCTTGGAAAGAACGGGCGGGGACAAGACACTTGCGGGCATCTATTGTACTACGTCGCGGGGCGGGATGGAACAATGTTGGCAGCTTCGCTTTCGTTGACAGGGTGAGACGGGCCCGACTATAATACCGCGGCTTGGGTTCGGGGCCCAGGAACCGTGCCCGAGTCTCTCCACGTCTCCACCTGTTGCACTGGCAAGCGAGGGCAGCGAACTGGCTTTCATAGACATCATCGACGTTCAGAAGTGGTTCAACCGCCTCCACGTGTTGAAGGGTGTGAATCTCTCGATTCAGGAGCGAGAGGTGGTGGTGGTGTGCGGGCCAAGCGGCTCTGGCAAGAGCACGCTGCTTCGGTGCATCAATCATCTCGAGTCCGTGACCAGTGGCCGGGTGGTGGTGGACGGGGTCGAGGTTGGGGCACGCCACGTCGACGTGAACGCCCTGCGTCGGGAAATCGGCATGGTCTTCCAGCAGTTCAACCTCTTCCCGCACCTCTCGGTGATAGACAACATCACCCTCGCGCCGATCAAGGTGCGCAAAGTCTCGAAAGAGGAGGCGCAGGAGACCGCGATGCGCTTGCTGAAGCGCGTTGGCATCCCCGACAAGGCGAACGCTTATCCGACCCAGCTCTCCGGTGGCCAGCAGCAGCGTGTGGCCATCGCCCGCGCCTTGGCGATGAACCCGAAGCTGATGCTCTTCGACGAACCCACCTCCGCTTTGGACCCCGAGATGATCAAGGAAGTGCTGGACGTCATGCGCGATCTGGCACGCGACGGAATGACGATGATGATCGTCACCCACGAGATGGGCTTCGCTCGCGAGGTGGCCGACCGCGTCGTCTTCATGGACGACGGCCTCATCGTCGAAGAGAACGATCCCGACGCGTTCTTCTCCTGTCCGCGGGAAGCGCGGACGCAACAGTTCCTGAGCAAGGTGCTCAAGCACTAGACAGGTATCTCCAGTTCGAGTCAGCTTCTCCGGTTGGGGAACGCGCACTCTCTCCAGAGGTACCTGCCCACGTGATCCATACGACAGAAGCTGAGCGACAGGCTTTGAGGGCGCCCAGCGCATCACTGTAGAGAGGAGTGGAGGATTGCGTAAAGCACAGCGGTACTACCTGCTACCGGTTCTGGTCGTCGCGCTATCCCTGATGGCCGCGTGCCAGCAGCAGGCGGCTGCCCCGACGCCGACCAAGCCGGCGGCGACGTCGGCACCGGCGGCTTCGCCCGCGGCGACCAAGGCCGCGGCGCCTGTCGCCACGAGCCCCGCAGCGGCAACCCCGGCCCCGGCCGCGGCCGCCGCCAGCGGTCCGAACATCGACCGCATCAAGAAGGCTGGCAAGATTGTCGTGTTGATGGATGCCACCTTCCGGCCGATGGAGTTCAAGGACGAGGCGGGCACGATCGTCGGGTTCGACGTGGACATGGCGGAGGCGTTCGCCAAGTCGCTCGGCGTCAAGCTCGAGATCCAGAACATCAACTGGGACGGCATCTTCGTCGGCCTCAAGCAGGGCAAGGGTGACGCCATAATGTCCAGCGTCACCATCACCGAGGAGCGCAAGAAGGAGATGGCCTTCTCGCAGCCGTACTATGCGGCCGGGCAGATGATCGTCGTACCGGCGGATAACACGACCATCAAGGGCCCCGACGATCTGAAGGGCAAGGTCGTGGCGGTGCAGATCGACACCACCGGCCAGGAAGCGGCCGAGAAGATCGGCGGACTGGAGATTCGCAAGTTCGACGGTGGCGCCGAGACGATGCTGGCGGTGGAGCAAGGAAAGGTCGACGCGGGCGTCATCGATGCCATGGTGGCCCTCGACTTCGTGAAGACCCACCCCAAGGTCAAGGTGGCCGACCGGAAGCCCTTCACCTCCGAGAACATCGGCGCTGCGTTCCAGAAGGGCGCCGATGATCTGGTCAAGGCGTTCGACGACTTCGTGGCTGCCGCGAAGAAGGACGGTACCTACGACAAGATCCTCCAGAAGTGGGGGATGTAGACGGTTCAGCCTCCTCGGCCAATGCCGTACTGCTTTGGCCCGACGATGGTCACGGCTCAGGGGGGACAAGGGGCTTCGGCCCCTTGTTCCCTCGCCGTGCAACTGCCGATGGTGGCCGGCGTCCTGAGCAGGGTTCGGGCCTGGCTGGCGGCCGAGCGATTCTCACGTGGGTAGGGGGCTACTAGGTTGCCCATCGATCTGGTGTTTCTGCAGTCCATACTCCCGCAGCTCATTGCCGGCGCCTGGATCACGATCCAGCTCACCGTCTACGCAATCGTCGCCGGTGTGGTGCTCGGACTCGTCCTCGCCCTGCTGAGGATCTCGAAGAATCCGCTTCTCTCCGCCCCCACGACAGCCTACATCGAGTTCATGCGTGGCACCCCGCTCTTGGCGCAGATCTTCATGATCTACTTCGGGTTGGGCAGCCTGGGCATCAATATTCCGGAGTTCATGTCGGGTCTGATCGCTCTGAGCCTCAACTCGTCTGCCTACAACGCCGAGATCTTCCGCGCCGGCATCCAGTCCATCTCCAAAGGGCAGATGGAGGCCGCTCGCTCGTTGGGTTTGTCGTACAGCCAGTCGATGGCTCACGTTATCGTCCCGCAGGCGTTCCGCTTCTGCCTGCCACCGCTGGGCAACGAGTTCATCGCCCTCCTCAAGGACTCTTCTCTGGTCGCCATCATCGGCATCAGCGACTTGATGCGCGTGGGACGCGAGATCAACGGGCGGACGCTGCGCTCGATCGAGGTCTTCGGCTACGTGTCGCTGATCTACTTGATCATGACTCTGCCCCTTTCGCAACTCGTGAACGCCCTCGAGCGCAAGATGAAGAAGGGGTAGAGGCCAGCGCCCCCTCAGGCAGCAGTACGCCCCCGCGCCCCCGCGAGGGCGTTGCGTTTTCCTGCTTGAGGTAAGACCTGATCTTCGCGGGGTCTTGGAGCCCTTGGAGGCTCTTGCAGACGACGCCCCGTCCGGCTGAGGCGGGCTTCGGGCGGCTTCGATCTTCGCGAACTTGACCTTCAATCCCAGTTTCGCCCCACAGCCCGCCTGTCACCGAGCGCCACCTTCTGCTACAATCAGGCCGGGTCTTCGCTCACCAACAACCGCGGACCCTACACTCGAGTCTACGAGGCACCGTCCCTTCCCCCAGGTCGCTCATCCGGTCAGCCATTCCAGGTCAAAGCGTCGAGAGAACAGAATAGAACCCGGGTTGGTGCCCTCTGGAGATGCGTACTGTGTCGAACCACGATCGAAAGAAGCGGGCGGAACCCGTCCTCACCAAGAAAGCGGGAGGCAGTCTCGAGGCTCCCGAATCCCAACCTCTGACCGCCCGACTTGCCGCTGCTGCATCAAGACGCGCCGACCTCGAGTCCGTGCTGGCAGCGGCGCCTCCCCATGCCTCCGTCGAGGAGTTTCGCCGTCTGGTGCTCGACCAGAACGTCGCCGGGAAGCGGTCCGCGGCCTCCAGACAGAAGCTGTGGCAGCAACTTCGACTACGGTACATCCTCGACTGCTCGATCCCCGAGAGTGCGGCCTTCCTGTCGGCCATGGCTTCCACCTCTAGTCCCTCCGAACGGGGATTGCTCTGCCTGCTGATGATGGCTCGCACCGATCGGTTGTTCAGGGACGTAACTCTGGAGTCGATCAGCCCTCTCCTGACTCGGGATGGCACCGTGGTGTCCTCGGATGAGGTCCAGCGGACAGTGGAACGCTGCCTGAGAACCGAGGGCGTGAGTTGGTCGCCAGAGACCGTGGTGAGCGTTCGGCAGCACCTGCTGGCTGCGCTGAAGGACTGTGGCGTGCTGCGCGGTTCCATCACCAGACGCACGGTGCGACCGAGGCCGGGCACGCCCTTCGCCCTGCTGGCCAGTCGCTTCGCTCTGCTCGAAGGGCTCACCCCCAGGCAAACCCTGGAGTCGCGGTGGTTTCGGCTGTTGGGGATGGGGGGCGAGCAGGTGGCGGATCTGCTCCGCGCCGCGGCCAGGGAGGGCGCCCTCCGGTTCCGCATGCAGGCCGAAGTGGTGGAGTTGCAGTTGCCCAGATTGGAGGTGCCGGCCCCATGAGGCGTTCCATCGAAGCCGGCTTCGACGCCTTGCGTCAGAAGGTCAGAGAGTGGGGTGAGGGGCGGGGAAGGCCCGACATCTGGGTCTTCGTCTACCCCCCCGAGTGGGAGGCACAGATGCTCTCGCGGTTTCCCGCCTTCGTGGAGAGCTGCGAACAGGCGGGCTGGCCGGTGGTGCTGGAGGATGTGGGACAGGGCTTCCTAAAGGAGATCCAGCGGCGAAAGGGCTTTGCAGACCGGCTGGCCGACCTCGAGAGGAAGAGCACTTCCAGCCTCCTGCACGATCTGGGGGTGATCGGCGGGCGATACCTGACCCGGCTGATCTCGACTCCCCTGAACCCACCGTACGTCTGCCGGCTCCTGGTCAACACCGGATCACTGGGTACCGCCGTCTCCTACTCCGCGATAACCAACGACCTCTACGGCAACGTTCCCTCTCCCTGCGTCCTTGCCTTCCCCGGGGATGGGGACGACCGTTACCTGAACCTGCTCGGCCTTAGGGCCGATACCAACTATCGGGTTCCACGCATCTAGCAGCCTATCTCAGTCACCAGGGGTGGAGGCAGCCATGAAGATCCGCGAGTGCATCGAGCGAGAGCTCTCCGACGAGCCCCAGAGCGTCGTCAGGGTGTACGAGACGGCGAAGCTGCGCACGGATATCCGGGAGTACGTCCTCACGGACAGGCTCGCCGAGGAGATGGGGGACGTGCTCGAGGCGGTGGTCGACTCGGCGCGACCTAGCGGTGGCAGCAGCGACCATGTGGGAATTTGGGTGTCGGGCTTCTTCGGCTCCGGCAAGAGCCATTTCGCGAAGCTGGCGGGACACCTGCTGGCCGACACCCCAGTGGGAGAGGAGAGCGCCCGCACGCTCTTCGGCTCCCTCCTGCACGGCAACCGGCCCTCCGACAACCGGCTGAGGGAGGTTCTCCAACAAGCGGCCAACTACCGGTTGATCTGCCACCTGGTCACCTTCGACATCACCGCCTTCCATTCAGGCGCCGCCGACCGGAACGTGGGGCTCACCTTCCTGCGAGCCTTCTACGGGTCGCTGGGGCTCTCCGAAGTGGTGGCCTTCGCCGAGTTGGAGTTGGAGCTACAGGCCGCAGGAAAGTACGATCAGTTCCTAGCCCTGTACGAACAGAGATCCGGAGTGTCCTGGCAGGAGGACAAGAGCCTGGCGTCTTCCAGCGCCCTGTTTGCCGAATGCCTGGCCGAGCTGTTGCCCCACCGCTTCTCCACCCCTCAACTGGCGGTGGAGAGCCTGCGGATCTCCATGGAGCAGATCGCCTCCCACCTCACCATCGAGGGTGTCGTGGACCGGCTGCTCAGGTGGCTGGACGCCCAGCAGAAGGCAGAGGGAGGGAAGAGGCCGAAGCGTCTGCTCTTCGTGGCCGACGAGGTGGGTGCCTGGGCCAGCAAGGATCTGAAGCGGATAGAGCAGCTTCGCTCCCTCGTAGAGGTGCTGTGCGCCCGAGGTCAGGGCCGGATCTGGCTGATCGTGACCTCCCAGGAGAAGCTCTCGGCGGTGGTGCAGAACACTACTGCCGACCGAGAGCTTCTCCAGAGGTTGGAGGCGCGCTTCAAGATCAACGTGCACCTGGAGTCCAGCGAGGTTGGCACAGTCATCGAGGACCGAGTCCTTCGCAAGCGCCCCACCGCCCACAATGCCCTGGTGGACCTGTGGACCTCGCGGCAGGCCATGCTGCGCGATATCGCCGAGCCCCCGGGCATAGAGTTGGGAGCGAACTACCCGAAACCGGATAGGGACCGCTTCGTGGCCGACTACCCATTCCTCCCATACCAGATCACCGCGGCGGCGGACATCTTCAGCGGCATGCGCGGGGTCAAGGTCAGTTCCGGCGCCCGCTCCATGATCAGGGTGGTGTTCGACGCGACCCGCGAGCTGGCCGATGCGAGCCTGGGGGAGGTGGTTAGCTGGGATAGGATCTTCGACTCCGCCAACCGCGACAACGAGTTCGCCGACGAGCAGTATCTGGGCAGCCACGGTCTTGAGTACATCTACTCCGCCGACCGGGACGTGACGGGGACCCCCATCCTGCCCTCCAGGCTGCTGAAGACCCTTTGGCTGATCGACAAGAGCCCCCGGATCCCCCGTACCGAGCGCAACCTGGCCCGGCTGTTGGTGAACCGGCTGGACGCCGATGTCCTGGAACTGGAGTCTCAGGTGTCGAGCACCCTCTCCGCCCTCGCCGCCAGGAACTTCGTTCGGCAGGAGGTTGCCACGGGGCAGTGGAAGTTTCTGACCCAGGATGAGGTCACGGTCGAGAAGATCGTGCGGCGGATCGCGGATGAGCTGAAGGCCACCGAGGTCCGGCAGGAGGTGACCGTCCTCTACTCCCGGCGGCTCCTGGGGCTGTTCAACGGGCGGATCACCCACGGCAAGAGCAACACCGCCTTCGACTTCGGCGTCTTCCTGAACGATGTGCCTCTCAAGAACGAGCATGCCCCCGTCAAGCTGCGGGTTTCCTTCGCGGGCACCTCCGCCTCCAAGAAGATTGCCGAGGAGAGCTTCCTCTACCTGGAGGAGCCGGTGGTCCACTGGGTTGTGGGTCTCTCCCAGCGACTGGAAGAACAGTTGAGGCGGGCGATGGCAATTGGGCGGCTGGCTGCGGACGAGGAGTTCACCAGGGTTGCCACCGACCGGACCAAGCGGGAGGCTGAGAAGCTGGAAGCGGAGGCCGCGCAACTCTGGCGCGACGCCGAGTTGGAGGTGGAGGCTGCATTCCGATCTGGGACCCTCTTCTACGCCGGAGACCGGGTAGACCTGGCCGGGCTGAACGGCGGCACACGTGCCAGGGTGGAGACGGCACTGAGGGGCCGGATCGACGCCAAGTACTACCGCTTCATCGATGGCGACCGGCAGTTCAGGGCGGAGAATGTCGACAAGCTGTTCACCGTTGCCCCCTCCGGCAGGCCGGGGTTGGACCCGCAACTGAGCCTGTTCGATGCCGATGGGCGGATCCACGGGAACCACGTCCTGGTGGAGGCAATCGCTGGATATCTCAAGGCGACCTCGAAGAACTCCGGGCAGGATCTGGCCGACAGCTTCGCCAAGCCCCCCTTCGGCTGGCAGCCGGACCTGGTTCGCTACGTCGCCGCGGCGATGTTCGTGGACGGCAAGCTATCGGCGAGCGATAGGGCGGGCAAGAGATACGACAATCCCAGGGATCCCGCTGCCAGGGCGCTGTTCGGGACCCAGGCTTTCAAGACGGTTCGGCTGGATGTGGAGGAGGAGGCCCTCTCCCCCGACGAGTCCACCGCGGCCAGGACGTTGCTGACGGATCTGGGACGTCCCCCCGTAGATGGCGGCGAGGTGGCTCTGAAGGAGGCGACTCTGCTGCTCTGCTCCGACCTGGGCAAGCGGCTTTCGATCCTGGAGAAGGCGAGGGAATCCGAGCTGCCCCTGCCCGAAAGCTACGACCAGCTCAAGATCAGCATCGAGCAGGTGGAGTCGGCGGGCTCCAGGGCGAAGGTAGTCCGGGCTCTGCTGGCGGAGGCCCAATCGATGAAAGAAGGCGTAGCGAACCTCGAGCGGCTGGAGCAGTTCGAGAAGCAGGGCGGCTTCGCCAGGTACCGCCGCTCCCAGCGACTGCTCGAGGCCGCGCTTCAGGCCGGCCTTGCCGATGATCCCGTATGGGGCACCAAGGTCCAGGAGGCTCGGGATGAGATGGCCGCCCTGAAGCAGCAGCGGCGGGTGCTGGAGGAGTGGGACGGCGGCTTCCAGGGCTATCGCCAACGGGTGATCGACGCGTTTCGGGGGGTGTACCAGCCGTTGCGGAAGGAACTGTCCCAGCGTACCCGCTCCGCCCACGATGCGGTCGTCGGGATGCCCGAGTACTCGGCTCTGGGGCTGAGCGACCAGGCTGCGGTTCGGGCGAGGTACCTGGCGGAGGGCAAGTCGCTCCATCCCGTGGACGTGCCCGAACTGAGGGACGAACAGCAGCTACTCAACGCCAACGCCCAGTACTCCATTCCCCACCTCCAGGCCGCGCTGGCCGCGCTGGAGAGCCAACTCAGCGCCGCCAGGGGGATGGTGATCAGCCTGTATGCGGAGCAGGAGCGAAAGAAGGGGGAGGAGGCGAGAACCGCCACCTGGAGCCCGGCTCAGGCATTCCAGGGGAAGCGGTTCGAGACCGTCGAGCAGGTGGACGAACTGTTCGATGCCGAGAAGACCCGGCTCAAGGCGATGATCCAGGAGGGCAAGGTCATCCAAGTGATCTAGAGCGAGCCGCCAAGCCAAGCATGTATCCATGAGTCCGCCGGTCCGAAGGCGGGTCCAGGGCACGCACAACGTGGCAGTGGCGCGTTTGCGGCCTGGCGGGGGCGGACGGTAGCGAGCGAGCCGTTCGCGGGTGTCCCCAGTAACATGCCTTTCTTATGGATATGTGCTTAGTGATTGCCCACACTGATCCTGACGTATGGGGGCGGGTTTCGGACTGTGTGTGTGATGTACTTGGACGAGTCCGGAGATCACAGCCTGGACAAGATAGATCCGCAGTTCCCTGTGTTTGCCCTGGCCGGATGCGTTTTCGACAAGGAGGTGCATGATGGGACTGTGGAATCCCTGGTGCGGCAGTACAAGTTGCGGCTATTCGGGCGCCACGATATTGTCTTGCACACTGCAGATATCGCCAGGAACCAACGTGGGTTCGAAATGATGAAGGATAGAGGTTTCCGACAACGGTTCTATGACGAGACCAATGCCATGGTCGCAAACCTGGACTTCACGGTCCTGGCATGTGTCATTCTGAAACAACGGTTGTTCGATCAGTATGGGAAGTTCGCATTTGACCCGTATGTCTTGTCGATGGAGTGCCTGATAGAGCGGTTTGTCTACTACCTTCAGGAAAACGACGGGCGCGGACAGATCATAGCGGAGAGCCGCAACCCCCAGTTCGACAGACAGCTCGACTTGGCGTTTCAGCTCTTTCTGACCAAAGGCACGAGGTACGTGAGACCGGCCCGACTCGCCGAGCGATTGACCGGGCTGACGTTTCGCCATAAACGTGAGAACATCGCCGGGCTTCAGATAGCGGACCTCGTAGCCACTCCGATTGCGCGGGCAGCGGTGGGAAAGCCCGTGAAGGACGACTATCGAATCGTTGAGGCGAAGTTCCGTAGGAGGGCAGGGGACTATCGAGGTGCCGGCCTCGCAGTCATACCCAAATAGAAGAAGAGCGGGACCCGCTACGCAGTTCCCGCTCTCTGCGCCCTCATGGGCACTGTATGAACACTAGCCTGTAGTACAAACGTACTACAGCCGAGAGTATACCCAGTCTTGGCTGATTGTCAATAGCAACTGGCAAGTTGCAGACGTGAATCCTCGCGCTCCGTCTGCGTTCAGAGTCTCCACTACCGGAGGTTGCCATGGCAGCCATCTCGTTTCTCCCAGATAGCGGTATTCCTCAGCCGGTTCGGCGGGTGCTGAGCCGGACGATCCTAGAGCTGCGCGCGGCGCTGGAGGAGGACTACCGCAAGCAGCTCGCCGCCCTGGGAGTGCGGGAGAACGGGGTGCAGCCGCTGCCCGCGGGACGGGTGTTGTCCCCGGCGGACGTCCGGGTGCGGGAGGCCGCGGTCGCCGTGATCGAGCAGGAGGTGAAGGGGGACGTCGGCTACCGCGACGCCCTGGACCACTTCATCCGGGAGTCCGCCCACACCTTCCTGAACCGAGTGTTCGGCATGCGCTGCCTTGAGGAGCGGGGGCTGCTGCTGGTGGACGGGCAGTCGGAGCAGGCGATCCGCGTCGATCCCGCCAGGGGCGCCTCGTCCCTCTACTGGCGGGTCCGGAACGAGATGCCCCCCTCCAGCAATCCGCGAGAGGTGTGGCGCGAGACCCTGCGCCGGGCGTGGACCGCCCTCTCGGGGCGGGTAAGGGTGCTGTTCGACCCGGATTCGGAGTACGTGGCGCTGCTGCCCCTTCTCCCCACCCTCCAGAGGGTGATGGACGCCCTGAACAGCCCGGAGATCCCCGCAGAGTGCTACGCCCAGGACGAGTTCCTCGGCTGGGTCTACCAGTACTACAACGCCCAGGAGAAGGACGAGGTGTACGCCCGGCTCCGGAATGGGGCGAAGCTGGAGGAGCCGGGGGAGATCTCCGCCGCCACCTGCCTCTACACCGAGCGGTACATGGTGGACTACCTGCTCCAGAACACCCTGGGGGCGCTGTGGGTCCAGATGCACCCCGAGAGCGAGTTGCCGTCCAGGTGGCCCTACTTCGTCAGGGGGCAGCGATCAGCGATCAGCGATCAGCAGAGAAATCATGACTCATCCCCCTCTTCGGGAGAGGGGCAAAGTGAAGGCGTGCATTCGCCACCCTGGATGTTGCCCAAGCGCGCCAGGGATATCACCCTGATGGACCCGGCCTGCGGAAGCGGCCACTTCCTGGTGCGTGCCTTCGACATGTTGGTGGACATGTATCGGGAGGAGGGGCTTGAGCGCGAGTCGGAGATCCCGGTGTTGATCCTGGAGCGGAACCTCCACGGGATAGACATAGACGCGCGGGCGGTACAGATCGCGGCGCTGGCGCTCTACATAAAGGGCTGCGACCTGGCCGGACCCGACTTCCGGCCCCGTCGCCTCAACCTGATCGCCGCAGACGCCCTGCTTCCAGGGGACGAGCCGCCCGCCCGGTACATGCGCCGCTTCCAGGGGGAGACCGAGGTCGAGGAGCTGGTGCGGGGCATCTGGAGGGGTCTCAAGAACGTGCGCAGCTACGGCTCGCTGCTTCACCCTGAGAGAGCGGTGGACGAGGTGGTGAAGCGGCGGCGCCAGCGGGAGAAGGGGAGTTACTGGGAGGCGGACGACGCCCACTGGGAGCAGTGGAAGCGGGACCTGCTGAGGGGGATACGTGAGCAGTTCGAGGCCGAGTCCACCTGCGAGGACCTGGGCCAGCGGCTGTTCGGGCAGGAGGCGGCCAAGGGCGCCGGGCTGGTGGAGGCGCTGGGCCGCCGCTACGACGTGGTGGTGGCGAACCCCCCCTACCAGGGCAGCGGCTCGCTGGACGCGGCGTACAAGGCGTTCCTGGCGAGGGAGTGCCCCGAGGGCAAGCGGGACCTGTACGCAGCTTTCATCCTGCGCTGCATGGAGTTCTGCCACCGGCGCGGGCGGCTCGGGATGGTGACCCAGCAGTCCTGGATGTTCCTGCGTTCCTTCGCGGGGCTTCGGAAGCGGGTGCTGGGGGAGACCTCCCTGGAGACCATCGCCCATTTGGGGCCGCGGGCCTTCGAGGAGATCGGCGGCGAGGTGGTGAGCATCGCCCTGTTCACCCTGGAGGCCGCCCGACCCGATCCCGAGCACCGTCTGGCCGGCTTCCGGCTGATCGGGCCGAAGTCCGCCTCGGAGAAGGCGCGGCTGCTGGGGGAGGCCGTCGCTGGCCACGCCCCCTCGGTGGTGTCCACCCCGCGGCAGTCCGACTTCGTGGCGATCCCGGAGACGCCGTTCGTGTACTGGCTGCGGCCCAGGTTCTTCGAGTTGCTGCAGAGTGATCATCGGCTGCGTGATGTAGCTGAGGTCAAACAGGGCCTGGCGACTGCGGACAACGAGCGGTTCACCAGATGTTTCTGGGAAGTTGCCGACTTCGGTGTTGTGCAGGACGGTAAGCCGGTGTCGGGCAAGTGGTTTTCGTACGCCAAGGGCGGTCGCTACCAGAAGTGGGCTGGGCTTGAGTGGTTGGTAGTGGACTGGGAGAACCGAGGGGACCGAGTGAAACAGCACTCCGGTTCCGTTGTTCGCAACGAGGGCTACTACTTCCGC